>CAZLJX010000020.1:0-64772 GCA_964559985.1 uncultured Bacteroidales bacterium
AAAATTGCCGCATAATTGATAATAAAAAAAGCTGTCCTTTTGAGACAGCCTCTTTCAAACTAATTATTATGAAAACTATTTAACAATGGTTTTAAAAGTATCATCCTGGAAGTATTTGGCAAATTCCACATCGGTTTTTGCCAGTTTTGCCAATTCCGGGTTTTTATCAACAGCGGTTCTCAGGTTATTGAAAACATTGTCGCGTTCCTGCTGACGGGCCGAGATAATGGCTTTAAGGTAAGAAACGATGGCATCATCTGCGTTTTCGATTTTGGAAAGAATTCCAAGCGCTGCCGGATAAACATCGGCATTCTGGGTAAAGCTGAAATTCAGGATTTTGCAAAGTGCGAAATTGAAAGTGCTGTATCCACTGCTGGCATACATATTCAGGGCCATTTCATATTTACCTTTCTTGGTGGCAATAATAGCCTGTCCGTAACTGGTTTCTTTTCCGCTGCCGGCACCGGCTGCAGCATTGTAAAGCTCTTCGGCCGTAGCAAAATCGCCGCTCATCAAGGCAACACCTGCAAGATTATTCAATATAAGCGGATTGTTTGGATTGATCTGTTTAGCTTTTTCGAGTGCCATTTTGGCTTCGGAAGCGTTTTTCAGTTTCATCAAGCAATAGCCAACATTGTTATGCGGTCTCCAGTCATCAGAAAAATTGCGGGCAGCGGCCTGGTATACTTTTAGCTGATCGTTAATATCGCTGAACAGATTTCCGGCATACATCAGTTCTTCCAGTTTCAGAGTGTCAGGGTTATTGATAGCAAGGTTTTTTAATTCCTCATCGCTGTATCCAATAAAAGCCACTTTAACATTGAACATGGAACGGCGAAGTTTTGGAAGCACCTGATCTTTGATTGAAGTATAAGCCTCAGCAATATTTTTTATTTCTTTTTCACGAACATCGGGATCGCTGTACATTGAAAGCACCCTCAGGATTAATTCTTTATCCTGAACATTTGATTCTTCCATCAGTTTTTTGAAACCGTCCCAGTCTTCAGCCGTTGATTTAAGTGCATACAAATCTTTGTTATTGATGGCATCAATTTTATCTTTTTTAAATGATTTTGACAGGAACTGGTTAGCATTTTCAAGGCGTTTGCCTGAAAGTTTGGTATTCAGATCCTGTGGCCCGTCGGGTGATGCATAGGCAGAAATTTCAAATCCTTTAAATTCTGATCTTGGTTTTGCAGCGTTTTCTTTAATGTATTGTATCAAAGCTTTAATGTCTTCGGCTTTTATTTCAGAATCGCGGATATCTGCTTTGTTAATGACGAAATGAATATCAGCACCTTTACTGTCGTTGGTAACCCTTACAAATTTATCATCGGCTTTAATAGGCATGGCTTCGAGCTGGAGAAGGGTAGCTGTTGACATAACGGCATCGGCAACTTTTACCGGAGGTAAATCAGCCGATTTGCCTTTTATTGAAACTTTAACCCGCAATTCGAGGGTCGATAGCCTCATGGCAGGGTCATAGACCAATGCTCCTGCATGTGAGAAACTACCACCGGTTTCGAATGAAATGGGTGTATTGTTTCCTAATACCGCTTCGCCCTGCAATTTTTTAATAGGGTAAGTTTTTTCACCATCCTGGTATTTTAAAACAGGAAGTATTTCAACTTCTGCATTTTTGTTGAAAAATTTTGGAGGGAACGAACCATTAAGAGTCATAAGTACCGTGTCTCCATGCATTTCCAACACTTCCGGCTTAACCGAATATTTGATCTGGGGAGCCAGGTCAACCATTTTATTCAGTGGATTACAACCGGCCAGGAAAACTATTGCCAGGGCCAGAATTCCAAAACGGTAGTTGTGAGAACTTTTCATACGATTTGTTGTATTTGAATTATTGATAATTACATTCTTTAAATTAAAGGACAAAACTAATAATGTTTTTTTTAAAAAAAAATATCTGATTTATGTTTAGCACAATAAAATATCGGCGAGTTACAAACCGTCCATTGTTAATATATTGTATATGATTATTTTATGTATAATATTTTTATAAAAATATTTTAATACAAGCATTTACATTTAATCAAATTTTAATACACTCAATTACTGTAAAGTACGTGTCAGTGAGTTTTTTTAATTTAGTGAGAATTAATCGTGATTTAAAATACTTTGCTTAAAACAACGTTTTTTACAGTAAATAGTCGCCGGTTGATTTATTGCTTGTTAATTTTTTATACGTTTATCATTATTTTTTTCGGTGATAATTTTTTAAATCAGTATGTGCGGAATTGCAGGAATAATCAGCTTTGAGTCGCGGGGAATTTCTGATACCCGTTCTTTGGTCAGAATGTCGGGCAGCATGGCTCGTCGTGGTCCCGACGACGAAGGTTATGTTCTTTTCAACAATGCTTTTCAACCGTATTATTGTTATGGGGAAAATACCAGCCATGATACAATTTGCTATAGAAATATTGACAGTAATGCTGATATTAAAAATTATGCTTGCTCTTTCAGAATTGGTTTTGCCCATCGCCGGCTCAGCATTATTGACCTTAGCCCCCACGCATCGCAACCCATGGCATCGCATGATGGTTTAATATGGGTTATTTTTAACGGTGAAATTTATAATTACCGGGCATTGAAAACCATGCTCGAAGGAAAGGGTTACAGATTCAGGAGTAACAGTGATACTGAGGTAATAATCTTTGCTTACCGTGAGTGGGGGATTGATTTTATACAGCGTCTGAATGGCATGTTTGCCATTGCTTTATATGATGGATATCTGAACCGTATTTTTCTGATCCGCGACAGACTGGGAATGAAACCTTTGTTTTACTATAAAAACGACCGGCAATTCCTTTTTGCCTCAGATATCAAAACCCTTATTGCATCGGGTTTATATACCCCTGAGCCTGATTTTGATGTACTTAACCTGGTGTTATGCTATACGGTTTCGCCAGGTACGGTAACCCCATTCAAAAATGTAACAAGCATTGAACCTGCCAGTTATATGGTGATTGATCCTGATAAAGGCATCATTCATAAGCAGAAGTACTGGGAAATTCCTTCGGGTCTGCAACAATCATCGATGTCAGTTGACGGAGCTATGGAAATACTTCAGTATGAATTAAAAAAAGCCGTAGTACAAACCCTTGAAGCCGATGTGGAGGTTGCTTCTTTTCTATCAGGAGGCCTTGATTCATCGCTTGTTACCCTATTGGCATCGCAAAGGCAGAACAACATCAAGGCTTTTACCCTTGGTTTTGATGGCATTGAAGATGAAACAGACGATGCAGCCCTTAATGCATCGTCAATGAAAGTGCTTCATATTGTTAAGAAAGTTAGTGAACAGGAAATTATTGAATCCATCAGGAATGTTATTTTGTGTTATGAAGAACCATTCACCACTATATCACCCACCTACCTGCTGGCATCATTTATTAAGGAAAACAATATCAGGGTTGTACTCAACGGACTAGGGGGTGATGAGCTTTTTGCCGGATACGGTTATTACAAACGATATGCCGGTATTGAAAGGCTTAAAAAATGGAAAACCCTTATTGAATTGTTGCCGCCAATTCATCCGAAAATAACTAAATTAAAGGAATATGTGGGCTTTAAAAATGCCGGAGCATATTATGCTTTTGCCATGGCAAATTTTAAAGGCTATGAAATGAAAAAACTTACTCAAAGTAATGTTGACCCTATCAGAAATTTTTCACAATTTTATGATATTCCCGATAAAAAATTTACCGATTACGTTGAACAAATAAGTTTCTATGATTTTGTGCATTATATTGGGAAACATCAGGTTTACCGGGCTGACCAGTTTATGTCATATTTTTCGCTCGAAGGACGTTTTCCATTTCTCGATCATGAATTAATAGAAGCGGTTGCTACTATTCCTTCACATTTTAAAATTACCAATGGCGGTAAACAGAAATTTTTACTCAGACAACTGGCATCGCAATATTTTTCTCCTGAGATAGTTAACCGGCCTAAAAAAGGTTTTCAGACACCAGTGTCGGTTTACATGGACGGTGTGCTCAAACCCTTTGTGGATGAAAAAATCATGGCTTTAAAACAAAGATTGGTATTTAATAATCAGTATATAAATACTTTGATAAGTTCATACCAGGCAAATAAAAAGAAAATATGGCAACTGGTCATGACTGAGCTTTGGTTTGAAACATTTTTCGATCAAACGGCCAGCGAGTTGACAAACAGGTAAACCAATACAGCTATCGAACTGTAAATCAGTAAGGTTTTTATGGCCATATATTTTATTGGATGAATACCGAGTTTTTGATATACAAAAAGAGCCAGAAGGGTTTTTTCGGCCATATAGGAAAACAAAGTTGAGAAAGCAACTCCATGAATGCCCCAAAGATGAATAAAAAGGAAACAGACCGAAATATGGATACCCATTTCGGCCAGCGAAGCAGCCATGACATAACGTGTAAGTTTGTGCCCAACAAGAATAGTTTGTGGAAACACCATGCGACTTATCGCTAACAGTAAATAAATATTAAATACTGATGCGCTGCTGATGAAATGTTCATTGAATACTAAAGGATATAACCAGTTGCTTGTTGCCAGCAGGATAATACTGACAGGAAAAACGATATGCATCAGTTTTTCCGATTTTTTTTGTATGGCCAACAGATTTTCGGACAGGCTGTGCCGGTTAAATTCGGGAGTCATGGAATTATCAAAAGCATTGGCAAGCAACACAGAGAGAGGCAGTTCACGTGCACCATATCTGAAAATGGCAAAAGTTGCCGGGTCGTAAAACCAGTTAACCAGCAAACCATCAATATATTGGGCTGAACCGGATAGCAGAGCGCTGATTATTAAAGGATAACCTAAATGAAAATGTTCTTTGATAAAGGGCATAGATACCTTAAAACGGCTGACTTTCAGTAGCAGAATAATCAACCATACCCACCTGAATAAAAGACTTAATATCAATCCGCCAAAACACCATGAAACCGGCTTGTGCATTAATGCAGGGGTTGCTATCAGAATAAACTGCAATGACAGTGAAATTGCTCCATATCTTAGTATTAACAATGGTTTGTCATGCAACAGGTAAATATATTCAATCAGCAAAACTGGCCCCGATAAAGCAACATAAGCCATCAGCCAGTATATCAGGGGTTGGGTGGAATTATTTTTAATAAATAACGAAAAAGCTAGCACTATCAGCGATGCAGCCAATCCGAGTAAACTGAGTAAAAATGCAGCATTAAAAAATGCAGGATTTTTTGGGTCGGTTTTTGAATTAAAAGTAAGGTTGTTGCCGAAAAGTGGCAACAGGGACTGAATAAGGCCGGTAGCCCAGAAAAAAGTGAGTGCACTCCCGTAAAAAAGCAACCGTTCGTAGTGTCCTATTTCAACGACAGGCATATAGGTTTTTGCCATCACCACCGATACCATTAAAACTGTAGCAAAGCGTGCAAGCTGCATCAGTTGAAGTGAAGAAACGTTGGTGATATATTTTCTGAAAATGAACAATGGTTATATATGGTTTGAAAAATGGTAAAAATAAGTAAAAACCCATGAAACCTACAGTACAATAATGGAGAATTAAAAAAAATATTATGAAATAGGTTAAAAATTTTTGGGTGTATACAGTAATTTCATTATTTTTGCACTCCTTAAATAAACATGGTGGTTGTAGCTCAGTTGGTTAGAGCGTCAGATTGTGGCTCTGAAGGCCGCGGGTTCGAATCCCGTCTTCCACCCAAAAAGCCGGAAATGTTCCGGCTTTTTAATTTAATTGTCTTTATGGCATCTATTCATATTTTAAGGTATCGGCGGGGTTGGCGTGGGCGGTAAAATACGCTTTAACCGAAGTGATAAACAGTGCAATAGCCAGTGTGACAAGCAATGAAGCAGCAAAAAATATCCAGTTAAGCGAAACATGGTATGCAAAATTTCCGAGCCAGGTTGACATTGCATACCACGCAAGTGGAATGGCAATTATCCCGGCAATAAAAACCAATACAATAAATTCGCCGGAGATGATATAAATAATATTTTGAGTGGTGGCACCGAGCACTTTGCGTATGCCAACTTCACGGGTACGCTGTTCGGTTACAAATGCCGAAAGTCCGACAAGTCCAAGGCAAGCAATAAGTATACTGAATATAGCAAAATACATAAATATTACAGATAGTTTTTCCTCAGATCTATACGCTTCAAAATGTTTGTCGCGAAGGAAAAAATATTCGAATGGGAAATGTTGTTCATATTTTTCCCATATTTTTCTGATAAATTCAATGGTTTCTCCCTGATTTATACCACTGATACGGACATGCACATTCTGGTTCGGAAACTGACCTAAAAGCATTACATAAGGGACAATGGGATTGTGAAGGGGTGCAAAGTGGAAATCTTTCACCACACCAATCACTTTGCCGTTTCTTCTGTAAGTTCCATCGAGGTTTAAACCCCATTGTATTTTTTTCCCGATAGCATTTTCGTTCCAGCCCAGCTCGCGGGCAGCTGTTTCGTTAATAATAAAACCTTCGTTGAGGTCGGTTTTGTTTTCCCGGTTGTAATTCCTGCCGGCTACCAGTTCAAGCCCCATAGAAGGGATAAAATCATAATCGATAAACATAAAATAGAAGCTGTAATCCTGCATGCCGTTTTCGCGTTCAACCTTATAAATAGTAATATTGCTGCCACCATCGCCAAGATAACCGGTAGCAGTTGAAGTGGAAATAACATTCGGATTCCGGGATATTTCTTCGCGGAATACTTCTATTTTATTGGCAAATAATGAATCCCGCGACTGAATGACCATTACATTTTCGCGGTTATATCCCAGGTCTTTGCTTTTCAGATAATTCAACTGGCTTACTACTGTCAGTGTTCCTGCAATCATCGCTGTGCTGATGATGAACTGAATCACAACCAGTATTTTACGCATATATGTTTTTCCACTGCTTTTCGACCTGCCTTTCAGTACGTCGGCGGGCTGAAACCTTGAAAGATAAAATGCAGGATAACTGCCTGCCACAATACCAACAAGCAATGTCAGCACTAAAAATACACCAATAATCGAAGGGTTATTGATGTAATTGAAATCGAGACTTTTACCCGAAAGGTCATTAAAAACCGGTACCAACAGGTGGACCAGTGCAAAAGCTATAACTAGGGCAATAAGTGAAGTAAAAACTGCTTCTGAAATGAACTGAATGATAAGCTGGCGGCGGAAAGCACCAACCACTTTACGTAAACCAACTTCCCTGGCACGGTTTATACTTCTGGCAGTAGCCATATTCATATAGTTGATGCAGGCTATAAGCAATATAAAGAACCCCACAGAAGCAAAAATATAAACATAAGCCTTGTTGCCGACAGGGAAATCGGCTGCCAGGGCTTGGTTAAAATGCTGGTCGGCGAGATTGGTAGTGATTAACTGATAATTGGCATTAAACTGATTGCCGATAGTAGCCATATATTTTTTGTACAAAGGCGGGTATTTATCGTGAATGGCTTGAATGGATGTATTGGGAGAAAGCAAAATATAAGTATAGGCGTTAACACTCCAGAAATTGATAGATTCAAGGCTGTTGAAACGTTCACGGCCCCACTGTTCGATGATGGTATTGACAGAAACAAGGGCTTCGTATCGAAAATGGGTATTTCGGGGTAAATCTTCAATTACTGCAGTGACAAGGTAATTGGTATGTTGCCCATCCTGAATGGTTTTTCCTACCGGATTGGTTTTTCCGAAGTATTTTTCGGCTATAGAGCGGGTAAGCACAATGCTTTTGGGATTGGTAAGTGCTTTTTCGGGTGAACCATAAACAAATGTATGATCGAAAATATCGAAAACGGTAGAATCGGAAATATAGAAATTTTCTTCCCAGAACTGACGGTTTTCAACATTGATAAGGGTTTGTCCCATCTGGAAAAACCGGACATAATTTTCAACTTCGGGGCATTCAAGCTTAAGCATAGGTCCCATCGGGATAGCCGATAGGGCAAACAAATCGCGTTTATTGTTTATGCTGAAATCGGACTCAAGCCTGAAAATCCGTTTATGATTGGTAAAATGCCGGTCGTAAGTTATTTCATCTACCAGGTAAAGATAAATAAAAATGGCACAAATGAGGCCAAGTGACAATCCCACGATATTAATCAGGCTGTAAAACCTGTTGCCGGTCAGGCTACGGAGGGTGGTTGTAAAATAATTTTTAAACATAATAAGTATAGGTTAATTTATTCGTAATGAAGTATTTTAGTTGGATTCTGCATCATGGCAACATAAACCCTTAAGCCAGTTATAAAAACAGCTGAAATAACTGAAATGAAAAAACCGGTAAGCCAAGCCCATGCATCAGGAGGGATATGAAATGCAAAATTCTGCAACCATTGTTTAATAAATATGTAAGCCAGCGGAGCGGCGACCAGATTGGCAAGAAGGACAAGTTTCAGGTAGTTTTTAATAAATTGAACCAGCAAAGACCAATGTCCTGCTCCAAGCACTTTTCTGACAGCAATTTCGTGATAATGCTGAATGATGTAATAGGATGTAAGTCCATATAATCCTATAAGGGCAATGATTACAATGATGACCGACAACATGGATGTAAACCGGGAAAGTATTTTTTCGTCTTTATATTGTTGAGCAAGGCGGTCGGCATAAAATGAATATTCAAATTCATAGCCGGGGCAAAACAAATTCCATTTTTCTTTGATAAATGCCAATAGTTCAGCGGTATCTGGTGTGTTATACTTAACGGCAAAATACCTGGTAAGGAATAAAATATCAGCATTACGTTCTTTAATATCGAGTGCAAAAGGTGTATAATTGCCATGAAGCGAGGTGCCATTGAAATTTTTAAATATTCCGGTAATTTTTTCGTTGCCAAACCTGGTTTTCAGCATTTTTCCCAATGCTTCTTCGTTTGATTTGTAACCCAGATACTTAACCATTGCTTCGTTGATAAGGATAGCTTCAACGGAATCGGTTGGACAGGCAGGATCAAAATCGCGTCCTGCTACGATGTTGATTCCGTAAGTTTTAACAAATCCATGCCTTATAGCCAGTGCAGGATAATATACCCACTGGCCGGGTTCTACGCCATCGTGGTGAAAATCCCAGGTATTGTGGCTTATTCCGGGGATATCGTCCGATGCTGTAATGCTTAAAACCCCGGGATGCTGCATCAGTTCTTTCCTGAAAGCATCATATTTTTGACATATCGGTGTATTATCAACCTGGAAAATTATGATATTTTTTTTATCAAGTCCAATATCTGCCATTTGCAGGTACTCTGATTGTTTATAAACCATATAGGTTGTAATGATTAAAAAAACCGAAATGGTAAACTGTATCAGTACCAGCATTTTTCTTATTTTCAGTCCGCCCCGCAGGTTTCCTGATCTTGTTTTCAGTGGGGTTGTTAATGTGAGGTTTGATAAATAAAATGCGGGTACCGTCCCCGATGCCAGTGATATGATAAGCCATAGCAATATGAATAACAATACAATTTCAGGCTGGAAAAACATGGAAACATCAAAAGATTTTCCGGCCAGTTCGCCGAAATACCCTTTAAATCCTATGGCCAGGTCAACAGATATAAACAATGAAATGAAAACAACGATAAAAGCTTCGAGGTAAAACTGGCCAATGAGCCTGCCGCGGGTTGCCCCGTATATTTTTTTTACGTTGATTTCGCGTATCCTGTTGGCTGCAATTGCTGTAGAAAGGTTGATAAAATTGATAGCAGCAATGATCAGTATGAAAACAGCAATTGAAATTAAAATAATCACATAATGGTAATTGTTGTTGGGATTGATTTCATAATCAAGGTTCGATTTAAGATGTATATCGGTAAGTGGTTGCAGATATAGCCTGATATTTTTATTGGCTGCATCGAAGAAATATTTTTTAATGAATTCGGGAAAAGCAGCCTCTATATCGTTTTTCAGATCCTGGTTTTTAAGAAGGATATATGTCCAGCAAGGATTCCAGACCCAGGTTTTGGGATATGATTTATTTCTGAATAATTGACGGACAGTTGACAAAGAAATGAGGGCGTCGGGTGCAAAATGACTTTGTTCCGGAACATCCTGCATAACCGCTGTGACAGTAATATTTAAAAAACTGTTCAATTTCAATGTTTTACCTATGGGGTTTTCGTTTCCGAAATATTTTTTTGCCAATGTGGAAGTCAGGACGATGGTTGCAGGGCACATGAGTGGCGTTGAAGCATCGCCTGCAATAATCTTATAATCAAACATTTCAAAAATGTTGGAATCGGCCAGGTAGATGGCAGGTTCTTTAAAAATTTTTTCTCCAACGGTAATATATTGAAACGGATTCTGAAAATTAAAAATGCGAACGGTTTGTTCTATCATGCCGTCAAAATCGGACTGCAATGCCGGAGCTACAGGAAACGGGCAACTGACTGCTTCTTCACCTACACCGCTGAAATCAGTAACTTCGACAAGCCGAAAAATTTTATCAGCTTTTTTATTCCATTTGTCGTATGAAAATTCATCCAATGCATAAAGGAAAACCATTACGGCAAAAGCTATTCCGAACGACAGACCGAAAATATTGATCAGTGAGTGCGTTTTGTACCTGAATAAACTCCTGACAGCCAGTGTAAAATTGTTTAACGACATGGTTTTAAGGTTTATAAAACCTTTATGTATTTATATTTCTTTTTCTGAACATTAACGGAACACCCGAAGCATCGGGAACTCCTATTTCGACAAGCTCCCAGTTTTTATCGTAATGCTCTATGGTGTGTTTCAGACGGTAAAATTTTTCATCAGGGGCAGGGCTTGTACCTTCCCATGTAACAAGTTCAACGCGGTATTGCAATGTATTTTTACGGCCGTTGATCCGGACATCAATTTCTACGTTCTGCTCAGGCTCCAGGTCAGGAATTAAAATAACAACTTCTTTCATAATTCATTATTTCATGTTATTCGTAACGTAATGCTTCAACTGGATTGGCCCGGGCAACTTTAACCGATTGATAAAGAATGGTAAGCAGGGCAATGATTAATGTCGCAGCAGTCGCAAAAACGAATGCACCGAAGGGTATGGGGGTGGTGTATGCAAACTGCTTCAGCCATTCATCGAGGAAATACCAGGCAACAGGATAAGCAAAAACATTGGCAAGCAAAATCCATTTCAGAAACTGCCCTGTCAACATCACGACAATGCCCGATTCGGTGGCACCAAAAGTTTTTCTGATTCCTATCTCGCGTGTATATCGTTCTGCCGTATAGCTTACCAGGCCAAAAAGTCCAAGTAAAGCAATGATGATAGCTAATCCGGAGAAATAAACAAAGATTTTTGAAAGGTTTTGTTCTTTCTTGTACAATGCATCGAAAGATTTATCGAGAAACTGGAAATCAAAAATGAAATCAGGAGAGAACTGCAGAAATTTTTCTTTGATCCAGCTAATGCCTTCTTCGGTTTTGTTTTTGTCCAGTTTTACCATAACCTGGTTTTGCGACCATTCGGGCAAATAAGCAATGGCCAACGGTTCGACGGCTGAATGAAGCGATTTAAAGTTAAAATCTTTAACTATGCCAATCACTTTAGCTTTACCAAGTCCTGGTATGGTAACAAAACTGGTTCCGATGGCACTGTCAAGTTCAAATTCTTTTACTGCTTTCTGGTTGAAGAGGACAGCAGCATTTTCATCGGTTTTCATATCGTAAGAAAAATTACGCCCTTCAACGACCTCCAGTTCCAGTAACCTGACAAAATCCGGATCGGTGGCGTATACCGAAAATTGTCTGTTAATCTTATTGATATCCCTGCCCCAATACATGGTAAATTGCCCTGGAACAGCATTGCAACGGCTTACACCCAGAATGGCCGGGTTTTGCAGTAATTCTTTTTTAAATGACTCAATACTGCTCTTTAGCTGCGGGTTGACCTGAAAAAATACAACCTGGTCTTTTCTGAATCCGGGATTAAAATGTTTGATATAATTCAGTTGTTTATTGATGACAATGGAAGCAATTATGAGAATGACTGATATGATAAATTGCAGGAATATCAATATTTTTCGCATGCGTGAACCTCTTTCACCCCTGATAAATTCTCCCTTTATTACCCTCGATGGTTCATAAGCCGACATGAACAAGGCAGGATAAATGCCGGCCAGGAGACCAACTGTTACGGCACCACCCAGGCAGAAGGCAAAAAATTCAAAAGTGTAGTTGAATTCAAGTGTGCGGTCAATGAGCTCGCCAAACCCATGCGACAGAATATCGGCAAACCCAGCAGCAACAACCAAAGCCAATAAGGATAAAAATACCGATTCGGCCAGAAACTGGGCAATCAACACCCTGCGTGTTGCACCTACTACTCTTTTAATACCCACTTCTTTTGCCCTTTGTGCGGTGCGTGATGTGGTCAGATTGATAAAATTGATGCAGGCAATAAGCAGGATGAAAATGGCAATGGCAAGATAAATATGCACAAAAGCTTTGTTGCCATGTTTTACAATATCGAAAAAATTATCATTATCGAAATAAATGTCGCCAAGGGGTACTAAGCTGAAATTAAAAAACAATGATTCCTCCGGAAATTCGGCTTTCATCATTTCCTTAAATCTGGAACAGATTCCTGTTGTATCGGCATGTTCGTAAAGCAATACATAGGTTAAATAATTGTAATCGCCCTGGTATTTTCCTTTGTCGGTAAAATTATCGCGCCAACGTGCATGGTGAAGCGGAATAATTCCGTTTGCATCAAATGACGAATTGCCCGGAAAATCTTTGTAAACGCCACTGACAACAAAGGGAGACTCTTGGTGCAATCCAATGGTTAAGCCAACCGGGTTTCTGTTTCCAAACAATCTGAGTGCAGTGGATTGTGAAAGAATAATTGCTTCGTTGGGGCACAAAGCATTCTGACCGTCGCCATAGATGAAATCGAGATCAAAAATGCGGGTAAAACTGCTGTCGGCTACATACACTTTACCAAGGTGATGCACTTTTCCGTCTGCTTTTACATCGCCAAGGTCGTCTTCGCTAACCCTGGCTACCAGCTCGACCTGCGGAAAATTCGCTTTAAGAAAATCGGCCTGAAATCCTGAAGTTACTGTATATTTTGCTGTTTCGAAGCGGTATATACGTTTAAAATTTTTATAAAATTTATCAACGGAATATTCATTGACGACCATCATCATAATCAGGATAAAGACAGCCATTCCCAATGCCAGGCCTGCTATATTGATCAGGGAATACAGTTTTTGCTTGATAATTATGCGAAATGATAATTTGTAAAAATTCCTGAACATTGTATTTTAGCCTGAATTGTCTTTAAAATTAAATTATTGCTTCACGAATGACTTCGCCTTTAATATTTTCGTGAATAATTTTTCCGTCGAAAAGCCTGATGATACGCTGGCTGTAATCGGCATCGCGTTGAGAGTGCGTTACCATAATGATGGTTGTTCCTGATTTATTGAGGTTTTCGAGTAAATTCATCACTTCTTCACCATTGGCCGAGTCGAGGTTACCGGTAGGCTCATCGGCAAGGATAAGGTTTGGGCCGGCCACAACAGCCCTGGCTACCGCCACCCGCTGTTGCTGGCCTCCGGAAAGCTGCAACGGGAAATGGTTGCGCCGATGGGTAATGTTCATCCTTTCGAGTGCTGCTTCAACCCTTTGTCTGCGCTCTTTTGACGAAATGCCAAGGTAAACCAGCGGCAATTCAACGTTTTCGTAAACACTTAGTTCATCAATGAGGTTGAAGTTCTGAAAAACAAACCCGATGTTTTGTTTTCGCAGGTTAGCCCTTTGGCGTTCAGAATATTTCGATACTTCGGTACCCAGAAAGAAATATTCACCAGATGATGGATTATCGAGCAATCCGAGGATATTGAGCAAGGTTGATTTGCCGCATCCCGAAGGACCCATTATGGCTACAAATTCTCCGGGTTTAACTTCAAACGAAACCTGGTTCAACGCCGTAGTCTCAACTTCGTCGGTCCGGAAAATTTTTGTCAGATTGGTTGTTTTTAGCATAGCTTCCATAGAATCTTTGTTTTATTGAAATATTAATTTTTCTTTTTGATTGAATTGCGAATAATTTGAAATAACTACTTCTTCACCAGGCTCAAGCCCTTCGAGCACTTCGTAAAAGGCTGAATTCTGCCTTCCAATGCGGATGTTACGTTTAACAGCATAATCTCCGGAAGGGTCAACAACGTAAATCCAGTTACCGCCGGTTTCCTGAAAAAATCCTCCGCGCGGAATCATTAATGCTTCGGTAGCACCACTGAATTTAAGCTTAAGCTGCAGGGTCTGGCCTCTTTTTATGAGTTTTGGGCAATCGGTTTCAAAAAACAGATCAATCTGGAATGATCCGTTTGAAACATTGGTATATATTTTACCGATTTTAACCGTGAAATTTTCCTGGTTGAGGTTGAATTCGGCCAACTGGCCGATAAAAACACGTGATATGTACCGTTCATCAACATTAGCCCGCAATTTATAAGCATCAGTTACATCAATCTGCCCAAGATTTTGTCCCGGGTTTTTGGTTTCGCCCGCTTCTACGGTAAAAGCTGTTAACTGTCCGTCAATAGGGGCTTTGATGTAAAGATTTTCGAGGTTTTCGCGTAGCAAAGCCAGATTTTTATTCATGCGCTCTACCGAATTGTTGATCTGTGCTATCTGTGTGATATTTGCCACCGAATCGAGCTGCAGCAATCCCATGGCAATTTTGTACCGTTTCTGAAGATATTCAAATTCGCGGCTGGCATCTTCAAATTCTTTCTCTGAAATGACTTTTTGCTGGTGGAACAATAATTTCCGTTCAAATTCTTTTTTTGAAATATCAATCTGATATTGGATGTCGGCCATTTCCCGCATCCTTGTAAATTTATTCTGTTCAATGCTGAGTTTTGAATTGCGCAGGTTATTGATTACATCATACATCTGCGATTCACGATTCATATAATCCAGTTCAAGCTGCATATTTTCCAGCTTGAGAATTTTGTCGCCTTTTTTAAGCATAGCGCCATCTTCGACAAAAATTTTTTCTACGGTACCCCCTTGCACGGCATCAATAAATACGGTGCGTATGGGTAAAACTACACCATCAACCGGAATGTATTCTTCAAATTTGCCGCGTTCGGCAGCAGCTATTCTCAGCTGGTCTTTTCTGACTGTAAATTTTGAACGATGATCGCGGAAAAAGATGAAATAGATAAATGCCAGTGATGCAACTCCGTACAAACAGATTTTGATAATTCTTTTAACAGGCCATTTCTTTTTTTCTAAGGGTCGGTCCATTTTTCAGGTCTTTTTAAGCATTCTCCATGCGCATTTATCGTGCCATGCAATATAATTAAATATTTAACAATAGGTTACGATTTTTTTGGTGAATTTAAAATTAATTCCGGTATGTTCGGATATAAGTCGGGGTGTACGTAAATGGACACTGGTTGCAGGGGTTTTACCGGGAGTGGTCGTGTTAATGATAAAGTTTATATTTTTATAAACGAAAAATCCGGTGATGAATAAATCAGGAAATGGCATAACTCAATGCATTTCTGAAAAAGTTTTTGCAAATAAATCGTATTTTATTTCATCGTACTTTCTGGTGATAATCTGAAAAACAGCGCTATTTTTGCAAAGTTTAAATCATGAAAAATGAAAAAGATATCAGAATTGGGTGAGTTTGGGCTTATTGATCACCTGACAAAGAACTTTGGCCATAAGAATTCTTCAACCATCAAGGGCGTGGGCGATGATGCCGCAGTACTCGGATATGAAGGTAAACGGATTGTAGTTACAACTGATTTGCTGCTCGAAGGGATTCATTTCGACCTGGTATACACCCCAATGAAACATCTTGGTTATAAAGCTGTTGCGGTTAATTTATCAGATGTATATGCCATGATGGCCTTGCCACGGCAGGTTACTGTTTCGGTGGGGATAAGCAGTAAATTCACTGTAGAAGCCATGGAAGAGTTTTATTCGGGTGTCCGGCTGGCTTGCGAACGTTTTGATGTGGATATGATTGGCGGCGATACCAGTGCTTCGGTTACAGGAATGATGATCAGTATCACGGCCATAGGCGAGCTTATGGGTGAGCCGGTTTACAGAAACGGAGCCGGTGTAAATAACCTGGTATGTGTTTCGGGCGATCTTGGCGCAGCTTATGCCGGCTTGCAGATTCTTGAACGTGAAAAAATGGTATTTAAGGCAAACCCGCATCAGCAACCAGATCTGTCAAAATATGATTATGTGCTCGAGCGTTTTTTAAAACCCGAACCCCGCCGTGATATTTTTGAAGTGCTTCAAAAAGGAGGTATTGCGGTTACCGCTATGATCGATATCAGCGATGGATTATCGTCAGAAATACTGCATATCTGCAAACAATCGGAAACCGGTGTCAGAATTTATGAAGATAAAATTCCATATCATCCGCAAACCCTGATGGTGGCAGAAGAGCTGAATCTTGACCCTGCTGTTTTTGCACTTAACGGTGGCGAAGATTATGAATTATTGTTTACGGTACCACTCAATCAGCTGGATGTCTTAAAAAACTATCCACAGATTTCCATCATCGGGCATGTGGTTGAGAAAGAAAAAGAAGCTATGCTGGTTTCGCGTTCAGGGCAGGAATTACCACTTAATGCACAGGGCTGGGATGCAATAAATCGCAGCATTTAGCGACTCAGCATCCAGATGGCCTGGTTTCCAAGGTCGGTACGCAGCTTTGATAGTTGAGCAAGGCATTCGTCGCGGTTTTCGGAGCGGAACAAGGCCACACGGTAAAGACTGTCATTTTCGCGAAGAATATAAACCTCATATCCTTTCGATATCATATCGGTTTTAAACTTTTCGGCATTATGCTGTGCTTTGAAACTGCCTGCTACCAGGTAATAAATTTTTTGTCCCGGGGCGTTTTCCTGATACAAAAGGGCACTTTTTTTATTGGTTGTCACAGAGATTTTTTTCTCCAGATCGTTTGCAACAATCGAATCTGCAGGCCTCTGGGCAACTGATTCAACGGCATTAACCGGGTTAAGGGAAGAGTAATTCAGTTCATCTGATTTAAAAAATCCTGCTTTTATCGGTATGATAATTAAAAGTGCAATAACAGGAATGCCAATCAGAATGGTTTTAACGATGCGGTTGGTATGGCTGTTGTTCATAGCTGAATGATACTTTATGGTATGGTCAAATGATTGGGTGTGGCTGTATCTGACTGGCTGCGGAAGCCTTACCGGCGACAGCCCGTATGAATCGACCAGGAAACCGGATGCCGGATCGGGTGTAAACCCAACCTGCCCGTTATTGCTCATTGAAAACTCGCCAATATTTCCAAACCTGATTCGTTTTCCGTTTTCAAGTTCGCTTTTCATCACCGAAACCATTTCAGAAACACGCTCAAATGCTTCGTTGTAGCTTATTTCTTCGCAAACCGAAACATAGCTTGCCAGTAAACCATCGTTGTACGAAAGATTGCGGTTAAATAAAAGCTTTTTGTCCGGGGGATGAATAATATTTTTTAATTCATTCACCGCAGCAGGAGTGTAATTACTTACAATACCTCCAAAACCGGGAATAATAACACAATCATAAAATAATAATAACTTACTTATGTAATCAGAAAATTCCAATTTCCCAGGTTTTTATTGATGCAAATATATAAAGGAATATGTTTGTTTCAATATTATATTTATTTTTGAAATCGTTTTTTCATTAATGACAAGGATATGAACAATTTATTCATATAGCTGGTACCTGATGCATATCATTTTTCTCCGGACAAATGGTTTTGTGTAATTTTTGAATAAATAATCGGTTATATAATATTTTAATGATGATTGAAAGACAAGCATAATGAAATGGTAAAGAATAAAAAAATAATGGTAACCGGAGGGACAGGTTATATTGGTTCGCATACGGCCGTTTCACTTATTGAATCGGGATACCATGTTATTCTGGCTGATAATCTGTCAAATTCTGATATCAGGGTTTTAGCAGGGATTGAAAAAATAACAGGGGTGAAGCCGGAATTTGAAAAGACGGATTTTACGCAAAAAAAACAGGTTTCTGAGCTGTTTGAAAAACATGCCGGCATTGAGGCTGTCATTCATTTTGCAGCTTTCAAGGCAGTTGGCGAGTCGGTTGCTTTCCCGTTGAAGTATTATCACAACAATTTATTATCAATGCTTCATGTGCTCGAAGCTATGAAACAGTTCAATATCCCTCACCTGGTATTCAGTTCGTCATGCACTGTTTACGGACAGCCCGACCTGCTTCCGGTAACCGAGCAAAGCCCTTTAGTAACACCTTCTTCGCCATACGGTTTTACCAAACTGGCCAGTGAACGAATGATACAGGATTTTAATCATGCTGAAACCGGTAAAGCTGCTGTTATTTTGCGTTATTTTAACCCCATCGGGGCACATCCATCTGCGTTGATTGGCGAAATTCCAACCGGAACACCCAATAACCTTGTTCCTTTTATTACCCAGACTGCTGCCGGTATTCACCCTGAGCTTCAGATTTTTGGCAACGATTATCAAACTCCGGATGGTACAGCGATACGCGATTACATTCATATTATGGATATTGCCGATGCCCATGTGGTTTGCATCGACCGGCTTATAAATCTGAAAAACCATGAAAAAACAGAAATTTTCAACCTCGGAACCGGCCATGGTTTATCGGTGATTGAGGTAGTGAATATTTTTGAAAAAGTGAGCGGGCAGAAATTGCCCTATCGTTTTGTTCCCCGCAGGCCTGGCGATGTTGAAAAAATCTGGGCAGACCCTTCCATGGCAAATTCAGTCCTTGGATGGAAAACCCGGTACAGTGATGATGAAGCCCTTTTATCGGCCTGGAAATGGCAATTAAACCTGAAAAAAGTGTTAAATAGTTGAATTTTATTAAAATAAAGCTAATCATTAATTTTGAAATATGAGCATGAAAACAATTTTAATAACCGGAGGTGCCGGCTTTATCGGTTCGCATGTAGTGAGGAGATTTGTTAAAAATTATCCTGATTACGCAATTTATAACCTCGACAAACTTACCTATGCCGGAAATCTCGAAAATTTATCTGATATTGATAAAAAACCGAATTATCATTTTGTAAAAGGCGATATTAGTGATGCCGCTTTCATCGATCAATTATTCCAGTCGCATGATTTTGATGGTGTGATTCATCTTGCTGCCGAATCGCATGTTGACCGTTCCATCAGCAACCCGATGGAATTTGTTTTTGCCAATGTTATCGGAACGGTAAATCTGCTGAATGCTGCCCGTAAAAGCTGGAAAGAAAAATATGAAGAAAAACTTTTCTATCATGTCTCAACAGATGAGGTTTACGGCTCGCTTGACCAGAGTGGCTATTTTACCGAAGAAACTCCTTACGACCCCAAAAGCCCTTATTCGGCTTCAAAAGCTTCGTCCGACCATTTTGTGAGGGCATATCACAATACCTATAAACTTCCGGTGGTGATATCAAACTGCAGCAACAACTATGGGCCTAACCAGTTTCCGGAAAAACTTATACCCCTGTCAATCAATAATATAAAAAATATGAAGCCCATTCCGGTATACGGAAAAGGCGAAAACGTAAGGGATTGGCTGTATGTTGAAGATCATGCTGCTGCCATTGATCTGATTTTTCATCGTGGCAAAACCGGAGAAACATACAATATTGGCGGAAATAACGAACGTACCAATATTTCGCTGATTTACCTGCTGTGTGAAATTATGGACCGGAAACTGGGGCGAAAACCGGGCGAATCAGCCAGCCTGATCAGCTTTGTAAAAGACCGTGCCGGCCATGACCTGCGTTATGCCATTGATTCGTCAAAATTACAGAATGAGCTGGGATGGAAACCATCACTTGACTTTGCTGAGGGTCTCGAAAAAACCGTTGAATGGTATCTCAGCAACCAGCCATGGATGGACCGTATTATCAGCGGTGAATATGAAAAATACTACACAGAGCAATATGTTAACCGCTAAAAAAAAAGCCGCTTCCAGCGGCTTTTTTTTGCAATTTATCAGAGTAATATATGCTGCTAATCGTTGCTGCGGCCTGCCAGTTTTGCAAGCAGGTTGAGGATTTCAATATAAAGCCAGATAAGCGTTACCATAAGCCCGAATGCAGCAAACCATTCCATATATTTGGGAGCGCCCTGCTCAGCAGCCCGTTCAATAAAATCGAAGTCAAGCACCAGGTTTAGTGCAGCAATCACCACTATAACAAGGCTTATACCAATACTGAGCCAACTTGTGCCGCTAACAAAGGCAGTGCTGACCCCAAATAGGCTTAGAATAAATACGACGATATAAAACAGGAAAATGCCCCCTGTTGCAGCAACAATGCCAAGGCGGAAATTATCGGTTACCTTGATTATTCTCGATTTGTAAGCTGCCAGTAGCGCAAAGAGGGTTCCAAATGTAAGGGCAACAGCCTGGATGACAATACCACCGTAACTGGCTTCAAAAATGGCAGATATACCACCAATAAACAAACCTTGTAAAACCGAGTATATCGGTGCAAAAATGTAAGCTTTGGTTTTGGCAAACATAATAATGATGGCAGTGATTAATCCACCTATCAAACCGCCAATCATCCATGGCATTACCGTTGAAACACCTTCTTCAATGGCAGGGGCACTGTAAAATTTACTCCAGGTAAAAACGGCTCCCATGATAACGAGCAACAGCATGATTGCTATTTTATTTACCGTACTGCTGATGGTCATGGTTTCGGTATTGGTGCCTGCAAAAGCGGCCCTGGTAAACAAACTGTCTTTTAATGTCGGATTGGATGAACGTGATAACATATTTTTACATTTTTAAAATTTTGCTTTTGTTCTTTACAAAAATCCTGCCTGATTTTTTAATCTTTTATTTTTTATTCCAACTCAAGGTCGTTTTTCACTTCGCAACCTGTTTGTTGTGAATAAATTTCACTGCTTTTCCGGAGCCTGCCTGCACAACGAAGCACTATATCTTTTGTTTCGTTGTTAATGCTGCCAATTTGTCGCAAGGTTTTTGAAACCGCCTTGCGTACCTGTAAATTTGGATGGGCTGCAAGGTTTTCAATCAGATCAGAAAAGCTTAAGTACCAGTGTGTGTCGGGTTTTTTATCGTGCTGAGCAATACGCATTAATAAAACCAACCCTGCGTAAATAAAATGTGGCCGCCGGTCATTTATCCATTCGCGGCAAATGAGGCGCGAACAGCTGGTTTTTACAACCAGGTTCATCATAGCAAAATCAATCAGTTCTTCGGTCGGCAACAAATCCACCAGGGTAGAAAGCTGATCTTTATCAAGTTTTTCGGGCTGGTCGAGCAAGACCGACAGAAACAACAGCTCCCGGTTTCCGGCAACACGAAGGCGCAAAGCCAGTTCGTGAGAAGGTTCACATTCAGAGGCTATTTTTTTCAGATCGGGAAGCGAAACGCCGTAATTAGTATCGTAATAAATGCCATTGCGGTTCATGGCACGTGCTACTTCAGCATTCTGATGCTGCTTTATCCTTTTCAACAGTGAAAGGATTGTTTTTTCGGTATTCATGAATATGGCAGATCATGTTTTTCTGCAAATATAGTGTTTCAACAAATAAACAGGGTCTTAAAACATTGAAATTCATACGGAAAAATTTTGTTTTTTCAGTCTGAAATTTGTATTTTCGGAAATATTAATAAACAACCAAAAGTTTAATCTTAAAATGATGCTTATGAAAACACGTATTGTATTGTATTGTATTGTATTGTATTGTAGCACAGGCTAATGCCCAGACAATGTATTATTACAATCAAAACGCGCAGGTTTCTCTTACACCCCTGAAGTATAATTATATTGTAAAAATCAGGGATGACTTTAATCCTCAATCAGTGATTCAGCAACTCCAGAACCTTCCGGGTTTAATTATCAGTGAATCTTATGGCAGAATAGAAATTATCAATTACCAGGGTAATCTGAACAATGTGAAAAACATGAATGGCATTGAATCGGCAATACCTGTTTATGTTACTCCACAGGGCAGAAAAATGATGCCAGTAAATTATATCCTCTTAAAAATTAAACCGGGAGTTAATCAGCAACTGGCAAGGGCAGCGATTCAGGCTCAGCCTTTGGTTCAAAAACGAGCAATTGAACCATATGAATATTATGCTATAAACAATGGGGCAAATCCTTACACTATTGCCAATACCCTTTACGAAACAGGATTGATGGATTTCTGTCAACCCGATTTTCTGGCAAAAGATATTGAATTGCTCGATGGACTGCCAAATGATAAGTATTTCAACAAACAATTTGCGTTGCATAATACAGGCCAGGAGATAAATTGGCAGCAAATTGGTGTTCCTGATGCAGATATTGATGCTCCTGAGGCATGGAATCTTACCAAAGGTTCTCCGGATGTTTACATATCGGTAATTGATGATGGGATTTTTAATATTGCAGGTGAAATGTCGTTGGCTAATATGGTGATTGTTGATGGATGCAATAAAGGTTATTTTATTGATTCTGCTTTTGTTGTTTGCAAAAACCTTACGAATTTTTATCCATTAGCCACTCTTCATAACAACCCATTATCAAAATTAAGACCCGAAAGACATGGAACAGCCTGTGCTGGTATCATTGCCGCAAAACATAATGGTAACCGAACTGCCGGAATAGCACCACAATGTAAGATTATGCCAATCAGGTGCATCATAGGTGTTATATTAGGCCCCTATTTATGTGATCTTAACGTTCCATTTCCAACTAATGAAAGCTTTGCCGATGCTATTTATACTGCTGTTAACAATAATGCAACTGTATTATCATTAAGCTGGGGTGGTGCTTTTTGGGACGATGCCATTGCAAGCAGTTTGTTACATGCAGTAAATTCGGGTAGAAACGGAAAAGGAACCTTTGTATCAATAGCTGCAGGAAATACAAGAAATCCTGAATTGCCACTCGGTGATGTTGTATTTCCTGCTAATTATACTTTACCCGGAGCAATGTGTGTTGGCGGGTCGGACAAAACAGACCATATTTCTGATTTTAGTCCAATTAATAACCTGATTGAAGTTACCGCACCCACAGCCAAAGAGCTTTATGTGAACAGGGAGGTATGGACACTTGATATAGAACAAACCAGTTATAGCCTGCCATCTCAATGGCATATCACGGGATATAATCCTGATACTCCATTACCGGAAAATGTGGATGACCGCGATGTCACAGGATGTTTTGGAGGAACTTCTGCTGCTGCTCCGGTTGTTGCTGGTGTCGCAGGTTTAATATTATCGGTTAATCCTGAACTTACCGCTGCACAGGTGGAAGAAATTATTAAACAAACTGCAGATAAGGTTGGTGGCTATAATTACAACTGGAACCCAAATAAACCTGGCCATTCAAAAGAATTGGGCTACGGCAGGGTAAATGCATACAAAGCTGTTTTAAGAGCACTTACCATGACCGGACAATTACCCGCGACAGATATTACCATTACTGAAAATCAAACAATTGAATACCCGGTGGTAGCTAATGCCAATATCATTGTAAAAGCAAACTCAAGTCTAACAGTGAAATCGGCTATTTCCTTTGTATCTGGTAAAAAAATCATCGTGGAGCAAGGTGCAAAATTAATTATGAACGGTGGTTGCCTTAAAGGCAACAATTGCACCTGGCAGGGCATTGAACTCTGGGGAAACAAATCCCAGCAACAGCTTGATACCATCCAGGGGACTGTGGAACTGAAAAATGGCGCCACCATTGAAGATGCCGTGGTAGCCATACAAACCTACAAACCAGGTTCACGTTCGTATTCGGGTGGTATTGTTTTTGCCGAAGATGCCATTTTCCGTAATAACCAGACCGATGTGTTGTTTGAACAATACGCTAATATTGATGCAGGGAGAGAGTATGCTAATTTATCGTATTTCAAGAGCTGTGTTTTCGAAACCACCGATGATTGCCTGTTTGAAACTGTTAGAGGTCATGCGCGGTTAATGGCGGTAAACGGCATTAAGTTTTATGGTTGCAATTTTGATGATCGCCGAACCCGAATTGATGTTTTGAGAAATGGGGCCAAAGGTATTGACGCCGCTTTTTCGGGGTTCATGGTTGACAATCACCCCCTTACCAACCAGCCTTGCGAATTTAACAACCTGCTTTACGGGGTTTATGCCTCCGGCCTGAGCAACCCTGCCCGTTTCAGCGTGAGCGTAAGGCAGGCTGCTTTTGCCTCGTGGCGTGGTGTTTACCTGCGCGACATAACTGCTGCCATTGCTGAGCTCAACCTGTTCAGTGTGCCGGTTTACAATGTCAGGGCCGATGCCACCGACTACCGCTATGGCCTGTATCTGGATGCCTGCAACACCTACACCGTGCAGGAAAACCAGTTTACCTCCGATGCCCACCAGCTTTCGCCACTTGTTGGCAGTTCTTTTGGTTTGGTGGTAAACAGCAGCGGGGCATTTGCCAACCAGTTGTATAAAAACACCTTTGTTGGGTTTGGAGTGGCTTCGGAAGCAATTGGGATAAATAATGGACTTGACAATGGCCTCCAGTTCAAATGCAACGACTATACCAATGGACAATACGATATTTATGTGTATGGCAGCACTTCTACGGTAGCCGCCTCGCAAGGCTCCCTTACCGACCCTGCCAACAACCTTTTCAGCAACGGCGGGCCAATATTGGTGAGCGATTTGGAGAATGACGGGAATTTTATTACATATTATCATGCCGATCCTTTAACGAATTCACGGGTTAAACCATTAATTTATACTACAAATAAAGTTACATTGGTTAACACATTACTTCCAAATAACTCAAATTCATGTCCTTCACAAATTACCGGAATTAGTTATTCTTTTGGGCAAATAAAAACCGAACAACAACAAGTAAATGCAATTAAATCATTTCTTGAAGGTAAAGTGGATAAGGGAAACACTTTTGATTTGGAAATGGATATTGTCATGGCAAATGAGTCAACTGCTTACCCGGCGTATATAAATTTAATGCAAACGGCTCCATACGTCTCTGAAAATGTGCTTGAAGAGCTGGGAGGACAGGAATATGCCTTTGCAAACACGATGATACGCGATGTTATGATAGCCAATCCTCATGCGGCAAAAAGCGAAAAAATAATGGAAAAACTCGGGGAAAGAGTAAATAGTTTACCTGAATATATGTTGAATCAAATCCGGCATGGCGAAAACATTATTTCTCAATTTGAAAATTATAAGGCTGAGTTGTTAAATAAAAAAATAACACTGAACAAAATGGTTACCCAATACCAAAAATCCTTAATAAATAAGGACAGCACAGACAATTCAAATGAAATACTGAATGTTTATTCTCAGTTAGACGACCCGATGTTTAAAATAACATGGGCAAAAATTCTGATTGGTGAAGGGAATTTTGAAACAGCCCTGGATATTTTATCAGATGCCTTTAATTTGGCGGATGAAAAAGACAAACCGTATTTTCAGGCAATACAAGAGTTTTATATTAATTATACGCAATGGTTAACCGAAGGGCAATCCATAGACAGTTTGGGTAATGATGCAATTCTTTGGTTAAAAAACATCCCGGCTGACCATCCGGCTTATCCTATGGCTATAACACTATTATCCATAAACGACCCTATTGTTTATCAGGAGTCTTTGCTTTTACCTGAACCAGGGCAATTAAAATCAGCAAAAACAACAGATTATTTAGAAAATAAACAATTTGAATTTTTAGCATATCCCAATCCGGCAAATCAGCAAGTTACTATAATGTATGATTTTAACAGTTACACTGATCTGTCATTCCAGGTATCTGATATTACAGGAAGAGTTGTTTTTAGAGAAAAATTACAGAGTAATTGTTCTGCATTTTTATTGGATGTAAGCCTGTTTCAGAATGGGCTGTATTATTGTTCCATAATAACAGGCCGATCAACCTTAGAGACTATTCCTTTAAATATAATCAGGTAATTTTATTGCTCCTCCATAGACATGAAGGAGCTTTTATTTTTTAATAAAATGAAGCCATTTTTAATCATACTTATATCAATACAATTTTTAGGGGATACAATTGCCCAGAAGCGTTTTTATAAAGACGTGCCCGGTTGGATTGCCACACAGATGTTTTACAATGGTCAAAATTATTCTGTAATTGGGTTAAGTCAGGATTCTCTTTTTAGGCATCGTTATAATTTTAATACTATTGATCTTAATGGTGAGTTAGTTTCAACTTATGAATATTATAACGATACCTGCTTATATACCAGTTTGTTTGAACACAGTGCTTATCAGGATCCGCAAGGTAACTATATAGCAGGTTTTGAAATATATTGGGATTCAATAAAAGGAAAACTAATCAGGGTTGCATCCCTGTATACCCTCAATAATAATTTTACTGAAATTACTAACGTGATATATTTCAGAAGTATATTTGATAATGTAATGTTTTTTGGCATGGACAGGTGTGGGCCAAATTATTATTTTATAGGACAGGAAATGCCTGGCGATACGGCCTGGGCCTTCGTTTGCAAAACCGACACCTCAGGCAATATCAAGTGGAAGCGCACTTTTTACTATCCTTTCCCAAATTACTGGGGTGGACCGTTTACCAAGCCCAGCCAGATAGTGCGCATGACAGGCGAAAAACACATTGTTACTTTCGATAGTTATACCAGCGACTGGGGGATCAATAAGCAGTTTATGGCTTGTATCGACAGTAGTGGGAATGTTGTTTGGGAAAAAAATGTAAAACCGGAACTTGAAACTTACCAATGCTTTTTAAATATATCACCAATAAATGATACTACAGTATATATTGTCTGGTGTGACCCTATGTATAAAACATCAATTTATCCTTATCATCAATTAAATCCAAATTGCTCGATATATGCAGTTAAAATGGATATTTATGGTAATTATATTTGGGAAAAAGGTTACCGTGAATACTTACCTTTTTCTGATACTACCTGGGTTTATAATAAAGCCATTGAAACGGATGAAGATGGATTTCTACTTATTGGTTTAGATTACAGCAATTTACGCAGCTCGCCAGGTATTATGAAAATACACCCCGATGGTAGTGTTAAGTATATTAGAAAATATGATTTATACCCAGAAAATTTTGGGTATATTGAATGGACCACCATTTACGACATCCTCCCCCTTGGCAACGATGGATATTACATGGCCTGCGAATTTGTAAGCACCCCGGGCAATACTTTTCCCAATGGCATTCAAACCGGGCTGGTAATCAAAACCGATCAATACGGCTGCCTGGAACCCGGCTGCCAGTGGAACGACCCAACCATTGATGAACCCGATGAATACCATGGCAGCGAAACCACCGGCATTGCCTGCCCTGGTGATGAAGAGAACCTGCATATATGGCCAAACCCGGTACACGAAAACCTGTTTGTTGAAACCCTTGTTTTGCCGGCAGTGATAAAAATGTACAACCTGAAAGGCGAACTGGTAAAGCAAATATCAATAAACGAAAAACTTACGGCCATCAGCACCGGCAAACTGCCAAAAGGTATTTACTGGCTGCAGGTAATCGGCAACCATGGCATGAAAACGGGAAAAGTGGTGGTGGAATAGTTTTTGCCCCTCCCTGGCTCCCTCCCCAAGCGGGGGAGAACTGACTTGCCCCTCCCTAAATCCCTCCCCAAGCGGGGGAGGGACTTTTGAGTGTGGAATATTTAGCTGAGTGGTTTTGAATAAAAATACAAAAACAAAAACGATAATACATAATTTACCAACACCTTAACTCCCTTCCCCGGTTGGGGAAGGGCTGGGGATGGGGCAGATAGTTTATTGGGGAGGGACGGGGTGGGGCAAAAAACGAAATAAAATTAATCGTATGTAAATCAAACTTATTTTCTTGAAAATAGCTAAATTTATGTTTTCAAAACCGGCAAAATTAAAAACCTTTGAAAAGAAGCACTGTTTTAGATAGCCTGATGTATTATGGCGCAACACCTGAAATACTGCGTCGTGCCTCGGAATTACGAAAAAAAATGACGCCTGCAGAAAAAATACTCTGGCAAAAATTGCGGAAAGACCAATTGGGGGCAAATTTCAGACGGCAACATGCAATTGGCTCTTTTATAGCGGATTTTTATTGTCATTCTAAAAAACTGGTCGTTGAATTGGATGGAATAGTACATAAAACCAGCTATCAGTCAGAACGCGATGTGCAACGCGATAAAATTATGCAGGATTATGGATTGACTGTTTTGCGATTTACCAACAACGAAATAGAAAGAAACATAAACGAAGTATTGCAAAAAATAAAATCTAACTTATGATAACGATTTTATTTCTATCTACCGCCCTTAGTCCCGCCTGCTGGCGGGATTGGTGGGGCACATACGGCACTTCCACCATAGCCGCCTCGCAAGGCTCCCTTACCGACCCTGCCAACAACCTTTTCAGCAACGGCGGGCCAATATTGGTGAGCGATTTGGAGAATGACGGGAATTTCGTTACTTATTACCATGCAAATCTCCAATCTAATTCAAGAGTCAAACCTTTGATTTATTCAACTGATAAATTGAGTTTAATAGAGTTACAAACACCTTGGAATGAAAATTCTTGTCCTACTTTTATCTCAGGCCATTGCCAGGCAAGTGCAACCTTTTCGGGTATTTCAAATACAAATATGGGAATTTCAGCCATGCATCAGCAATTGGAACAGCTTACCGATGAGGGAAATACAGAAGGTTTATCGTTGGAAATAGAAACCACTATACCACAGGAAGCATACCAGAAATACATAGAACTGATGCAGACCTCACCTTATATTTCCGAAGAGGTTTTAAAATCACTCGGACAAAATGAAAATGGTTTTTCAGCCAATATGGTACGCGATGTAATGGTAGCCAATCCGCAGTCGGCCAAGAGTGAAGATGTTATGGGCCAGCTCGAAAACCGGGTTAACCAACTACCTTTGGGCATGATGAAACAGATAAAAAAAGGGAAAGAACGCGTTTCGGCCTACGAAAACCTGAAAGCCGAAATTGCTGCAAAAACAGCCGGGAGGAATGCATTATTGTCCGATGGAATACTGTCGGTTATCAATAAAGACAGTTTGGATAATACCAATGATGTACTTGGTTTTTATGTTTTGATAGATAAGCCGGAATTTAAAACCAACGAAGCAGAAATACATTTTTCGAGAGGTGAGTATAACGAAGTCCTTTTGGTATTGCAAAACGCTATAAACCTAGTAGGAAATAAAGAAAAAGAATATTATATTCAGCTAAACGGGTTTTATTCCCACCTGATTGATTTATTGAACAATGGTCTAATTTTAGATAGCCTTCCGCAAGCTGAAAAGGATTGGCTTACCAACTTTCAACCTGATCATGCCGCTTTTGCCAAAGCTCAGAATTTAATGGTTTTAAACAAGATGCCAGTAGATTTAGAGCCTTTGTTTTTACCTGCTGAAACGGAATTGAAATCAGGGAATATTTTCAACAATGAGATAGAGACAGACGATGATTTAGCTGCTTTAGCAGAGATTTACCCCAACCCGGCTCAAGACCATGCAACCATTTTTTACCAGATGGAAGGGTACAACAACCTGGAGCTTAGTGTAACCGATGTGTTGGGAAGAGTAGTTTACAGGGAGAGCCTCAAATCTGAAATTGATGCTATTGTGCTTAATTTGGAAACTTTAAAGCAGGGACAATATTTAATTAGCATCTGTTCGGGGAAAGAAAAATTAATGGTTAAGCCTTTAGTTGTTATAAAATAAGTTTAATAAGGGGTCGGTATTTTATTGCTGACCCCTAAATTGCTTTTCATTATGACTAAATATTTAACACTATTATTGCTAACATTTTCCCTATCAGGATATTCCCAAGAAAGATTTTATAAGAATATTCCAGGGTGGATAGCAACTTCTGTCATAAAAAATGAGAACAATTTTTATGTATTTGGATTGTCACAGGATTCATTGTTTAATCACAGAATACAAATAACAAATATTTCTGTAAATGGTGATATTATTAACCAATTAGAATACTTTATTGATTCATGCATTTACACCTCTTTACAAATAAACAGTATTTTTGATGATAATAATTTTAGCTATATCGCCGGTTTAGTTTTAGATATGGATTCACTTGCTAATGAATATAAACCACTTGGAGCATTATATAAATTCAACAAAAGCTTAAACCAAATTGATACTGTTCAATTTTTTCCAAAAATTGGGAATAATTTTATTTTTTACTGCATGGACAAATGCGACCCGTATTATTACTTTGCCGGTGCTGAAAAACCCGCCGATTCCGTTTTTTCCTTCGTCTGCAAAACCGACACCCTGGGCAACATCAAATGGAAACGCAGGTTCAGGTATGAGTTTCCGTATTATTTTGGCAATGCTATTACCAAGCCCAGCCAGATAGTGCGCATGACAGGCGAAAAACACATTGTTACTTTCGATAGTTATACCAGCGACTTATACATCAACAAACAATACATGGCCTGCATTGATAGTTCGGGAAACCTGCTATGGGAAAAGAATGTAAAGCCTGAACTGGAAACCTATCAATGCTTTCTGGCCATTACCCCATTGCAAAACGACGAATTTGTAATTGCCTGGTGCGACCCTAAATATAAAACCGCCCAATACCCTTATGCCCAAAGAAATCCTAATGCCACCATCTGGGCTGCAAAAATGGATGCAAACGGTAATTATTTATGGGAAAAGAATTATAGTAACCACTTTTTAAGTTCTGACACATTGTATGTACAAAACCGGGCCATAGAAACTGATTTAAATGGGAATATTTTAGTTGGCTTGCAATACCGTTCATGGCGTAGCAAACCTGGGTTAATGAATTTACGACCAAATGGATCGGTAAAATGGATAAGATATTATGATCTATATCCTGAAAATTTTGGAGACATTGAATACACTGATATTTACGACATCCTCCCCCTTGGCGAAGATGGTTATTACATGGCCTGCGAATTTGTAAGCACCCCGGGCAATACTTTTCCCAATGGCATTCAAACCGGGCTGGTAATCAAAACCGATCAATACGGCTGCCTGGAACCCGGCTGCCAGTGGAACGACCCAACCATTGATGAACCCGATGAATACCATGGCAGCGAAACCACCGGCATTGCCTGCCCTGGTGATGAAGAGAACCTGCATATATGGCCAAACCCGGTACACGAAAACCTGTTTGTTGAAACCCTTGTTTTGCCGGCAGTGATAAAAATGTACAACCTGAAAGGCGAACTGGTAAAGCAAATATCAATAAACGAAAAACTTACGGCCATCAGCACCGGCAAACTGCCAAAAGGTATTTACTGGCTGCAGGTAATCGGCAACCATGGCATGAAAACGGGAAAGGTGGTGGTGGAATAGTTTTTGCCCCTCCCTAAATCCCTCCCCAAGCGGGGGAGGGACTTTTGAGTGTGGAATAATTAAATTGACAGCAGTTATTGATATCTGCAGTATACGATGCAGCATTACTTTTGCGCCGGGAACAAATATTCCCACCACTCCGGCTGGTTTTTCAGCCATTTGTCGAACCAAGCCAGTTGGGTATCGGACCATTGAATGCGTTTTGAACGTTTCAGCACATGATGGTTTTCGTCTTTCACTTCAATCAGTTCGACCGGTTTACCGAGTATTTTCAAAGCAGTGTACATCTGGTAACTTTCGCCTGGGGGTACATTGGTATCGGCAGTGCCATGGATTAAAAGAAGCGGGGTTGTGATTTTATCGGCATTAAAAAGCGGGCTTTGGCCAACATATAAAGCTTGATTATTCCATGGATAGCTTTTGGCCGATGCTCCTGAGCTGTAAGAAAAACCCCAGTATCCTTCGCCCCAGTAACTTGCAAGAGAACTAATACCTGCATGTGAGATGGCAGCAGCAAAAAGACTGGTTTGCGTAAGGAGATACTGTGTCAGAAAACCTCCGTAAGAAGCTCCGATGCATCCTGTCCGGGTTGAGTCAAGAAACGGATAATCGCGGATTAATGCCCTGGTACATTCGATAACCTGCACAGCACTTGTTTTGCCCCAGTTGTTGACATGTCGTGCCGAAAATTCCTGTCCATAACCAATGGCTCCATCGGGTTGCAAAACATAAACCATATACCCGTGTGCAGCCCACAGGTCAACCGGATAACGGCCACCAAATGAACGGGATACAGGGGTAGTGCCACCGTAAAAATGGACTATCAGCGGATATGTTTTATTCTTATCAAAATCGGGCGGATAATACAATAAACCATCAATGAAAGTGCCGTCAGCAAGCTTATAATCTTGATCGACAACCTTACCAAACTGCCTGCCTGAAAATCTGTTCAATCCAGGGGTTTTCAGGATCCGGCTTTTTTTTGCTTTCAGGTCAACCAATGCAACCATAGGAGGTTTCTGCAACGATTGCCCGCGGCAAAGGATAAAATTGCCGTTGGACGAAATGCTGAAATCATCAATCATGTCGATCGGAACAGGAATTTTTGAAAACACTTTTGTGGCAGGATTGTATGCATATAAGGGATACAAAGCACTATCGCAGGCGGTAAAAAATAAAATACGGCTGGCCGGGTGATACAGCATTTTTGAAACAGCCGGATTAAAATTACGGGTAAGTGGTTCAGCAGTTTTGGTTACGGTATTATAACTGAACAACTGGTTGTCGTAGTCGTTGGGAATGAGGTAATTTCCGGTATTCTGACCAATCCGGCCGAAAAGTGATGCTCCTCCCATAACAAAAATTTTCTGTTTGTTTTCAGAAAAAACAGCAGAAAAGCCAGTTGTAATACTGTCAATCAATATTTCTGACTGGTTATGTTTTAAATCCATCAGTGCGAGTATCTGCCTGTAAAACGGCCATTCGGTATAAACTGGAATAGTCTGGCTGTAAAGCAGATACTGGCCATCGTTGCTTATATCCTGCAGGTAGGTGGCATATTTGCCGATTGTCAGTCTTCGTGAAAAGCCACTTTGCATATCGTATAAATATAAAAACGAAGCTGAACGGTTACCGGGGACCCTGTCGTCCATTCCATCCAGACGGTTGAGCATTTCGTTACCTTTGGCAGGTTTTTCGGTAACGGAATAAATAAGAAAAGTCCCGTCGGGTGACCAGTTGTATCCCGAAAAATTGTCGGTTTGTTTCAGCAATACACCGGTTTCTCCTTTCACCGGATCGAAAAAGCGGATGTCGGTTTTTCCTCCGTCTTCAACCGTATAGGTTATTATATCTGAAACCGGCGACCACTGGAATCTGTCGCCAGATTCATCAGGAAAAGAATATACCAGTTTTGAATTATCGGTGCGGATGATGCGGGTGCAATATTTTTTCTCGTCGTTATAAATTTTGTTTTCAGACCATGAAATAAAAGCATAACTTCCTGATGAAGAGATTCCTGCATCGTAGTACATTTCGCCATCTATCACATCTTCAATGGTAATAAGCGGCTGCCGGGAAAGTGAAAACAGCAGGGGAAATTTTTCACACAAATCACCTGTAAAACAGATATTTACTTGTTTCCATGGTTCAGCAGATTTTAAAGATGTTATTTTTAACCACATCAGGTGGATGCCCTGTTTCAGGATTATTTCCTTTTTTACCGGGTTAGCTTTAAATGTTGTATCCCTCAGTGTGTAGTCCGAAACGATTTTGTTTCCATCGATATATAATTCAAACATTTCGGGGGTGGAGACTTGCATATTGGCCTTTACCCAACGGTTTGCCGTTATATAGCTTGCCAGAAAATACACCTGGAGCGAGCTGTCGGCAAACGGAGTTGAATAAAGGGCAGGTTTGAACCTGGAAAACTCCTGCCAGGTCAAAGAATTTCCGCCGGGCAGGATGAATGAAATACCATTCCCGGGATTGCCCGGAAAATCAATATCAAAGCTGTATTTAAACAAATCTTCCCGGCTGAAAGCTTTGCTGTCAGTATTTTTAGGCTGGCAAATGACCGGATATGGCAGGCTTGCACGCCCTGCTACAAGCCATTGATTGACAGCCTGGCCCTTAATGCTCTGTAATATAAAGAGTAATAAAATAACCAGTACAATGTATATCAATTTATTTTTCATCATATAAAAGGTATTTGTTTGAAACAGGCATAAAAATATATGATTGTCGTTAGTGCACCAAAATTCAAAGGTAAAAATATCTGGCAGGTCGAAAAAAATCTATATAAATTATTTTAAATGAAAAGCATAGGTCGGGATAAAATTATTTATTTTTAAACCTGTATGATAGCGTGCAGAAATAACAAACACCCGTTTTATTCTTTTATATTTTATATCTTTGTCGGGAAATTGACAGAACTGCAGTAACCGGAGTTGTTTGGCTGAACAGGTTGGAAACTGATATTTAATTTAATATTGAATTATTCATATCTGTTTTACTAACAAGCAGTAAAACACTGCAGAACATGTCAGCATTAGATAGAATATGGCAGATACAATATAATATGAGGGTTCAGCACAAAGTTTTTATTCTGTTGGCTATTACGTTTACCATTTTTAGTGGTACTATTCTGGGTTACCAGTATATCAAATGGAGGCAGAAAGCAATCCTGCTGCAGGCCAACCTGCTGACCAGGGAAAAAGTAATAGAAAATATGCTTGCCATTAAAGCCGAAAGCATATTGCAACCCGCCAACGATTACTCTATCTGGGACGAATTAATTGCTTACGTGAAAAAACCGACACGGGAATGGGAAATAAACAATTTATCGTCAATTCTCGAGGCTTATAATCTGTCTAATATCTGGATATTTAATGAGAAATTTGAACAAGTCTATACCGCCTATAACCCTTCAGTTTTTGATAAGGAAATTACCCTGCCTGACAGTATAATTCAGAAAGCTTTTGGGAACAATATCAATTGCCATTTTTTTATTACCGAACGTGATACATTGGTCGAAATCTGCGGTTATACCATTGTTCCTTCAGTTGATACCAAACACCAGGCAAAACCACAGGGATATTTCCTGACGGCAAAATTCTGGGATAAGGAATATATCGGGAAGCTTGAAACTGCCATCGATTTTGATATTGAGATGATTAACCGGCGCGGCGATGATGCACAGGAAATTAATAATGAGGCAATAAAAATTACAAAAGAATTTTACGATCCGTTCGGGAACCATCTTGTCAATGTTTCTTTTACCAGCCCCAACCTGGTTGCCAAAGAACTTAGCTCAACCGATAAGGTTTTTCTTGTTCTGACGATATTGCTTGTGTTGACTTTTCTGGGAATTCTTCTTGCCATCCGGTTGTGGGTGAGTATCCCTTTGTTGCATATTGCAAATTGCCTTAATAACCAGGACGAAAAATGGTTAAAGGCTGAAGTAGAGAAAAAGGACGAATTTGGTAAAATTTCAAAACTTATAAGCCAGTTTTTTAATCAGAAAAAACTGCTTGAAGAAGAAATAGCCAGCCGGAAGGCCATTCAAAAGAAAAATCTTCAGCTGATTGCCAATACCCACATTCTTAACCGTGACCTGCAGAACAGCCAGGAAGAACTAAAGCAGAACCTCGAAAAACTGATGTCGCTGAATAAAGAGCTGGACAGGCAAAAAAGCGAAATCACCGACAGTATCAATTATGCAAGTCGCATCCAGGCGGCTTTGTTGCCTCCCAAATCCTATATCAGTAAGTTAATTCCTGAATATTACCTTTTTTACCGGCCAAAGAATATCATTAGCGGCGATTTTTACTGGGTTACCTATAAAAACAATAAAATAGTAGTGGTTGTTGCCGACTGCACCGGGCATGGCGTTCCGGGAGGTTTTATGAGTATGCTGGGAATGGCCTACCTTACTGAAGTGGTCAATCAGTCGGAAACATTAATCAGCGCCGATATTCTTGAAAGCCTGCGTAAACGCCTTATCAGTACCTTGCATCAGACAGGTGAAATTGGGAGCGCCAGCGATGGAATGGACATGGCCCTGTGCATGATTGATATTGCTGAAATGAAAATTGAATTTTCAGGCGCTTACAGTTCATTGTGCCTGGTCAGAAATGCCGGAAATGATGAATTGTATAGTCAAAATCCGCTGTTTATTGAACTCAGGGGTGACCGTATGCCGGTGGGAATTTATCACAAAATGGATCAACGATTCAATGTAAAAACCATTCCTGTAAAAAAGGGGGATATGATTTACCTTTTTACCGATGGATTTCAGGACCAGATTGGCGGTAAAAAACAGGAAAAATTCAAAAGAGATCGTTTCAGGGAATTGCTTCAGTATGTTGCCGATAAACCCCTCGATGAACAGAAAAACCTGCTCGAAGTTACATTCGATGGCTACAAGGGCGATTGCCGCCAGACCGATGATGTACTCGTGTTTGGATTTAAAATATAAAGGTTGCCATAATTTCTTTAAATCACATCTAACTGTGCAGGCAGGCCTTCGTTTTATTTTTACGAAATTTCAGCATTTTAAAAACTTTCAGGTATTGTTTTTCGGATCAAGCGCATCGCGCAGACCATTGCCAACCAGCATAAAAGCTAAGACGAGCAACATGATAGCAATTCCGGGTACCAGTGCCAGGAATGCTTTATCGAGGATTATATAGCCGTAATGGTCTTTGATCATGGAGCCCCACGAAGGCATTGGAGGCTGAACACCTATGCCAAGAAAACTCAGCCCTGCCTCGATAAGTATGGCGGTGGCAAAGTTGGAGGCACTGGTAACAATAACCGGATTGACGGTATTGGGAAGAATATGCCTGAAAATAATCCGGCGGTTTGAATACCCCAGCACCCTGGCCGCTTCAATAAATTCTTTTTCGCGCAGCGACATGACTTCACCCCTGACAATGCGTGCCACTTCAACCCACATGGTAAGGCCAACAGCAATAAATATCTGCCAGAATCCTTTTCCTATCACCATGGTTACTGCAATGACCAGCAGCAGGGTTGGAACCGACCACACAACACTAACCAGCCACATAATCAATTTATCGGTTTTTCCGCCATAAAATCCTGCAGCAGCACCCAGGGTAACACCAATGAGCAATGCAATAAGTACTGCAATAAAACCAACCGACAGGCTTACTCTTGTTCCTATCAGCAGCCGGCTCAGCATATCGCGCCCAAATGTGTCGGTGCCAAGCCAGAAAGTTTTTTTTACGATATGATGGGCAACTATCATTTCCTGCAGGCTGGCAATATCCGTCTTTTGTTCCTGCCCTGAAATCAAAGTATAACTTATCGAATCGCCGGCCAAAAGTCTGACAGGTGCTGATGAATTAATTGCAAAAACAACATCGGGCAAAAGAAATGATTTTTCAATAATGATACTGTCATCGGGTTCAGCATACAATATTACATTTATCTTTTCACTCTCAAAACGATACGATTGAATGGGAACAAGTTTGTACCCGGAGGGTTGACCCGAAAAAACAAGATGAAGAAAACCATGTTGTTCTGTTACGGTATTTTGCTTTACCATAAGGAAATTGCAGCTGAAACCTGGTTTGCGGGTTGCAAGTTCAAGAATCTGCCTGTTTGACCAGGGTGTTTTGTCAGGCGTAATGAGATAACCTGCCGCAGAAACTGCTAAAGCCAGCAAAATAACTACCAACCCTGCCATGAAGGTGTAATCACGCTTCAGCAGGTTAAGTGTTCTTGTCCAGGGTGTTATATTTTCCGTCCTTTCCATTGGATGGTGGTAAAAATAGTGTAAAAAAACAATATGGGCGGATATGTCACAGAAAACAATCCGGCAGGTAAAATATAACGTAGCGGAAGTCTGAACCCTGTTTTTAATGCAAAAGTAGTTATCAGCAAGGTGTCAGCAAGTGTTTTTACAGCAAATATTCCAAGACAAGCTATCAGGAATTGAATGTGGGCGAGCGTCAGAAAAGCGCTAAGAAGGAATGACAGGTAAAGATTGGATATGATAAGCAAAACAATAACTGAAGGAAGATACCTGAAATGAATCGTTTTTTTTGCCCATCGGCTTCGTTGGTTCAAAAAGTCCGCAATTTTTTTTTCGGCATTGGTGATAACCAGCGCTTTGGGTGAAAGGGTGCAGGATATTTTTTTCTTGTTTTTTTTCAGCGCGTGAAGCACAAAAATATCATCACCCGAGGCGGTAGGAGAGGTAAGCCCCTTTTTTAAAACAGCCAATGAATCTGTATTGTAGGCTAAGTTGGCTCCATTGCATGAAACAGGCAGGCCCAGCAGGGCGGTTCCTGCTGTCAAAGCCTGAATGCCTGTAAATTCGATCATCTGCATATTTTCAAAACAGGTATTGCCTTTTTTGAGCATAACAGGCCCGATCAGCATCGAAGCTTGTTCTTTTTCCATCACTCCTGCCATGTGCAATGCCCATCCGGGTTGCACTATACAGTCAGCATCTGTGAGTATTACCAGTGAATGGATGGTTTTATCAAGTCCGTACCTAAGGGCATTTTTTTTCCCCTGAAGGCCATCGGGCAAATGAAAAAACCTGAAGCGCGGATGCATAATATTGTTTTTCAGCCATTCAGGACTTCCATCGTCAGAATGGTCGTCAATTATCACAACTTCAACGTTTTCATCTGTAAGAATATCCAGCAACTGGTTTTTCTGAAACGGCAGGTTGTCTATTTCATTGCGCATGGCCATCAAAACAGATATGCCCTGTGTACAGGCCGGAGATGCAATTTCAGCCGTTTTTCTGAATTTGATGGCAAAGGTACATGTCAATACCAGACATGTGTACAGTAAAATACTTATTATAAGATAGATAATCAATTTGAATATTTTCAATGATCCGATGGTAAAAATAACAATCTTTTTGGCATAGATATGGATCAATAGTTTTCAGGCGCAATTATAAGAATTTCCATTATTTTTACGTTTTAAGTTCAAATGCTCTTGAAATGATAAAAAAAATATTACTGTTTTTTGCCATAAGTTTTTCAATTTGTGTTACGCAGGCACAGCTTGATATTGAACACTACCTTGGCGTGGGACGTACCGAATTGTACCAGGACAATTACCAGGCAGCCATAGACCGTTTCAATGCTGTTATAAAAGTTAAACCCGGACTGGCCGATGCTTATTTTTACCGTGGAATAGCTAAATACAATCTTAGCGATTTTCTGGGAAGCCTTAATGATTTTAATCGTACTATAGAATTAAATCCTTATTTTTCAGATGCTTATCATTTCAGAGGTATTGCACGTGCACGCCTCAACGATTTTAAAGATGCAATGGATGATTTTGCCTTGTCGGTTGAGTTGAACCCAACCAATCCGCATGCCTATATCAGCAGGGGAATTACTTATCTTATGCTCGAAAAAAACGATGAAGCCATCAGCGATTTCAACCAGTCAATTTTTTTGCGGGGTAATATTCCCGATGCATACATGAACCGCGGAATGGCAAAATTGCAAAAAAAAGATATTAAGCCTGCCATTGAAGATTTTTCCAAAGCCATCCAGATGAATCCCTATTTCTCCGAAGCTTTTGTCCGCCGGGCTTATGCTTTTGCCGAAGACAGCAATTTCAATGCTGCCATGGCTGATTTCAGCCAGGCGATTAAACTCAGCCCCAAAAATTCATTGCTTTATTTCAACAGGGCTTATTTAAAATACCGTTTTAAAGATGTGGAAGGTGCCATCGACGATTATAATAAAGTGATTGAACTTGACCCGAAAAATGCCCTGACTTTTTTTAACCGTGCTGTTTTATATTCAGAAATCGGTAAGTATGACGAAGCCATTGCCGATTACGGCAAAACCATCGCATTAAGCCCCGGCAATGTATTGCCCTTCTATAACCGGGCAGCCGTAAAATTTGAAACAGGCGATTACCGTGGTGCTATCAGGGATTATGCCAGTGCAATAGAAATATTCCCCGATTTTGCTTCTGCTTATATAAACCGTGCAGCAGCTTACCGTAAACTCAACCTGAACAAAGAAGCCAATTACGATTATATTGTGGCAAAAGAAAAAATTGCCAGGTACAAGAAAAACACTTCCGATACCACAGGCCTGCAATTTATGGATACATCGTACAATTTCAGACGTATTATTGAATTCGATACCGAATTTGAATATGGCTATAATGCTGAAATACACCTTCAGTATAAGAAAATTGCCATTGAGCCATTTCCGAATTTTGCTTTCCTTTGGCAGAAAGGCAATGATTCAGATTTTATTAACCGCAAAATTGCCCTTCATGACCCGCAACTGCTTTGCAATCTTTACGAATATTCTGTAAGGCTAAAACCCGACACTTCAGCCATCGGAAATTCCTTTATTGAAATGATTGAGAAATCTGATAGCTTCACCCATCAATCAAACCGGAATGATCAACTCTATTTGCATGCATTAACAGGCAACCAGACAGGAAATTATAATAAGGCGCTTGGACAGATTGACCAGTTTATCAAAGAACAACCTGAAAAATGGTATGGTTATTTTACCCGTGCCAACATACGCAACCACATGCTCGAATTTATTTTAAGTGTTGATGATTTTAATACAACCATCAAAGTTGAAGGCAATCGTACCAATTATTCCGAAAGTGTCAACCCCGATGATTTTCTGGCTGATTATCAGAAATCCATTGATGATTATTCAAGAGCCATTGAACTTAAACCCGGATTTGAGTATATCTGGTTTAACCGGGCCAATACCAAAATCAGGATGAAAAATTTTACTTCGGCTATCGATGATTATTCAAAAAGTATTGAAATTGCCCCCGATTTCAGCGAAGCATATTTCAATCGTGGATTATGTCTTTTATACCTGAAAGATAAAGATAAAGGCTGTGCCGATATGAGCAAAGCCGGTGAACTGGGCATTGCAGGTGCTTACCCTGTGATCAAAAAGTACTGCTCAAAGAAAGAATAGAATCTTGTTTTTCGATATCTCCCGGTTCTGTTTCAGGGTATAGGATTTTTAAAATTTCTTCTTTGTTCCCAAGACTCCCACCCTCTTTATTTTTTAAAACAATGATCGTGGCCCGGTCTTTTGGTATATGCACCAGCATGGATTGAAAACCCTGCCACCAGCCGCCATGAAAAAGAATTTTTGTACTGTCGGGCATATAATATATACGCCATCCAAATCCATAGTTCCACCTTGAACTGAGTTTTCTGCCATGCGGGCTGAAAGCCATTTCAAGGGTTTGCCGGCTTATCATTTTTTCGTCATACAATGCCTGGTCCCATTTCAGTAAATCATCGGTTGTGGAATAAATTCCTTTATCACCTGTTACGGTATTCAGGTAGTATAAACCATGGGGACGCATTCGTTTTGAGTACCCGGTGGCACAATGAAATTGCTGTAGGTTTGAATCGTTGTAAACAACCGTATGGTTCATTCCGAGTGGTTTGAAAATATTTTCCGTAAGGAATGAAGCATAACTTTCACCGCTTACTTCCTCAATGATGGAAGATAACACAATATATCCGGTATTGCTGTAATCGAAACGCCTTCCGGGCCTGTGATATGCCGGTGGAGGGTTTTTAGCCATCATGGCTAAAATTTCGTCATTGCTGTAAAAGCGTGACTGGTCTTTAATATGATATTCGGCAAAATAAACATAGTTGGGTAAACCCGACCGGTGGCAGAGTAACATCCGGATAGTTATTCCTTTGTAAGGAAAATCGGGCAGGAATTGCTGAATGGTGTCATCCAGCGAGAGCATTCCTTTTTCATAGAGCATCAATATGGCTACGGCAGTGAATTGTTTGGTCACCGATCCCAGTTGAAAAAGCGTTTCTGAAGTTAATGAATCTCTGTTTTTAAAATGGGCAAAACCAAACGATTTTTTAAAAATGATATTTCCGTTTTGAGCTATCAGCACATTGCCGTTAAATCCTTTAAGACGTTGAAGTTTGCTGAAATAATCATCAAGCAGTTCGGTTTTTTCGGTACATATCAAATGAAAAGTATCGGCTTTATGATTGGCATTCCGGTTATTTTGTGATTCGGTCCGGCCATGGGTACAGCCCGATATTATATATGAAACAATAAAAACAAAATATAAAATTCTCACCATGTAGCAAAGATTAAATCATATAAAAGTAAGTGTATTAAGGGTTTTGCTTATCTGTTTTCTTTTTATTGCAGATTACCATTATTTTATATTCTGATTAATAACTATAGTTTTATAGGTAGTAGTTTCAGGAGATGTTTGCCTTACCGGGTTTATTTTCTCCAAATCAAATGATTCATTTTTTGTTTTCCAGATAAAATAATTACCAATAAGTGCCGGAATGGCAAGATTGATAAACCAGATAAGCGATGAGGCAATAATAATACCCATAACATTACTGCTTAAGATACCAATCACAATAGCTGAAAACGAGCATCGTACGGCCAGTTCGTTAAAGGTAGCCAGCGGCAGGATGGCCAAAGCCAGGTAAACCGTAGCAATGGCTGCTACTCCCGGGTACAGCGGAATATCAACATTGCAAAGCCTGAGTGCCAGAAAAAACTGCATGGTAAACACACAATAACGCAAGAAACTTAAAACCAGAATAGTAATTAAAACCTTTTTATTTAAGCTATAATAACCTGTGAAATATTTTCCGAATTTCCGGTTGGTCTTTGGAAAAAGCCGGAGAATATAATCAACAATCCATGGGCTTATGTAAATAAAAAACATGATGGTGATAAGTATGGAAAGTAATAAGATATAAATAACCAGGTTGTCAAAAAACGGGATTTCAACTTCGTTGTGGAAAAACAGTAAGCCGGTTATACCCAGCGAAAGGGTTAAAAGCAACTGTGATAGGTTGCCCGAAAACGAAAGTGCGATTGCTTTTGCACGGTTTCCGGGTGTGAGGGTGAAAATACGGCCGGTAAATTCACCGGTTCGCCCCGGAAGAAAAATTGAGGTTGATATCCCGGCCAAAACACTTTTTAAAGCATTTTTTATCGGAAAAGATTCAAGTTTTGAAACCAGTATTTTCCATTTCAAGGTCTCAATCCCCAGGTTGAATGGCAATAAAAACAAAACAAAAACAAGTAATATCCAGTTTTCGGTATAGCTGATCAGGATTGAATCGGTGATCTTGGCCAGGCGTGGGATGTGCCAGATTTTATAAGCGATAAAACCGACTGAAAAAATCAGTACAGCGATTTTAAAAATCAGGAATATATGCTTTAAATATTTCATGCTATAAACATGCAAATTTATTTTTATTATGAAAATAATGCATAAAATCGATATAAAAATTAATGCTTCGCTTATTTTTACTGAAAATTTATTCCATGGTTCAGGTTAAACCCAAAAAGCATCTAGGCCAGCATTTCCTTACCGATATGACGGTAGCAGGACGTATTGTCGAAGCACTCACATCACGTTTCTCAGGACAGGTGCTTGAAATAGGTCCTGGTAAAGGAATTCTTACTGCATTTTTGCTGCAGCACCCAGACCTGAAAGTGACGACCATTGATATCGATCTGGAAGCCATTGCATTTATGAATGCAAAATTTCATGAATTTCCGGTCAAAATTGTTCATGGCGATTTTCTGAAATTCAATCCCGATCATCTCTTTCAGGGTAATTTTGCGGTAATCGGAAATTTTCCCTATAACATTTCTAGCCAGATTATTTTTAAAATTCTTGAATACAGGGAGCAAGTGCCCTGCGTGGTCGGAATGTTTCAGCGCGAAGTGGCCAGACGTATTGCTTCACCTGCCGGAGGGGCAGAATATGGCATACTGAGTGTGCTGGTGCAGGCATTCTATAAGGTTGATTATCTGTTTACTGTGAATGAAGGTGTTTTTTTCCCGCCTCCTAAAGTTAAATCAGCTGTTATCCGCCTCGAACTGAAAAATTCCGGTCCGTTACCATGCAATGAGAAATTATTTTTCAGGGTGGTAAAAACAGCATTTAACCAGCGTCGTAAAACATTGAGAAATGCCTTGTCATCGCTTACAGGCCATGAATTCGATGCCTTCAATCCTTATATTTCAAAAAGGGCACAGGAGCTCAGTGTCAATGATTTTATAAGCCTGACTGTGCTAGTTCAGCAATATTTTGATAATAAATCCCCGCAAATGGTATTGTAAAAATGCAAAAACCGGATAAAAAACAAATTAAATATCAACAGGATAATATTGATGGTTTCGATATTTCGGATGTACTGGTCGATAGCTCAAGGCTGGTTGCCGACCTGGCTGTTGAAATGGTAATGCTTCAGCCGGCTTATTTCAGGTTTTTTGTTGATGGTTGTTTTACCTGTAAATATCCTTTATCGATGAGGTCGGCACGTGTAGTGCAGCTGTGTGCTGCTAAAAATCCCCGGCTTTTTCAACCTTATGCAGCAGAATACCTTGAACCTTTTTTAAACTCAAAGGTTGATGGCGTGCGCCGTTGTTTCCTGAAAGTTTATACAGAGCATTGCGATATATCCACACTCGATAACCTGGGTTTGCTTATTGATAAAGCTTTTGAATGGGTGGCAGATACGAAACAACCCATTGCTATCCGTGCTTTTAGTATTGATCTGATCGTGAAAATGATAAAAATTGAACCCGATTTAATTCCCGAATTCATTGCCCTGATCGGACATGCCGAAATGACTTTCGGAGCAGGAATGCAAAGTAAATTGAGAAAGTTGCGCAAACTGCTGAAATGAAAATCCTCTTGCTATTTTAAATAATCGGTCAGCAGTTTGATTTCCAGGGCAGGCGATATTTTTTCGTAAAGGATATTATATACGGCGTCGGTGATGGGCATCGGAACTTTGTATATTTCGTTGACATGCTTAATGCATTTTACGGCAAAATACCCTTCGGCAATCATACGCATTTCGAGCTGAGCTGTTTTTACCGAGTATCCTTTTCCGATCATCAGCCCAAAGGTACGGTTACGGCTGAATTGTGAATAGGCTGTCACCAGCAGGTCGCCAAGATAAGCCGAACTTTTTATGTCGCGGTCAATGGGATGTACCACACGTACAAAATGTTCCATTTCCAGTATTGCATTCGATATTAAAACTGCCTGGAAATTGTCGCCATATCCAAGACCGCTGCAGATACCCGCTGCAACAGCAAAAATGTTTTTTAAAACCGCACCGTATTCAGTCCCGAAAATATCATCACTGATAATGGTTTTAATGTATGAAGTAGATATGTGTGCAGCAAACCGTTCAGCATGCGATGTGGTAGTACAGGCAATGGTCAGGTACGATAAACGCTCCATGGCAACTTCCTCCGCATGGCATGGACCAGCAATTACCACCACAGACGAGTAGGGTACCTGGTGAATTTTATTCAGGTAATCGGCAATAATCAGGTTATCGTCCGGAATCATACCTTTGGTGGCCGAAATCACCGTTTTTTTCCTGAGAGAGGTGGAAAGATTTTCAAAAACCTGTTTTATAAAAGCCGAAGGTGTAACCAGCAGTACAACCGGCGATGCATCAATGGCAAAATTGATATCATTGGTTAGTGTAACTCCTTCAGGGTTAATCTGTACCATGCTAAGATAATCAGGATTATGCCCGAACTGCTTGATATGATTAATGATATGGGTTTCGCGGATAAACCATACAATTTCACAATGATTAGCCTGAAGCAGTTTAACCAGGGCTGTAGCCCAACTGCCACCCCCGATTACCGAAATTTTATAGCGTTTTGACATTCAGAAAAGGTATTTCCGGTTGTATTACTTTACAACGGTAAATGTAAATATTTTAAGCTGCCTCTGATCAGGGGGTATGCGGTTAATCCATTCTGCCACTGTTTTATAGCTGACTTCCGGCAGTAATCCCATATCGTTTTTATCAAAAGATTTTTTGGGTTTGTTCACTTCCATAAAAGGTATGTCTTCTTTCAGCAGTACAATGATAAGCCTGTAACTTTCTTCTTTAAATTCTGTCGTGAGGTTATAGTTTTCAAACTTGGTCTGATCGGGGAATGTATATACTTTATCTTTTAAAAACAACATGTTAGGTTCATGTTCGCTGGGATAAATCATTTGTGAAGGGCTTTGTGCCGATGCCAGGAAAGTACGGATGTAACAATCTTTGGTGGGTTTTACGGTAAAAATCATTCCGGCATCGTTTTTATAAAACTTTTCAATGCCCTCAACAGCAGCATCAAATGACAGATCGGCTTTGGTGTTATATTTCAAAACGGTGCAGTTGATTATCACTGTAATTTTTGTGGCACCTTCGGGGGTAAAGGTTTTTTGTTCATTAATAACTTCTACGTCAACTACTTCGCCGTTGATATTTGAAAGAATATTGGAGGTAAACAGTTCTTCGTATTTGTTGGAATTTTCAACCTTATACAAATCCGAAAATGAATTGATGTTTTCCGAAACGCCCGCTTTGTTCAGTGCTTCAAGTTTTGCAGCCGATATAGCCTTGTCGCGTATTTGCTTGGGGGTTTCTTCTTCGCTGCCAACAGCAGTGCCTTTTATATTTTCGAGTTTTATCTTCTCGGTTTTGTCACCAAAGCTACTGAGTACTATCAAAGCAGTGATGATGAAAAGAACGGAAATAACATATTTTTTCATATTATTAAGCTTTATGATATTGCAAAACTATCCTATTTTATTCAAAAGCCAAAAAACCATGCATAATTTCATATAAATTTATGCCTCATCTCATAAAGCGCAAATTAACAATATTTTTAAAAAAATGTTATTATCGCATTGTCATTAATTTTGTTTGTTACGATGTGATCTGCTCATTAGTCAGTACAACAGCCCGCTAATTTATGTCTAAGGGTAATCATTTTTAATTTGACATGGTTGTTGTACTGACTTTTTCAATTCCCTGATCTTTTACCGGACTCTTTTGTTATACTGTTGAAAAGTTTTTATTTTATTTTATTAATCTTTTTATAAGGTTACCGAAAAAATAAGCCTGATTTTTATGATTTTCATGAAAATAAACTATCTTTAAACGGCATTGAAAATCAAGGTTATGACTTTGAAGCATCTTACTGCTTTGTGGATTGTTGTATTTAACCTGTGTGGCGCTTTAGTTCAGGCACAGCAATATCATTTTACACAATATTCATTATATCAAGGCCTTACACAATCACAGGTAAGAAGAATTTTCCCCGATTCAAGAGGCTTTTTATGGGTGGCTACCGAAGGTTCGGGTATCAGTTGTTTCGATGGTGTTTCGTTTATCAATTATTCAACCGACGAAGGATTATCGGGGAATATGATCAGGTCGGTTTTTGAAGATAAAAACGGTAACCTCTGGCTTGGCGTTAAAGATCATTTTGTCAGCATTTTTAATGGAACAAAATTTTACAATATTGATAGTCTTTACCCTGGCGAAACCATTTTTGACATGGTGATGGATAAAACAGGGAATATTTTTCTTGGAGGAAATGACGGACTCTATGTTTATGAAAACAAACGGTTCAGGAAAATTTCTTTGCAACCCGAAATAAAAAACATCAATTGCATGCGTATTGATGCGGATGATAAAATCTGGATCGGGACATCGGAATATGGCATTTTTGAATATATACACGGATTTGCCAGGCAATATAAAGGCAACTTCAGGGATGTGTTCTGTTTTGGTACCGATTTTTTCGGCAACCGCCTGTTTGGGACCAGCCACGGAGTTTTTATTATGGATAATGATAATCTCAGGCCTTTTTCAACTCCTGCAGGACAATCTATGGCAGTTAGGGCGATCATTACCGATAAAACCGGAAACACCTGGTTTGGAACCATGGGCGATGGGATTTACCGTTTCGATGGCAAAAAATGGACACATTTTAATAAATCCAATGGGTTGCCATCGGATTACATCATGAATTTGCTTGAGGACGAGGGCCGGAATATCTGGATTGGTACAAATGGTGGCGGGTTATGTAAATACGAAGGCGAAATGTTTACCCATTATGGCATCCCCGAAGGGCTTGGTGGTGTGCCGGTTATGACAATCAATGCTGATAAACAGGGAAATATCTGGCTTGGAACATTTGGTAAGGGTGCTTTTAAATATGATGGAAAAAAATTTATTCATTATGGGGTAAATGAAGGACTTACATCCCAGGTAATTTATTCAATCGCATGCGATTATGAAGGTAATCTCTGGATGGGAAGTGAGGATAACGGCCTTTTTATTTATAATGGTAAGCATTTCAGGCATTTCACCAGATCTGATGGTTTTTACGACGGCCAGGTTTTAAGCCTGATGGTTGACCACATGGGCAATGTCTGGGCAGGAACATATGGGGCAGGCGTTTTTGTTTACTGCCAGCATCGTTTTATTCAGTTTTCAACCAACGATGGTTTGTCCACAGATAATATTTTTGCTGTTTTCGAGGATTCAAAGCATAATATATGGCTCGGAACCGAAAGCAAAGGCGTAGATATGCTATATATCGGCGATAATTTCACTGGTTTTATTGAAAAAAAACAACCGGTTAAAAATAACCTGCTTAACATTTCATCCAATCTCGGTTTACGCAACAACGAAATACTGTCCATTACAGAAGATCAGGATGGCAATATCTGGCTTGGCAGTTTCGGAGGGGGTATCTATCGCTTTGACCCGGATAGAAAAATTACACCGTTCACAAGAAAAGACGGCCTTGTATCAAACAATATATTTTTTGTTTTTTGCGATAAACAAAACCAGATATGGGCCGGTTCAGATGCAGGCATTACAAAAATCACCATCGACAGGCAAACGGGCAGGTTTAATCCTGTTCACTTTGGCAAGGAGGATGGTTTTGCTGGTGTTGAAACCAATCTTAATGCTTATTACCAGGATAAAACGGGTTGTATCTGGATTGGGACCATTAATGGGGTTACCATGTATAATCCTTCTTGTGAAAAGGTTTTGTTAAATGCTCCGAAATTATATGTTACCTCTGTAAGCCTTTCAGATGGGGAACCCGAATGGGAAAATCCGGCCAATGGTGATACCGCATGGCATATGTTTCCCGGTAATTTTGTGATTCATCAGTCAAAGATACATATCACATTCCATTGGACAGGTATTGACCTGAATGCTCCCGGTAAGGTGCGATATTCTTATATGCTTGAAGGTTACGATACAGTATGGTCAAAACCTTCGCCCGATAAAACCGTTACTTTTACCTACCTTACTCCGGGAAATTATTGTTTCAGGGTGATTTCGGCCAATGGGCAGGGTGTCTGGAATACAGAACCTGTAAGTGTTTCATTCCGGATTATTTCGCCTTACCATTATTTGCGTTGGCTTTTTTTTGGCGGACCCGTTTTTGTGATTGTTGTTCTTATGATCATTCTGCGCTGGCGTCGTGTTTCGCATGAAAAAGAAAAAGAACAACTTGAAGATTATATCGAAGTTCGTACCAACCAGATACTCAATGAAAAACTTGTTACTGTCCAGCAAAAGGAAAAACTGCTTGAACAGGCCGAGCGTCTTGAAATTGCCAACCGCGAACTCGAGAAACTTTCGCTTGCAGCAAGCAAAACCGATAATGCCATTGTAATAACCGACAGCGATTATAATATTGAGTGGGCCAACGATGGGTTTACTAAACTTACCGGTTATACCCTCGATGATTTTATAAAAGAAAAAGGACGCAATTTGCTGCAATGCAGCTACAGCCCCGATATTGAAGAAATTTTACGCAAATGTGTTGAAAATAAGGAATCGGTTACCTATTCAAACCAGTTTATCACACGCAATGGCGATAAGCGGTGGTTCCAGACAACCCTGACTCCCATTTTTACCGAAGAGGGTATAAAACAAATTGTTGCTATCGACTCAGATATTACTTATTTAAAAGAGATTAACGAAAAACTTGAGATGCTCTCGCTTGTTGCCAGTAAAACTGACAATTCTGTGATTATTATGGATAAACTGGGAAATATCGAATGGGTTAATGAAGGTTTCCACCGTATGTACCAGATGAGCCTTGAGGAGTGTAAAAAGATGTATGGCAATTCTATCTGTGATATTCCAAAAAATTCCAATCACAAAGAGCTTATTGAACAGAGCATTGCCGAACTGAAATCGCAGGTTTTTATCGGGCAGCTGAATGTCGGCCAGGATACAGAAAAATGGATACAAACCGTTTTAACTCCCATTTTCGACAATCAGCAGCTGGTTAAGATAATAGCCGTTGAAAGCGATATAACACGGTTGAAGGAGGCTGAATATGAAATTCAGTCTGAAAAGGAAAAAACCGATTCATTGTTGTTGAATATTTTACCCCCTGAAACAGCAGAAGAGCTCAAAGTCAGGGGTTATGCCACACCCCGTTTTTATAAAAATGTATCCGTTGTTTTTGCCGATTTTGAAGATTTTACGCATTCCTGCGAACACCTTTCACCACAGGAAATTGTTACAACCCTGCAGTTTTATTTTGGTCAGTTCGACGATATCAGCGATAAATATTTTGTTGAAAAAATAAAAACCATCGGCGATGCTTATATGTGTGTTGGTGGTTTGCCAATCCCCAACCGGTCACATGCATTCGATACTGTCTTGTTTGCCCTTGAATTACAGCAATTTATCAACGATCTGCATCGTAAAGGTCCCAATACCATGCCTAACCAGTGGCGGTTGCGCATTGGCATTCATACCGGTCCTGTGGTAGCCGGGGTTGTAGGTAAGAAAAAATTCATTTATGATATCTGGGGCGATACTGTCAATATTGCAAGCCGAATGGAAGGAACCTGCGAACCTGGGAAAATTAATATTTCGGGTGCCGTTTTTGATAAAATAAAAAATTTCTTTGTTTGTAACTACCGTGGTAAGATTGAAGTAAAAAACCGTGGAGCCATTGATATGTATTATATTGAAGCACTGAAACCCGAATATTCGGTAAATGGTATGGGACGACAGCCAAATGAAAGGTTTAAAACTTATATATCAAGATTATAAGCAGTTTTTAGTAATTGACAAAATAGCCTGATAGTCATTATTATTGGTTTTTTTATTTCTTTTGAAATTTGTCTTTTTATTTTTTTATATAATTGTATATCAGGCCATAGGAAACATGCACTGCAGCGCAGCGAAATATAATCACCGATTTATCATCCCTGTAAACCGGGAACTCTACGGCACTTCGTCCTGACACGTATCTTGCAACACCTGCCACTTTCCACTGAAAAAGTTGAATAGGGCATAATCACATGTTTTTTTTCTAATAAATTTTCTTCACCAACCTATTAATCTTTTTTAAAATTATTTTACCTTTATAATTCCAAACCCTAAACCATTTAAACAGAAAGGAGGTGAATTTGGCTTGAAAAACAAGGGTTTTGAGAAAACTTGATTTTATTAACTTAAAACTATTTTACAATGAAAACAAAACACTTTTTAATTCTTATTTTACTACTGCCCCTGCTTGGGAAGGCCCAGCCTTACCAGAGCATTTTTGGGCAGGAAAGCACAGAGTGGTATATTGCAAGTAATCGCCTACCTATAGCTAAAGACTGGCCTTATGGTACCGACCACGCTTTTGTAGTTGACACAATTCAATTTCAGGGAAATAAATGGTATCAAATTGAATTTCCTGCTCACCACGCTGAATTATTTTGCAGGGAAGAATTAAACACCGGGAGAATTTTTGCTAGATCTGGTTTTATTCTTCCAGTTAATGAATTGTTAATTGTTGATATGTCCCTTGAAAAAAATGATACATTTAAAATGCCATTAAATTTTTCAGAAACTATTGATATTATTGTCGATACAGTATATTTTGAAGAAGAAAAAAAAATAATTGCTTTTAACAGAACGGTCGGATTTGACAGTACCAGACACCAACTTAGATTTATTGAAGGTGTGGGACCAACAAATGGGTTACTTGAAATGCATGGATACTATGGCTATCATGGCAATACCCTACTTTGTGCTAAAAAAGACGGAATTTTTACATTTAATTCGGGCTTGCTGGGAGGCCGCTGCACCTGGGATGTTGATGCGATTTATGAAAAACCTCAGCCTGAATGTGCTATTTGGCCAAATCCGGCATACGAAAAAATATATTTTAAAAATACAACCGGCAAAGAACTTGACATAACAATCTTTAACCAGCCTGGAAATATTGTCCTCAAAACTTCCACAACACAGGCGGAAATAAATATTAAAAATTTAAACCCAGGGCTTTATTTCATAAAAATTGCCAATATGCCGGTAAAATATTTTATAAAACTTTAGTTATGAAAACGATAATTCCATTTTTTGCAACAATACTTTTTCCATGCTTACTTTCTGCACAGGATAGTTTTTATTGTGCCACCAACAATAGCACCATAATGAAAGAAATACCCCTGCTTACCCCTGTTTTTGCTGATTTTAAAGATTTTATCCCCTGGAACACGAGGGGTAATCCTCTTAATAATCAACCACTTAAAGTAATTGAGCTAAACTTTCATGTAATACAACGCTCAGACGGCTCAGGAAACAGGCAGCCACAGCAATGCAGATAATCAGAATAATGACCACCAGGACATTGCAGCAACACTCAGCATCAATCCCAATCCCACAGCCGGGAATGTAACCCTAAGCGCTACGCTTCCGGTCAACTCACAAGGTGGAGTTCTTTATATACACGATCTTTCGGGCAACCTCAAACAGCAGTTTACACCGCATCCGGGCGCAAACACCCTGACCACCGGAAAAATACAATCAGGCACAGGAATTTTCAACGTCACCGTATTGGTAAACGCAGCCAAAGCTGCCGAAGCAAAGCTCTCGGTAACGGAATATGGAAGAATAAATAAAAAAGGGCAGGGTGACCTGCTCTTTTTTGGTTTATTAAAAGCATTCCCCTAATATCCGAAAGATTATTAAAAATGCTTTGTCTTTTGTGCATAGCCTTTCCTGGTGCATACCTCAGGATTTACGGGAATCAGAATATCTATCCTGTCAAAATAATATGGCATGATTACAAAGCTTACAGTAACTTTAAATTTGGTTGAGTTTTATTGCCTATGCTTCGAAATTACTTTATTCCAGCCATTAATACAGTTGCATATATTTTGTCATCTGCCAATCAACAATTTTTTTACGGATGAACAACTGCTAAATTTCTTACCCTTAAGCTAAAATTTTTATCACGCTGGCTGGTTTCAGTCCGGATCTATTATTTCATAATCAAAACGCAGAAAATCAGTTCCCTTTTTCCGATATGAATTTAATCCGCATAAGCCGTATTTCGAGTTCGTCGTAATCATCCTCACCAAGCGATTTCAGAGCATCTTCAATCGATTCGGTTTCGGCTTCTTCTTCAAAATACTGGAATATTTCATCCTGGTGGTCCTGATCGAGAACCTCGTTGATATAATAATCAATATTGATACGGGTTCCGCTGTTGACAATCCCTTCCAGTTCGGAGATTACTTCTTCAATTTCAAGCCCTTTGCTGATGGCAATATCTTCGAGCGATACTTTACGGTCAACGGCCTGGATAATATCAACCTTGAGTTTAGATTTATTGGCTACCGATTTGACCACCATATCCTGCGGCCGTTCAATTTCATTTTCCTCAACATATTTGCTTATCAGTTCGGCAAATTCTTTTCCGTAGCGCTGTGCCTTGCCGATTCCAACACCTGCAATATGCTGCATTTCTTCAATCGAAATCGGGTATTGAATAGCCATATCCTCGAGCGAGGTGTCCTGGAAAATAACAAAAGGTGGCAGGTTATGCTTTTTGGCAACTTTTTTACGAAGATCCTTTAACATGGCAAACAACTGTGGGTCAACAGCATCAGTACCACCTTGTGATTGCGACAACTCAACATCAGATTCTTCGTAATCGTTAGCACGTGTAAGCATTACCGAATAGGGTTCGTCAAGGTATTTCAATCCTTTTTCGGTCAGTTTAAGCAACCCGTAATTTTCAATATCCTTGGTCAGGAATTTGGCAATCAGTGCATGCCTGATGACTGCATTCCAGAATTTTTCATCTTTTTCCTGTCCAATTCCAAAAATTTCCAGTTCATGATGTTTGTAGGTTTTTATCATCGAAGTGGATTTTCCTAAAAGGACATCGATAACATAATCGGCTTTGAATTTTTCTTTAATAGTTTGTATGCATTCCAGCACCTGTTCAATATATTCCTGTCCTTCAAACTGTTCTTTGGGATGGAGGCAATTATCGCAATTATGACAGTTTTCTTCGGTATATTCTTCGCCAAAATAGTGCAGCAGCATTTTACGCCGGCACAATGATGATTCGCTGTAAGCAACGGTTTCGAGAAGCAGCTGGCGTCCGATTTCCTGTTCGGCCAAAGGCTTATTCTGCATAAATTTTTCCAGTTTCTGAATGTCTTTGTAGCTGTAAAATGCAATGCATTTTCCTTCTCCGCCATCACGCCCCGACCTGCCGGTTTCCTGGTAGTAGCCCTCAAGGCTTTTGGGTATATCATAATGAATGACAAAGCGTACATCAGGTTTGTCAATGCCCATTCCAAAAGCAATGGTAGCCACAATAATATCAACTTCTTCCATCAGGAATTTATCCTGGTTGGTGGTTCTCATGGCCGATTCCATTCCCGCATGGTAAGGCAGGGCTTTTATACCGTTTACATTGAGTGTTTCGGCCATTTCTTCCACCTTTTTGCGGCTCAGGCAGTAAATGATTCCGCTTTTTCCCGGGTTGTTCTTGATAAATTTGATAATTTCTTTGGTCGAATCGGTTTTTGGCCTCACTTCATAATAAAGATTTGGCCGGTTGAACGATGATTTAAAAACCGTAGCTTCGAGCATGCCAAGGTTTTTTTGTATATCGTGCTGAACCTTCGGGGTGGCAGTGGCAGTAAGTGCAATGATGGGTGCGCTTCCTATCTCGTTGATTATTGGCCTTATACGGCGGTACTCCGGACGAAAATCGTGCCCCCATTCAGAGATACAATGTGCTTCATCGATGGCATAGAAGGATACCGTTACATTTTTAAGAAATTGAACATTCTCTTCTTTTGTAAGCGATTCAGGCGCTACATACAGCAATTTGGTTTTCTTTGAAACAATATCATCTTTTACCTTGGTGATTTCATTTTTTGTAAGCGAAGAGTTCATAAAATGAGCAATACCATCTTCTTCGCCAAAGCTGCGCATATTGTCAACCTGGTTTTTCATTAAAGCAATAAGCGGAGAAATAATAATGGCAGTACCTTCTTTTATCAGTGCAGGTAACTGGTAACATAAAGATTTTCCACCACCAGTGGGCATTAAAACAAATGTATCTTTGTCGTTAAGTACATTTCTGATGATTGCTTCCTGGTTGCCTTTGAAACTGGTAAAACCAAAATGACGTTTCAAAAGTGCCTGAAGATTAATTTCTTTGGCCATTTCAGATAGTTTGATTTATAAAATTTTTTGTAATCATGAATGTTAAAAACGTTATGGTAAAAATTTAATTGCAAACCGAAATTAATAATATGAAGGATATAATCCAACAAATGAAATAAGTAATTTTTGACTAAATTTGCAAAGTTTTATATGATATATATCATTTTTATCTCATTATCAATATGATAAAATCAAAACAGGAAATAAAACAATTAGCTGCAGAAACCATTTTTGCCGAAGCTGATGCCATAAAAAAGCTTGCGGATTACATTAATGATGATTTTGTGCGCATTGTTAATTTGATATTTCAGAGCAAAGGCCGGGTCATAATCACCGGAATTGGAAAAAGTGCCAATATTGCCTCCAAAATAGTGGCAACACTTAATTCAACCGGCACTCCGGCTGTATTTATGCATGCCGCCGATGCCATTCACGGCGACCTGGGTATTGTACAACAGCACGATATTGTAATCTGCCTGTCGAAAAGCGGAAATACCCCAGAAATAAAAGTTCTTGTTCCACTTATCAAACATGGTCACAACCCACTTATTGCTTTTGTCGGAAATCCAAAATCTTTTCTGGCCATGAATGCTGATTATGTGGTAAACACTTCAGTACCCCACGAAGCCTGTCCCAACAACCTGGCACCAACTTCAAGCACAACCGCACAGCTTGTCATGGGCGATGCACTGGCTGTTTGCCTGCTCGAGATGCGGGGTTTTACCAGCAGCGATTTTGCCCGTTATCACCCGGGAGGCACATTAGGCAAAAAACTGTATATGACTGTCAGCAATCTTTTTGTAAACAACCCGGTACCTAAAGTAAATATTGACGAATCTGTTGAAAATACCATCATTGAAATAACGTCGAAAAGGCTTGGTGCCACTGCGGTCATCTCGCCCGACGGAAAGCTGGCCGGTATTATTACCGATGGTGATTTACGCCGCATGTTGCTTAAAAAAGTGCCGGCCGGCAATCTCAAAGCCCGCGATATCATGTCGGTAAATCCAAAAACCATTGATAAGGATGAACTGGCCGTCAAAGCTTTTAACTTAATGGAAGATAATAACATAACCCAGCTTATTGTGACAAGTAATGGCGAATATTGCGGCATTCTCCATATACATGATATTCTTAAAGAAGGGATCGTTTAGCGCAGAAGATCAAAGCACTTGATTTTTTAACAAAAAATGGTTAATAAATGAATTGATACAAAAATATTTAGAAAGAGAAAACTATTAATTTTGCAAAAAAAAAGAGCAAATGATTAAAATCGGGATAATCGGAGCCAACGACAGAGGTAAAATGCATCTCGGGGCTTTGAAAAAAATTACGGAATTCGAAATCGTCGGCATTTTCGATAACGACCAGAATAAAGTCAATCAACTTGCCAAGGAATTCAACATCAAACCTTTCAATTCGGCCGACAAACTTATTGAACGTATTGATGCCGTTGACGTTGCCAGTACAAACCGGAATTATTTTCCCGAAATTATCAAATCTCTTAAAAACAATAAATTTGTCAGTATTGAAAGTACCAAGAAGTTTTCACACTCTGAGGTTGAGGCACTCATCAAGTTAAGCCACGAAGCAGGTATCCCTGTTCATATCAATAATTCCGACCGTTATTGCAAAGCGTACAAGGATATTGACAGCCACCTTACAAACCCCATGATTATTGTGGCAAACCGTTATCTGCGCTATGTGCCCATAGAAACAGGGCATGACCATATTACCGAGTTGCTGACAACCGATATTGATATCATTATTAAAACCGTAAAATCCAATATCCGTAAAATTGGTGCCACAGGACTGGCTGTTTTTGATGAAAATCCTGATCTGATCAATGCCAGGCTTGAATTTGACAACGGATCCGTTGCCAACCTGACTGCCGGACGTATTTCTCAGGAGAACGCCCATTCAATTTTCTTTTTCCAGCAAAATGCCGTTATTGAGCTTGACCTTACATCGCAGCAATCAAAAATTAGCCGCAAGGGAACAAAAAAAATCTGCTTTGGATTGCCAAATATTCAAACCAGCGAAATAATTGTTGACAAGCTGGTGGCTTTTCTCAATAGCATAGTTGCCGGGCAATCGCCGGTATGTACCATCGAGGATGAGCATAATGCCTTAATGATTGCTGAAAAAATTCTCGATAAGATGAAATTGACTACCAATCAGATATAATTTTCCTGCTGGTTTTACGTTATTTTAGCCGAACTAATTCCAACATCGAGCCAATGCCGAGATTTTTTACGCTTTTTATCTGTTCCTTTTTGTTTTTTACTTCCTGCTCGCTTTTCGATCGTGAAGAACCTGTTCCTGCTTATATTCACATTGAAAAAATTAAATCATCAAATATTGCAGACCCGCATCCGTTTACAGATGCCTGGATTTACCTCGACAACCGCTTTATGGGAGTGTATGAAGTGCCGGCAACATTTCCGCTGCTGGCCGAAGGTCATCACACCATTACCGTAAAACCTGGTATTAAAGTAAATGGAATATCATCTTCAAGAGATGTTTACCCTTTTATGGTGAAATACGACACTTCTTTTACATTGGTGCCTGAAAAACAATACGAACTGAGGCCTAAAACAAGTTATAAGTCAGGCCTTACAACTGCCTGGTACGAAAATTTTGAATCCATTACACACGATATTTTGCGTACATCGCGCAGTGATACCAGCATGCGGTTTGTCGATTCAACTGCCAACACTGGTGTTCGTTGCGGAGCTGTATTTCTGGATGAAGTACGCAATAACTTTGATGCATATTCGGGCCAAACAATGAATTTGCCTCTTAAAGTTCCTGTTTTTCTTGAAATGTCATATAAGAATACCAATACATTTTCGGTTGGCCTTTATTTTTATCAGAACGGGCAATTGCAGGTTGAATCAATTGTAATTATTTATGCTTCGGCTGCCTGGAAGAAAATTTATATCGATTTAAGTACTACCATTAATAAAACAACCGACGATACACAGTTTAAACTTGCCCTTGCAGCTGTCCTTAATCAGGGGCTTACCAGCGGGTATATACTTGTTGATGACCTGAGGATTATTTATTAAAATCATGAAGAAGAAAAACGAAAATAGACAAACCCTTAAATATTTCATCAGCGATTTTCTCTCATCGGCTGTTGCATGGAGTTTGTTTTACATATACCGCCGTTTATTTATAGAACCTTTGAAATACGGGTATAAAATTCCGCTGACATTCGATACAAAATTTGCTTTGGGATTGATTATTATCCCTACATTCTGGGTGCTGCTCTATTATATCATCGGTGAATATAAAAATGCCTACCGCCGTTCAAGGTTGATGGAACTTGGCCGTACTTTTTTCATTTCCATGCTCGGTGTGGTAATTTTGTTTTTCTCTGTGATTCTTGACGATACTATTCATAAATATACAGATTATTACCAGCTTTTCAGGACATTGTTTTTGCTTCAGTTTATTATTAGTTACATCCCACGGTTGCTCATTACCACATCAACCATAAAAAAGCTCAGGGCAAAAACAATTGGGTTTAATACCCTGCTGATTGGCGGACAGAAAGTAGCCCGAAATGTTTTTTTTGAAATTGAAACCAAATCAGAACCCCTGGGGCTTCATTTTATCGGGTTTATCAATATCAATGAAAAAGAAAACTACCAAATGACCGATTACTTGCCAAAACTTGGTTCGTTTGATGAAATTGATAAAATAATAAATAATTATGAAATAGAAGAAATTATTGTTGCCGCCGAACCCGAAGAACATGAAAAAATAAACCATATTCTCAGCAAACTGGAGGGCACCGGGAAATCGATCAAGGTTACGGCCGATATTTATGACATACTTACCGGTTCTGTCAGAATGACAAGCCTTTACAGTGTTCCATTAATTCAGATCAGTCATGAGCTCATGCCCGAATGGCAGCTCAATGCAAAGCGTGTTTTCGATATTATTTTTTCAGTTTTTGTTATTATTCTTTTGTCTCCCTTGTTTCTGGCAGCAGCTGTTGGTGTAAAAATGAGCTCGAAAGGCCCGGTATTTTATCATCACGAACGCATTGGCCTGAATGGAAGGCGTTTCAGGATATTTAAATTCCGCTCCATGTATGTCGATGCCGAAAAAGACGGGCCGGCATTATCGAGCAAAAGCGACCCGCGTATCACACCTTTCGGGCAGTATATGCGAAAATACCGTATAGATGAAATTCCCCAGTTTTTTAATGTCCTCATCGGTGACATGTCGGTAGTAGGACCACGTCCGGAAAGGCAGTATTATATTGACCAGATTTGTGAAAAAGCACCCCATTTCAAATACCTGCTCCAGGTAAGACCCGGTATAACATCATGGGGGCAGGTAAAATATGGCTATGCCGAAAATGTGGATCAGATGATAGAAAGACTTAAATACGATATCATGTATATCGAAAACATGTCGTTGTACCTTGATTTTAAGATTATTATTTACACCATACGCACTATTTTTGAAGGTAGCGGAAAATAGCCTGTCTTATTTTATCGTAAATATTTAAAAAAATACTGTTTTGATTTTCAGTATTTCATGATTATAAAAACGGATTACCTGAAAAACAAAATCGCAAAAAGATTGTTTGAAAAGGGTCGGAAAATCACGAAAAATTGATTTATTTTGTTTGTTGGTCATTTTTTGCATTTCGGTAATGCCAGGAATTTGTCGCAAAATATTTTTTTCGGGAATACACATATTTACTTTTGTGATATTGGCATTTAAGTTCATTCATGTGACAGGCAGGGATTTCACTTTTAACCGTTTAACCATCAATCAGGGCCTTTCACAAAATTCTGTGTATTGTATTCTTAAAGACACAAAAGGGTTTCTTTGGTTTGGTACCGAAGATGGATTAAACCGGTTTGATGGTTATCATTTTAAAATATTTAACACATTAAAAGACAAGAAATTCAGTATAAACAGCAATTATGCCTATGCTATCTGCGAAATTGATACAGGGATATTTGTCATAGGTACTGAAAAGGGATATTCGGTATTTGAATCAAAGTCAGAGAAGTTTGTCAATGTTTCGGGAATAAACTCAGTCAGCTATAGCGTGAGTAAAATTGTCAGGGATTCTTTGGGTAATGTCTGGATAGGTACATTTGGCGACGGTGTATTGTATTTCCGGTACGGAACAGGACAGTATGAAGCTTTGAAAAATGGCTCTCCCGACAAGCAATTATTTAAAAATGAGATCATTTACGATATTCTGCCGATGCATAAAAATGAGCTATGGATTGGTAGGGCCAAAGGCTTGGGGAAAGTTATTCATGACTATCAGAAAACAGTTGAAACTTATATGGGTGATTTTCCGGAAATAAAAGTCCGTGCTTTGTGTATGGCAAATTCAGAAGAGATTTGGATTGGCTCGGAAAAAGGATTGTTTTTGTATCATACAGCAAATCATCAGAAAAAACAGTTTGCTTTTACAAAACCTGAAATCCAGGGTGGATTAAACTCAGTTAAAGCCATAGGTCTTGATAAAAATGGGAATGTATGGGTCGGGACAGATGATGGTTTGGTTATTCTGGATACTGCAACTGGTAATTATACAATTTGCCAGGCTTCGGTTTCAAACCCCGATGGTTTGAGCAATAATCTGGTTCAGGCAATATTTGTTGATAATTGTGGAATAGTCTGGATAGGAACTGATGCAGGAGGGGTAAATTTTTACGATATTAAAAGCAGGAAATTCAAAACAATAAAACCACTCTTTGAGCGTGACGACTGGCTGAACAATAAAATTGTTTATGGCTTTGCCGAAGGCCGGAATGGGCTCATATATATTGCCACTTTTGGGGGAGGTGTCAATGTTTTTGACCCGGTCAGCTTATCGTTTAAAGTGCTGAAGGCTTCGCCCGGTAAAGCAAATGCTTTGCAAAGCAACTATATCTATACCCTGGCATCGGGCAAAGACGGAATTATATGGATTGGAACCCGTGATGCCGGAATTCATTCGTATAACCCCGCAACCGGAAGATTTCATCAGTATAAAAATATTCCGGATGATCCTGAGTCGTTGAGCCATAATGCAGTGAAATCAATTTTAGTTGATTCCAAAAACAGGATCTGGATTGGTACCTATGGAGGTGGATTGAACCTGCTCAACCCTGCTACCGGAAAAATAAAACGTATAGGTGGGTTTGACAGGTTGGGAAATGATGAGAAAACCAATATTGTTTATTCGATATATGAAGATAAAAGCCACAATATCTGGATGGGTACACGTGGTGGTGGCCTTAAAAAACTTGATCAGAGCACTTTTGATTTTGAAAGTTTTATGAATATTCCTGACGATACAAGCTCGCTGAGTAATAATTTTGCATACCCGGTGTTTGAAGATTCCAGGCACAGGTTTTGGATTGGAACGCTTGGAGGAGGACTGAATTTATTTGACCGGATCAATGATCATTTTATTTCCTATACCAAAGAAGATGGTTTGTCAAACAATGTGATTTATGGAATACTTGAAGATAAGTCTGGCAATTTATGGCTCAGTACGGCAAAAGGATTGACTAGTTTCAATCCCGATACAAAAGTCACCCGGTGCTATTACGAGGATGATGGCCTGCAAAGCAGCGAATTTAACGGAGGTGCTGCATTTAAAGCCAGTAACGGGTTTATGTATTTCGGTGGAATTAGCGGTTTCAGCTATTTTCATCCCGATTCAATCTTTTTTAATAATGATGTACCTCCGGTTGTCATTACCAGTCTCAAGATATTAAACCGTGAAGTTTTTCCTTCGCCAGACGGAATTCTTAAAACAAGTATACAAGATACACGCGCTGTTACCCTGCTCTATTCAGAAAATATCATTTCATTCGGATTTACTGCCCTGAATTATACCCACCCCGAAATGAATCAGTATGCCTGTAAAATGGAAGGTTTCGACAAGCAATGGATTGAGCTTGGAACACAGCGAAACATCAGCTATACCAACCTTGACCCGGGTGAGTATATTTTCAGGGTTGTGGCTTCAAATAATGATGGCATATGGAATCGTGACGGTGTACGTTTGGCAATAATAATTGAACCTCCGTTTTACAAAACCATCTGGTTTAAAATTATGGTCGTTCTTGTTATCGTATCAGGTATTTTGTTATATATCAGGCGACGTGAGTACAATTTACTACAGGAGAAAAAGCGGCTTGAAACTGCTGTGAGAGAAAGAACCCGCGAAATTGAAATGCAAAAAGAAGAAATAGAATCACAGCGGGATGAAATTCAGAAACAAGCATTCAACCTTCAGGAAGCAAACCGTATTATTGACCAGAAAAACAGGAATATTACCGATAGCATTAAATACGCCAGTTATATTCAGAATGCAGTTCTTCCCGATCAGGAAACCTTGCGCAAGGTTTTTCACGATAGCTTTGTTCTGTACCAGCCCAGGGATATTGTAAGCGGTGATTTTTACTGGATATTCGATGCCGGTGAACAATTGATTTTTGCCGTGGCCGACTGTACCGGTCATGGTGTCCCGGGTGCATTGATGAGTATGATGGGTATTGCACTGTTGAACGAGATTGTCAATTTCAGAACTATTTCCGATCCTTGCGAGATCCTGGAGGAATTACGAACTAAAATCAAGCTTGTTTTACGTCAATCGGGATATTTTACCGAGATGCGTGAAGGCATTGAAATTGCATTGATTTTTTATCATAAAACCAGGTTTGAAATGATTTATTCCGGGGCAAATATACCCCTGCTGATGATAAGAAATGGAAATATTATCGAGTTTGAGCCTGATTATCAGCCTGCAGGAATTTCACTGAACGAAAAACCTTTTGCCAGTCATTGTGTGAAACCTGAAAAAGGTGATGTATTTTATATCATGTCTGATGGATACGTTTCACAATTTGGTGGCAATAAAGGCCAGCAGTTCAGAAAAAAACGCCTCCACGATTTGTTACTGAATATTCATCATCTTCCTTTCTCCGAACAAAAACAAAGTTTGTTGAATGAGATAGAATTATGGAAAGGCAATCTGGAGCAGATTGATGATATCCTTATTCTGGGTTTCACGATATGAAATATGCAATGGACTTTTAATGCAGTGGCAAAATGGATATCAATTATCAGATTAATAAACCTGTATTGTCATTTTTTATTCATTTTTGAATACTGAAATCCATACAAATTTAGCGTTGATTTTGGCATAAAAATTCTGATATTTTTTTTCATTGCTGCGCTTAACGGCAGCTAAACCAATGCATTTTTCCCCCTGTTCGCTTTATTGAATTGCAAATGCTATGATCTGTAATTTGCAAATTGCCGTCTGGTTGATAAACTACATTTCTTTTTGAATATTAATTCTCCAGCATATTTCTAATTTTTCAAAAATTATTTTACCTTTATAATTCCAAACCCTAAACTATTTAAACAGAAAGGAGGCTCGTATGGCTTAAAAAACAGGGGGTTTTGAAAGATTAAACTTTATTTATTAACACTAAAATTCAATGAAAATGAAGACAAAATGGCTTTTATATTTATTTATTTGCAGCATGCAAATTGTATCTTATTCACAAGTAAATGTCAGGGATACTATTGATGATGAAACAACTATTATTTATCATACAAATTTTGAAAACGACTATAGTTTTATCCACATAGATAGCGCCACTGCACATTTATGGGAGGTGGGAAAACCCCATAAATGGTTTTGCGAATCTGCCTTTAGCGGTGAGAATGTATTGGCAACGGGTTTAACCAACGGACTACCTCCGCATTCTGAAACATCCATTACATTCAAATTTGAACGATGTTTGAATTGTTGGTATTGTAATTGTATTGAGGATTCTGGAATATTGTTTTTATATACTTGTGCTTTTAATGATAGTTCAGGTGTTATAGTAGAGGTGTCATATGATAAAGGGCATAATTGGCATAATTATTTTACTGATACTTCATTTGGCGGAGGTCATGGGACATTTCCTATAGATACAATTCTTTTCCCCAACGGTGAATGGGGATTTTCAGCAATTAAGTCAAGCTGGCTTCCAGAACTTTGGATTGGGAAAGGTTTCCCTAATACTTATAATGGGGCTGGAGCAGTAACATCTGTTTATTTCAAATGGAGAATTGTTAATTATTCTACGCAAACGGTAGGAGGTATCATGATTGATGATATTCAATTTATTAATTCTACATGGTGTGAATTCCTGAAAATTGATGAACATCAAAAATATGATGATGGAATCAATATATTTCCTAATCCTATTGAACAGGAATTTTATATCGATTTGTCCCTGATTAACGAAGAACCTTTATCGGTTCAAATTTATAATACGGAAGGGAAAACATGCTATGCTAAACAAAATCCCGGTTATCCACGCATTAAAATTCCGGAATTAAGATTATTACCGGGGCAATATTTTGTATTACTCAATTTTAAAAACAATAAAACAAAAATTAAAAAAATAATAATAATAAATGAATCAAAATGAAAGCTCTAAATAAAATTTTTATAGTATTGATATACAGTATTATAACAGGGGGGGTAAATCTCAAAACCTTTATCAGTTAATTTCTGATCCGTCAAAAACTTTT
>CAZLJX010000021.1:0-59387 GCA_964559985.1 uncultured Bacteroidales bacterium
TATTGATTTTCAATACTTTAGACAGGTGTTGCAAAAAAGTGCGGAAAACAGGAAAAGTGTGCTTTCAAAAAAATATTTCTTTATTTCTGTTTTATATCAATATTATATATTTGTTCAATATGCAAGTTGCTGTATGAATCATTTATTGTTTTTGATAAACAACGGGAATAAAAATTCCATTTTCACTTTGGCGGGTTATCTCGAGAAGAATCAAATTCAAAGAAATTATCATGTCAGCTATTGCCATTCATGGAATGAATTATACCAAAGGATCAATGATAAAATTCCCGACAAAAATTTAATAATTGTTGCCTTTAGCTTGTCAACACCTTGTTTTATAAAAGAAAAATCAAATATTGAGCACATTATATCCCAATATAACGGGCAGGTCGTTTTTATAGCTGGTGGCCCACATGCAACTGCCAGACCAGAGGATTTACATCGTATTGGCATTCATTATGTTTTTAGAGGTGAGGCGGAGGAATCACTGTTATCATTTTTAAATCAGGAAGATAGATGTATTAATAACTTACATTTAATCAATGGATTGTCATTTGATCATAATGGTGTCCGTTTCAGTAATGCAATTTCTTACCACTTTGATCTTAATGAATCTTATCCGGTATGCGACAAATGCCTTAAAGTAGGTTACCTGGAAATTGCACGTGGATGTCCGTTTTCGTGCCATTTTTGCCAGACGGGAAAGCTATTTGGTACAAAATCCAGGTATCGCAGTATAGAAAACATTGCAGCATTTGCAGATTTTTTAAAAGGTCATAATTATTCAGATCTTCGTTTTTTGTCAAGCAATGCAACCGGATATGGTTCAGAAACGGGACTGAAACCAAATTATGATGCATTGGAGCAGATGCTGTCAAAAGTCCGGCAAATCATGGGGAAACAGGGAAGAATATTTTTTGGAAGTTTTCCTTCAGAAATCAGGCCTGAATTTGCCGACAAAAAATCCATGTCAATTTTGAAGCAATTTGTCAACAACAATAATATAATAATAGGAGCTCAAAGCGGAAGTGATGAATTACTTGAAAAGATAAACCGAGGTCATACTATTGACGATGTTTTTCGGGCCATTGAAGTTTCATATCAATTGCAGTTCATTGTAAATATCGATATTATTGTTGGGCTTCCAGGTGAAACATATCAGGATCAGGTTGATACGTTAAATTTTATAGAACAGACGGCTCAGAAATTTCAAGGAATAAAGTTTCACCTTCATTATTTTATGCCTTTGCCTCAAACCCAATTCGAAAATGAAAATCCCGGAATACTATCTTCAAAGATTCTTAACCGGCTTCTCTTATTAACGGGTCAGGGATTGATTTATGGGCCCTGGAAACACCATTATATGACTGCCCTAAAAATCACTGGTAAAGAGTAATATAATGAAAAAGGCTGTTCCGCATCGTAAACAGAACAGCCTGTCAGGCAATGAAAAAGCAGTTGAAACTTATTTAAAAGTAAATCTGCTAACCATTTCTTCATCAACAATCTTGCCATTTAAATGGTTGATTTTGATTTTTCTGAACTGGCTCCTGACATATAATTCCAACTCCTGATCTGATGAATTAAGTTGGTTAATGACAATTTCACCATCTGTATTTAATGAATAGTTAACTTTTACTTCTCCTTTTATTCCCGGATGCAGCATATAGCTGTTAACTTTGTTTTTGATCAGTTTTGTCCAGAAATTATAATTAGCCGGACTTGTCGGGTTGCTTGCACCTGCTTCGCCTGCGAAGAAGAGTGCTATGAGTAAGACAATAATTGTTTTCATGGTTTCAGGTTTTAAATGTTATGATGATATAAACAATAAAAGTGCCACATTGTTTATAATAATTGATTATCAATAATATAATATATTATTTTTTCAAATAGAGTCATAATTTGATCAATAATGGCAATAATGATTGTCCGTTTTCGGACACTAAGGATTGGTTTCCTGGTATGCAGCTACCCAATTTGGATTCTGAAGGCTTTGTAAAAGCAGAAAAGCACTATCGCCATAGCAGAAATCGTTTAAAGTGTGAATTCCATATTTCGACAATATAGAGAACTGGCGAGTACTAGGTAAGAAATCATGTTTAGTGTATCCTTTACTGTTATTTCCATGATAGGGATACATAGCATACCGGAGTTTCCATAGTTCATCGAAAGTTTGCCATTTTATTTCATATTGTTCCAAGAAATTGATATTCCGGGGATTGGCCTTTGACTGCTGCTGACCAGTTGCCTGCATAATAAAATTTGATTTTGAAACAATCTGGAATTCTTTGGTACTATCGCGTAAAACATGAACAATGGCGTATGTAATTAAATCGTTATGAGTAGGTTGCAAACGAAAACCGAAAAAATATCGTAAAGGTGGAGGTTCGGGTTTTTGTTTACTTTTAGGTATAATCTGTGCACTGGCGGAAAGATAAAGAATGAAAAATAATGCCAGGCAAAAAAATTTCATCATAAAAAGTGTATTTTTGTACGAAGATAATAAAAATGAAAATGCAACCCGAAAATTCTTCATTTCACAAAAGTATAAGTGAGCTGATTGAAATTTTTAAAATTCTACGTCAACGTGCTGAAAAAGAAGGTATTACCGAAAAGGAAAAAACCATGTTTGATCAGTTTGACCGTATTATTGGCGATTATAAATTGATGAGTGCAAATATTCCTCCTGATTATATTGATGAAGCAGGAAAACCATTTCGTGATTTGTTATCGGGAATGGTTGAAAAACTTAAAACTGAACTTGGAATTCAAACAGCAGACAATCAAAATGTTTCAGACAGGAATGATGAAATTGCACCTTCTGAAGCCGGAAATGAACTTCAGCGCATTGAAATAGAGCTGGCGAAATGCGAAAATGAAGAGCAAATCAATACTTTACTAGACCAACGGGCTAAAATACTGGCCAACCGGAATAATGCATCAATTCAAGATTCAGGTACATCCAGGCAAGATATCGGATAAATTTACCGGAAAGCATAAATAATGCCGTTAGCCAGAAATTGCAACGTAAAAACCCCAATGCTACAGCAATGATATCACCTACCAGCGGGAGCCATGTAAAAAAAGCAGAAATGCTGCCCCAACGGTTTATTTTATTACTGAATATTTGAATTTTATTGTAAGGTATTTTAAAATATTTTTCAAGCCATTCCCATTTTCCAATGTACCCTAAAGCATAAGAACTCATACCCCCTGAAAAATTTCCGGCCGTTGCTGTAAGTATCACATAAAAAGGGTCATAACCATTAAATATCATCAGTGTTAATAAAGCTTCGGAGCTAAAAGGGACAATGGTCGCTGCCATGAAGCATAACATAAACAAAACCAACCAGGCCATATTTTTCTGTTTTAATAATATTCAGATTTTATAAAAATAGAAATAAATCAACAATACAGCATTGACCATAGTTTATGAAATTAAAATCGAATAAACTTATTAATTTTGCATGTTTAAATAAATATTGTGATGAGCTCAACAAGGATTGCAAAAGTAGAACGTTTAGTCCAGAAAGAATTAAGTGAAGTATTGCATCGTATTCAAACCGATCAGTTTTATGGAAGTATTATTGGGGTTACAGTTGTAAGGATTAGCCCTGATTTTTCGCTGGCTAAGGTTTATCTGAGTTTGTTCCCCCACGAAAAAGCTGATCAGATTTTTTCTTATTTAAATGGTGAAAAAAAACAAATTCGTTTTAAGCTTGGACAACGCATTGGAAAACAAATGCGTATTGTTCCGGAGCTGGCTTTCTATATCGACGATTCGCTGGACTATATGGAGCGGATTGATAAATTGTTAAAATAACTTTTAGATTATAATCTGTATTGCATTATTCATAATATTGCCGATGATAAGACTATTGATAAAATTTGGTACCCGCTATATTCCAAGGCATTTGCTGCAGCTTTTTGCACACAGGATATTTCGGCTGATTTATTTTTTTTATCGTGGAAACCGTTATGAAGACCCGATAGATGGTCGCAAATACCGTAAACTTCTTCCGTTCGGACGCATTCAATCCCGAAGAAATGCCTTGGCTCCATGGTCGCTATCACTGGAGAGGCACAGGCTTATCTGGTTATATTTAAAAAATGAAACGGAAATATTTCAAACCCACTGCAAATTTCTGCATATAGCACCGGAATATTGTTTTATTAAGGCATTCCGGAAATTTCCAAACATTGATTATATTACAGCTGATCTGAATTCACCATGGGCTGATATTCAATTCGACGTACAAAAAATTCCGTTTGATGATCATGTATTTGATATCGTGATGTGTAATCATGTTCTTGAGCATGTTGATGATGATCATATTGCGATGAAAGAAATATACCGCATTCTTAAACCCGGTGGATGGGCTATATTGCAGGTGCCTATTGATAATAAACTTGAAACTACCTATGAAGACAGAAATATCACCAGTCCCTCTGAAAGGGAAAAGCATTTCGGTCAGTCAGACCATTTACGTATGTACGGACGCGATTATGGCGAACGATTATCAAATGCCGGATTCAATGTGATGGCTGATGATTTTATTAACCGTATTGACCCTGCATTAATTAAGAAATATGCTTTGCCGGAAGGTGAAATAATTTACCGTTGTATTAAACCATTTCGTGTATGAATTTTAGCACTTTTATTGCCCGCAGGTATCTTATTTCAAAAAAAACACAAAACGTTATCAATATTATTTCATTAATTTCGGTTATTGGTATTGCAACCGGAACCATGGCCCTGATCATTGTCTTATCGGTTTATAATGGATTTGAAGGGCTTATCCAGAATATGTACGGAGCTTTTGATGCCGATTTGAAGATAACACCGGCCAAAGGCAAATTTTTTAAAGCCGATAGCACTTTAGTAAATACAATAGCTTTAAAATATCATGATTTTGAAATTATTGAAGTTTTAGAGGAAAACGTACTTTTAAAATATGGCGAAAAAATGCAGCCCGCAATTATGAAAGGTGTAAGCCATAATTTTATACATGTTTCAGGATTCGACTCCCTGGTTTCAGAAGGTCAGCTGAGGCTTGATACTGCACCTGCTACGGCAGTATGCGGACAAGGTCTTGCATATTACCTGGGGATGGGATTGCATTTTCTTACACCGGTAACTATTTATGCTCCCCGCACTGGTGCCAGGGCCGATTTACCGGAAACAGCTTTTAACACCGCTTATTTTTTCCCGTCAGGGTTTTTCTCGGTTCAACCTGATATTGACGTCAGATATTTTTTAATTGATTACCATATTGCAGCAAGAGTTATGGGTTACAACAATCTATATTCTGCTTATGAGTTAATCTCGTTGAAGCGAAATATTGATTATGAAAGAATTAAAGCAGAGCTTATTAGTATCACCGGCGATAAATATATAATAAAGACAAAATATGAGCAGCATGAATTATTATATAAAATCATGAAATCTGAAAAGCTTGTTATTTATGCTATTCTTTCGTTTATTCTTTTAATAGCCTCGTTCAATGTCATCGGATCAATTACCATGTTGATCATTGAGAAAAAACATGATATGGCTGTATTACAGGCTTTAGGGTTAAAAATTTCACATACCCGGAAAATTTTTATGTTTGAAGGAATGTTTATTACCATTAGCGGAGCGATAGCAGGTTTATTGATTGGATTGTTAATATGTTGGTTACAAATTCATTATCATTTGATAAAATTGGGCGATGCTGCATATTTTGTTATCGATTATTACCCTGTTGAGATCAGAATTGCTGATATAGCCATGGTTTTTCTGATTGTAACAGGTATAGGCCTTTTCGCTTCGTGGTATCCTGTAAGGATATTAACGGGAAAATATTTTAAGATTAAAGAATAAAATATTGGCCAATGAATTTTTAAGGCTTTTAAAATGAATCAGTTATTTGATATTATCGGTATGCAGGCTTTTTAAAAAATTTACGGTACAAAGCATACAAAAATTCAAGAAAAACCTCATTATTGGGATAATCGCGGTAAATTTTGGGTTTTTCGTTCATAATGGTTTGGAATTCATCGCTGGATATATCAAGTTTTTTACAGACATAATCTTTTTCGAGCATCACTTTTTCCTCATCGTAAGATTTGGTTTTCAATATTTTGAGTGCGTCTTCACGATTTACCTCCCCGGCACATATTTGCGTTGAAAAAGTGGCTCTGCGGTAATCAATATTGAACTTAACAGGTAAGATATACGATTGAACAAAACCAGTATATTTTGATTCGTAATGCTTCCCACCATAATATTTCCACCCTAAATCTTTTTCCAATATTTGCATGGCCTCATCCTTTTTATATGGAACATAATTCAGGATATAAATCATGCGTATGCCTCTGATAATTTTAAAATAAAATTCCTGTTTCCATCCAAATAACGGGAATTTTCTTAATTTACGTGACCCGAATCTATTCTGAATATATTTAAGGTATTTCACATCTTTAGCATCATAATGCCATGTTTTGGGTAATATGCCTTCGGTAGCAAAGTTTCCGCCGCTGATAATATATTTTACTCCAAAATGAGCTGCTATTTTATGCAGTGCTGCCGGAATTGCGATATCAGTCGGGGTTTCAATTTCAGGGACAGAGGCTTTCAGAAATGCAACCTGTAAGTCTTTAAATTCTTCCCAATCAAGAACATAGCTTTGATACTCAAATCCAAGTTTGTCCGCCAGGTTTTTAATATTCTTAACTGAAATATCAGAATTCCATCCGTTATCAAGGTGAACCAGCAGTGCACGCAAACCTTTTTGCCTGGCAATATAGGCTGTATAACTGCTATCGATTCCTCCGCTTACACCAATAATGCAATCAAATTTTTTATGTCTTCCTGATTTTTTTATTTTCTCAACCAGCTCATTTAGTTGTAATTCAGATGATTGACCTTGATAAATTCTTAAAGAAATGCGGTTAAAAAAATTTGTACAATGATTACAATATCCGTTTTCATCAAAAACGATATCAACATCGCTTGTATCCATTACACATCTTTCGCATTGCCGATAGGTTGATTCAACCATAAACCATTAAAGAAATAAATTACAAAATTAATGTTTTCAATAAATCATAAAACACAAAGATATTGTTTTATATTGAGAAAGTAGATTTTATGACCGATTTATCAGGGTAATTGATTAATACTCCCCTTTGGTTTCCCTGAAAAACAAAAATGCTTCCAGCTGCAAGCCCATGGGCATGGCCTTCAAAATAAGCAAGTTGCAAATGTTCAAGTTTTCCTGCACCACCTAAAGCAATTACCGGAATAGTAACTGCATCGGCAACCGACCGTATGAGATTTATATCGTACCCATTCATAGTTCCATCATAATCAATAGATTGAACAATTATTTCTCCGGCTCCGTTTTCCTGCATTAATTGTGCAAATTCAACAGGATGATATCTTGCTGGTTTCCTTCCCGATTCTATGTAAATGAATTGTTTTCCAAACAGATTTTTTTTCACATCAATACAAACAACAATAGTAGATGAACCGAATGTATCAGCTGCCTGGCGGATAAAACCAGGATTACGGACAGCATAACTGTTAATGATTACCTTTTCAGCACCTGCCCTGATAACCGAACGAATATCTTCCAGAGAACTAATACCACCTCCTGCTGTAAAAGGCATCTGTGCTTCTTCACCCACATTTTGCACAAAGTCAAGGGAGATTAATTTTTTTTCCTTTGTGGCAGTTATGTCAAGAAAAACAAGTTCATCAGCCTTTAAATCATTAAATATTCTTACAGCATTTATTGGATCGCCAACATACCTGTAATTTTTAAATTTAACCGATTTCACCAGTCCACGGTTTTTGAGCAACAGAACAGGAATAATTCTTGGCCGGAACATAACTTGGTATAAAATATTCTAAAACGTTGAAAAACGTCTTTTCATTGAAATAAACATCTGCAATATATAACAGGTTCTTGTTATTTCACATTAATTTTAAATTAAATGTACGGGTAATGCTTTTTTAGTTACTCAAAAAAAAAGGCAGGAATTCTTGGTCCTGCCTTTTTGTATAACAATCTGGAAATATTATTTTATAATAAGTTTGGCTGTTTTTGAAAGTTTACTATGGGTAATTTTTACAAAATACATTCCTTTTGGCAGTTTTTCGGTATTGAAACCAATGGTTTGTTCACCCTGTTGTAAGGTTAAATGATGTGCCGGAACAGCAATTTTGTTACCCAAAACATCAAAGATTTCAATATCAACGATAGCCTTTGCAGAGGCATTAATGATAATATTGATAAAATTATCAGCAGGATTGGGAACTACATTAAGGGTTGTGTTTTTAAGAACCTGATCATTTATTGCCGATGGCCATTTTACAAAAAGGTTGAACGATTGATGGGCAAAAAGTTTACCATTGGATGCCAGAAGAATTACTTTAAATAAACCCTGCTGATCAATTGATGGAGTACCTCCTATGATAAATCTACCTTTCCCTGCAGGCGAAACCTGGAACCATTCAGGGCCTTCATAAACCGAAAGAGTAAAACTGGTATCGGGTGAGTTGATATCGGCCATACCGAGTTCTACATCATAATGATATGCTTCCAACGCACGAGCCAATGTATCGGGTTGTGATTCAAAAACAATGTAATTGTCAGGATTTGAAAATGGATTTTCATGGGCCGGTAGTTTGATCATATCAAGCCATGCACAATCCTGACCAGCCTGACCGGTTTCATTCTTTTTATATTTCCACGATAATAAATGGGTGCCTAAAGTAACGGGAAATTCATGAAAACCCCAGGCAACTTCACCTCCCCATTTACCCAAACTGGTACCATCAATCGAAAAATCGAGGTAATCGTAATACATGGTACCTCCATGTTCAGACGATACTTTGGAATAGAACGATACAACATCGTCCATGGTAACATTTAAAATGATACGTAATTCTGATTTCTGGTTATTACCAATGGGTGCTGATTTTGCCGACCAATTGCCTTCATAGGTACCTGTATTGGTAAGTGTCCATGAATATTGACGGGTGGTGTCCCATGCATATGTTTTAAAGTTACCGGTTTCGAAATCTTCGACAGTTGTTCCAACCTGTTGATATACAGTTTCGTTTACCCGATATAAGCCAGAAAGGAAGTTGAAATTAAATTCAATAGCTGATCCATCAGGTATCTGAGGTGATACCAGCAAGGTATATACAACACTTTTCATATTCTCGAAAGAATTCACATCAATCACCGGATTTACAATCTGGATGAATGGGTTAGTAGTGGTAAGCGTGGCCATAGCATTGGCTGCTGAGGGGGCATGCCCTGTATTTTCAAGACGCATAGCCATTTTAATAATTTCACCCGGGTTGATTCGGGTATTGTTGTTCCCGCCGTCCTGGTCATTGATACTAACCGCTGAAAGGCTCAAGGATGGGCCGTTCAGTGTTACTTTTAAGGTGGTTGTCCAGATACTATCGTTTGCATCGTGCATTGTCATAGTGAAGAGGGCCTGAAATTGGTCAGGAATACTATCGGCAACCCTGACAGAAAAAATATCTGAAAAATCAGCTACCTGGTTTGAATCAATCATTCCAAAGTTGTATTCCCCGTTTTCAATGGTAACATATTGACTGTGTGTGGTAAGAACAGCTGTAAGTCCGTTGGCTGGTTTAGAACCAACGTTTTTCATATTCAGGTCAAATCCGAAAGTTTCGCCATAGTCGGCTTTTCCATTATTACCAAAATCATTCACCAGGTAATTGTTTATTGTTATCCAGGCAGCATTGTTCGGGAGCACCTGAACTGATCCAAGGTGAGGTATTTTATTCAGGGCGGTAACCGTAATGTTGAGGGTTGTAACATTGGTGAAGGGCTGAATGGTGATAGTTACAGATCCATTATTAACAATACCAGTACCAACAATTTGACCTTCTGAGGTCAACGACACCAAAGCACCTTCGGTATCGCATTCAAGGGTAAACTGATTGAGGCCTATAAAGAAAACAGGGTTATAAGTGACAGCCATTGCAGCAGGCATAGCAGTACGTAAAACAATTGAAGGATCTCCGAATATGGTCCATGTATCCGTCATTTCTGCGCCACCTGAAGGATAATCATCATTCATGCGCATACAACCATTAATGGTTATTCCACCAAAAGTTCTTTTAATATTAGCAGGATAACTATTAACCAGTAAATCAACCATTTCATCTTGTCCAGCCATAGGTGGTGCCCACGATTGGTTAATGGTGGATGCAATAATAGCAATGGCTCCTGAAGGAGTGTTATTGTGAGTGGCACGCATCCATGCTTCAGCAAAGCATGTCTGGCCTACAAAATTTCCATTAACGCAGGCAACTGAGAAAATAAACGGAAGTTTATTATCGTTAACCAGATTATTTACATCACTGCTGCTGAAGCCAGTGGTAACAAAACTGTTATCCGAACCATGACCGCAGTAGGTAATGATTCCGCGTCCATCGTTTAATGCAGCACTTACCATAGCAGCTGTTGGATCGCCTGGCAGATCGGCACCTCCCTGAGAACCATCATACATTTCGTTTCCACCTGTATAGTTGAAACCCTGTAGATCGATTATCTGGTTATGGATATGCGTATAATCTGCTTCACCATCATCTCCCTGACCAGCTCCCTGACTCGAACCTATACCAACGTATTTTGAATAAAAGTCAAAACTGGTAAGGGGAGTTTTTTCATATGTTAAAACCCGTTGTACCTGAGTTTCAACCTGAGCAATATTTTCGGCTGAGAAACGGCCAACAAAAAATTCAGCATAGGAGTCGGTGCCAACCACATGACCGTAAGCGGCATCTGAATCACCTGATTTATAGAGAGGTGGTATCTGTGCAGCATCACCGATAAGCAATAAAAAGGTCAATCCGTTTGTATTGTAATAATTTGTGACATAAGTTTTTATACTGTTGGCATTTACACCGATGGTGGAAACATTAACTATCTGAACCTGCATTCCTTTCAGGGTTTTCCATTCTATAAAAGGAGTCATGGCAGAGGCAAATGCATCATGGGTAATGATAAGCATTCGTCCATTCTCTGAAATAGGTGTATATTTATTTACAAAAGCATCGTAATTAAGAAAATGGTGTTTGTAGATTTCATTATATTCAGCATTAATCGGAAAATCGGGTTGGTGAAAAGCCGGAGCTGTGGTTGCAACCTGGGTAATTTTAACGGTAATAGTTTTATAAATTCTTAGTTTTCGTGATACAGGGTTATATTGGACAGGATTTACCACAATAGTCTGGCCGCGAAAATCGCGGATAATGTAAGGCTCATTCAAACCGGTTATTTGCGAGGGGAAAAATTCGTTTTTAGTGTAGATTTCGTTATAAGTATAGGCCACTTCATCAGGATTAACCGTACGTAAGAGGTTCCCTTTTGAGGGAGCAACGTTGATATTGTCAAGTTCAAAATAATCTGATGATATAACTTCTGCTGCCATCACTCCGTCTGCCGGAATAATAATGGAACGCGAAATTTTTGGCAGATCGGGAAATCCGGCCATAAGCATAGGTGTAGCTTTTGGTATCTTAACAATAACAGCTTGTCCGGCAGGAGTTTGCACATTTTCCAACTTGTATGCATTGATTTTAAAAGTAATGATGGATGACGACTGAGTAGCCTGATCAACTTTTATTTCGGTTTTCTGCTGCTGTTGGTTATTAAATGTAATCCAGGAATCAGCAATTACTTGGATATTAACGACAAAAGCCAGAATCAGGGTGGCTAATGTCATAAAAAGATTTGATTTTCTCATAAACGGATGTTTTTTTGTTAATGTATTTGAACTGTAGTTTGAATTATTAAAAAACAGGGAAGAATCATTGATGGTTCTTCCCTGAGATAATTTATTTTATCACATTGAATTTCAGGTTGAATGTTTGATTTCCGGCATATCCCTGGATGATATACATTCCTGGTGCCAGGTTATAGGTGTCAATAAACCAGTTATTTTCACCTTCGTTACTCCGTTGATTACAAATATTTCCTAATATTTTTCCTGCAACCGATACAACATTAGCATTTACGGGAACGGATTTTTTTGTAATCAGTTTAAATATGGCTTTTTGATTAGCCGGATTGGGATAGAGGGAGGCAATAAATCCATTATTTGAATTGTCAATGCCTTCAGGCCATCCAACATTGATATTAAATATTTGTGACCCGAATATTTCCCCATCAAATGCTGATAGTACCACCAGTATATCATTAACTCCGGCAATATCAGGTGTTCCGCTTAGTAAAGCAGTGCCATCACCGTTATCAGTGAGTGTGAGCCAGACAGGTTTTTCAATGGCATAAACTACAGGAGTATTACCGGCAACAGGGTCAGAAACCTGGATGGGGTAGGAATACAATTTTCCTGACCGGATATTTGTAACAGGCTGACTTAAAAACTCAATGGTTTGAACAGAACTTCCGATATCATGCATTGGGAAAAATATATAATCTATCCATGCACAATCACTACCGTTTGTAACCGAAGCATCTTTTTTATATTTCCATGCAAGCTGATGCATCCCTGCCGGTACAGCAAATGATTCGCGCGACCAGTCAATCTCTCCTGCCCATTTTCCCTTCGATTCGCCATCGATTGAAAATTCCATATAATCATAATACATAGAAGAAAGATTAGGCTGGCAGCTTACTTTTTTATAAAACGATACACTATCGTTTGCAAGTACATCCAGGGTAACACTTATCTTGGCAAAGGCATTGGCAGGAATTTGCGAGGAACGCAGGGAATAATCACCTTCATAATTATTGTTGTTGTCAATAGCCCATGTATTGCTATAAGAAGTGTTCCATGCAAAATTGGTGGTGGTTCCTGTTTCCCAGTCTTCAATAATAAGCCCGATTTTTTTTATTACATTGATATCAGCTTCAAATTCACCAGAAAAGGTATGTATAGCAAACTCAACTACATTTCCGACTGGTGTTTTAGGGTCGATGAAAACAATGAATGAAGCCCTGTTGTTGCCATTTACCGATGCATTGGCGATGGTTGTAGACGGAGTGATAATATGAATATTAGTGTCGGAACAGCTGAGCCGGCATTGAAGATTAAGTAAATCAGCATGCCCGCTGTTATCGGCTTTTACCTGAATTTTAACTGTTTCTCCCCTGTCAAGACGCCCATTATTATTCCCTCCGGTAGCATCGTTTACAGTAAAATTCATCAGTTGTAAGATGGGGGCATTTACAGTTACAGTAAATTTTGATGTCCAGCTCTCTTTTTTATCATCAGCCGTAGCGGTAACAAAAAATTGAACTTTATGCTGATCTGGTACATTGGTATCGATATTGAAAGAAAAAGCGTTTGCAACTTCAATAGTATCCTGTCCGGGCATATTCCCCCATTGGTATGCAGAATCGACAATTGTAATATAATCATCATTGGCGGTAAGCGTTACATGTAGTCCCGATGCTGAAACGGTGCCAACATTTGCAAGTGCCAGATTGATACCTATTGTTTCGCCAAAATCAGCCAATCCGTTGTTATTGCCATCAGAATCGTTCAGGCTGTGATGGTTATAAATAACATAAGGTGTATTTCCCGGTATAACAGAAATGGTTCCTGTAAAAGGTTTGTAATTTTGTTTGGTAATAACAATATCAGGATTACAGGGTTCGGTAAAGGTAGGGAAATTTAATGTCGCTACTCCGCTGTTATCAGAAATTACAGAGGCAATCAACTGTCCGTTAAGTGACATTGCTACCAGTGCATCAGGAACAGTATTGACAGTAAGGGAAGTTAATCCGATAATCAGTTGTTCCTGGTAATCGGCAGTAAGGTTATCTGGTTGTGACATATAAACCATCAGTGAAGGATCTCCCATAAGATTATATATTTCCCAATAGTATAATTTTGAACCTGAATTTGATTGTTCAACGGCAAGATTACCTCCAATAACCATCTGCCCTTGTGTTACTGACCAGCTGGTAGCAGCTTCGCCATGATCGTGAAAAGTTCGGTCGTAAGCTCCAAGTGTAGTAGCTTCGTAAGTTGGGTTTGCAGAAACTGTACCATATCCTACGCCCCAGAAAAAATCTTCATCCCAGTATGTACTGTTTGAACCTCCGATATAACCGACAGCTCCTTTGTTTGCAACACGCAGTATGGCTTCGGCAAAACATTCTGCATCGTTAAACTGCGACGATTGACAGCAGTTGCCTACCAAAAGGCCGTATTTGTGTGCATTCTGTAAACCAGGGATATTGCTGGTCTCGAAACTTGGATCAGCCCACCCCGATGGACTGCAATGAGCAGTATAATTTCCATAGCCAACACCGTTGCTTATATGGGCAATAATTTGTGCGGCGCTACTTCCGGATAGCGGATAAAGATATGTGTGTGACGTTATTCCATGTGCAGCATTGAAATAATAGGTTGTTCCATAATTAATTTGGCCGTTACCCCAGGTTGGTGCATGACTTGCATCTACGCCTGAAACCATAACCACTTCGTCGAGATAGGAAGGATTAGGCATGGTATACATTTCATATTCAAGAGTTTTATCTATCTGGGGCTGGAGTTGGGTAAGGTTGTTGGCAGAAAAACGTCCGTAAGTTACATCAGGAACATGGTCGTTTACACCATCATAGCAAAAATAATATAAATCAGTGACATGACTTCCGGACTGGCCGTTATACGTAGGTATCTGAGCTATATCTCCCACAAATAAAACAAAACTTGGAGCAGGGTCGTTTTCGGTGGCTGAGGTATAAAGCCCCTGAAGGTAATTTTTAATGGCAGTTGTGGTTGTTCCAATCTGATCAGTATATGCTGAGATAACATGAAATCCTTTCTTTTGTTTCCAGGATATAAAAGGCTGTAAAGCATTTTCGAACATCCGGTCAGAAACAATGACATATTTTACAGGAAAGCGCTGATTGATAGCTTTTATTCCGGAGTAATTCAGTAAACCGTCAAAAAGCTGGCGATACAAAGGCGAATAGTATTTAATTTTTTCTGTTTGGGTTGTTGTAAAATCCGGATTTTCAAAAATTACTTCAAAAACCAGATTTTCAAAAACTTTCAGTTTATTCTGAACCGGATTATAGCTAAAAGGTGAAATATGTAAATTGCCAATCCGTACACCACGCATGATCCCTGTTTCTTCATACCATACAAGGGATTTACTAAAAAATTCATCCCGATTATAAACATCGGCATTGAAATAAAATTCAACTTTATCCGGATCTTCGCTTTTCGAAACCGATCGCTGTGCAGGTAGTACCTGCTTATATCCCGACTGTGATAAGTCAATTATTTTTTCCTGGTACGACAGAATATGAATTTTGACTTCTGCACCTGAAGGAACTTCGATAAGCTTAGAAGTGACCGGAAGGTCAGGATTACCCAGATCGTAACTTTTACTGAAACGATCAACTGAAATTTCAGTAAAATTGCCATTCCGGGTTGAAACAGTATTGAATGTAACAACAGGAATCTGATGACTGATTTTTAATCCATCACTGCGGTTTTCAAGCAAGGTAATGAAACGATCAGTTTTTTGTGATGCTTGCTGGCCAGATACATTTATAAATATAAATAAACACAGCATAGCATAAATTAATGGTAGCAGGTTTTTCATAAAATTTTTAGGATCATTAAAGGTTAATAAATATTGGCTGACAAAGTTAAGAAAATCATATTTAATTATTGTTATTTTTTTCATATTTAATGCCTTTAGAATAGTTGTCGATTATAATAAATAACATTACATTTACTTATGACAATTTATTTATAGTAAAGGTTGCCTGATGATAAATTTTATTTACCATGTTTTCGATATTGGCAGGAATTGAAAATTATTATGTGAATTCAACGCTGAAACCTTAAATACATTTAGAGAAATTAATTTTTTATAACTTTTAACAGCTAATTTTGTTATTCTATAAAATATTAAAAAAATGAAAGCAGAAGTTACAGTAAATTGGGAAAATAATCTCGAATTCAATGCTGAAGTAAACGGACATAACCTGATGATGGATGCAGGCCTTGATGCAGGAGGTAACGACAAGGGGCCAAGGCCTAAACCTTTATTGTTGGCTGCACTTGGTGGCTGCACAGGGATGGATGTTGTTTCGATTCTGAAAAAAATGCAGGTTAGTGTTGAATCATTTAAAATGTATATTTCAGGGAATGCCCGTGATGAACATCCAAAATATTATGAAAGCATTCATGTAATTTACGAACTGAAAGGTAAAAATCTTCCATTTGATAAAATACAGAAAGCCATTGCCTTATCCGAAGAAAAATATTGTGGCGTAGGTGCACTTTACCGTAAGGCAATCCCGGTAACCTCTGAAATAAAACTGATTGAATAGGTTACAATAGCGTATCGGTTTTATTGATTTCCGTTGGTTTGTCTATAAGATAAATTTTAGACAAATCTGGATTTGTATATATATCGAGGGTAATACCCTTAATATGAGCATGAGATAATATGTAAACCGGGTTTTTATCGCTGCCTGTTTCCTGCATTAGGATATATTGTGGCGGATTGCTTTGAAACATATTTATATTTTCATCTAAAAATTCATTGATGGTTCTGGTATTAAGACCTGTAATTAAATCCAGTTTTCCACTTTTAAACATTTCTAATTCTTCCCGTACCGAACCTATCATGAATATTTTTACTGAATCAAGGTAAGGTAAACTGTTTTGCTGAAAATCATTTAAAAAATACCTGGAGTTTCGTGTTAAAAGAATATAACCTTTTTCGTTTGTTTTTCCATCGGTTATAAAAGGGCCAATCCCAACAGTATTAAGGTTTCCGTATTTTTCAATCGCTTCGCGAGGTACGATGGCAACCTGCATGTTACAAAGCTGATCGATAAGCAAAGGATTGGTTTTTGTGCATTTAATTTTAAAAACTGAATCATTACTTATGGTCAGCCCTGAAATATTATCAGCTTTTTTATTTAAAAATTCTTTACATCCTTCAATGGCTAATAATGATTCCGGACAATTTTTACCTGTATATTTTTGGCTTATCCATAACTCAAGCGAATATTTGATGTCTGACGAATTCATTTTACGTGTTAATGCATTTCCAAAACACGCATCAGGATGAAAAAATACATTGCTTTGCAATATAAGAATGAATGTTTTATTTGTTGAATCGCTTTGTTGATAACGTATTGCGTATGGCTCGACTTCTAAAGTAGATAAATTGTATCTGAATAAAAAACCATGAATGGCATTCACAAGGCGGAGCTCGCCGGCGTTTGAAATATTATAAGGTGAAATCTGGTTTATTTTATAAGGTTCATTTAGGTTTAGCGTTCCTCCATGAAGTGACGACTGATTTTCATGGTTTTCGCCACATGATAGTAAAAACAATAAAAATCCGGTTATTAGGGTTATTTTTCTCATAAATGAAATATTTTTTAATAAATTGACCTCAAATTTACAAAAATTCATGAATTTTTACCGGGAAAAATCAAATTCGGTTTATTCATTACTTCATTGAAAAATTTAATGCAATTTTAAGCGTTCACATGATTGGAATAAAATTAATGAATGAATAGTTTTATATTATAACAGCCAGATATAAATGATAATTCAAAAACTAACGCATTTTTTGTTAGCATTTGGTATTTTTTTACCTCAATGGCTGTATTCTCAATGTATTGACCATAATATGGCATATAAAACAGGTGAAAAGGTTTCTTATACTGTGTATTACAATCTGGGTTTTATCTGGCTTGATGCCGGTTTTGTCATTTTTTCGGTAAACAACGGTTTATGCAATAGGCGTCCGGTCTATCATATCACAAGTATTGGACAGACTCATCCGGGGTATGACTGGATATATAAAGTGAGGGACTATTACGAAACCAAAATTGATACGGCAACCCTGCTTCCATTATATTTTCTTAGAAATGTCAGTGAAGGCAATTATAAAGCCAGTGAGGTTTACGAATTTGATTACGAAAAAAACATTGTCAGAACCTTTGTCAGTAATTCAGAAAAACCACACCGTGAAGGAAACATCAAAATGGTGCAATGCCTGTACGATGTTTTATCGGGTATTTACTATGCACGTAACCTGAAGTTTGAAAACAAAAAGCCAGGCGATAAAATTCCGATAAAACTCATTCTGGACAATGAGATTTACGCCTCTGACATTACTTGTTTAGGAACGGAAATCATCATAATTCCCGGCAATCTGCAATTCAACTGTATCAAATTTAAAATTCAGCTGATCGAGGGTTCAATTTTTAGTGGTGGTGAAGAAATGACCGTTTGGGTCAGTAACGATGAAAACAGGATTCCTGTGTTGGTTGAAGCCAGCATTCTTGTCGGGTCAATTAAAGCTGTAATTACCAATGCTGAGAATACAAGATATTCTTTTGAATGGAAAAAAGCAGATAAATAAGCCTTGTTTGGCGTAATAATAAAAAAAATTTTACTTTTGCCATCGCTTGTTAAAAACACTATATCAATGGAAAACAAAAATAAAAACAGTTGGTTGACAACATTTCTTATTCTATTTTTAGCAGTATTATTTATTATAACCGGATATCTTTACCTTACTGAACGTAATAAAAACAAACATCTTACAGTTCAACTTGTTCGGAATACCGAAGAAAAAGACAGCCTTACCGTTGAATTTGACCATCTTCTGGTCCAATATCAGGATTTGCAAACCAGTAACGATAGCATTAACAAATTATTGGGACGGGAACAGGAAAAAATAAAAAGGTATATAGCTGAAATAAAAAGCCTTAAAACAGCAAACAAAGAGGTTATTGATCAGTATAAAAGAGAGCTGGAAACATTAAGAAAAATAATGCGTGGTTTTATTCACCAGATTGATTCGCTTAATACATTAAATCAAAATCTTACCGCCGAAAATATTCAGGTAAAGACCAAATTCAAAGCTGAGCAGAAACGCACCAAAGAACTGACACAAAAATATGATTCGGCTTCAAACCTGGTAGCCAAAGCTGCTGTAGTGAAATCGGAAAATATTGTGTTGAAAGCGTTGAACCGGAAAGGTAAAGAGGTTACCAAAATAAAAAAAGTTGAAAAATTCAGCGTATGTTTCACGCTGAGCGAAAATGTAATAACCAAACGAGGATTACGAAATATTTATATCAGGATTTCGCGCCCCGATGAGCTGGTACTGCTTGAAAACGAAGCAAATCTTTTTTATTTTGAAGGACAGGAAATTGCTTATTCTGCTATGCGTGAAGTCGATTACCAGGGGCAGGACCTTCAAACCTGCATCTATTATGATCATAATCCCGATGAACAATTGCTGCCAGGCACCTATATTGCCGATATTTTTATGGATGGAAAAATGATAGGTACCACCACTTTAACCTTGAAATAATAATTTTCAGATATTTGTTTTCCTTTATTATTATTAGATTTTATTATCCATAAACGCAGTAAAGCACTGGTCTTTTGTGATAAATTTAATTTATTTAAATATCACACCTGGTAGAAAATAGAGTTTTGCTATGTTCCAATCATTAATTGCTTTATTTTTACTGCAAATTCATATGATAACACTATTACATGCCAACTTTTCCAAAGCCTGAAAAACTCACCCGTAAAAAACTTTTTACATTGGTTTTTGAGCAGGGAAGGGTATTTCAGTTTTATCCCTTCCGGGTTATCTATTATCAAACCTCATTGCCTGAAAAGGTTTGTGCCCAGTTTGCTGTAGCAGTGCCGAAAAAAAAAATAAAAACCGCTGTTCACCGCAATTTAATTAAACGAAGGTGTCGTGAAGCGTACCGGTTGAATAAATCTTTGCTTTATGATGTACTTGATAGAAAAAACAGGCAGCTTGCTATAATATTTATTTATACTTCAAAAGAAGTAATGACTTATAAAGCCATACAAGAAAAAATAATATTAATTTTGGAACGTTTAATTGAATGCTTCGAGGCGGATAATGAAAAGAATAATCATTTTTCTGATCAGGTTTTACCAGGCAGCAATAAGTCCTTATAAAATGAGTTCGTGCAGGTTTTATCCTACCTGTTCGCACTATGCTATTGAAGCATTACAGAAACATGGAATTTTCAGAGGCATTTATCTGTCAGTGAGAAGAATTGTTAGATGCAATCCATGGGGCGGTCATGGATTCGATCCGGTGCCTTAAAGTCAAATTAAAAAGTGTTTACCCTATGAGATCATTTAAAAAAATCATTATTTACGGCCTCATTTTTATAAGTGCCTCTGTTATTTTTTCATCTTTCAGAACCAATAGTTTTGAAGTTTCGAAAAATCTCGATATTTTTTATACTACCTATCGTGAGCTAAATCTGTTTTATGTGGATGAAATTGATCCGGGTAAAATTATCAAAACAGGTATTGATGCCATGCTTGAGTCACTTGACCCTTATACTGTTTATATTCCGGAGTCGCGTATGGAGGATTATCAGTTAATGACTACCGGTCAGTATGGTGGTATTGGAGCAATAATCAGAAAAAGCGGTGAATTTATAGTTGTTATTGAGCCCTACGAAAATTCTCCTGCAGCAAAAGCTGGATTACAGTCAGGTGACATCATTACTGCGGTCGACGGGAAATCTATCAAAGGAAGAAATTCATCCGATGTAAGCGATTTGCTTAAAGGCCAGCCAAATACTGAAATAGCTCTCGATATACAACGCCCGGGAAACCAGAAAATTCTTAATTTTAAAATTACCCGTGAAAAAATTACCATCAGCAATGTCCCTTATTATGGTATGTTGAATGAATCAACCGGATATATCATGCTTTCAGGTTTCACCGAAAACGCATCAAAAGAGGTACGAAAAGCTTTGATTGATCTGAAAGACAAACAAAAAATACAATCACTTATTCTTGACCTGCGCAGTAACCCCGGAGGATTGCTCAATGAAGCTGTTAGTATTTCAAACCTTTTTATCGAAAAAGGACTTGAAGTAGTTAGCACAAAAGGTAAAGTAAAAGAATGGGATAAAACCTATCTGGCCACAGAGGACCCTGTGGATACCCGGATTCCGCTTGTTATATTGGTAAACAGCGGATCAGCTTCGGCTTCAGAAATTGTAGCTGGTTCGCTTCAGGATTTGGACAGGGCAGTTATTATTGGTACACGCACTTTTGGGAAAGGATTGGTGCAGACCACACGTCCGTTGAGTTATAATTCAAAACTTAAACTTACAACGGCAAAATATTATATACCAAGTGGACGGTGTATTCAGGCGCTTGATTATACCCACCGTAATGAAGATGGCAGTGTGGGGCGGATTCCTGATTCTCTCATTTCAGAATTTAAAACACGCAATGGCAGAAAAGTTTTTGATGGAGGGGGAATTAAGCCCGATATTGAAACAAATCCTGAAAGATTAAGTAAAATTGCCATCAGTCTACTGTCAAAAGATTTGATTTTCAACTATGCAACTATTTATAAGACCCTTCATCCAGCTATTGGTGCGGCAAAAGACTTTATTATTCCAGACAAGGAATATGATGAATTTACCGCCTTTTTACAGGATAAAGATTTTGATTATCAAACAGAAAGCGAAAATGTTCTGAGCCAATTAATAGAGGTATCAAAAAGGGAAAAATATTATGACCTTTCTGAATCTGAATTTGAGACATTGAAAAAGCTTCTTGCCCATGATAAAGTGAAAGACCTGTCGAATTTTAAAGATGAAATAAAATCTCTTCTCGAAGAAGAAATTGTTTCCCGTTATTATTACCAGAAAGGCCGCATTGAAAAAAATATGGCTACCGATGAAGATGTTGCCAAAGCAATCAGTTTTCTGAAAAATCCTGCTGAATACACCAAAATACTAGGCAAAGCACAATAATATCCAATGCTCTGTATTGATTCACCTTATTTCAATGCCCATTTTAACAATGCTGCTGAAGAATATTTACTAAAATCAAAAAACGGTAGTTTTTTCATGCTTTATAGCAATGAACAAGCCGTAATTGTTGGGAAACATCAAAATGTTGTAGCCGAAGTGAATCTGAAATATTGCGATGAAAACCATATTTTATTATCACGTCGAATTTCGGGAGGAGGTACTGTATTTCATGATCCCGGAAACCTGAATTTCTGTTTTATTACTGATGCAATTGCCGGAAAACAGGTCAATTTCAGAAAAAATACTGAACCAGTTTTTCAAATTCTTCAAAATTTAGGTCTTAATGTTTATTATGGAAATCGTAACGAGTTACTTATCAATAATTTAAAAATTTCCGGCAATGCAGAGCATATTTTTAAAAACCGTATGCTTCATCATGGCACTTTGTTGTTTTCGACCGATCTTGAAAAATTAAAATATGTAATTAACCCTGATCCTCATTATTATATAGATAAATCAGTAAAATCAGTTCAACACCAGGTTGGAAATATACAACCATTCATTCATAATATCCCAGATATAAATCAGTTCAGACGATACCTGTTTGATGAAATACTTAGATGCTGTAATGGAAATAAATATCAACTATCTGAATATGATAAAAATAATATTAAGCATCTGGTTTCATCAAAATATGAAAAAACAGAATGGATTTTCGGCTATTCTCCAGCCTATGTAATCAGAAAGACTATTTCAATAAAAGGCGATGATCTTGATTTTGAACTTAATGTAAAAGATGGAAAGATTGATAGTTTAAAAATTGAGGGTTTAGAAAACACTGATCCTTTTATACTAGAAGCATTTTATATGTTACAAAATGTACCCCATCATCCCAAAGCATTGAAAGATATTTTCCAAAAGCTTTCTGAAAAATATAATTTAGGATCTGAAATTGAGCATTTGGTTTATGAATTTTTCTGACCAGGAGAATCTAATGATAACAAGAACTGGCGATGGTTCAAACACCCTATATTCGCAGCGTTTTGGACAGCATTACCATTCGTTATTTGGTGCAGTGACCGAATCAGATCATATTTTTATCAGAAATGGTTATCACCAGGTTGCAGTCCGACCAATAAAAATTTTTGAAATGGGTTTTGGAACCGGACTAAATGCCATACTCACTTCTATTGAGGCCTATCATTGCCAGATTCCGACATTTTACAAGGCTATTGACTTATTTCCTATTGAAAATAAACACATCAGGTTTATACATAATAATTTAGCAACCAATGATATAGTAATGAAGTTTCTGGATAAATTTTCCGAATTAGTATTAAATAATCCGTTAATTATCCATCCGTGGTTTGAAATTCTAGTTCAAAAACAGGATATCCTGGAATACAATTTCACCCGCGAATTTGATTTGGTGTTTTACGATGCTTTTTCGCCTGAAAAACAACCTGAATTGTGGACAGGGCAGGTTTTTTCAAAAATATACAACACGCTTACTTCACAAGGTCTTTTACTCACCTATTGTTCCAAAGGATCAGTCAAGCAATCATTACGGCAGGCAGGTTTCAGGGTTCAACGATTGGAAGGCCCTCCGGGTAAACGTCATATTGTAAAAGCAATAAAGGAGTAATAAACTGAATTAATTTTCATATTTAATTAATAATTCAGCTATTTGTTTATAATTCATCATTTTACAATCTATATGTATCATCTTTTCGGCAGCATGTTTATTCAGTGACTTTTTATAAACTTTATCATAATAATGAAGCAAAAGTGATGTTGCCAAAAGCAAGTCATTCATTTCTATCGCGTTCAGAATTTTATTTACTGCCTGGCTCCCGGCATAAGGAGTTAATTTTAAAATACACATTTTAAGATCATCAACCGGAAAATGGCCATATTCGTCCAATAAAAATTTCATTCGTTCTTCAATTGGTTTATCGATAAAAACAAACCTTGACTTCTGCATTTGATTATAAAAGGGAAAAGGAATGTTGACCCTTCCTACAGCATAACTTTCGTCTTCAATCCAGATTGGTTTGTTTTTATCCATAGCCATCAAAATATTAAATAGTTTATTCTCGAAAAGTTGAGTTGATGGCTGTGGTGGCTGGCCTAATGCTCCTAATACCGAACCTTTATGACAGGCCAGATTTTCGATATCAATAACATTGCAGCCGGATTTTTTTAATTCCAGTAAGATCAAAGTTTTTCCGCTACCGGTATATCCCCCAACAACGATAAGGTTAAAAGGATTACAAAAATAACTTAAAACAAAATTTCGATATGCTTTATAACCACCTTTTAACATATAAACTTTCAGACCTGATAAGCTGAAAAGCCATGACATAGCAGTACTTCGCATTCCTCCCCTGGCACAATAAACAGCTATTTCTTTATTTTTAGCAAGATGAGTGGCTTCCCCGACCCAATTTTTAATATTTGGGCTTGCAGTTTCAAGTCCTTTTAAAACAGCCTGCTGGGAGTTACTTGTTGCGTAAATAATCCCTATTTCTTTTCGCGCTGAATTATTTAAAACTGGTATATTAACAGCACCCGGAATATGGCCTTTTTCAAATTCCGACTCTGACCTGACATCAATAACCGACATTTGATCAATAAGATTTATAAAATTCTCAATATCAACAATATGCCCTGATGATATCATCAATTATTCAAAAAGATTTCCTAAAAGTGACTGGTTTTCTTTACGTGTATTACCTCCAAAAGGAGACAAAGCGTCGATAAGTTTACGAACGGGCATTGATTGTATCCAAACCCGGCCTGTTCCGGAAAGGGTAGCTAAAAATATACCTTCGCCGCCAAAAATCATCGATCTGAGATTTCCGGCTCTTTCAACAGAAAATTGCATTCCTTCTTCAAAAGCTACGATACACCCTGTATCAACGCGGAGCGTCTGGTTTACAAGGGTTTTTTGAACAATAGTTCCGCCAGCATGTATAAATGCCAGGCCATCGCCTTGAAGCCGCTGCAGAATAAACCCTTCGCCACCCACAAGCCCTGCACCAAAGCGCTGGTTGAAATAGACAGAGAGCTGGGTGCCCATAGCAGCACATAAAAAACCATCTTTCTGTACAATTAATGGACTCCGTAATTCATTGAGCCTGACCGGAAGAATTGTTCCCGGATAAGGTGCCGAAAACGCTACCTTGGTTTTTTTTATCCCTTTGTTGGTAAAATGGGTCAGAAAAAGTGATTCGCCGGTCAGAAGGCGCGATCCGGCCTGGAATAATTTTCCCAGAACACTCTGATTAGGCTGCGTTCCATCACCCATGCGGGTTTCAAACACAATACCTTCTTCAAAATACACCATCGAACCTGCTTCGGCAATAACTGTCTCATTTGGATCGAGTTCTATTTCAACCAGCTGAAGGTCATTTCCAACAATACGATAATCTATATCATGCGATGTCATAACTATGGGTTATTTATGAAGATGATTTACAATTGGTCAGGCATTCAAGCAAATGTGGAAGATTTTTATTTGTAATATAATAAAGCGTAGTTTTTCCTTCCCGTTTCGAGGCTAATAATCCTTTGTCTTTTAATATACCGAGATGATGTGATGCAGTAGCCTGATCTATATTAAGTTGCTGATATATCTGAGAAACAGTTAACCTGCTTCCATCGTACAACAAATTTAAAATGGCAATTCGCATGGGGTGTGCTATGGCTTTCAGCATCACAGCAGCCATTTCAAGATCTTCGGTTTTTAAATCAATTATTCTTATCATAATTCGGGTAGTTATATTCAGAAATGCAAATATATTAATATGATGGGTATATTATGATATTCGCAGGAAAATAATTCATTATATACCTGATTTTTTTTAAATTTATGAAAATTTTGATATATGCGTGTTGTTATACAAAGGGTTACAAAAGCATTGGTGGTAATTCAAGGAACAGAAAGAGCCTCTGTTTCATCGGGTCTATTAATTCTTGCAGGTTTTGAAGAAGGTGATGATTTGACGGATATATCATGGATGGCAAAAAAAATTGCCAGATTACGCATTTTCGATGACCAAAATGGTGTTATGAACCTTTCTATCTGCGATGTTCAGGGAGAAATTATGGTAATCAGCCAATTTACCCTGCATGCATCAACAAGAAAGGGAAACCGTCCGTCTTATATTAAAGCAGCTCAGCCAGAAAAAGCTATTCCTTTATATGAAGAATTTGTAATTATGCTGGAAAGAGAAATTAAAAAACCTGTTAAAACCGGAGTTTTTGGCGCCAATATGAAAGTATCGCTGGTAAATGATGGTCCTGTAACCATTATTATTGATTCAAAAAACAGGGAATAGTGTGTAACTAATCACACATTTGTTTTGTAATCAAATACATATAGTTAGTAATTAAAAATTTTATTTTTTTGTTGTATTTTGAACTATAGTTCATTATTTTTGTAACCCTATGGCGCGCCAAAAAAAGAACAGAATAATCAGACGAATGCCTCACTTCTCAGGTTTTAGACCTTTTGGTCTGGTACATCCTCAGATTGAAAAAGTTACACTTAACCTTGAAGAATACGAAGCATTTAAATTGTGTGATTATGATATGTTGAACCATGCCGAAGCTGCTGAAATAATGAAAATTTCGCGGCCAACCTTTACCCGGGTATATAAATCTGCCCGGAAAAAAATTGCATGGGCTCTGACAAATGGATCGGAAATTATTATTGCAGGTGGAAGATTTTCATTTGAAAATTTCTGGAATGATTGTCCGGATTGTGGAATTGCATATTCAGGGCAAAACCTCTCAAGATCTGAATGCCCTGTTTGTAACAACATGGTTTACAGGGCGGCTTTGGCTGTAACAAAAAACAATTTTGACAGCAAAATATGTATGCATTTTGGAAAAGCTCCCTGGTTTTTTATTACAGATAAAAACGGATTGGCTGAATTTTTTAAAAATCCGTTTTTATCGGATTCCACTCATACCGGAACAGAAATTGCAAAAGCCTTGTATCAATTCAATATTGATACTGTATTGGCTGGCCGTTTTGGTGTAAAATCAGGTGAACAACTTAGTCAAATGCAAATTCATTTACTCACAATAAATAACACAATTTCATTAAAACAAATTTTAAAACAATTAAAACTATGAAAATTGCAGTACCAACCAAAGGTAACCAGGTGGATCATCACTTTGGTCACTGTGAAATGTATACCATTTTTACCTTTAACGCAGAAAAGAAAATTATTTCAAAGGAAACTTTACCTTCACCTCAGGGATGCGGATGTAAATCAAATATAGCGGCTGTACTTAAAGACAAAGGAGTACAGGTAATGCTTGCCGGAAATATGGGAGAAGGTGCTGTTAATGTATTGTCACGTCATGGAATAGAAGTTTTCAGGGGTTGCACAGGCAATATTGATGAGCTTGCTGCTTCGTTTGCAGCAGGGTATATTCGTGATTCCGGAGTTTCATGCCATCATCATGAAGCTGACCATCAGGGACATTCATGCAATCATCATCAATAACCAACCAATGTAATTTATTACGATATGGCTGATTTGTTTGAAATGCTTGATCGTGATGTTCGTTTCGTTGAAGGATTGAAAGGATGTATCAATTGCGGTACATGCACAGCGATTTGTCCTGCAGCACAGGTTTCGGATTATGATCCGCGACAGATAGCTGATATTGTTCAGCACCATAACCAGGATGAGCTCATTGAATTATTAAAATCTGACTTAATCTGGTTATGCGGAGAATGCCTGTCGTGTAAAACCAGATGCCCACGTGGAAATACACCCGGCTATATCATACAGGCTTTAAGAGCAATATCTGTTGATAACGGATATTTTACCGAAAGTCATCAGGGTCAGAAGCAACTGGCCATTAAAAGAACAGTTGGTGAACATATATTAAAATACGGATATTGTGTTCATATTGACGAAATGAGTAATTACCTGTTTCCAGAACAAGGCCCGGTATGGAAATGGCTGCGTCAAAACAGGGAAAGTGTTCTTAAAAGATTAAAATGTAACTATAACGGTTTGGGAAAAGGCACGTTAAGGAAAACCTCTGAAGCATCCCTGCGTGATTTAAATGAGATTTTTAAAGCAACCGGTGCAACGGAGAGGTTTGAAAAACTTGAATATTTCTCCAAAGCCAGGGCCAATATGTTAAATATTGATTTCAGCGAAGGACGTGATGATTATTTCAACTATTTATACAACGAAAAATGACTAAGTCTGCTGTTAATCTGAATTGGGAAACTTATCAGAAAGAAATTGCCGCTGATCATTATTACTTTGCCCGAAGCTGTATAAGGCAGAATATTTTCCCGGCGGCTGAAGAATTATTTCTCCATATTGTAAAAAATCTTTTAAAGAAGGATATTTTTGACGATGAGAATCAAACAACGTGCACGGGTATTGCTTATCATTCAGGCATTATTCCGCTCGAAACCACTATGACAGTTATTGCCAGACAATTTGCACTTATGACAGAAGCAGGTTATGAGAATTTTGTCTGCTCCTGTGTTACTTCGTTCGGGCTTTATACCGAGGTGCTTGAAACCTGGAAGCATTTTCCCGAAACACTCGAAAAAACCAGGGAAGCATTGAGAAAATCAACAGGCAAAACTTTTAAAATACCTAAAAACCTGACCCATACCAGCGATATTATTTATAAATTCCGAAAAGAGATAGCCCAATTTTTTAAATATCGTTTAATAAATAGTAAAACCGGGCAAGCTTTAAAAGTTGTTGACCATATTGGTTGTCATTATGCAAAAATATTTCCTGAAAAAGGAGTGGGAGGTGCTGAATTTCCCTATGTATTAGCAGGATTGATTGATGACTGGGGTGGTTTGCAGGTCGATTATCCTGAACGAAGACACTGTTGTGGTTTTGGATTCAGACAATACCTGTTAAAATCAAATCGCGGATATTCGATAGCTAATTCTAAGAAAAAATTTGAATCGATGCAGCCTTACCATCCCGATGTTATTATTGCAAACTGCCCAGGATGTACTTATTTTCTAGATCGTTGGCAATATGTAATCGCCGAAATGGAAGGTAAAACCTACGACCGTGATGGTTATGGCATACCTGTTTTAACCTATGAAGAACTCGTTGGTTTACTGCTTGGAATGAACCCATGGGAAATTGGTTTGCAATTGCACCAGGTTGATGTTGAATCCTTGTTACAAAAGATTGGAATCGAGTATCAGAAAGATGATAAATATACCGGTGTAAATGGTGAAAAACTGATTCCACCAGAAAAACCCGAGAATTTAAAGGTTCATTAAAAAAAAAGTTTCTGACAGGGGAACCTGATTAGGGTAGTTATAAAAAAGCCTTTGTAAATTTATCTACAAAGGCTTTTTTATTTAATTGTTGTTGACCTACCAGGACTCGAACCTGGGCTAACAGAACCAAAATCTGCTGTGCTGCCATTACACCATAGGTCAATCACATTTTTTGGAAGGGCAAAATTAATATATTTTTTCACTTTTTAAAAATATCATTTATTTTATTACATTGCAGAAAAACAAGATAAAATCCACTTAAACCAAATTACAATGAATCATTCATTTAATAAAGTTAAAATCATTCTTTGCATGGTTTTATTTATTAGCACATCCATACAGACTGTTTTTGCCTCCGATACGATTAGAGTTATGCATTACAATCTGTTAAATTATGCCAATTCAACCGCATATTGTGATCAGAACAACAATAATTTAATGGCCAAAGAAAGCGCGATATCTTCTATCCTTGATTACATAAACCCGGATGTTTTTACAGTAAATGAAGTTTCTGCCAATCAGTTAACCGCTAACAGGCTGCTTGGAATTGTTAATGCTGCAAACCAAAAAAATTACAGCATGAGCAGCTATTCAAATGCTTCGGCATCCGATCTGGTTAACCTTATTTTTTACAATAACGAAAAACTTACAGTTTATAAACAGAGAAATATTTCAACCAGTGTGCGTGATTTCATAGCTGTAACCTTTTATTATAATTCAGTGGATATTCAATTGGGTGATACCGCGTTTTTAACCTGCATTGTAGGGCATTTAAAAGCAGGATCTGCTACAGAAGATGCTACCCAACGCAGCCAGATGGTAAATATTCTGCTCGAATATCTTAATAACAACAATTATTCAGGGAACATTTTATTGAGTGGTGATTTTAATGTATATTCTTCATCTGAAACCTGTTACCAATCATTATTGAATGCTGCCAACCTGAATATACGTTTTTTTGACCCGGTAAACAAACCAGGGAGCTGGCATGCAAATTCTGTTTTTGCTTCGTATCACACCCAATCAACCCATAGCACCTCAAATGGATGTGCATCAGGAGGTGGCTTTGATGACCGTTTTGATTTCATCCTCGGAACGCTGCCTGTTTTCAACAATACGCATAAAGTTGAATATCTGACGGGCAGTTATAAAGCAATTGGCCAGAATGGTACTGCTTACAATAATTCTATTCTCAATATGTCCAATAATCTTCCCTACAATATTAACCAGGCTTTATATACCGTTGGCGATCATTTACCTGTTATGCTTGATTTAATTATTCACCAGACCCATGTTGGCATTGAAACAGTGAGCGTTAAAAATAAGATATTTATTGATAGTGAAAACCAACTCCATATTCAACTTCCTGACAATGCAAATAATTGCCAGGTAAAAATCATTGATCCGTTGGGAAAAATCAGGTTCGAAAACAATTTTCAGCTTGACGGGAATAAAACCCTCATCATCAACCTTTCACTTCAACCAGGGTTGTACTTTGTGGTATGCCAGTCTGATCAGCGTATGATTAATAAAAAAGTCTATATAAGATAAGATATCAGGTTTTACCTGTCACTGAAAACTATTTCATAACCACCATGTTTTCTGATATTCAATACGTTCTGGTTGTCAAACATAAGATATTGGCCTTTAATACCGGATAGCCTGCCTGATAAAGATGTCGTTTTGTCCAGGGAAATGTTTACAGGATTTGAAGGCAACGATAAAACAGGGTAATTGATTCTTGTAATATTATTATCGGATGTGATAAATTGAGTAAAATCAGCTGGAATGTGAATTTTTATTTTTTCTTTTTCAACTAATAAATCAAGGTCGGGTGCTGCATAGCGCAACATTGATTTCCAGTTGGTTTTGTCGGCAATGTGTTTCTTTAAAGCAACTTCAACCATGCCAGCCTGGTAACGGTTTTGGGTTTGAGCCAGTTTTATAGCCTGTCCGGCACCTTGATCAATCCATCGGGCCGGAATCTGGCTTATCCGGGTGACTCCGACTTTCAGTCCTGAGGTAACCGACAAATATACAATATGATCGTTCAGGCAATGCAGGCGGGCATACTCCATATTTCGTGCTATTCCAAGGTGTGCACGGCAAAGTTCTGGTCTGAGAACACATTCTTCATTTTCGGGTAAGGTGGTAAAGCATTGATAACAGTAGCCTTGTCCGTATGATTTTGGAATTTTTTTATGACAGCCCAGGCAATAAATATTACCGGTAAAAGCAATATTTATTGTTTTACCTAAAAGTTGATTCAGGTTAATTTCCGTATTCATGTCTGGGAAATAATATGTAACCGGATTTGTAAATTCTGCCCGTAGTTTTTTCAAAATTATTTTGTTTTCCATATCATGGATTTTTTCAGATGTAAATTTAATTTTTTTATTGTTTTTTAAAACATTATAAATCAAATATTTATTATTTATGGTAATAAAATATTAAAAATTCTATAAATATTTTACTACTATGTATTGCATAATATTAAAATTTATATATATCTTTGTCATACCTATTAAAACCATATATTATGAATACAGAAAACACAAAGGCACAAATGCGCAAAGGCTTGCTGGAATATTGCATTCTGCTGCTTCTGCTAAAAAAAGACTCTTATGCCACGGAAATAATCAGGCAGTTGAAAGACGCTAAAATTATTGTTGTGGAAGGGACTCTATATCCAATTCTTACCCGTTTGAAAAACCTGGGATATCTTTCGTATCGATGGGAAGAGTCGGCTCAGGGACCACCCCGTAAATACTATTCTATTACAGATTCAGGTAAAGTTTTTCTGAACGAGTTGGATGATTCGTTTCGCGAAATGCTTGAATCGATTGAAAATATTAAAATTATGAACCAATAAACTTTAAAGCCATGAAAAAGACACTTAATGTAAATATAGCAGGGATAGCATTTATTCTGGACGAAGATGCATACAATAAACTTGAATGGTATTTAAATACCCTTTCATCGCACTTCGAAAATACCGAAGAAAGACAAGAAATTATGGGTGATATAGAACTTCGTATTGCAGAATTGCTGAAAGAAAGAAAAAAGGTGGAAAGGAATGTGGTAGATCTGGATGAAATAAACAGCATTATTGCTATTATGGGTGAACCCCAGGAAATTTATTCGGAAGGGATACCAAAGACCGGGAAAAATGAAGAATATACCACATTAAAACGGGTTTACCGCGATATTGACAACAGGATAATTGGGGGAGTATGTTCAGGAATAAGTAATTATTTTAATATTGATCCTATTATTTTAAGAGTAATTTTTGCCATAGCATTTTTTGTTTACGGTTCAGGATTTCTTTTATACCTGATTTTATGGATTGCTATGCCTGCAGCACGCACTACTGCTCAGAAACTTGAAATGAAAGGCGAACCTATTACTGTTTCGAATATTCAGAAGTCGGTTAGGGAAGAATTTGGAGAAATAAAAGATAAATATCAGAAAGAACATTATAGCAGTATAGCACACTTTTTCGACAGGCTGGCACATTTTTTACACCAGGTAGTTACCTTTTTAGGAAAATCGTTCTTATTAATTTTGGGTTTTACTTTTTTAATTGCGGGTTTAGCTGGTTTGGTTGCCTTTATCAGTGCTGTTTTTTTTACTTCTCATGTTGCTTTTGGCCACTTTCCATTGAGTGAAATCAGCAATACTTTTTTTTCATCGGGTTTAAATTATAATTTATTTATCACCGCATTGCTGTTGGTCGGAGGCATACCTTTGCTGGCGATCGGATATACCGGTTTGAGATTATTAATCAATTTTAAGTCAAATCATAAGCTTTTTGGCATTACAGCACTTGCAGCCTGGCTGATTGGCATTATGATAATGATTCCATTAGCTATTAGTGAATCAACAAATTATAAATACACAAAAACTATAACTGACAGGATAGAATTACCACAGGTTAATTCAGATACAATTGCCATTTCTTTAAATAGTGAAATTGACAGTAAGGATTTTGAAATTGTTCATCATAAAAAATCAGAATTTTTTATTGCCGGTAAAAAAGTATTTATAAAACTGGATGTTGATATTGAATCATCACCTGATAGCAAATGTGCTGTTATTGTAAGAAAAAAATCGAAAGGGAGTGCGCCCGATAATGCAAAACAAAATGCAATGAATCTGAAATATGATATACAAACAGGGAATAATTTTATCATCTTGCCGCAATATTTTGAAATTCCTGATAATAGCGCTTTCAGGTTTCAGGAGATGGATATAATTATACAGATTCCGAAAAATAAAATTGTTAAAATTGATGATGAACTGGAGGAAATTTTAGAAGAAACTGATAATGATTATTATATTAATTTAAATGAAACACCTGAGAAGTATTGGCGAATGAATGAAAATAAACTTGAAATGATAAAATAGTCATTTGATTCAAAATAGTATTAAAGCATTAACATTGTGTTGATGCTTTTTTTTTTAATTTTAGGATTTTAAAACAGGTATTTTGAGAATCATTATTATCGTATTGATTTTAAATATTTTGCTATCTGGGATTCTAACCGGACAGATTTATAATTTTAAACAATATAATCTTGAACAAGGTTTATCGCAATCGCAGGTTTTTGATATTGAGCAGGATGCAACCGGGATGATGTGGTTTGCTACCTATGGTGGCGGAATTTCAATATTTGATGGACAACAAACCAGATATCTGAATACTTCAGATGGATTGCCGAGCCATAGCGTCATATCTTTATTTTGCGATAAAAATAACCGGATTTGGATTGGCACAGCAAAAGGAATTTGCGTGTACGATGGACTAAAAATTATCCGGATTGACAAAAAAAATCAATTAGCCAATTATTTTATCTGGGACATAACCCAAGATATTAATGGAAACATATTAATTGGTACAGATAATGGAGCATGGAAATTTTCTGACAATGAATTTAGTTTTATTAGCAACACCATCATTGCATCATCGCATGTCTATACTTTGTTATACGATTCGCAGAGCAACATCTGGTTTTCTTCCTTAAAAGGTGGAGTAACAAAATATAACAGGAATACATATTTGAATAATATATTAAATACTACTGAAAATATACTGGTCGAGGCAATTTTTGAAGATTCTAAGCGGAATGTCTGGATCGGTTCTGAGGCAGGACTTTATAGAATAACAGACAATATTACGACACTTTACACTACCAAACAAGGCTTATCTGAAAATCATATTACAAGTATAAATGAAGATGAAAAAGGAAATTTATGGTTAGGAACTGAAAAATCGGGATTAATGGTTTATAATGGGAAAACATTCCGGGCAATAAGAAATGATCAGGGCTTGCAAGCTGAAAAAGTTTATAAAATTTTCAGGGATAAAGATGGGCAGATGTGGGTAGCCACCGATGGAGGAGGAGCTATGTTATTTACAGGGTTTGATTTTTCGCACATCAGATTTCCAAAAATTCCGGTACGGGTTTATATTACTTCATTATTAATAACACCAGACGTAAAGTATTTTGGAACAGATGCTTCAGGTATAATTGCCTATTTCGGGCATGAAAAATACAAGTTGATTACTAAAAATGATGGATTGTCTGATAATACAGTGAATAAAATTATAAGAATTAAAAATGCTGATATTTGGATAGGAACCAATAAAGGGTTGACTACCATTCATAATAATTCTTTCAGAATTTTTTCAAAATTGAATGGACTCCCTGGGAATGAAATATACGCATTATGCGAGGCTAAAGATGGGAAAATCTGGATTGGAACCTATGGGCACGGGATCTGCTATTATGAACATGGGAATTTCACAAAATTTAATGAGTCAGATGGCATTGCCAACAATTATATTTGGGATATAAAAGAAAACAGGAAAGGAGAAATTTATTTTGCCACCGGGAAAGGATTGACGGTTTATAATGGTTCTGAATTTAAATCTTACTATAAATCCGATGGTTTAATATCCGATAATATCCTTACGCTAAGTATCGATAATTGGGATAATTGCTGGATTGGTGCAGAAGGAATAAGCCGCTTTGACGGACAAAAATTTATTAATTACACCACAAGTGATGGGCTTTGCTCAAACATGATATATTCAATTATATTTGATAGCCGAAGTAACCTGATAGTGGGTACCGAAAAAGGGATTGACAGAATTATTATCAATAAACAAGGTGAAATTGAAAAAATAACCCATTATGGTCAGAAGGAAGGATTTTCCGGGATTGAAACAAATAATAACGCGGTATTTAATGATGATGAAGGGAAAACCTGGTTCGGAACAATCAATGGAGTGACGATTTTTGATCCATGGGAAGAAAAACAGCAGACTAAAGGCCCAGATGTGATCATCAGGAATGTAAAATTCATTTATGAAGATACAACTTTAAATCAGTTTTGTGATTCAATAACCCCATGGTTTCGTTTGCCTGTCAGGCTAGTACTTCCTTACTCAAAAAACAATATTGCATTTGAGTTTATTGCTTTTGATTATATGAATCCCGAAAGTATCAGGTATAAATATATCCTTGAAGGTTTTGACAGGGAATGGCTGGGATTGACCAATAAAAACTCAGCAAATTATATGAACCTTCCGGCCGGAAAATATACTTTCAAAGTATTAGCTATCAATAATACCGGTGTTTATAGCCAGAATCCGGCCACTTTTTCTTTTACTGTTCTTCGCCCTTATTGGCTAAGTTATTGGTTTATAATGACAGTTTCAATATGTTTTATGCTTATTGTTTGGTTCACCATATTTTTCAGGACCAGGAATATTGATAAAAAACGGCAGATGCTTGAATTAAAGGTTGAGAAAAGAACCCTTGAACTCAGGAAGCAAAAGAATGCCCTTGAAAAAGCCCTTAGGATAAACGATGAGCAGAGAAAAAAACTTGAAAAAGCAAATCAGGAAATTCAGATTAATTCAAAGCTAAAGGAACAATTTCTGGCTAATACAAGTCATGAAATCAGAACCCCTTTAAATATTATGCTTGGGTTTGCAAATCTTTTACTTAAAACAAATCTAGATGAAAAACAAACGGAATATTTAAATAATATTAAAAATGCTGGCAATAATTTATTGGTAATTATCAACGATATACTTGATTTCTCAAAAATTGAGGCCAATAAACTTCATATCGAAGAGATAAATTTTGATTTTACGCAGTTCATTCTGTCATTTATTTCCATGATGTCGGTCACGGCTTCAGAAAAAGATATTGAAATAAAATATCATATTGATAAACGCATTCCTCAATTTCTGAATGGAGATCCTGTAAGGCTCAATCAGATTTTGACCAATCTGGTTCGTAATTCTATCAAATTCTCCAACGAAAAAGGATACATTAAAATTGACATAGATTTATTAAAAGAAACCGAGAACAAGGTCACGCTATATTTCCAGATCATTGATAAAGGAATTGGCATTGCAGCAGACCAGATTGATAAGGTATTTACAAGTTTTAATCAGGTTTCGAACGAAACTACCAGGAAATATGGAGGAACAGGATTGGGACTTGCCATTACAAAAAAAATTATTGAAATGCTGAATGGAAAAATCGGGGTTTTCAGTGAAATTAACAAAGGTTCAACATTTTATTTTCAACTTGATTTTCACAAGGGACAATCAATTATTAACCCCGAACAAAACAAACCATTTTCAGATATTACCTATGTTAAAAATATAAAAATTCTGCTGGTAGAGGATAATCCTGCCAACGCAATTCTGGCTTGCGACACCATTATGCAATTTAATCCATCCATCCATGTCGATGTTGCCGAAAACGGCATCGTTGCTCTTGAAAGGATTAAAAACAGCTTTTATGATTGTGTGATAATGGATATTCAAATGCCTGAGATGGATGGATATGAAGCAACCAGAAATATCCGGAATAATTTAACATCTGCAATGAAAGATGTTCCGATTTTAGGAATGTCAGCACATGCCATGCAAAGCGAAAAAGATAAATGTTTATCCTTAGGCATGAATGATTATATTACAAAACCTTTTGATCCCAACGAATTGATAAAAAAGATATATTACCTTATCAATAAAAACATTACCAGTGAAAAGACAGAAATTCCTATCGAAGATTTCAACAAAAGGTATGGATTAAAAATTGTCGATCTAGCAATTCTGGCTAAAACCTACCGTAATGATATAAGGAAAATATTAAAAATTCTTTTGTTGTACCAGAAAGACATTCCCCGACAAATAAATGAGCTTCAACAAGATATAAATAACGAAATATGGCAACAGGCCAAAGCTATGGCACATTCACTGAAAACATCCTTCAAATATCTTGGAATTGAGCAGGCTCATATTGCTGCTAAAAACCTTGAAACGAAAATATCTGATAATAAACAGGATGAAGTAATGAATTTATTTATGCAAATCGCTGAAAATTGGACAATTGCTGAGAAAGAAATTAAAGAACTTATTTTGAAAATAGAACAAGATAAACCCCAGGGATGAAGAAATTTTTTATATCCATTTTTGTTTTTCTTTTTGTAGAAGTTGCTACTGGTCAGGAATTCAGGCAGGTTATTTTTCAGGATGTTTTTTCAACCCAGCCTGATTCAGCCAGAATTTTACTGAATCTGGATAATATCAATTTTTTAAAAAATAATGAATATTTTACTCCGGGTTATGAGGGTTACACACTTACCGGTTATAACCTTGCTCCATCGGTTACCTATCGTTTTGGACCAAAAGTTGCTGTTCATGGTGGTTTTTTTGCCATTAAGTATAACGGCATTGATCAGTTCACATCACTAACCCCTTTGTTTAGTGCCGTAGTAAATATCAGGCCTTTAACATTGATATTTGGCAATCTCAACCAAAATCATAACCTGCCTGAACCTGTTTATGGTTTTGAAAGAATGCTTACATCAAAACCGGAGACCGGGTTCCAAATTAAAATGGAAAAGGATCATTATTGTCTTGATACATGGGTTGACTGGCAGAATTTTATTTTTCGCAATGATTCAACTCAGGAGCGGTTTGTTTTTGGTCTCGATAATCTCTTTAAAATTCAATTTGGCACAACAGGATTTGAAATTCCGGTTAACATTCTGATGCGGCACAGGGGAGGACAAATTGACACCTGCCCGGCAAACATACAAACCATAGCCAATTGCTACACAGGTTTATCGATCATGAATAAATGGGCAAAAGAACATTTATTCATTCAAAGGCTTAGTGCTTACGGGCTTTTGTACCGCGATATTTCTCCCAATCCCGAGATGGTGGTAAAGAAGGGATATGCGTTGTACTCAGCAATAGATATTCAAATCAGTGAAATTGAATTTCACACAGGATGGTTTAGCGGAAAACAGTTTTTCGCCCCTACCGGAAACCAGATGTTTTTATCGTTGTCGCTTCAAAATGAGGCGATGCTTGAGAAAAACCGAAATCTGCTTTTTTCTGATATTTCTTATTGTAAATCTTTAAGTAAAGGTGTTTTTCTATTAGCAATTGGCGAATTATACCATGATCTGTATAAAGCAAAAATCGATTATTCTTTTGGTTGTAAGCTGATTATTAAAACAAGTGAGGTAATAAAATAATCAATACCTGACTTTATCGTTTTTTTCATCCCAAAGCCGGAAAGCTTCTATGGCTTCATTGTTGAGTAAGGGAATGAATGGGATTTTGCGGTTTTGGATGTCAAGGCTGATTTCGTCATAAATAAAAGAGTCGTCAAACCCGATATTTTTAGCATCCAAACGGTTGTTGCCGTAATATATTTTACTGATTCTGGCCCAGTAAATAGCCCCGAAACACATGGGGCATGGTTCGCATGATGTATATATTTCAGTTCCTTCGAGATTGAATGAATTTAGATACTTAGCAGCTTCTTTAATGGCATTAACCTCGGCATGTAAGGTCGGGTCATTTTTTATGGTTACCTGGTTTGTTCCACGTGCAATGATTTTGCCATCTTTAACGATAACTGCACCAAAAGGTCCTCCTCCGTTTCTGACATTCTCTTTGCTCAGCCTGATGGCTTCGCGCATAAAATCTTCTTTTTCCATAAGAAAATCAATTATTGGCTATTAAATAACGAATATAATCAATTATTTCATTGATATTTTGATTTGTCATACATTTAAAATGGCCTTTTGGGCAGTGTTTAAACCCGATTTTTGAACATGGACGACATCTTAAATTTTTAACTTCAAAAATTCTGGATTTTTCATCTGGTAAATACGGATACATACCAAATTCGGGTATGGTATTACCCCATACAGACAGTATCGTTTTTTTAAATGCTGCTGCAATATGCATAAGGCCTGTATCGTGGGTTATGATGAGTTTTGCATTTTTTATAATGGCTGCTGATTGATTGAGTGTAAGTTTACCACAAAATTGTAATAAAGGACGGTTTACCATTTTTTGAATTTCTGTAGCAGCCATGGCATCGTCATTTCCACCAAGCAGTATAAATGGATAGTCAACTGCATTAATAATTTCAGCGATCAGGTTTTCAGGCATTTTCTTTGTATTGTGTGCACCCCCGATGGAAAATGCAATATATTCTCCGGGCAAAACACCTGTTTCAATGCTGGCTTCATCCGTATCTTTCCGGTCAATGAAATAATCAAGTCCTTTATAATCATTTTCGACATCGAAAAGTTTCAGTGTATCGAAATACCTGTCAACGATATGGACTGGTGGTAGTTTATTTATTTTGAAGTTTACCATCAGCCATTTATAATAATTGAGTTTATTAAATGAGAAAGAAACTCTTTTTAAGGCGGTTTTAACTTTATATGACCTGATATTATGATGTAAATCGATAACGAAGTCGAAATTTTCGTATTTTAATTGTTCAATAATACTGTTTAAGTTGTTCGAAAAAATATGGATTTTGTCGATATGCGGATTATTTTTAATTACATCGAAGAATTTTTCTTTTACAAGAAAATGAATTTCAGCTTCCTGAATCTGGCTTTTCAGGCACCGTAAAACAGGGGTTGTAAGGACAATATCGCCAATAGAACTTAGCCTGATGATTAAAAATTTAACTTTATTTTCCATTGATCTGGCAAAAAAAAACCGGTTTCCCGGTTCGTTAATTTTTAAATTTGCTTAAAAACACTGTCAGTTCCAGCCAGCATTCTTTGCTATGATCCGATTCTTTCCACAAAGCTTTGGCACCATGTACGCCACCGTCCTGAGGTCTGAACATAACTTTATCAACAGATTTTATTTCAGAAAGCATGTCGTTCATGGTATCAAACTCACCGGCTGTTGAAGCAGCAAATACAGGTTTGTCAAAGTTTATCAATAATTTTTTCAAGGTTACTCCTTCGGTAGTCAGGTATTCTCCCGGACTAAACGATACTACAGCAATAATTTTATCATTTTTGACCGCATCTTTCAATACCAGCGATGCCGAGTAACTGCTTCCAAATAAAATAAGCGGTTTTTTAGATTTATTGAAGTAGTAAATAATAGCAGCCTGAATATCTTTATCGGCTTCGAGATACGAGGCAGGGAGTTTTTTTTCTTTGGCTTTTTTTGCAGTTTCATTTACTACGAAATTGCTTTCATCGCCCGATCTTAAATCAATGGCTACACTGTTAAAACCAAGTTTGTTGAGTTTTAAGGCAATATCTTTATATTCTCCCCTGCTGCTTCTTGCCTGATGAAATAACAGGACATACCTGGCATTTTCTGAAATGATGTATTCATCGGCTGTAATCATCAATGCATCGGTTGATTTGAATTCAACAGTTTGTTGTGCAAAAACACCTAAACTGCATATGGCCAGAATAATAGTAAAAATCTTATTCATACGTTTTAATTTAATCTTAGCTTTTAACTGCCAATACAATAATGTTATTATCCTGCATTTGAATGGTGCCTTCTGATATCATAAATTCATTTTTTATCCCATCAGCATCAATTACTTTAATTTTTCCTGCACTGAGTGATGAAATAATAGGGGCATGTTTATTCAGGATTTCGAACGAACCTTTATTGCCTGGCAATTGTACCAGTTTTATATTGCCTGAAAATAATCTGGCTTCGGGTGTTAAAATTTCGAGATACATTTTTTATTTTTTAGCATCTGCCATTAATTTTTCGCCTTTGGCTATTGCTTCCTCAATGGTTCCGACAAGATTAAATGCAGCTTCAGGGTATTGGTCAACCTCGCCATCCATAATCATATTAAAGCCTTTGATGGTATCTTCAATAGGCACAAGGCATCCTTTGATTCCGGTAAATTGCTCTGCAACATGGAATGGTTGCGATAAAAACCGTTCAACCCTTCTGGCCCTGTGTACAATCAGTTTATCCTCTTCAGACAATTCATCCATCCCAAGGATGGCTATTATATCCTGAAGTTCTTTGTAACGTTGCAGCACTTCTTTTACGCGTTGTGCGCAATTGTAATGACTTTCACCAACAACTTCAGGTGTAAGAATACGTGAAGTGGAATCCAGGGGGTCAACAGCAGGGTAAATACCTTTTTCAGAGATTTTTCGGCTTAAAACCGTGGTTGCATCCAGGTGGGAGAATGTAGTAGCCGGTGCCGGGTCGGTAAGGTCATCAGCCGGAACATAGACAGCCTGAACAGAGGTGATTGATCCATGTTTTGTTGAGGTAATTCTTTCCTGCATCATTCCCATTTCAGAGGCCAGTGTAGGCTGATATCCCACAGCTGAAGGCATTCGGCCCAGCAGTGCTGATACTTCTGAACCAGCCTGGGTAAAACGGAAAATATTATCCATAAAAAACAGGATATCTCGTCCGCCTTCAGAAGATTTATCGCCATCCCTGAAATATTCTGCTACCGATAAACCTGAAAGGGCAACCCTGGCTCTTGCTCCGGGTGGTTCGTTCATTTGTCCGAATACCAGTGTGGCTTTTGACTCGTTCAACTCTTTAAAATCAACCTTACTTAAATCCCAACCTCCTTTTTCCATCGATTTTAAAAAATCTTCACCATATTTAATAACGCCAGATTCGAGCATCTCGCGTAACAGATCATTTCCTTCCCTGGTTCGTTCACCAACCCCAGCAAATACAGACAACCCGGAATATTTCTTGGCAATGTTGTTGATTAATTCCATAATTATAACCGTTTTGCCTACGCCAGCTCCGCCAAACAATCCAATTTTACCTCCTTTTGAGTAGGGTTCAAGAAGGTCTATTACTTTAATTCCCGTAAAGAGAACTTCCGATTCGGTAGATAAATTTTCAAATTCAGGTGGATTATTATGGATAGGATATCCTTTTTCGAACGATAAAGGCCCAATACCGTCTATAGGCTGGCCGATGACGTTGAGCAACCTGCCTTTAATCTGGTCTCCGATGGGCATTTTAATAGGCATTCCTGTAGGAAAAACATCCATACCTCTTGATAATCCATCGGTTGAATCCATAGCAATGGTACGTACGGCATTTTCGCCGATATGCTGTTGCACTTCAACGATAAGGTCTATTCCATCGGGTCTTTTTATGTGCAATGCATCTAAAATATTGGGCAACTCACTACCTTCTGTTTCAAACGCAACATCAACTACCGGGCCAATAATCTGAATTATTTTACCTGCATTCTGATTCATATCTGAAAAGTTTAATATCATACAAAATTAAAATAATATCTGGTATTACAAACACTTTTTGCCACGAAAATTGGGTAGATTCAATTACAATTTGATATGTTCGTATTTTAAGATATTATTATTTTATGCTGTCGTCCAGCTCATCCCATTGAATCTGGAATTGTGATTTTGGTTTTTTAGGCAGTGAAGAACTGTCTGGTTTAGTCTTCCCGAATTCTTCCCTGATGATTTGTTTCAGTAAATGTTTTTCTTCTTTCACTTTCTCTTTGATGTGGATTTTCTGACGTTCTTTGTCGAAAGAAATTTTATAATCATCGGAATTGCCCGAAATCTGAATATAGAGTGTTACCATACCAAGACTATCCTCTTGAACAATTCCGAATTCAGTGTTTTTTTGCCTGCTGTGTTTTGATTTTTTCCACATATTGCTGCCAACCTCTATTGAAATATGGTAATTGAATTGGTTATCAAAGCTATGTTCTCCGTATAAAGTCATTTTTGTGAGGTTTGAATTTAAATCCATTAAAGGAATGATGGCAACCCGTTTTTGAATATTAATTGTGTTCTTTAATTCAGAAAACCTGATATTTTTCAACTCATCCAAATCTACAAATCGTGCCAGTTTATATAGTGGTTCAAAATTTTTCAACCCACCACCTGCCAGTTTAAATTGAATTTGTGATTGAATGGTACTGTCCATCAAATGATAGTCCTTATCGAAGATGCAGGTAAATCGCAGGTTGCCATCCATTTTTCCTGAAATATTTTCAGCTTTTAATGTCTCCTGATCGAAATTTTTAAATTCGTTAAATAATTGATTGATATCGGTTTGATAAAACATCGTATGCAGGTTCAATTCAGAAGTATTGTCCTTTCGCCATGTAAAAAGCAAATTCCCTTCAACATTACCCCCAGCGCAATTTGCCTGGAAATGGTCAATATCATATTTATCATAATCAAAACGAAGTATAGCCTTACAGTCAGAAGCTATTAAATCTGTATACCGGAAATTATCGGTCGAAATTTCGGCTTGTACATCGTATGTCCAGGACATGGGTGTTGTATCGGAAGTTTCAGGAATGGAACTGATCAGTTTATCAAGGTCAAACTGACTGGATTTGATTTTTGCTTTGATCAGTACTTCAGGCCTGTTTTTAAGCAAGGGTTTCAATGGTATCTGGAATTTTTGTATTTCGGCATCCTGATTTCCGGTTTCAACAAAACATTTACCTGTAATGATGTTTTCAATTAATTTAAATTCAATATTTTTAAAACTAATTTCTGGAAATTCACTATCTGAAAATTTTATCCATTCCGATTTAGCAGATAACTGAAAATTGCTGTTTAATGTATTCTCATACTTATAATTCTGAGGGTCGATTACGAAATTGAACAGGGCATTTCCAACCAGGTTTCCCGATATGGATTTTAACCCTGGGTTTATTGTTTGGAGGTCATTGAGATTGATATTATAATTTACCGATCCGTTAACCTGTGATGGATTTAGGCCAACAAATAAAATATTTGTTTTTAAAACATTGTTTTTATAATATATATCAAGGTTGGCAAACTTAATTTTACCATCTTTAATATTGTTTAGGTTGCACTCTGCAATTGCATTGAATTTGCATTTAATTTCGGGAAGATCTTTGAATTGAATAATTGAACCTTCCGAGGTCAATGATGCCTTCAGATGTAATTGGCTGAAATTGCCGGTTATACCTGCCGATAAACTCAGGTTGCCCTTAGATTTGAATTCAGGAGAATAGAAAGGTTTAATAGTTTTAAAGACATTTTCAATATTTAAATCATCTGAGGTAAATCGGGAATTTACTATTTTATTGTTTTTTGTATCAATAACTCCCTCAAATGCAATTTTATCACCATTGATTTTTGCCCAGCTGTCATTAATAGAAATTTGTCGTGGATTTATCTCATGCTTGATAAAAACAATTGTTTTGTAAAGTTTATCAGAAAGATATATTTTATTATTTTCCAATACTTTAAAAATTTCAATTTTACAGGTGCCAGCTATCTGATAATTGTTTTTGATAAATTTTCCTCTGAGTTTGTATGACTGGATGAAAAGATTAATATCCCATTTTGAAATACCGGCGTACCTGACTATTGCCGATTCGATATTAACCAATTGCAGATCAAGGTCTATATATGATTGATCGTTTTTTGCGGCTGACTTGTAAATCTGTGTATTGAATTCACCCTTCTCATTTTCTCTGAGTTTAAAAACAGCATTGCTGATATAAATTCGGGTAATTTCATATTGGTTTTTCATGAGCTTTAATACATCAAACTGGAGTGAAAGACTTCGGGCAAAAAACAGTGTATCTGAAGTAACAGCCTGATTATTAATTTTAAATGATTTTGGGTTGTAGATAATTATATTGGAAAATTTTAGAGTAGCATGGGGAAATTTATCGAGAAAACTGAATTTTACTTTTTCAACCCTGACTTTTGAATCAAGGTTTTTATTTAATTCATTGATCAGGTACCCGGTAAGCCGGTCATTGAAATAATAACCCATGATAACGGCTGAAACCAATAAAATAATGATAGCAGAAATTACAATTGCTACCCATTTTAACATTTTATTTATCATAAACTATTACCAGATAATAACGCTGACTGCAAATGTAGTGCAAAATTGAGGTTATGCAAACCACCAGAAACAAGAAAGGCCATCGATTTGATGGCCCTTGCGGATGTAAAATTATCATGTATCAGAAATTTCCTGTAAAGCTTAAACCAACTGAAAAAGGATATAATTCAGGGCCGCGGTTTTTTTCGAACAAAGGAACCATGCTGTAATTGGCATACAGGTTCAGTCCGCCAAATCCCATACGGGCAGTTAAACCATACCTGAACGGAGAAAGATTATAATCTTTATGGGTTTTCTTTTTATCATCGTTGTTGTCTATTAATTTGGTATGCGATCCAAGCTTAACGCTGCCTGTAGCTCCCAGACCGAAAAACAATGCTCTTTCCTTTTCACCGACCGGAATCTGGAACTCAAGTATTAAAGGCAATACCAGGTAGGTGGTAGCCAGTTTATTCTTTTTGTAGGTGTTAACCGTATCAATAACATAATAAGGAGAATCTGTAGCCATAAGATAATTCGTATTTTCAAACCGGTAATTATTGAACTGAAAACCTAAACCTGTAACTAATCCGATATTTTTTTTGTAGAGCGGGATATTTTGTTCAAACAGGTTGAGGTTGAATTCCCATGATTTATTTGCATATAATTCCATGTGTTTTTCATTGGATTCCAACACCGTCGAATTTTTTGAATTCAGATAATTATTCATACCGAATTCAATTCCATTCCAATGTCCGTCGAATTTTTTATGCTTTTTTTCATGTTTGTCTTTATGGTCATCATCGTTATCAAAATCATCATGATCATAATCGTCATCTTCATCTGAGAATTGGACATTGCCTTTTTCATCTGATATTATCACCTGGCTGTTTCCTTCTTTGTCTTTGATAAGGGTGATAATTTTTTTACCTAATACAATCCGTGTGGTGTCTTTATCGGTTTTTGAAATATTACCCTGTAAATTTTTTGTTTGCAGGCTGTCAGGGTTATCTTTTGCAATAAGAGTATCATTTTCAACACTTTTATGCATTTGTGGCATAACAGTTTTTTCCTGTTTTGTGGTATCGGGAGTGATGTTTTGCGCCGAAACCTGAATGAAAAACAAGATGAATGCGGTGATAAGTAAAGTTTTCATGCTATTTATGGTTTTAAAGGTTATTTCTAATGTGACGAACACAGGTATATAAAAGTTACAGTTGTTATTAATGGTTTCCATAATTTCCCCTGGTAATCTGAAAAAATCCGGCATTGAGAGAATAGGCCGTCAAATTGCCCTCATGGTCGTGTTTTCCCTTTAATTGAATATCGGTACCTGCCACCGAATTAATTCCTTTTACCGCGATTTTGGCTATCGTCCAACCATTTAATACTTTGTCTTTATTGGCTGGATTTAAATCAGGTTGTATCCGTTTTGACAATTCTTCATTGAGTACTTTACCTGCATAATCTTTCAGTGACATGGCATATACCTTTTTACCGGTTGCAAACCTCTCGGCAGGTGGTTGATTTTTTTGCGTATATAGTACATTTTTGATATGTATCTCATCCGCCCTGGATTCAAGCATGGCTGGTTTAGCGGCAAGCGGATAAATTTCAGGGTTGTCACGTATGATTGGATTATCAGGTACAACTATTTCAGAAACATGTGTTATAACCGGTTTTTGTATTTCAATAGCGGTATTGTATGTGGCATTATGTTTCAATGCAATATATTCGGGGTAGCTGGTTGATGGAACCAGTGATATTGCATTTTTGTGATTATCAATAACATAATTGTTTTCCAACAAGTCAGGAAACAGCAGGACAAAAGCGATAATAGCTGCAGCTATTGCGTAATAAGTAATATATGCCTGCTGATAGAATTGTGAAAGGGTAAAATGTTTTAAAGCATTTTTACCATCAAATTGAACTTCAAGATCAGGTTTGAGTTTTGTCTTTGAAAACTTATTGTAAAGTTCCTGATTAGACGGATGTAAGGCGATAAGATTTTCAAAACGGGCTTTTCCGCGAAGATCCAGGTTTTCTTCAATATAGTCAATGCAATAGTGTTCAAAGAATTCTGCCGGATTTTCAGATTCATTAATATCAGGAATTTTTTTAAGCAAAATGGTGTAAGGAAAAGTAATACGATTGTCAGGGTTGATTTTGGTTTTTAAAAACAGGTTAAAGTCATTCTGGTTGGCAGGATTAATATTTTGCTGTAGCAGGTTTTTCTCTGATTCGTTCAGTTGCTCTTCAATAAATGAAACACATAATTCATCCCATAAATTATCGGCCATTGTCGGGTTCTGGCCTTTCTTAAGCATTAATTTGTTTTCAAATTTTTCGGGTGATAAAGGCAGTTTAACATGATAAACCGAATATAATTCATCTTCGAGGTCAGGGTTTTTCTGCAGAAATAAAACCAATTCTTCCAACCCCGCAGGACTAAGATTTCCGTCGAGGTAGTCGATGAAGAATATTTCATAATTTTCCCTGTTGATATTCATGGCTCAGTTTTTAAACTACAGTTTCGAGACTGCCGATATAGTTTTTGAGGAAAATGCGTGCACGGTATATATACACTTTTACCTGCGATTCGTTCAGATTGGTGATTTGACCAATTTCTTCGTATGAATATCCTTCATAATCGCGCAACAGCAGTACTGCTTTTTGTATTTCGGGCAACTGGCTGAGTGCTTTATCAAGAACTTCCTGCAAATCGTTGTATTGATTCAATTCTGTCAATTCCGGACTTAAAGATTCGTTATACGCCGAAATCCGGTTGTCTTTCCTTATTAAATCAATCATTGTATGATAAGCTACAGTAAATAAATATGATTTTGCTTTTTCGAAAGCAATTTGCTGCACATTCACCCAGAGTTTTTCGAATGTATCCTGAATAATGTCTTTTGATTTCTCAGTATCCCTAAGGTTTTTGAGTATAAACCGGTACAACGCATCAGCATATTTATCGACGGCTTTATTGTATTCAAGGGTTGTCATTATGGATTAAAAAATTCATTTTGCTTTATGACGAAAATTAATGGGAAAAAGTTACAAACAGGTCATTTTTTTATTCTCACGGCAAAAATGATGATTTACATCTGTTTCAGATGCTGTCATCAGAAGGGAAAATATATAATCCGGACGGGAATAATAAAAGAAATAAAAAGATCAATTATTTTTTTAATCGTTGAGTTTAGCTTTTAAAAATTCCCTGTTAAGTTTTGCAATATGGCTGATGCTTATATTTTTTGGGCATTCCGATTCACAGGCACCCGTATTGGTACAACTTCCAAACCCAAGTTCGTCCATTTTGGCAACCATATTTTTTGCCCGCAGTGCAGCTTCAATTTTTCCTTGTGGTAATCTTGCCAGGTGCGATACTTTTGCTGCAACGAACAACATGGCTGATGAATTTTTACAGGTTGCCACACAGGCGCCACATCCAATACAGGCAGCAGCATCCATGGCTTCTTCGGCATCATCTTTCGAAACAGGGATGGCATTGGCATCGGGTACACCGCCTGTATTTACTGAAATATAGCCACCTGCCTGCATAATTTTTTCAAAAGCATTACGGTCAACTACCAGGTCTTTAATTACCGGAAATACTTTTGAACGCCATGGTTCTACGGTGATGGTCTCGCCATCCTTAAAACGACGCATATGTAACTGGCATGTAGTAATATCGTCGTCGGGGCCGTGTGCTCTTCCATTGACAAACAAGCTGCACATTCCACAAATTCCTTCGCGGCAGTCGTGGTCGAAAGCAACGGGGTCTTTCCCTTGTCTGATAAGATTTTCATTCAGGATATCGAGCATTTCGAGAAAGGAAGTATCGGTGGATATGTTTTGCAGGGTATATGTTTCAAAGCGGCCTTTATCTTTGGGTGAATTCTGGCGCCAGGTTTTAATATATATTTCTTTTAATATTTTTTCGGCCATGTTATTAACTTTTAATAGGTTATTTATAACTTCTCTGACTTAGCTGAATATTTTCAAATTCAAGAATTTCTTTCATCATTTCGGGTTCCTTGTCAGGTCCGTTGTATTTCCAGTTGGAAACAAATGCAAAGTTTTCATCGTCACGTTTGGTATCACCTTCAGGAGTGGCTGATTCAATACGGAAATGACCACCGCAGCTTTCGCGACGTTCAAGGGCATCATGGGCCATGAGTTCAGCCAGTTCAATAAAATCGGCTACCCGTGCAGCTTTTTCGAGTTCCTGGTTAAAGTGGTTTAATGCTCCCGGTATTTTAACATTTTTCCAGAAATCAGTTTTTAGTTCGCCGATCAGAGCGATGGCTTTTTTCAATCCTTCTTCATTACGTGCCATGCCAATAAATTCCCACATGATTTTTCCGAGTTTTTTATGGAAATAATCAACGGGTTCATTTCCTTTTACCGACATCAGGCTTTCGAGCCGTTGTACGATATTTCTTTCGGCTTTTTCAAATTCCTCATGATTAATATCGACCTTGGGCTTGAGAATTTCGTTGGCAAGGTAATCGCCAATGGTATAAGGTAAAATAAAATATCCATCGGCAAGGCCTTGCATAAGTGCTGAAGCCCCAAGTCTGTTTGCTCCGTGATCGGAAAAATTGGCTTCGCCAATAGCATATAAACCCTGAATGTTCGTCATCAGGTTATAATCGACCCATAATCCGCCCATGGTATAATGAATGGCCGGAAATATCTGCATGGGTTGCTCATAAGGATTGACGTCGGTAATTTTTTCATACATCTGGAATAAGTTTCCATAACGCTCTTCAATAACTGCTTTACCCAGTTTTTTAATAGCATCTGAGAAATCGAGAAAAACAGCCTGACCGGTTTTATTAACACCGAAACCGGAGTCGCATAATTCTTTTACGGCTCTTGAAGCTACATCGCGGGGAACAAGGTTGCCATAGGTTGGGAATTTTCGTTCGAGAAAATAGTCGCGGTCTTCAGCAGGAATTTGGCTTGGCAAGATTTTGCCTTCAACAATACGTTTACAATCTTCTTTTTTCTTAGGAACCCAAATGCGGCCGTCATTTCTTAATGATTCTGACATTAGAGTCAGTTTTGACTGAAATTCGCCATGCAATGGAATACAGGTTGGATGTATCTGCACAAAGCATGGGTTGGCAAAAAAAGCTCCCTTTTTGTAGGCCTGCCATGCAGCACCGGCGTTGCATCCCATGGCGTTGGTAGAAAGAAAATAGACATTACCATAACCTCCTGAGGCTAAAACCACGGCATTGGCTTTAAAACGCTTTATCTGGCCGTTAACAAGGTCCCTGGCAATAATTCCTTTGGCTTTACCATCAATAACAACCAGGTCGAGCATTTCGTGCCGGGTAAACAGTTCAACTTTCCCTGAAGCTATTTGCCGCGACAATGCACTGTATGCGCCTAGCAGTAATTGCTGGCCAGTCTGCCCACGGGCATAAAAAGTACGTGAAACAAGTGCTCCGCCAAACGAACGGGTATCGAGCAAGCCGCCATATTCGCGTGCAAAAGGGACTCCCTGGGCAACACACTGATCAATAATATTGTTACTGACTTCGGCCAGTCGGTAAACGTTTGCTTCACGTGAGCGATAATCACCTCCCTTTATGGTGTCAAAAAATAGCCTGTAAACACTGTCGTTATCGTTGCGGTAATTTTTTGCCGCGTTTATACCACCCTGTGCTGAAATGGAGTGTGCCCTGCGGGCACTATCCTGATAACAGAAAGCTTTCACATTATACCCGAGTTCAGCCAGACTTGCCGCTGCCGATGCTCCAGCCAGCCCGGTTCCCACTACGATAATTTCAAGTTTTTGCTTGTTGGCAGGGCTGACAACCTTGATGGAAGCTTTGTGCCGTGTCCATTTTTCAGCAAGCGGTCCTTCCGGAATATAGGTCTTTATTGTGTTCATAGATAAAAATTTCTAAAAAAAGAATATAAAATAGAGTGGAATAACCGAAAAACCGATTCCAAAAATACAGGCAAATAAAATACCGGTGTACTCAAGTCTTTTTCGCCATGTGTCGTTGTTAAAGCCAACAGATTGAAAAGCCGACCAGAACCCATGTGTCAGGTGTAATCCAAGAGCAATGGCTCCAATGATATATAAAACACAGTAAATAATACTTGTTTTAAATAAGGTCGAAACAAGGGCATAAGAATTATGCATTTCAATCCCGTTTACCGATACTTCTTTTAAAAGTTCATCACCTGTGAATTGAATTTTCCAGAAGAAATTCATCAGATGAATAACCAGGAATACGCCTATTATAGTTCCAAGAATGTACATATTCCGTGAAGCCCATGTTACCGAATTGTGCGGGTTATATTGGGCATATCCGCCAGGGCGGATTCGCATATTAACCAAAGTCAGATAACTGGCATAAAAAATGTGAATAACAAAACCGATGGCTAAAACCGGTTCAATAATTTCTATAATGGGATTTGTAGCCATAAAATTTGCAGCAAGGTTGAACAAATCGCCTGAGTCATCGAAAATGAGCATAAGATTAATGGTTAAATGCACCAAAAGAAACAAAATCAGGAATAATCCCGAAAGGCTCATGATAAGTTTCTTACCTATAGAGGAAGAGAAAATATTGGCCATATATTAAAAGTTTAAATGTTTAAAAGAGTCTTGCTATCTTTACAAATGTAAACGGAGAATTTTAAATTTGATATGTTGCATTGCATCTTTTTAAAAAAAATATGAAAAATTATGCCTGAGATTTTTATAAACGGAAAACCAATCAGATATAAATGTGAGGGATCGGGCAATAATATTGTCCTGATTCATGGTTTTCTTGAAACTCTTGACATTTGGGATTCATTTGCTTATAGATTATCAGAATCTTACAGGGTAACCCGTTTCGATATTCCAGGACATGGGCTTTCTGATCCTTTCCCGGATATTGAGACTATGGAAATTCTGGCTAAAAATACCATGGAAATTTGTAACCGGCTGAAAATTATCAAGCCATTTATAATTGGACATTCTATGGGTGGGTATATTGCATTGGCTATCGGAGAATCATTTGCCAAGGACATTTCTGGTTTATGTCTTTTTCACAGTACTCCGTTTGCCGACAGTAACGAAAAAATTGTGAACCGCCAGCATGATATGAAAATGATTCAGGAAGGGAAATTGTCGGTAATAGCACAAAATCATTTTTCCAGATTGCTTCACCCTGAATATATCTGTCATAATGCCAACGTGATTGAAAAGCTCAATGCAGATGCAAAAATGCACAAGCCAGAGGGAATCAGTGCAGCTATTAAAGGGATGATGCTTCGTTGCGACAGGTCATTTGTGCTCAACAGCGGGCTTCCGGTGCTGGTAATTGGTGGGAGGGGTGATGTTTTTATCCCTGTGGAAGTCTTAAAAAAACTGGCCGGAGAATTCCCTTCAGTTCAGCTTGAAATCCTTGAAAAATCAGGACATGCAGGTTTTATTGAAGAAACTGATACATCGGTTGAAATAGTCAGGAGATTTTTAAATCAGGTTTTCCAACAGGAAATAACATAAGTGTTTTTTTTGTAAAAAACCTGATTATTTCGCTTCGTTGATTTTATAAATTACCAGCTGGCTGCTAAATTTGCGGTGCACACCAATAAAATACTCTTTTCCTGAAGTGTAGAGTTCTTTTATATCTTTGGCAATATCTGATTGTTTACAGCCTTTAGGTGCATTCTGGCATGCAATGGTGTCGACTTTTTGGTCTGAAACATGCAGGCGGTAATAATTGGATGAAAACCTTTCGGTTTTTATATATAGATATTCGCGGGCAGCATCGAAATATGCCCCGCTGAATTCTACCCAACCAGGCAATTTGAATTCTTTTTCTTTTTCCCATGTTTTGAGGCTGAAAAACACTACATAGGTTGGTTTATTCCCATAATTGACAACCAGGAACTGATCGTCGGGTGAAAGCATAATTTCATTTACACTCAGTTTTTTCTGAAATGGTGGCTTGATTATTTGCTGAAACGTATATCCAGTGACCGGATAAGGTTCTTTTTGCGCAAATGCATGGAAAACCCACATTGCTGCCAATATGATAAGAAAAAAAGGTTTCATAACCGTGTTTTTCCCCGAAATTATAAAAAATGAATTATATAGTTGTATTTTATCCTGAAATAAATTTTATATATCACGCACAGTTATTAATCTGATTTGTAATAAGTGTGTAACCAATTATTTTTTAGATACTTTTTTTATGGCACCCGTGGCAGGGTAAAATTCAACTGAAAATTCTGCACCAGCCAGGTATTTCTCATTTAAAACTACCCATGGGCCAAACTGATTAACCGGAAGCTGAATATCAAATAAATATTGGTCGTTGATGGTAATAAAGGCATTGGCAAGCTGAGGATTGCGGTAAACCAGGCCGTATGTGGTATCGGGTGCGGGAATTAATGTTTGATTGACTACCGGTTTAAAAGTAACAATAACCGGCGAATAAGAATCGTTATTTGCTGATAATGATATTCCGTTTTTAGGAGAAAAATAAAACATCAGGATGCAGCTATCGGGTTTTTCAGGAAAGATACGGAATGTATTTATTTCTTTTTCAGGAATTGTCCGACCTGTAAAAAGCTCAACATAACGGGTTTCAAGTGAGTCGAGTTCGTTGCTCAGTATATCAGCTGAGTTTGCCGGAACGGGCTGATCGGAAAACGATGCCAGCATTTTTAACCTGCGCTTCCGGATTTTAAATATAAAGTTGGCAGCCTCTTCAGCTTTGACTTCTATTGTTTTTACCGCTTCTGCCGAACGGGAAACAGGAACTTTTATCATGGCAGTATCTGTTTTAACCGTTTTTCCTCCCGCATCCGATTTTGTGCCAACAAAGCGTTTGGTGCTTAAATCGGTGAATATTGCTTCGGGTACGGCTTTAGGGAAGCTTATAGTGGCTGCATGTTCCGAAATAGGTAGTTCAATATTTTTTTCATTGACCCCCGCCAGTGTGCCATCGTCGAATAATGACAATGAAACAGGTGCTATATTATTTTCATCAATAAAAAAACATGCATTGTAATCGGCCATGCTGATAGTTTTAACCGAAATGGATTCAATCTGGTAAGCAACTTCATCGGAATGGATAATCCCTGAAGTAATTCCCAGATATTTCAGGGCAAATTTGCTGTAAGGCCCTTCAAACCGGTTTTCTTTTCTTAAAATTACATCCACTTCAATTCCGTTTTTCGGAAGACAATAACCCAGGGGAAGAGGTTGTCCGGCCTGGGTATTATGTATTACGGATATAGCATGCTTTACCGGAGCCACTTTAGGTGTACACGAGGTAATCATTATTGCCAGAAAGAGAAACAATAAGTTTTTATCTGTCATAATTACAATTCATTCGAAGCCAAAGGTAATGATTTTCTGAAAAAATCATTTGTAATCGTCGATTTTATCATATAGGAGAAAATGTTTTTTAAGTATAATATCCTTAATTACATTTTTAAAAAGACATTTAGTAATAAAAAATGAATCCGGATAATGACAGATAGTCATTACAAAAAAATAATCCATTATTTTTACGCAAAAAAATTATATATGCCAACCCGTGATGATGCTTTTAGACTTTTGCAACATTATGTTAAAAGCGAAAAAATGATTATTCATTCGCTGTGCTCCGAAGCAGTAATGATTGCCCTTGCCGAAAGGCTTAATGAAGATCCCCTGAAGTGGGGCCTTGCCGGCCTTCTGCACGATATTGATGTTGAAATTACCAATGCAGATCCAGCCATTCATGGACAGAAAGCTATTGAAATACTTGAGGACAAAGGGTATGACCATGAAATGATTGAAGCAATAAGTACACACAACGAGTGTTCTTCCCCGCGACAACGCCAGACCATTTTAGAACATGCACTGGCTGCCGGAGAAACTATAACAGGCCTAATTTATGCAACCGCCCTGGTTTATCCTGAGAAAAAACTGGAACCGGTAAAGGTGAAATCTGTTACCAAACGTATGAAAGAGAAGCTTTTTGCTGCTTCAGTAAAACGCGAAAATATTATGGAATGCGAAAAACTTGGGCTTACCCTTGACGAATTTGCAGCGATATCGCTTGATGCTATGAAAAAAATCAGTGATAAAATTGGGTTGTAATGAAAAAGCCGAAACACCCTCAATCTGATTGCACTGTATTTCGGCTTTTCCCCCGGTATTTTTGTAAGAGCTATCTGACGAGATCTGCTTTAACAACTATTTACTAACCCACCGGGATGAAACAATTGGTTGCAAATTTAACGCCAGAAAGATAAAATTGTTTCAAATCAATAGATTAAAGTTAATTTTATTACAGCATGTATTTGTTAAAATTGAAGATTTATAACGATTGCGGTACGTTTGTTTTTATTTCTTTTTTTTTGAAATTTATGGCGAAGTCTGAGGTAGTTGGTTAATGTGCAAAACAGTGACCCCAGTATAGTAGAATTTGATAATATCGAGATAAGACAAACCAGCTTCGGCCATTTTCATTGCTCCTTCCTGGCATAGCCCTACACCATGACCATATCCTCGGCCTTTAAAAACAATATAACTGCCTGATGGTGAAAATGAAAAAAATGCCGAACGGAATTTCAGGTCATTTCGTATTGTTTTTAATGAAAACGAATCAGCTCCTGCCACCCAATATGAAATACGATGATGCTGATCAAAGTGAACCGATTCGTTTGCCCGGAGTGATGAATCGGCAGAAACACCGAGGGTATTTAAATATTGCTGCCATTTTTCTGATGGAAGTGAATCGATCCAGGTGGCATTACGCCCGGTAAGGCAAAAAGTATCAGTCACCGATCGGAGATAAGGAAGTGATTTGCTCCACACATCTTCCGAATTGGCTGTCTGTCCGCCGCAATTTGAATGAAATGCTGCTGTTATTAAGGTTTTAGAACTGTCAATGATTACCATTCCTGAGGTGGAAAGGGTAGCTTCGATAATATCGGTACTTAATCGTGGTTTGCCTTTGTAAACCTGGCAGTGAACATCGTCGCACAGGTTGAAACCATCGGGTTTATGGCGGTCGAGATGGCTTAAAAGATAAGTGCGGCAGATAACGGCCTGTGCTTTATAATATTCAATTTCAGCTTTTACGCCACTTTCGGCTTCAACTACACCTGCTACATAATTTTCGATATCTAATGTATTGATAACAAATAAATTATTATTTTTAACTTCGATATCGATCACCCCCTCGTAAAATCGTGCCGGAAGTCCTGATTGTGGGGCGTCAATTTTTAAATCGTTATTGCGGGCAGCCGGCATAATAGAAATATGATTATAAGTACCCAACACTCCAAACCTGTCTTTTACTTTAAGGTTATTTTCCTGTACAATAATCTGGTAAGCATGGTTGCGTTTTAGCTTAATAGGTTCAGCTCCATCGGGGAACAATTCGAAATGATAATCGGACGGGTTGATGGTTAGTGCATGAATATTATAAGAAGCAAAAAGTCTTATTTTCACATCCTGTGCACAATGCATCAGGGGTGAAAATAAAAATATTACTGACAGTACCCAGCTTATTTTAATCATAATTTTGTTTTACGGGGTAAATATAGAATCAAAAATCTGCAATTACTGCGGGTAAATCTACAATTCCATCAACAATATCTTAACAGTTATTTGCAATAACTGTCACATTGTTTATTTCAGGCTTTTTATTATTGATTGGGCGGCTCTGTCGCTGGCACCGCTTTTACCGACTTTTTCACGGAGCAGTTTTAAATCCGCCATCACCTGGCGGCGGAGCGGAGAGTCATCAAGGAGCGGGGTCAAACTGTTATACAGGTTATCTGCAGTAAGGTGCTGTTGAATGAGTTCGTCAACCACTTTTTGTCCCATAATAAGATTGACCAGTGAGATAAAAGGAACTTTCAGAAACAGAGCCTTTCCTAAATTATAGGTCAGGGCACCACCCATGAATTTATAGCAAACAACCTGCGGAACGTCAAGCAAAGCTGTTTCAAGGGTCGCTGTTCCTGAAGTCACTACTGCTGCCTTTGCATGTTTCAGCAATGGGTATGTTTGTCCAAAAATTACTTTAACATCAAGGTCTCTGGTAAAAGGGCGGTAAAAATCCATTCCAAAATCGGGTGCGCCGGCAATCACAAACTGATGGTTTTCAATTTTATCAACCAGTGTGAGCATAACCGGCAGAATATTTTTTATTTCCTGCCTTCGGCTGCCGGGCAGCAGGGCAATGATGGGTTTTTGCGAAAGGTTATTTTTAACCATAAAATCAGGATCAGGTGCCTGAGAAAGGAAAGTTTCAATCTGATCCATTAACGGATTGCCGACATATTCAACTTCATATCCGAATTTTTGGTAAAAAGCTGTTTCGAAAGGAAAAATTACAAACATACGATCGACATACTGTTTAATAATCTTCACCCTTGAACTTTTCCATGCCCATATTTTCGGAGAGATATAGTAATAAATTCTGAATCCACGGTTGTGCATCTCTTTTGCAATACGCAGGTTAAACCCGGGATAATCAATCAGTATCACCACGTCGGGTTTCCAGTTTCCGATGTCAGAAACGCATAATCGGATATTGCTTAAAATGGTACGCAAGTGCATAATAACCGGCACAATTCCCATAAAAGCAGTATCTTTGTAGTGTTTTACCATTCCCGGTGCAACGGCATGCATAAGGTCACCACCCCAGAAACGGAAATCGGCTTCATGGTCGGCTTTTTTAAGTGATTTCATCAGATTGGAACCATGCAGGTCGCCTGAAGCTTCACCGGCAATGATATAATATTTCATGACTACAATTCTGAAAAATATATAACAAATATAACAATTCCATATATAGCCGTTGCTCCCATTATTCCCCTGACAAAATAGTACTGTTCTTTACCTAAGGCTATAAAAAACAATACCAGGTTAGCCAGAACGCATAAAGTCATTACCTTGGGCAATACCTGTGCGTGGATGAGAAATGCCCAGAAACTGTTAAAACCTTGAAATTGTTCAATTTGTGTTGCGTAGAAAAGAAAAAATGGAACAAAAGGCAATAAAATACCTGATATAAAACCAGCCGGGAAATTATTCATCGGGTTGTTTTGCATATAATTTTATGATTGGTTGAAAATGCCGGAAAGTTTTTCAATTACTTCGTGGCTGGTAAAATCGACCCACACAGGGACCACAGAAACATAATTATTGCTGAGTGCCCATTCATCGGTATCGGTTGCATCGGGTTCGAAATTGTGAAAATTACCTGTAAGCCAGTAATATGGTTGGTTAGCCGGATCATAACGCTTTTCATATTCTTCTTTCCATACACCATGTGCCTGCCGGCAGACCTTAATTCCCTTGAACCTATCGGGAGAAATACGTGGAACATTGACATTCAGACAGGTGTATAGAGGCAGTCCATTTTCGTACATTTTGTCGAAAATGGAAGTTGCTGCCAGTCTGGCCAATGTAAAATCAGCCTGTAATGAATGATCGAGCAGCGAAAATCCAGCCGATGGTATCCCGTTTAAAGTGCCTTCGAGGGCAGCACCCATGGTGCCGGAATAAATAATACTGATAGAGGCATTTGAACCATGGTTGATACCTGAAACAACAAAGTCGGGCTTGCGGTCAACCAGTTGGTTCAGGGCAAGTTTGACACAATCAACCGGTGTTCCCTGGCAGCTGTAGATAGTCAGTCCCGGTTCTGAAAACTGCCGGGTTACCCTTACCGGGTTTTTTATCGAAAGGGCATGCGACATCCCCGATTCGGCACTTTCAGGAGCTACAACCATAACTTCGCCATAGGGTTTTACTACATCAATCAATACTTTAAGACCGGGTGCAAAAACCCCGTCATCGTTCGAAACCAGGATCAGTTTTTTGTCTGACATATTTTTATTACCATTATAAATGGCAAACCTAAAAGAAAATCAGGGAATAAGCAAGGTGCTGGAAAACTTAATTTTCTTTTCAAAGCACTTATAATAAACCTATAGAAATAAAAATTGAAAATGGAGGGTGTGTAAATTGAACTCTGTCGGGTGTGTAAATTGAACTCTGTCTGGTAAAATTCTTCATTCATTTCAAATATAA
>CAZLJX010000022.1:0-38891 GCA_964559985.1 uncultured Bacteroidales bacterium
GCGTAACGGTAAAAGTTCCGGCAGTTGTGTAGGTATGCGACGGATTCTGGCTGGTTGATGTTGCCCCATCGCCGAAATTCCACGCCCACGAAGCCGGGCTGTTGGTACTCTGATCAGTAAACTGAACAGCAAGCGGGGCAGTGCCCGATGTTGGCGTGGCTGAGAAAGCAGCCACAGGCGCAGGAACGGTAACGGTGATGTAATTTGTTTTCACCTCGTCATCGCTGCCACCGGCATTGGTGGCTGTAAGCGTAACGGTGTAAGTTCCGGCTGTATTGTAGGTATGCGAAGGGTTCTGGCTGGTTGAAGTTGCCCCATCGCCGAAATTCCACGCCCACGAAGTCGGGCTGTTGGTACTCTGGTCGGTAAACTGAACAGCAAGCGGGGCAGTACCCGAAGTGGGTGTAGCTGAGAAAGCAGCCACAGGGGCAGGAACCTGAGCAGGAATCATTACCAGCATAGTGTTTGGAATATAAACACATCTGCTTCCGGGTGGAGGAGAAACAGGATCAGGATTTAATCCATCATCGTAATAATACATGCTTCTGTAATCGCTGAGCATTGTACTAAAAAATTCATCATTAGAACTATGGTATCCTGAACTGTTTTCATCCACAGCAATGACAAGATTTTGGGTATTATTAAATTCAAAAGGAGTATCCAGGTTAATGGAAACCCATCCCTGTGAATTTGTAACAGTCAGGTTACCGGCATATACCTGTGTCATGTTTCCAACCGGAACCCAATCGGTATTACTTTCGAAAATGGTTTTTGAGGTATGCCCCATATAAACTTTAACCTGGTCGGTCCATGCGCTGTTTCCATTAAAATGGTATTTAATGGTATTTATTATTCCCGCCTGGGCTATTTCAGATTGCAGGTAAATGGTTTGCGAATAGCTATATCCATAATAAGGTTCAATTGGCAACGAAGTGCTTGTCACTGTTCCAGTTCCAATGGTGATATTAAGAGCTGATTGGGATACAACGATAAAATTTGTTTTTTCTTCAGAATCGCTTCCTGCGGCATTGGTGGCTGTGAGAGAGACGGTGTAAGTTCCGGCAGTCGTATAGGTATGCGACGGATTCTGGCTGGTCGATGTTGCTCCATCGCCGAAATTCCATGCCCACGAAGTCGGGTTGTTGGTACTCTGGTCGGTAAACTGGACCGTCAGAGGTACTGTTCCTGATGTTACATCGGCGGAAAAAGCTGCCAGGGGTGATGATGCCTGCGCAGGAATCATCACCAGTACAGTATTTGGGATATTTACACTGACATTACCGGCAGGAGGTGTAACCGGGTCAGGGTTTAACACATCATCACAAAAAAAGATACTTCTGTTGTTTAAGAATGAGGTATTGTAAAATTCATCATTAGCACTATAATAACTTGTTGAATTTCTGTCAACTGCAATAACAAGGTTTTGTGTATTGTTAAAATCAAAAGGTGTATCAAGCGTAATTGTAACCCATCCCGGAGTAGTTGTAACCGGAAGATTGCCGGTGTATACCTGCGTCAGTCCTGCCGAAGCGATCCAGTCGGTGGCCCCGTCAAAAGCTGTTTTGGTTGTATGTCCCATGTAAATTACAATCGGATCGGTCCATGCACTGTTTCCATTATAATGATATTTAACTGCATTGATTTTACCTGCCTGGCCAATTTCAGCCTGCAAATAAATGGTTTGACTATAAGAATAACGATAGTACGGTTCAACCGGCAAACTGGTGCCAATAACCGTGCCGTTACCAATCTGGATATCAACAGGATTTTCTGCTGCAACCGGTGTATACCGGGAAACACCATTTGAAGTGGCAAACCATATTTTTCCTGCATTGTCAATGAATATGCCTTTGACATTATTGTTTATAATACTACTGTTGGTAATATTGAAGGTTTCCCAGCTGACATTGTCATAACAGGCAGCACCTGCGTCGGTACCAGCCCATAATTTATTATTATTGTCAATTGTAAGGCTGTAAATGGTATTTGAGGGTAATCCCTGGTCAGTCGTCACTATATTGAAATTTGTCCCATCGAATTTTGAAATTCCTGATCCGGAACTCCCAAACCATACCGTGCCTGATTTTGCCGTTACAGCAGTAACCCAGTTGGCTGCAAGTCCGTTACTGGTTGTATAGTTGGTAAATACAGTACCATCATATTTTGATACACCAGAATAAGTCCCGATCCAGATTATATTTCCATCGGCAGCGATGCAAGTCGTGGAGTTCGAGATAAGGCCACTGTAGGTTTTATAAACCGAAAACGTTGTTCCGTTATATTTTGTTATGCCGCTGCTGGTGGCAAACCAGAGGTTGCCGGCAGCATCCTGTGTAATCTGATAAATATCGTTGTCCGATAATCCCTGCATGGTAGTATACGTGGTATAATTTGTTCCGTTAAATTTTACAGCTCCCGATGTAGTACCAAACCAGATATCACCGTTTGAGGCCACGAAAACACTTTTTACCCAGTTGCCGGGCAGCAGGTTGTTATGCGTTGAAAGGCCGGTCCAATTGGTTCCGTCAAATATAGAAGCGCCTCCCTCATAAGTGCCAAAAACTATTTTACCATTGCTGGCTCCATAGACTGAAAGTACATTGTTGTCAATCAGTCCGTCATCGGTGTTGAAAGTTGTAAAATCAGAAAAATTATATCCGCTTATTCCATTTACGGTTCCAAAAAATATAGAAATCGTGCCGTTTATCGTGATGGCATTGGTTTGGTTTGCAGCTAATCCTTCTGTTTTGGTAAAATTGGTAAAAGTTGTTCCGTTGTATTTACTTATTCCGTTGTAGGTAGCAATCCAAAGATTTCCGTCGTTGTCTTTTGCTATGTCTTTTATGCCATCGCCCACAAGACCATTGCCTGATTGGGTATAGGTAGTGAAATTGGTACCGTCATATTTTACCAATCCGCTCCATCCTGTACCAATCCATAAATTTCCATTATTATCTGTAGCCAGGGTAGTGGTGTAATTATTGGGTAAACCATGGGAGGTAGTATATGTGGTAATATTGGTACCATCATATTTAGAAAGCCCGTTGGCACCGGCAATCCAGATATTATCATTATTATCGCATAACAGGTCGTACCCTGAGCTTGAAGGTAATCCAGGCAAGGTGCTCCACGTTGAAGTGCCGTCAAAATAGCTCACTCCGCTGATGGTTCCTGCCCATATTGTGCCGCCTGAGGTCTGGCAAAATGACCTGACGCTGTTATCGGCAAGTCCGCTGTTTGTTTTATAGGTAGTAAATGTTTCACCTGTCAGCTTTGAAGCGCCGCCATAATCTGTGCCAACCCAGATATTGCCTGTTGCATCCTGGAAAATGGTATTGATGGTGTTTGAACCTAACCCATCGGTTTTCGTAAAGGTTTTCCAGGTTGATCCATTGTACATACTCAGGCCTTCGGCAGTGCCAACCCATATTTTTCCATCGGCATCGCGCAGCAAGGACCTGACATCTTTATCGACAATCCCAACCGAACCAGTATTGGTGGTAGTAAAATTTGTCCATTCCTGCCCGCTAATCTCAAGTAATGGCGCTAAAGCAAGAAAAAGCCCGGTAAACAGAATTGATCTTTTCATTTTGGTAGATATTAATTGTTTGTTAATAAGCATTTTGATTAAAATATTTTTTATAACATTTTTTTATTCTCAAGATATTCAATAATTAACTTGTCCTTGCCGGGTTCAACCGGGACACTCACCTGGTTGGTAAGCGTGATATAAGCACTGCAACTCACCAGTTTTTCCATCTTGTCGAGATTAATAATGTGATTGTGATGAATCCTGAAAAAATGAAAGGGAGTCAGTTTTTTTTCAAATTCATCAAGGCTCATATTTACTGTCCAGAATTGGTTTAAACCAACATACAGGTAACATTCATTTCCCGATGATTCGATACGTACTATTTTATCGGGTTCAATCGCTACGAAATATTCTCCCTGATCGATGACCAATTGCTTTTTATCGGGAGAAAAAACTTTCCGTTTTGAATAAACTATTTCACAGGGTATTTCATTAGCCGAGTACCTGGCTTCAAAGCCTGATAGCGGTAATATCGAATCGTCACTATTAAAATATTCTGATTCGTCAGTTGTTTTGAAAAGCAGGATACGCATTTTCTCTCTTTTTCTGCTAAAATATACCATGTATGCGGCTGGAAAAAGTGATAATGTATATCCGGAGTATATGAATGATTAATGATGCTTTTTGAATGAGAATCCGAAAAAAGGAAATTGAGAAAAAGTTTTTCCCTTTAAAATAATATTGCTTTTTTTAAGAAATATTATGAATGGCAGATTAAATAACAATAGAAAAAATAGCGGTTTTAGGGAAGAAATATTGTTATTCAGGCATGCATTACATTTGTGAGGTGTCTTCGGTAAAATCAGAAAAAAAAACGACAAAAGAAAAACCCTTTTCTTTTGTCGTTGCATATCTTTTATAGCATAGAAAAGTTATTCCACAAACTTCCATTTATACCATCTGTCGCCTATTGAAGTACTGCTGAAAGCCTGGGGTGTTTGTGTTTTGTTCTCGCGAATTACAGTTTCTTCGGCAACTTTTTTCTTCACATAATCAAAAAGTTCCTTGTAGGTAATTTTTCCTTTCGAATCCTGCAGGCTTTTCAACAGAAAATAGGTGAAATAGCCATGCCCTTTGTCACGGTATACAGCCGATGATTCCTGCCCGGAGCTCGAAGTTAAAACAACAATATTTCCGTTCAGTCTCGGTCCTTTGGCAGCTACCTTAACGGCTTTCAGTGCAACCAGCCCCTGGTTACGGGCGCCACCGCTGAAACAGGCATCTAAAATTACAGTTACCCTTGCCGATGGTATTTCGGTAAGTTTATTATACAGGTCGTCAATTTTTATACCGCTGGTAATATCCATTCCACTTACATCAACAGGAACAAGATAGCCTTCTTTGGTGGTTTCGTCGGGCAGTCCGTGCCCCGAATAATAGAAATATATTTCAGCCTGCCCTTCAGCTACTTCGGCAAGTTTAACCAGTTTGTTGATGCTCTGTTTCATCTGCGTAAGGGTAGCATTTATTTTCATATCCACTTTATTTTCGTCAGCTCCAAGGGTTTTAATCAGGTAATCTCTGAAAACCCGGGCATCATTTTCGGCAAAATCAACATTTACTTCATTTGACAGCCCTGTTTGATAGCTGCTGTAATCCTCATTCCCAATAATCAAAGCAATGATATTTGCATTCTTCACCTTTGATTCAGGGATATTTTTATCGACATCGGCATTGGCATTTTTCCATTTGCCAATAGAGATGAATGCAGGAGTGCTGGTCGTTTCAATCGTTTGGGAATATGCCCATACTGCCGAAAGTACCAAAGCAATACATACAATTTTCGTTTTCATATTTGTTCATTTTTTTTCCTCTTTCTTTTCGTGGCTTTGATGCACAGAATTTCCGGAGGATCGGGTTTTACTTTAATTCACACTCACAAAAACATTAACACAGATATCAGTAAAAAGTCAATTATTGCATTATTACCATTCTTTTCGAAATAGTTGTTCCGTCGGTAAAATTATAAAGGGTGCATAAATACAGGCCTGGTTTTAGTCCGTTGCCTGCATTCCATTCAAATTCATGATATCCCTGTTTGATTTCGCCATTTACCAGGGTCAACATCTTCCGACCATCTAAATTGAAAATACTGAGTTCAACCCGGCTCGATCCTTTTTCATTGTTCCTGATATAAACCGGGATGGTTGTTTTCTGACTGAACGGGTTGGGGTAGCATTCGCCCAGCAATGTTTCGTCGAAACGAAGGACACTGTCGAGGTAAGAAAGATCGCCGTAAATAATTTTAAATTTCTGAGGTCCGTTGTAAAGGAAGCTATACCTTCCGGCATCTTTCATGTCTATCACCTTATGGTATTTGGTATCAACCAGTTTCAGGTACGAAGGGAGGAAAATGGTTTTGTTGTTTTCCCACGTCAGTGTGGTAAATTCACCCGGATAGCTGGTTTCAACATTCATTTCCCAGGTAAAGTTTTCTTTGGATGGAACTACATCAGTAGCAAATTTGGGATAGAAATATTCCGGATGTTCAAAATTGGCTTCCAAAAAGTTAAAAAATCTCGGAACGGTCATCTCGTCAAATTTATCCCTGCTCAGGCTTGCTGTTTCATTCATTCCAAAACCAATGCTGTTGTTGGTAAAATCATTTACCTTCAACTGCATGTTAATCATCCAGTTGTTTTCATCAAAAATGCCTGTTTCAGAAGCCACACCTGATTTGGTGGCCGATGTTGGTTTTATAGGAATAATCAGTTCAATACCTGATTGGTTGGCAAAAACAAAACCTCCTCCAAAAGCCCGTAACACGGTTGCATTGGCGAAAGAACCGTTGGTGTAGGTTCTGAGTGAACCTATTTCGCTGGCATAGGTGGGATTAGCATCCAGAATATCTTGCCAGCTGACATTGAAAGTATATGGGTTTCCGATTTGTGTCCAGCCCTGTCGCAGCGAAATGCTGAAATTCTCAAAATTCACCCCCGAATGGGTTGTTCCCGAACCGGTGTTAATGGTTGTCTGGTTGCGTGCAATGAGCCAGTAGCCTTTTCCTTTTTCAAAATTCTGGAAATCTGCAGGATATTCATACAATTTGGTAGGGGTATAATGGAAAAGCCTCCATTTGGTGTTATCATGAGGTCCAAGTTCGTCAAGTACCGAACTTACTTCGCTGTTCTGAAGGGTCAGTGGAATAGAAATAATCTGGTATTTATCAACCGTAGGCCCAAAGGATAAATTGGGAACAGGTAAGCCTGATCCTTCATATTTCAGATATGCATAACCGATATTGCTTCTTCGTCTAAGTCCGAGATTGTTAAAAACATCGAAGAAATAAGCTATTCCAACCTGATCGCCCATGGTTTCCTGTATCGTGGTTTCGTAAACGCTGTCTCTTACCAACGTAACAATTCGCGAACTCCACTGGTTACCCGATATGCCTTTGTAATAAAATTTTGCCGTACCCAGCGGATAGAACAAGTCTTTTGCTACCACACCAACCGTGGTTGTGGTTGAGCTAACATATTCACTGGCAAAGTTTTCTGTTAATATTTGCGGAGGGTTGGCATTGATAAATTTGATGGTCTGTGCATAGGCATGAGAGCAAATACCGTTTATTACCGTAAGCACAACCTGGAAAGTGTCCTGATCCTGAGCTACATACTTATGTTTGACAGCAACGGTGGTTGTTTTTACAAGAATAGGCGTTCCATCGCCAAAGTTCCATTCATATCTTAATCCACCTATCGAAGTATTATAAAAATATACCGTATCATACAACGGGAAAATATTGGCTCCGGTAAGAAAAGCAGCTGTTGGTGTCTGCAGAATGTTGATGTTGATGGTTTTATTGTCAGTTCTTCCGAAACCGGCAATGGTGAGTTTAATGGATTTGGTTCCCGGGGTGCTGTAAACCACAGGGTCAGGTTCGGGGCCTATATAGGTTGCCGGATTGGCATCCTGCCCGAATTCCCATGCAAAACTAACACCCTGTGTCGGTGAGGTAGAAGTAAAAATAACTTCCTCTCCGGTACAGGCTTCAGTTTTGTTGGCTGCAAGCTGTGCTGCAAAGGGTTTTATTTCAATGGTAAAATTGGCATTTTGCGTATTATAACTGGGGTTATAACCGTAATCGGTAATGGTGAGCCTGCAGCGTGACATACCTGTAACTCCGTTTTTAACAGTGAAACGCAGGTCGTTGTTATTCAGGATAGGATAAACATCAAACAGGTTGTTGCCTTCAATGACATAAATTTGCAGGTTAATGGTCTGGTCTTCATTCGGATCGCCATCATCGAGGTTTTGCAGCCAGTTTGAGATGGTCATTTCTCCGGCATCCTGGATGACAACAATGGCAGCATTGGAAAGGGTATAGGTTGCCGGATCATTGATAGCCGTAACGGTGAAATTAATGGTATATTCATACGTGCTGTAAGTAATGCCATCACTCACCCTGAACCGCAGATAGCCGCGGTATCCAGCCTGATCGGCAGCCGGAACATACTGGAAATTACTGATATCGTTTTTCAGAATCTGTGAGCCGGTTCCGACAGGTACATGGTTAACCACAAGGCTATCACCGGTGGCAAGCGATACTTCGGTAAGCAACAGGTGATTGAGGGCATTGCCTTCTTCGTCGTAATAACTGAAACTGCTGTAAGCAAAAGTATAATGCTGGTCTTCGTCAATGGCAACATCAAAACTTGTCGAACTGGGTGGGGCATTGTATGTTACCGAAACCGAATCACAATAGGTAGATTCGTTACAATCGTTCGTAACTGTAAGGCAAACATTGTAGCTTCCGTTCACTGAATAGGTATGTACCGGGTTTGCTTCGGTTGATGTTGTTCCATCGCCAAAGTTCCATAAATAGCTGAATGCAAGTAGGCTATGATCGGTGAAAGTAACAGTCCGGCTGGCAACTTCAAAAGAGAAACTGGCTTCAGCCACATTATCGCAAACCCTGAATGAGTCAACAGCAATGGTAGTGCTACGGCCATTCAGATCTTTTGCCAGGGCATATATTTTATAATATCCTACCGGGAATTGCTCGGTTGGGAGCGGTATCGAAAATATAAAATCCTCCACATTGAGGGCAGGGGTAAAATCAGCTACCGGGATAAATGCATTATAGTCAATAGCGTTGCCCTGTCCGATAAAATATTTTAATTCAGCAATCTGTGAAACAACCGTAGGAGGCAGGTTATCTTTATAAAAACGCTGCACCATGGTATGACTCCAGCGCTTCTGCGCATCGCGTGCCCTGATAAACAGGGAGTGGAAACCTGCTGATACAGTATTTAAAGGAAGGGTAAGTATAAAATTCTGGATATCAGTACCCTGTGTAAATCCTGAAATTTGCGTGGCACTGCCATATCCGGGGTCAGTATCAATAAAGTATTCCATGTAGGTAATGTTTGGAGAAGCACCCGGAGGTGGTGGCACTACAAAGAAATCGTGCCTCACAGCAGTTGACCATTTCCCACTGGCATCCTTAAAACGGATAAATAATTTGTGGAACCCATTAGTAACTCCTGTAAGATCGACTGCAAAAACCTGGTTTACAAGGTTTGCCGAAGGATTAAAGTTTATTTCTTCTCCGTTGCCAAAACCGGGATCGGTATCCAGAAAATATTCTCCGTATGTCAGGTTCGGAATGTTTGTACCTGGGAGAATATCGCTGAAAAACGAACGGTAATGGGCATTGCTCCAGGCTCCGGTTTCATCTTTGGCCCGGATATAAATTTTATGAAAGCCCGGTGTTAACGAACCAACTGGTACTTCTGCTGTAATATTGACCAGGTTGTTACCGGGTGTAAAGCTCACCAGTCCGCAGTTAGCACTTCCATAACCAGGGTCGGTATCGAAAAAATACTCTATTCTTGTTATATTTTTATTGGTATTGCTGGGCAATATATCGCTGTAAAACGAACGGACATGTGTCAAACTCCATGCTCCGGCATTGTCCCTGGCACGGATGTAGAGCTTATGAAATCCGGGGGTAAGCTGTCCTACGGGTATTGTTCCAAGCAGGTCTACCAGGTTGCTGCCCGGCGTAAATGTCAGGTTCAATCCGCTGCCATATCCGGGGTCGGTGTCAAAATAATATTCAATTTTTGTAATGTTTTGAGTTACCGGAGCAGCGTAAGTGTATTTAAAAAATGGTACCCGTATCACTTCTGACCATGATTTTTTACTGTCGAGTGCCCTTACCGAAAAGCTGTGAAATCCGTCCGTATAACTTCCTACCTGGATTACAACGGCAAAATTTGAAATATTTGCTGCCGGCGTTAATGCCACTGCTGTCCCCAGGCCATAACCCGGATCATCATCAATGAAATATTCCAGTTTGTTAACAACATAGGGATTGCTGGTGACAGGCACATCCTGTTTAAAGAAATTCTGACGCTGCGTGATACTCCATTTGCCATTGGCATCCATCCCACGGATAAAAAAATGATGAAAACCGTTGGCCAGGCCCGTTACCGGTATATTAAAGGTAAAATTGCTGACATTGGCCTGCGGACTACCAATGGGAACGGCTGTCCCCATTCCATATCCCGGATCGGTGTCGAAAAAATATTCGAATTTGGTCACATTTTGCGAAAACAGCCCGCTGCCTGTCAGCAGTGTTAAGGCCATGACAATGATCTTTTTCATGCACCTGGTAATTATATGTTTCATTTCAATTCAAAGTACGGCAATCCTTTTTCATACAAAAATATACCAGCTATATCTTCTGGTACAGAGAAATACTGATATTTTAATTCTGCGATTTAACGCTGATTTTAACATCCAGCGGGTTGGTATTATTCCCGGCCGGATCGGCATCGAGTTTATAAATATGCGGGATGGGCGGCATACCTGATAAAACATAAGTATAATCACCACCAAACATACCACATTGAATACCACCCTGTCCGCCGTTTTCAGCAACACTTCCCGCAATTACAACGTAATTTTTATCAATGTTTCCACTTCCATTGGCAAAAATGGTGGTCATATTTACACCAAACTGGTTATTGCTGCCAACACCATTGGCCGGGTCGGTCTGGCTGCTTATATTATATGATATGGTATTATTTTGGTTAGCATCAAACAAAATATGTCCACTATGGCCATAGTATCCAACATAAGTTTTTACTATGTTATTCATAATGATTGAATTATTTACATCAATTCCGGGAGTAGAAACCATATAATAATTGCCAGTCCAATTATCCGGGACAATGGTATTATTAATAATAAGGGCTGATGTGATGGTTGAAGAAAAGGTAATTTGTGAAAGCAGGTTATTCCTGATTACCACCGATGGGGTTTTCCCGGCGATATTGGTTATCATTCCCCAAACAATATTCTGTTGAATGATAATATTGGTAGCACTGTTTAAACTGATGGTGTTTCCTGATGTTGCCTGGATATAATTGCGGGCAATGATTACATCGTTGGCATTTACGGTAATGCTGTTGATGGTGCAACCCATAATGACCGAAGCTGCCGAGCCCGAATTGAACGTGATATTGTCAACCTTTGCAGTGAGCAGGCTGGCCTGTGTTTGTGGGTTTGAGGTAAGGTGATATCCGGTACCAAAAATCACCAGTTTTTTGGTCAGGGTAAGATCGCCATACGAAGTATTTGAACCTTCAAGTATTAATGTATCGCCGGCCGTAGCAGCATCGTAAGCAGCCTGGAGGGTTGTATAAACGCTGCCGGTTATGCCGGTGTTGTTGTTTACCCTTCGGGTGGTGGCAAATACAGTGGTTGCAGCAGTTAACATCACAATTGTGAATAACATGGCTAAAGTGTGTCGGTTGTTCATATTGATAATTTTTAATGGTTTGACATTTTTATATTTATTTTTAAGACATTACATTTTTATTTACTCGGATCAGGAGGTAAGGGCAATGGTGGCACTTCCACCGGCTTAAGCAAATAATACAATACAGCACCTGCACCTACGGCAACAATACCACCCTGTGCGGCAAGCGGAATTTTTCTTTTTATAACAAATGCCCCGCTTTTGGCAAAGTTTTTCTGGTTATCCATTTCCGAAACTTTGATATAAGCTCCTTTGCCAACAGGGCCTTTCACTTTCCAGCGGTAAGTTTTTCCCGTAACATAGGTAGCAACATCGGCCGATTTTCCGCCAGGATAAACCACCGATATTTTCAGATTGGCCGTTGGCCTGAAACCTTCCCATGCAATTTCAATATCCTGACCGCGTTTAAGTACATCGCCTTTGGTGGGCGACGAAATCCAGAAATTCGATACCACATTGGCAACAATTTTAAACGAAATATTGCCTTCAAACAACTTGTATTCTTTCTTGGCATCCCATTTCACTTCCTTTTTGCCGGGCAGAATATTTTTTTTATTGGCATCGCCATCCAGCTGCTCGAGCGGTTTTTCAAAATTATCGACCGATGTATAGATTTTCACTTCAAAGGTCTGCTCGGCATAATCACCGGTAAGGGTATAGAATATTTTCACTTTATCACCATCCATCTGGAAAGAAATATTGTCAATCTTTTGCGAATATGCCCATACCCCGGTCATGAGGAACAGCATCAGTAACTTGAGTTTTGTTTTCATAAGCTGTTGTAATTCAGTAGTATGCTATAAAAAATATTAATAAATCAAAAAAAACTTTAATTCCGGAAAGTAATAATCTTCCTGATAATCTTTATTTTATTTGATTTTTTTTACATTAAAATTCACCTTGAATATCCATTTAAAAATATGAAATTTGTTTCATTCCGGCAATACTACTTTTGTGTGATTTTTGATAATTAAAAAAACAGTTTTAAGTGTTTAATAATCCGTATGCTATTTCGCCCTACCCTGAGATAACGGTATGATTTTTACTCAACATTCCACCGAAAGGCCATCGTACGAAATAAAAACATTGACTGGTAATTGTGTTTCCATTTCGGCATAAAGACCAAACTGATGGCTCATGTGAATCAAAAAAGCTTTTTTGGGCTTTAACTCTTCAATGATTGCAAGCGCCTGGGCAAGGTTGAAATGGGAAATATGAGGTTTTGCCCTTAAGGCATTAATTACCAATATATCAAGTCCGTGAAGTTTTAATTTTTCCGCATCCGGAATAAAACTTGCATCGGTAATATATCCCAACTTTCCTGTCCTGAATCCTTTTACCGGCATTTGAAGATGCACAACATCAATGGGTATAATTTCAGTTTGATTAATTTTAAATGGTTCTTTATCAATGTAATGAAGAATTACCTGTGGTATTCCGGGATATTTCTCTTTGGCGAAGATATAGGCGTATTCGTTTTTTAAGGCTTTCATCACATTTCCGGAGGCATAAATATCCATGGGTTTCTGCTGGAAATAGTTATACGACCGGATATCGTCGAGACCGGCAATGTGGTCTTTGTGTTCGTGGGTGAGCAGAATGGCATCGATATGCTTTATTTTTTCGCGCAACATCTGTTGTCTGAAATCGGGACCCGTATCGATCACTATTTTTGCATCATCGGTTTCGATATAAACGGAAGTCCGCAACCTTTTATCGCGTAAGTCGTCTGACATACAAACCCTGCAGTCGCAGCCTATTACCGGAATTCCCTGCGAGGTGCCTGTTCCGAGAAATGTGATTTTCATGTAAATGCGTTATTTTTTTTTTGATACAAAAACCCGAGAAAAATCAAATAAAGCAGCACCACTACGGCAAGTACAGCCGACGGTAATGTGGCAGCCGGCCCGAAAAGTGCAAATGATGCAGCGGTGGTAAATGCCGAGCTTTTTATGGTCAGCATCATATTCATACTTATGGTACGGGGCAGGGGTATTGACTGGCGGGTGCTGACATAATGGAACAATATCCCCGGAACAAAAATGCCGGCCATCAGGATAAAGGCACAAATCAGCATCAGCTGATAATCTGTGAATATCTGGTTTTGATTGGATCCTACGGCACCTATAATGATAAGCGCAAAACCCAGGTCGGTTATTTTTCCCCGCCACCTGACCGTAAAATGCTTTAATGATTTGACTAAAAGTAACCTTGAAATAAATAGCGGAATAATAATCACTTTCATCATCATCATTAATAATTGAAACGACGAAAGGTTTGATTGTGCAGTAAAAATTTCGATCATAAAAGGGGTAATAAAAACCGATGCCAGATAAATCCCTGAAACACCGATGATGCTGTATTTCAAATCACCACCCAGCATGGTCGTGAAAGGAATGATGGCAGCACCTGCCGGTGAAGCAGCAATAACAACAAACCCGTAAAAAATCAACTTGTCGGGGATGAGAAACCAGGCAGCAGTCAGGATAATGGCAGGAAAAACAATGAAATTTAGCAAAACCGAACTGGCACTGATGCGGATGGCATTGCTGACCGGAAGTAATTCATTTGTTGCCAGCGATGTAGCCGAAAAAGCCATGACTGCACCTAAAATGTAAAGCGAGAAATGATTTATAAACGAAACTTCATCGCCAAGGGCAAGACCTGCAACAATAGCGGCCATAAGGATAAAATTGCGGTTGAGGAGTATACGGATATATTTCATGTTTTGCCAAACTAATGCAAAATAAATACTAAGTTTTGGATTAACCATCATAAAATTGCAGAGGAATTGCCTTTCAGGGATGAACTGAGTTAAGTTATTTTGAAACAACGCATTGCATCATTTTTTGGGTTATGTAAACGACGCTTCATGTAACATATTGAAATAAAATAGCTTAATAAGAATTTCTGTATGAAATATCTGATTATATAAGGTTTTTAATTATGTTTTGTTAATTTTGCCTCAATATTCCGTATGAAAGGAACACTTTATCTGATACCTTCTCCTCTCGGAGATGCAGCACTGGACGAAATTATTCCGGCAGGAAATTTACGGTATATTCAAAACATCAGGCATTTTATCGTGGAGGATGAACGAAGTGCAAGACGTTTTTTAAGAAAAGCCGGTTTTAATGTGTCTTTTGATGAAGTAACCTTTTTTGTTCTTGACCAGCATACCGATTCCAAAACCATACCGGCCTACATTGACCCGCTGAAAAAAGGATCTGATACAGGCCTGATATCAGAAGCAGGAGTACCGGCAGTAGCCGATCCCGGGAATGTGATTGTGGCCATGGCTCATGAATGCAACATTCGTGTTAAACCGCTCACCGGGCCTTCTTCCATTATTCTTGCCCTAATGTCGTCGGGAATGAACGGACAACAGTTCCATTTTCATGGATACCTGCCCATCGAAGCAAAAAAACGTTCCGAATCCATAAAAAAAATCGAAGCCGAGACAATGGCTGCCGGTAGCACCCAGGTTTTTATTGAAACACCTTATCGCAATATGCAGATGTTTGACGAAATTATCCGTGTTTGTCATAGCAATACTTTACTGGGCATTGCCTGCGACCTTACCGGGGCAAGTGAATTTATCGCAACCATGACCGTTGAAAACTGGAAAAAGCATCGCCCCGACCTGCATAAAAAGCCTGCTGTTTTCCTGATTTATTCAGGGCATCATAAAAACAAAAAATACTAAATTAACGTTATATAAAAGTAAAAGCCATGATTGAACTTACACGCGAATTTGTACAAAGCCTGCCCAAAGCCGAATTGCATTGCCATCTTGATGGATCAATGCGGGTTGAAACCATTATTGAACTAGCCAAAGATGCCGGTGTTACCCTACCGTCAACCAAACCTGATGAACTGAAAAAGATACTCACCATAGGCATGGATTGCCAGAGCCTTGAAGAATACCTTAAAGTTTTTGATATTACCACTTCAGTGCTTCAGACAGCCGATGCGCTTACCCGTGCCACCTACGAACTTGCCGAAGATTGTGCCAGGGAAAATGTACGTTATCTCGAAATCCGGTTTTCTCCCATCCTGCATATCAACAATGGCCTTAAACTTACCCAGATTGTAGAGGCTGTGTTAAAAGGGAAAAATATGGCAGAGCGCGATTTTAATATCAAAATAGGTATCATTATCTGCTCCATTCGTCACATGGATACCGATATGTCGCTCATCCTGGCTGAACTTACGGTAGCATACAAAAACAGGGGTGTGGTAGGTTTCGACCTGGCCGGTGCTGAAGAAAATTTTCCTGCCAAAAAACATGCTGAAGCCTTTAACCTCATCATTAACAATAACATTAATACTACAGTCCATGCCGGCGAAGCTTATGGCCCGCCATCCATCCATCAGGCTATTCATACCATCAGTGCCAACCGCATCGGACATGGTACAAGGCTCAGGGAAGACGGTGACCTGCTGAACTATGTCAACGATCATCGTATCCCGCTCGAGATGTGTATTACATCAAATGTGCAGACCAAAGCTGTTGCCAGTTTTGCCCACCATCCCATCAAGTTTTATTTTGATTACGGAATCAGGGTTACCCTGAATACAGATAACAGGCTGGTATCGGGCATCACACTTACCGATGAATATATGATTGCCATTGATAAATATCATTTCACCCCCGATGAACTGAAATATTTAATTCTTAATGGTTTTAAATCAGCTTTTCTTCCGTTGAATGAAAAAGTCAATCTTATACAGATGGCAACCCGCGAGATGGAAGAAAAAGGTTTGATCATTCGCCGCGATTACGTGTAAATATCAGTTTTTGGGTTTATGAACCTGCTTCATGTTGAGTTTATTCTTTATGTTGACAATCAGCATAAAAGTTGTGCTTTTTACAGCCAGGTACTTGACCTTATTCCTGTTTTGGATGTAGAAGGAATGACAGAATTTGACCTTCCGGGAGGGAGTAAACTTGGCCTGATGCCCTGCAAAGGAATAGCCCGTTATATCTGTCCTCTGATGCCTGATCCTTCCATTGCAAAAGGAATTCCAAGGTGTGAACTGTACATTGTTTGCGACGATCCTGAAAAAATGCTGGAAAATGCCAGGAAATCAGGTACACTGATCATTGATGAGGTAAAACCCCGCAACTGGGGACATAAAGCTGGTTATTTTGCCGATCCCGACGGGCATATCATTGCAGTGGCAAAACCATTGTAACTGCCCCTGTTATTTCAGCAATCCCTGCTGGGCCAGTTGTTCGTACTGGTAGAGCAATACTTCAATCGTGCCAAGGTTGGTTACTGTTGAAAATTTTACAGGCACCTTATTTTTATCGGCACTAAGAAAAAAATTAATCTGGTCGTTCGATTTGATGAGTTTATCGTTTTTGGGCGAGAATTTATTGAACCCATCAATCAGGTTTTGCGGCAGCCGGGGCGAAATTTTGTAGCAGATGATATTGCCGGCTTTTAATTTTACTTCCTCTTTTCCGACATATTTGAACGATATATCATAAGTGCTGTTGCTTACAATCATATTGGCTGGAATTACTGTGCCAGGTGTTGCTTTTTCAAAATCGAGCGAGCGCAGGTAAAACAATACCGACATCATATCATGTGAGTTGGTGCCGATTTTGAATTTTTTTTTCGTATCTTTTTCAACAGCAAGCTGTTTTGCCTGGTTCAGGATCACAATCCTTTTTTCTTCGGTGTTGTTTCGTTTAAAATATCGCAGGTACAATTTCGGCAGGAAAGTGGATTGGTCTATCACCGACTGATATCCAAAATCACCATTCATCAGTGTTTCATAATAATTATAAACAATTGCCCTGGCACTGATTTTATGATGGGGTTTGTCATTGAGCATTTCCTGTTCGGTTTTTATCAGTAATTCAGCTACATCCACTCCCATATAGAGGCTGTAACTAACGGTATATTTAAGTTTTTCTCCTGCCTTGAAAGCTTTTTCGGCAGCCGGCGGAAGTTTTTGTGCCGACAGCAAAAGGGTAAAAAGGAGTTGCAAACCAATAACGAAAATCAACCTTATCCTGATCATTTGCTGTTAAATATTTTAACGGTTACAGGTTAAAAATACCTTTGCAAAGGTAATAACTTTATGCAATTCTGTCTTATGAAAACAATGGTGGATGATTAAAATTGTACCGGTTTCTGTGTATTTGTATTTAAATATTTATCATTTAGTTTTTTAATTCATAGCAACCGGCATTTCCAAAAGGTTTTTGTTGTTTTTGTAATCCTGAAACGATCATCGGCCCGAAACCCTGCAATCCATACAATATCATTTCCTGAGAGCAATATCCATATTTTTCCTTTATCGGGAAGAGCGATTTTCTGATCGGTAAAAAAATCGCTGAGTTTTTTTGACCGGTTCATCCCGAAAGGATAAAAACGGTCGCCTTTGCGCCATTTACGAAGTGTTAACGGAAAAGCAAGTTTATCATAATCAACGGTCAGGATATGGCTGCCGGTTTCAATGGTTTCAAAATCAGAAAATTTTCCGGTCGAACAGCTGATAGCTAATGGAAAGTCATTCGTTGGTTGATGTTGTTCGTATATAAGGTATTCTGCATCATTATTTGATGCTATATTGTTGATGATGAGTTTATCCCTGTCGATACATAAGCAATGCGATGCCGAAAAAAAAGTTTTTCCGGACCTTCCGCTTAATACTGATGCTATATCAGTTGTTTGTGTGCTGTTGAAACCATAAGCCTGAAGCAGTTTGTACAAAATAGTAGAAACCACAGGATGATGCTGAATGGTTGTGAGATCAATTTCTGTCCGGCTGCCCGAATTTTTTGTTATTTGCTGACTTATTTTGGTGAAGTATTCATCCATTAAAACAGATGTTTCTTCCATTATCCGAGCATTCTGGTTAAGCGTGGCAACGATAGAAGGATTTATTTTTTTTATAGCAGGAATCAGGGTGTGACGGACATAGTTGCGGCGGTACTTTTTATCGGCGTTGGTGCTGTCGTTGACATAATCAATATTCGCCTTACAGGCATAATCCTCAATCATTTGCCTTGTTGCAAACAATAAAGGTCGCGCAATGTTTCCGGCCAGGGGTTTCATTCCCGAAAGCCCCGCATAGCCTGTTCCGCGTATAAAATTTAGCAGTATGGTTTCGGCATTGTCATCACTGTTATGGGCAACCAGAATTTTTGAATAATGTTCATTGATCAGTAATTCTTCAAACCACTCGTAACGCAACCTGCGGGCAGCCATTTCAACAGATATTTTCTGCCGGCGGGCAAATAACCGGGTATCGAAGCGATGGACAAAAATTTTAAGACGATATTTTTCTGCCAGCTTCTCCACAAAAAAACGGTCACGGTCCGATTCATCTCCCCTGAGCTGGAAATCGCAGTGAGCAATGGCCGGTTTAAAACCATTTTCGATAAGTAAGTGAAGCATTACCACCGAATCGGCACCACCGCTCACAGCAGCCAGCAGATTGTCTTCCCTGTTAAAAAGGTTATGTTGCTGAATATATTTACTGAATTCTGAAATCATATTTTCCCGCCTCACGGTTATTATGCAAATTTATTAAATAACTCAGACAAAATTACCGTATTGAAACATAGGTATATTTTTTATCTTTAGCACAATTTAATTAATGGTTTATACAATGAAAGAGCTTGTATTTTTATGCGTTGCAGCGGTATTAGCCGGTTGTTTATTGGGTTGTGAAAAAAAAGAAGATTACATCACATCCCATGTGGAATATATTATAAAAGAAGAAAATCGCCTGCTTACAAACCAATATATATGGAATCAGAACAGGCTTGATACGCTGAAAACATTTTCAAGGTACTCCGGGTATTACGACAGCACTTTCCAGGCATTAACGTATTTAAACAAAAAATTACAACGGATCGACATTTATGGTAATAGCTACCAGGATAAAGGATTCACCGGGAAGGTTTTAAAAAAGATAACCGCCATGCAACATCCTGACAAACCAAAAATCAATTTTGAAAGATTACAATACATCGGGTTTATCTATAACGATGATAAACTTTCCCGGCTCGATTTCTATTATCCGTCTGAAACCACTTTTAAAAATTTTATTTCTTTATTAATTCATTATAGCGGCGACAAAATTGATACATTAAAAACCATCCTGCCCCAATCAGGCGAAATGGTAATCTCTTACGATATTTACCATTATACAGGCAACAATATTACCACCATTGCCACTTACACCCAGCCGATGGATAAAACCCCTGATGATAGCCCGAAATATTACCTGGCTGCCAGGCAGCTCATGCAGTATGATGATAAATACAGTGCTTATATGGGATTCAATGATTTTTTTATTGACAGGAATTATGGATCAATCAACAACATAATACAGATGATTGAAGAAGAATATGATATAGAAGGGACTTTGCAACATGCTGACACTACTGTTTCTGCATTTACCTACAACGATAAAAACTATCCGGTAAGGCGCATCGACACTGATAACGACGGAAACCAGGATACGATTGCTTATACATACCGTTGAGCATAAAGCAATTGAAATAATATTATTTATTTTTTCCGTTTTGTTTGATGGCTTCCATTTCACGAAATTTCTGCATAAATAGTTCAGCTTCAGATTTCTGATTAAGTGCCATATAGGTAAGTGCCAGATTGTAACAGGTTTGCGGATCGTTTTTATCCATTTCATAGGCTTTTAACAGGGCATCCCGGCTAAGGCCGTATTGTTTCATAAAACCATAGGCAACCCCTAAGTCTTTATATATTTCAACCCTTGAAGGTTTAATTTTCAACGCTGTCTCAAACATCAGTGTTGCTTTTGCAAAGTCGTTTTTATTTCTTGCTAGGATAACCCCTGCCTGGTAAAATGCTTCATCATTCTTTGGGTTGATTTCAGTAATTTTCCTGTAAGTTGCCAGTCGTTTATCGTAATCCTGAATTTTTGAAGTAATTATCATCAGGTTCTGGCTGGCATGTTGATGTTGAGGGCTTCGGCTTAAAATATTGAAATACTGTTCTGAAGCAGCATCAAAATCGTGTTTTATTTCCCAGATGGCATTGCCCCGGAGCAATAGTGCATCGTTATATTGCGGATAAATTTTTACGGCGCGATCGAGGTAAAAAAGGCTCATCCGTAGCAGTGAATCCCGTTTTTTTGCATCGTTAAGTTTAACGGCTGCTTCCCACAGGTTGCCACCGGCTGTGCAGTTCCCTTTGGCCGAATTGACCGAAGTTTTTACATCGGTGGTGAAAAGGGTAAAGTCGTTTTTCCAGGTGTAGTTCCGTGAAAAAGTCAGGGCACCCCAGGTAATAAAGAGCATAGAAACCCAGAATTTTTTACCTCCTTTCCATCCTTCATGCCGGGGCTGAGGAAGAATTTTTTCAGCCACTAACCACATGACAATCACACAGAAGCCGATGGATGGTGCATACAAAAATCTTTCGTTCATAAAAGTACCAACCGGAAAAACAAGATTTGACATAGGCAAAAAAGCCACCATGGCAAAAAGCAGAAAGTATCCTGCGGGATGTTTTTTATACCAGAATATCCATGTAATAACAAGAAGCAAAATTACAATGAGCAGGCCTGAAATGGCCATCCAATGAGTCCAGTTTACCAAAGGTACATGATATGGATAATAATCGTAGGTGAGGGGCCAGGGTATGAATAATAATCTGACATACCATGCAAATGTGAGGAAAATAGTGGCAAATTTCTGCATTTCAGTAGCATGTGCAAAAGGATTGTTCATCAGTTCCTGGGGAGGACTGGCCGAAAAACTACCCAGCACGGATTGTCTGATCCAGAGAAATAAAACGGAGGGAACAGCTAACAGCAGGAATGCCTGAAATGCTTTTCTGAACGGGGCACCTTTTAAATACCACAATGCTAATGGAATAAGCAACAGGAAAACGATGGCATTTTCTTTCGACATCATTCCCAGGAAAAGGAAAAGTCCGGCAAGTAATTTATGGATGGCCGATGGTTTTTCGTAGTCGTTCAGCAAATACCAGAAAGCGGCCAGTGCACCTGCAAGCGATAGAATTTCGTCGCGTCCCTTGATGTTGGCAACCACTTCGGTGTGTACGGGATGTACAGCAAAAAGCATGACGGCAAGAAAAGGAATATGCCTGATCCAGTGCTGGTTATCAGAAGTTTTAAACAGCCGGTTGAGAATTTTAAAAAGCATCCATAACGTAAGGCAGTAAAGGAGCATATTGATAAAATGGCTGAATGCAGGTTTAAGACCAAAAAATTCATATTCCATCGCAAAGGTTATCAGCGACAAAGGCCTGTACCGGCCTCCGGCAACCAGGTCTTTCTGTTGGCCGAAAAAACCATAAAACGAATCGGTTGTTAATATTTTGGGAATACCCTGGAGACCTTGTCTGGTGAGTTGATTCTGGGTGATAACAATGCTGTCGTCGAGGGCATATTGATTGTTTAAAGTGTTGATATAAAACAAAAATCCGGTTATCACGATCACCCATATCATCCATCTGTTGGCTGGTGAATTAGGTTTAACCTGATCTTTTTTAATGGCTTTGCCCATATAAGATGGTTTTGTCAATATTGAAAGGAAAAGTGTAATTTTACGCCTAAATTAACAAAATAATTATACCGTTAATACCATCCCTTCTATGTGGCTGGTTAAAAAAGTGAAAATTTCTTATTCATGATAAAATAATTTAATCAGATCTGTATATGTTTGATAATCATGCCAACCGTGAAAAATATTTTAATGAACAGGCATTAAACACCGAAAAATATATTATTCCGTTTATTGAAAATGAAGTAATGATACAACCGGGTTTAAAAATACTTGAAATTGGCTGTGGTGAAGGCGGCAACCTGAAACCTTTTATCAACAGGGCTTGTAATGTTACCGGGATTGATCTTACCGAGAGTAAAATAAAAAATGCCACAAAATTTTACCCGGAACTTGAAACCATGCAAAATATCAGGTTTTTTCATGGTGATGTATATGATTTTATTCCACGGTTTGAATCGCAGTTTGACCTGATTATTCTCAAAGATACCCTTGAACATATTTACGGACAGGAAAAATTACTGTCGGGAATAAAAAAAATGCTGAGACCCGGGGGCAGCATTTTTATTGCTTTTCCACCATGGGAAATGCCATTTGGCGGGCATCAGCAGATGTGCTACTCAAAATTTTTGGCACTTATGCCATGGATACATCTGTTACCACGGTTTTTATATCGTAGTTTGCTAAGGTTGTTTAAAGAGCCTGAATACCGTATTAATGAACTTTTCGAAGTACGTGACACCCGCATCTCTATTGGCCGGTTTTTAAAAATTTGCCGTCAGGAGGGGTACACCATCAGTAAAGCAGGATATTATTTTATCAATCCGAATTATGAAATTAAATTCGGACTTAAACCCCGTAGATTATGGACACCCCTGGCAAAGGTGCCGTACCTGAGAAATTTTCTTATCACAACAGGATATTATTTGTTGAAGGTCAGGGATGTTTAATGTTTTCATCGTCCGGATGAAATAAGCAGAAAGTGTTGGCAAACTGCTTATAATCAACCCGTCATTGGGTTTTAAAAAATTTCCACAATTTCCACATCGAAATATAAATCTGCTTTTGGCGGAACCAGCGGTTTATTGCCTTTTTTTCCGTAGCCATAACGGTAGGGAATGAAAATACGGGCTTTATCGCCTTTGTGTAAATGCAGCAGGGCTATTTCCCATCCCGGTATGACCATCCCTGCACCCACCGGTATAAGCACCGGGTTGCCCCGTTTTACCGACGAATCGAATAATTTTCCGTTGCTCAGGTAGCCTGAATAGTGAACACTCGCCACTTTACTGGTATCTATGATTTCACCACTTCCTGTACTGATAATCCAGATTTTTATGCCTTCGGGTGTAGTTGTACAGGTAATATTTGTTGTATCGAAAGGAATAATCTCAACTTCAGGGAAAGTTTCTACCAGCTCAATATCAAAAATTACATTGGTTTTTGGGGGCACAACAGGATAGAGTCCTTTTTTTCCGTAAGCCAGTTTCCATGGCGAGCGTATACGGATTTTTCCGTTTTTGCCAATCATCTGCACAGCTTCGTCCCATGCTTTAATAGCCATTCCATCACCAACAATCAATTCATAGGGATTTTCGCGTTTCACCGAGGAATCAAAAATAGTGCCATCGGTAAAATATCCGGTGTAGTGCATCAAAACACGTTGATTGTTACCTGGCTTTTGATTATTGCCTGAATCAACGATAAAATATTCCAGCCCTGAACGGGTTTTTTGCCAGTTAACGGGACCGTTAATAAAAGGTTCGGGAGGGTCGTCTGCCCAGAGTGCAACAATTTCCACATCAAAAATAAGGTTGCTGCGTGCCGGAAAATTCCGGTAACTTTTTTCACCATAGGCCAGCTGCCATGGCACAATAATTCTTGCCCGGTCACCCTGATGAAGCATAAGCAGCGATTGCTCAAATCCGCGTATCAGTTGACCCGAACTCAGGTTATAGGGTAGGGGCCCTTTATCGATGGTGGTAAAAAAAACAGAATCGTTTGTAAACCTGCCAACATAATCGATATAAACCCTGTCGCCAGGAGTTACTTCAGCCCCCTGGCCATGCCTGTAGATAAAATACCTGATCCCATTGGAGGTAATCCTGAAACTGTCGGCAGGAATTTGTGGCAGACTGAAAAAAGACTGACCATATAAACAGGTACCGCTTAAAACGATAACAACGAAGATTAAATTTTTCACTCTACCTTCAGTAATTCAATTTCAAAAACCAGGGTTGAATAGGGAGGAATTTTTCCGCGTTGTTTGTCGCCATAACCCAGGTGCGACGGAATGACAAACATTGCTTTCGATCCTTCGGTCAGTTTTGAAATTCCTTCATCCCAGCCGGGGATAACTTCACCGGTACCAAAGGTGAAAATAAAAGGTTGGTTGCGTTGATAGCTATTGTCAAACAATTGTCCATCAATAAAATAACCAAGATAGTGTACCATCACTTTTTTCCCGGGGGTGGGTTTTTTTCCGTTCCCTTTTTTCTTTTCCACAATATACATACCGCTTGCAGTAGGTTCAACCGTAATATTGGTACGCTTCAGGAAATCTTCAAGCAGGGCATTCTCTTCGCGCTGGTTTTGTGATTCAATACTTTTGCGCTGAAACTGGAAATCTTCATAAGGGATTATATCTTTTAGACTGAAATAAAACCTGAGTTTATCGCCCGGTTTCATAAACCCGGGCAAAGGCAATTTGCGGGTGAAAATGAAAAACCCTTCGGCATCGACCAGGAAAACAGCACTGTCGCCTTTATGCATCAGTGATAATGCTTCTTCAACCGATCCTCCTTTGTGCGAAGGTTCTTTCAGCTGAAGCCGGATTGATTGTGATTCAGATAATACCGAATCGTTCATGGTGGTATATTTCATGTTAAGCACCAGAATATCATTCAGTCCGGGTACAACAGAATCGGCATTGTGTATGATAAACCTGTATTTCAGCCCATCGGGAGTTTCTTTAAAACCATCGGAGCACGAAAACATGTAAACAGAAAAAACAAGGTAACTTATAAATACCAATTTTTTATTCATAGAAAATTTTATTTTTTGATATGATCGGAATCTAACAACGCAAAAATAGGAAAAAGCTTGTGTATTTGTCTCTGATTCCGTTAAAATTGATGGACAAATGCATATTTTGATACCGAAGTATTGCGTGTTGCAATGATTTGTATCAAAGTTGCTTGCCGGTTTATTAAATCCTTTCCATTTAAAATTACGGTGCCATTAAGGTGTAATAATATGCAGACGAAAAGCTAAAAAAGTGATTATAATCAAGATGTTGAGTCGGCTTTTACAGTGTTGTTTCTTTTGACCACTTTTACTACTTCAAGTTCAAAAACCAGGGTTGAAAACGGGGGAATAATCCCTGTTGAAGAGCCTTTGCTGCCCCATGCCTGTTCAGATGGCAGAATAATAATGGCTTTCTGCAATTCTTCCATGTATGCAAGGGCATTTTCTATCCCTTTTATCACCTGCCATTCAGAGCCATAAACAAATTCGAGCGGCATGTTGCGCTTACGGGTCGAATCGAAAATTTTGCCATCGAGGAAACGTCCTTCGTAATGGATGGTGACGATATTTCCTTTTTCTATTTTCTGGCCGTTTCCTTTTCGGGTGGTCAGCATGTAAAGCCCTTCCTGAAGTGAGTCTATGTTTCTGATTTTCCTTTCGGTAAGGTAGCGGCTAAGGACCATCTTTTCATATTCGCCAAAATCTTCAATCCATTTAAGGAATTCTGCCTTATCTCTTTCATATTCGGCCATTGTTCTGATATCGTGCATTTTAATATCTACTTTCATGGCACTTCCGGGTTGGATAAATGAAGGCAATGTTGTTTCCAGGGTGCGTTTGAAAAGGCTGTCGGCATTGATGATAAAAGTAGCACTGTCGCCGGGCGAAAGCATCATAAAACATTCGTCAATTGAACCCGGATAGTCGGGAAGGGTGAGCTGAAAAGTCCGGTGTCCACTGAAAAAAACACTGTCGCTGATGGTTTTGTATTTAAAACTGACAGTGATATAATCGGTGGGTTTTGGATATTTTATTTCTTCTCCTATCGAATGGAGCTTATAATAAATATGGGTTCTGGTTTTTGAATAGCCCGGAAATTTTCTATCGCAACCTGCAATAATAATCCATAAAATCCCGATAAACCCCAGAATTCTCATTAAATATTTGAAAATTAAACTAATAAAGCCAAAAGGCTCATTTTATTTTTAATGGTTCTAAAATTAATTATTTTTCACAATTAATTAACATTTTGATGTAAAAATTAATTTGATATGGCTAAAACCCTTATGTCATAAATAATTATAGCCCGTGCAGGGATTTTTTTCCCATCTCCGGTAAGGCCATGTGCCAGGTATGGTGGCATGATAAATTTGGCAGTATCGCCTATACCAAGCATAAGTACCGCTTCTTCCAGCCCGCTTTCAACACCTCCCTGCCCGATTTTAAAACGGACCGGCCCTGATGAATCGGATGAATAACAATAAGTTCCGTTGAGCAAAGTAACCCGGTAATCAAGTGTTATAACCTGCCCGGTTTTTGCCTTTGGTTTCCCTGCCGATTGTATGATCCAGTACCACAGGCCGGTTTTAGTCTGTTCCATAGCCCAGCCCATTCTTTTAGCGTGCCCTGCAATGCGGTCAGAATCGTTTTTAACCATGATGCGGTTGGCACCAATCAGTGGTTCCTTAAGCATTTTGTAATCGGGGCGGTCTTTTGATTTATGGTTACTGCACGATTCAAAACATACCGACAGCAGTAAAACTATAAAAAAAAGGCTAAAGGCTTTGTTCAAGTTGTTTTTCATATTGGGGAAGCAGTTGTTCAAAATATTGCAGGGCTCCTGATAGGGGAAGCTGTGTTTTCCCGCCCGAAGCATTAATATGTCCTCCACCATTGAAGTGCTGGCGGGCAAAATCGTTGACCGAAAATTTTCCGGCCGAGCGGAACGATACTTTTACATGGTCTGATTTCTCAATAAAAATGGCCGAAAAATAAATACCTTTTATCGAAAGGGGATAATTTACAACACCTTCCAGGTCTCCATCTTCATAATTAAAATCATTCAGCTCTTGAGCCGATAGGCTGATGTATGCCGTATGTTTTTCGGGAAAAACAACCATTTTTTCGTACAGGCAATAACCCAGCATTTTCATACGTGGCCATGAAAAATTATGATATACATTTCTGATAATCATATCTTTATCAACACCGGTTTCGAGCAGGCGAGCCATGGCAATGTAGGTGGCCGGGTTGGATGAATTATGATAAAAGATACCGGTATCGGTAATAATGCCACATAACAGGCATTGTGCTACTTCGTTATCGACAAGACTGCCGTAACCCATTCTATCGATAAACTGAAACAGCAATTCGGCCGTCGAACTTACGGTAGTATCAGAAATAATGATGTTGGCAAAATCTTCGGGGTTGGGATGGTGGTCAATCATCACAATGGTTTTGCCAAACCGGCGGATCTGTTTTTCCATATCACCTGTCCGCCGGGCTTCGTTCAGGTCGAGACAGAACATAATTTCTGCAACATCGAGCCAGTTGATTACTTTTTTCTTTTTGCGTGAATAACGGACAACATCCGCATTTCCGGGAAGCCATGCCAGAAAATCGGGGTATTCGTTGGGAGAGATTACCATGGTCTGATGCCCTGCTTTTTTCAGAATCAAACCAAGTGCCAGCGCCGAAGCCAGTGCATCGCCATCAGGGTTGACATGGGTAACAATGGCCACATTGCGGGGAACTGAAAGAAATTGTTTCAGTTTTTTTATCTCGGTATTGACAAATACATTCAAGTGCAACACATTTATATAAAATACAAATAAACGAATTTGTTACCTAAAACCCTGCAATGAATTAAAAATATTATTACCAGATGGTATTTTGCTTTTATTTTTAATAGTTTAAGCAAAAAAAGGCCAGACAAAACAAACCTGCTGCATTTCTTTAATTCCGGTTATGCTGTATTTTTTTTTTTGAAATGTCAGGCAGTGGCAATCAGTTTTCATCCGTATTTTTTTTATCCGTCAGGGCGAAAATACGTTCAACAGCCTGATCAAACTCCTTATCGTCAAATGCATCGGAAAATAGATGTAATTTTTTGCCCGGATAATAGGTGTAAATCCCGGGAATATGAACCACTTTTTTCCCGAGCAGAATATTCAGGCTTTTTCTGTTCATGCTGCTGTGTAAATGCACATCGGTGATTTCTCCGGGTGTGATGAAGGTAACTTTTGACGAAACACCTCTTACCACCTTTATGCCTTCCTTGCTGATATGCAGCTCGCGCACACCTTTCAGATTCCATACCCATACATCGCCAACAAGCCAGATAATAAGCAGAGGCAGGCTTACCATAAAAAATGTTTTTCCGTAATGTGGTACACGGCTGATCAGATAGATGATAATACCCCCAAGAATGACCGATATAATATTTACCGCCAATAGGTTACGTGGTTTGGCTTTCAGCATAAATACATCATCATCGATATTCATGGCATTTTAATATTTAGCATCAAATAAAATATATTTTTATGAAATCAAAAAAGATACAGGCTTTTAATGGATTTTTGGAATAAGCAGGATGATTTTCCGGTTTTAATATCATTACTTTTTTGCAAAAGAAATATACAAGTAGTTTTATTTTATTTGAATTTTTGTGATTTGAAAAAATTATTATTTTGTATATCAATAATTTACAAATGATATTTGTTGTGTCAAAAACTATCAGTAATCGTTGTATTTGAAAATTTAATACAGTAACTTTGATTTAACAAAATGAATGGAAGTCAAAACAACCAAAAGGATGTTTTTATGAAAAAGAACCTGAGCATGATTGCAGGATTGTTATTGCTGCTCACGATTTTCTGCAATGTTTATCCGCAATACCAATCATACAGTTTATCAGAGAAAGCAGTGATTATCCATGAGCAGTTCGATAAGAATGATAACAACTGGGTTACTGATAATAACTGGCTGAGCGGTGAGTTTAACGAAGGTATTTATTTTATTAAATGTAAAAATTTCAATGCTTCAACCGGGTTGAGTTATATTCAGGTAAACATTGATACTTCGCGGAATTTTGAGATTGAAAGCCGTATTCAGATGGTTCAGGGTGTTGGTGCCCTTGTTTTTGGTATGGCTGCTGATTTTGATCACTACCGCATTGAAATGGCCGGGCAGCAGAAAATTGTGGTGCTGCGCAATTTTGCATCGAAAGGGAAACTGGACAAACTGTTTGAAGGCACTGTTAACGTATTGAAAAGCAATGAATACAATAAAATTACGCTTCGTAAGGAGCAGGGCAGGTATTCGTTGTTTATCAACGAAATCTGGGTGGCTGATCTGAAAGGGGTGCGTTTTTACGGAAATTATGCCGGTTACAGTATAGGGCTGCAATCTAGCATGATGGCCGATGATTTTAACATTTATTACCTCAGACATACGCCCCCGGTTTTTACATGGGTCAAACCAGGAATTTTAAAAAGCAATACGGTGGGAAATAGTTTCAGTATTACCGGGGAAATTGTTTCGGAATCGCGCATTGTTAAATGTTTGGTTACCATGAATGAGAAAAACATGGATATCCCGGCCGATTCGGTTGAAAGTGTTGCTGGTACAAAAAATAAATACCGGCTGCATTATTCAATACCTTTACAGCTGGGCATAAATAATATAAAATTGAGTATTACCAATCTGGGAGAAACTATTACCAGTGAACCGCGCATTCTTGTTTACCAGCCGTTACAACCGCCGGTTGTCACCTGGCACAGCCCTGTTCAGAACAATACCAATATTGAAACTGAAACGATTAACCTTAAAATCTGTATCAGTTCGGCAAGTACGGTGAGTTCAACTGAGGTATTTGCCAATGGTGAACCCCTTTCGGCAACCATGGAAATAAAACCGGTAAAAACAGAACAATGTAATGCATGGCTCGATATTACCGTTCCTTTATTACAGGGTGTAAATTCATTTTATGTTGAGGTGGCCAATGCTGAAGGAAAAACGACCTCCGAAACCCGTTTTGTTACTTTTACTCCGGTCAGGACAGCCGGCGAGAAACGCATAGCACTGGTTTTTGGCAATTCAAACTACTCCGGAGGTCAGAAACTCAAAAATCCGGCCAATGATGCCCAGTTGATGGCAGCTACTTTGAAGGATCTTGGCTTTGAAGTTATTTCGAGAATCGATGCGGATAAATCCACCATGGAAAAAGCCATCCGCGAATTCAGTAAAAAACTGGGCAATTACCAGGTGGCATTGTTCTATTATGCAGGACATGGCATTCAGGTTGACGGGCAAAACTTCCTGATTCCGGTTGACGCAGTGCTGAACGATAAGAGCGACTGTAAATTTGAGGCCATTGCTGTAAATTTTATTGTTGAAGAATTTGAACAATACCCCGACAACACCAATGTAGTGATACTTGATGCCTGCCGCAACAATCCCTACCGTTCGTGGTCGCGTGGAAGTGAGCGTGGTTTTAAAGCCATAGCGCCTACCAGCGGAACCATTATTGCCTTTGCTACCTCTGAAGGTGCCACCGCATCGGACGGAGAAAGCAATAACGGATTGTTTACCGAAGAGCTGGTGCGGCAGATGGTCGTTCCGCAACCCATCGAAAGTGTATTTAAAAAGACCAGGATTCAGGTTGAAAAAAAGAGTAATTTCACCCAAAGCCCGCAGGAATGGAGCAAACTCAAAGGCGATTTTTATTTTAAGAAGTAATGGAATATAGCCACAGATTAGTTCAGATATACACAGATAACGACTTTCTGATTTTCAGGAATCAACGGATGTTTTTTGTACTCTCATCTGTGCAAATATCTGGTATAAAAATATATACCCTATGAAAAAGCTGTTACTACCTCTTAGCCTGCTATTGTTTTTAAATTTTGCATCTCCGGGTCAATACAGCCTGCAGGACAGCCTGAAAGCCTGGTACCCCTTCAACAGCAACCTTAACGATGAAAGTGGAAACGGTAATCATGGAACAAATAATGGTGCAACACTTACTACAGATAGATTTAACAGTGTAAACAGTGCATATTGTTTTGACGGAATAAGCAGTTATATTGAAATTCCTGCTGCATTAGGTTTCCATTCCTCTGACCAGAAAACACTTGCTTTCTGGTTTAACCCTGAAACTTATGGAAGTGAAGATGGAAGGCTTTTTAGCTTCACCTCAGAAATTGGCTCTATTGAAATTGTTTTCCTTACAACGGAGCATAAAATAAAATGTTTTTCGTGGATTGGATATGCTGAGTTTGAAATTTCTTCTTCCATTTTAAATTTAAATGAATGGTATTTTGTTTTATTAACCTTTGATTTTAATACAAACTCCACGAAATTATACATTAACAGTCTATGGCAAGCTGAGTCGCTTACTCCAATAACAAAACCATCTTCCACCAACAGTATTTTAGTTGGTAAACACAGCACATTTTCTTCTCCGGTAGGTTATTACGACGGAAAAACAGACGACATCCGGATCTACAACCGTGCTCTTTCACCTGGTGAAATTTCAGCACTTTACGCTGACTACCATGCCCCTGAAACCCTGCTGGCAATCCCCGGCAGCGGCCAGGTAACCCTGCATTGGAGTTACGAACGGATAATTAATATTGCCAGGTACCTGGTTTATCAGGATGGTGTAAAGGTTGACAGTGTAACGGTTGTCTCAATCCATGATACCGTAAAAACAATTACAGGATTAACCAACTTTCAGAATTACCGGTTTTATATCAGGTCGGTTGATATTTGGGGCAATATCAGCCAGCCATCCGATACTGTAACGGTTCAACCCTGCATCATTGTTACAGATTATGACGGGAACCAGTATAAAACTGTTAAAATTAATACACAGATATGGATGAAACAGAATCTGGCTGCTACTCATTACCAGAATGGTGTTGCTATTCCGAATATTACCGACTCAGCAGCGTGGTCAAATATGTCGTCAGATGCTTATTGTTATTATGAAAACAACGCTGTAACATATGGTAAAGAATTTGGTGTATTATATAATTATTATGCAGCATTTAACAGTAATAAATTATGTCCGACAGATTGGCATGTTGCAAGCGATACGGACTGGACAGTACTTACAGGCAATTTAGGAGGAGAAGAATTGGCCGGACTCAAACTTAAAGAAACCGGTACATCCCATTGGTTTGGTACTATTTCCGGAACCACCAATGAAAGCGGATTTACTGCGTTAGGTGGTGGGCAAAGATATTATAATGGGGTTTTTATGCATTTATTGAATTATGGGTGGTGGTGGTGCCCTGAAGAAGACATTTACAACAGGGGTTGGTGCCGGAGTATTTATTATTGCGATAGTGCAATAGCAAGGGGATATAATGACTGGAAATTTGGATTCTCTGTCCGCTGCATCAAAAACATCCTGGCGACAGTTACCACTGCGGCCGTCACAAATATCACAGTCAATTCGGCAAATAGTGGAGGCACTGTAACCTCCGATGAAGGAATTCCTGTCACTGCCCGCGGTGTATGCTGGAATACCACCGGAAACCCAACCCTTGCCAACGCATTCACCACCGATGGAAGCGGCACGGGAATTTTTATCAGCAATATGACCGGACTTACACCCAATACAACTTATTATGTGCGTGCTTATGCTACCAATAGCCAGGGAACTGCTTATGGCAATGAAGTAAATTTTACCACTACCGCAATATTTACCGCTGTTGAGGTCGATTTACCCGGTACCGACCAGGGATCGGTTGCATGGGGAGACTATGATAACGACGGAGACCTTGATATTCTGATGTGTGGCTACAACCAACCAAATTCCATCGCAAAGATATTCCGTAACGATGACAGCACTTTTACTGATATCAATGCCGGACTGACTCCTGTTACCGGGAAGTGTGGCTGGGTTGATTACGATAACGACAACCTCCTTGATGTATTTCTGGCCGGAAGCAACCAGGCTATTCTTTATCATAATAATAACGGGACTTTTGTTAACGCCAATGCCGGATTTCCCGGATTTGGCAGCTTTGCCGATTTCGACTGGGGAGACTTTGACAACGATGGTTTCAAAGACCTCGCCATTACTGGCTTATCAGGAACCAGAACTACAAAAATATTTAAAAACCAGGCAGGCAATTTTACCGATTTTCCGGTCGGTATTCCGGGCATTGATAACGGAACAATCAACTGGGGAGATTTCGACAACGATGCCGACCTCGACCTGTTGGTCACCGGTATAACCAATGCCGGAAATATTTCAAACATTTACAGAAATGATAATGGCATTTTTACCAATATCAATGCCAACCTGCAGCCCATGAACCAGACCGATGCCTCATGGATAGATTTTGACAACGATGGCGATCTGGATGTTTTCATTACCGGTGGTTTTTGCGAAACATATCTGTATCGTAACGATAATGGAGCATTTAATAATATCAGTGCAGGCATTGCCGGTTATGTCAGGCCTTCAGCCAGCTGGTGCGATTACGACAGCGATGGCGATTCAGACCTGCTTATTTCCGGAGAAATTAACTGGCCTGCCGTGAAGACCGAATTGTACCGGAACGATAACGGAACATTCAGTGTAGTTTCTCTTTCCTTGCCTCAGCTCTATTCCTGTTCGGTGAAATGGGGCGATTACAATCATGACAGTAAACCGGATATCATTTTAATGGGACATACCCCAACCGATACCACTGTGGTGAAAATATTCAGGAATAATCTGCTGTCTGTAAACCAGCCTCCTTCGGTTCCGGCTCCGGTGAGTACCGGGTTTGGTACTGACAGAATAACTTTTGAATGGTCTGCTGCCACTGATAATGAAACCCCTTCTGCAGCCCTTACATACAATATCAGGATAGGAAGAACACCCGGAAGTGCTGATATGCTGTGCCCTCATTCAATAACAGCAGGAAATCTGACTATACCTGTCCAGGGAAATGCAGGACATTCATTAGGTTATTATATCTGCAATCTTCCTGCCGGAAATTACTATTGGAGCGTGCAGGCCGTTGACAACGGATATGCTGCCGGCAACTGGTCGGGTAATACTCCCTTTGTCATACCCGGTCTTGTGGCTCATTATCCTTTCAGTGGCAATGCAAATGATGAAAGCGGGAATAGGTATAATGGTATTGTTAATGGCGCGACATTATCAACAGACAGGTTTGGGAATGCGAACAGTGCATATAGTTTTGACGGAACAGGCAGTTATATAGAAATTCCTGCCGCATTAGGTTTCCATTCCTCTGACCAGAAAACACTTGCTTTCTGGTTTAACCCTGAAACTTATGGAAGTGAAGATGGAAGGCTTTTTAGCTTCACCTCAGAAATTGGCTCTATTGAAATTGTTTTCCTTACAACGGAGCATAAAATAAAATGTTTTTCGTGGATTGGATATGCTGAGTTTGAAATTTCTTCTTCCATTTTAAATTTAAATGAATGGTATTTTGTTTTATTAACCTTTGATTTTAATACAAACTCCACGAAATTATACATTAACAGTCTATGGCAAGCTGAGTCGCTTACTCCAATAACAAAACCATCTTCCACCAACAGTATTTTAGTTGGTAAACACAGCACATTTTCTTCTCCGGTAGGTTATTACGACGGAAAAACAGACGACATCCGGATCTACAACCGTGCTCTTTCACCTGGTGAAATTTCAGCACTTTACGCTGACTACCATGCCCCTGAAACCCTGCTGGCAATCCCCGGCAGCGGCCAGGTAACCCTGCATTGGAGTTACGAACGGATAATTAATATTGCCAGGTACCTGGTTTATCAGGATGGTGTAAAGGTTGACAGTGTAACGGTTGTCTCAATCCATGATACCGTAAAAACAATTACAGGATTAACCAACTTTCAGAATTACCGGTTTTATATCAGGTCGGTTGATATTTGGGGCAATATCAGCCAGCCATCCGATACTGTAACGGTTCAACCCTGCATCATTGTTACAGATTATGACGGGAACCAGTATAAAACTGTCAAAATTAATACGCAGATATGGATGAAAGAAAACCTGAAAGTCACCCATTACCGTGATGGTTCGCCAATACCAAAAGTTACGGGTAACTTGCAATGGATCGATCTAACTACAGGAGCATTTTGTTTTTATAATAACGATTCGGCTACATATGCCGGAATTTATGGGCCTTTATACAACGGATATGCGGTCACCGACAGCCGGGTACTTTGTCCTGCAGGTTGGCATGTGCCAGATGATAATGACTGGACCCTATTGTTTAATCATCTTGGTGGTACGGCGGTTGCTGGTGGCAAACTTAAAGAAGCAGGATACAGTCATTGGCAAAGTCCCAATACCGGGGCAACCAATGAAACTGGCTTTACGGCATTACCTGGTGGTTCCCGGTACTGGGGAAACGGAAGCTTTAATGCTAACGGAACTTATGGTTATTGGTACTCCTCTACTGAATATGATTCAAATGGATCTAATTTCGAAACCATGAGTTATAATCAGGAAGATATTTACAGGACAGGTGATAATAAAAAAGACGGCAATTCTGTCCGCTGCATCAAAAACATCTTGGCAACGGTTACCACTGCGGCCATTACAGATATTACCATTCAAGATGCAATAGGTGGCGGAAATGTAACCGATGATGCCGGGTATGATGTCACTGCCCGCGGTGTATGCTGGAATACCACCGGAAACCCAACAATATCTGATTCCATAGCGTCAGGAGGCAGTGGCAGCGGCAGTTTTACGGTAAGTCTTACAGGATTGACAGCAGGAACCACCTATTATGTAAGGGCTTATGCCACCAATAGTGCAGGAACGGCTTATGGAAATGAGATGAATTTTTCTACACTTCCTCCATTCTCTGAAATGACAAGTATAAGCCTTACAGGAGTGGATGATAGTTCTGTCGATTGGGGTGACTACGATAATGACGGCGATCTTGATATCCTGATTACAGGTAAGGATAACACGAATAATCCCATTTCAAAATTGTACAGGAATGAAGGCGATACCGTCTTTGATGAACAAACCGGAATTTCTCTCACAGGTGTTATAAAAAGCAGCGTTGACTGGGGCGATTATGACAATGATGGATATTTGGATATCCTTCTGGCGGGCAATGATGGTTCACATGCAATTACAAAAATATATAGAAATAATGGGAATAACACATTTACTGAGCCGAGTAGTATTACTCTGGCAGGGAGTTCAGGTGGTTCAGTTCAGTGGGGCGATTACGATAACGACGGAGACCTCGATGTTTTACTCACCGGTTCTGAACAAACAATAATCTACCGAAACGATGGAAATAATACTTTTATAGCACAAACAGGCATTTCATTACCAGGTGTTACCTTAAGTTCAGCAGCCTGGGGCGATTACGATAACGATCGAGACCTCGATATTTTACTCACAGGATATAATAATAGTTTGACTAAAATATCTTTAATCTGCTTAAACGAAGGAAATAATACTTTTTCAGAGCAGGGCAGCATTTCATTGGCCGGTTTATATTATAGCGCTGTCCAATGGGGCGACTACGACAACGACAATGACCTTGATATCATTATTACAGGATGTAATTTTTCAACGGGAGAATCTGTAATCTATCGAAATGATGGAAATAGTATTTTTACTTTACTGAGTGACGTTTCATTGATAGGGGTCTATTATGGTTCTGTTCACTTTGGCGACTACGACAATGACGGTGATCTGGATATTTTAGAATCAGGATATTCACAAAGAATTGGCCATGGAGAATCTCTAATCTACAGTAATAATGGAAATAATATGTTTATTGAACAGGACGATATCTCATTGTCCGGTGTTTGGAAAAGTTCAGTTCTTTGGGGCGATTATGACACCGATGGCGACCTGGATATCATTTTAACAGGTTCCGGAATTTCCAAAATCTACCGCAACAACCTGAACCAACCTGACCAGGCTCCAACTGTACCCACCAACATGAATACCATTGTACTTGGCGATTCAGTACTTTTTACCTGGAATAAGGCTACCGATGCCGAGACACCCCAGAATACACTTACCTATAATCTTCGCGTTGGAAGGACTCCCGGGGGGTGCGAAATTATGAGCCCGCTATCCGACCCGGTTTCCGGAACAAGACGTGTTGTCGGAATGGGCAACACCCAACTCAACAATGGCTGGATACTTAAAAACCTTCCGGCAGGCAGATATTACTGGAGCGTTCAGGCAGTCGATCAATGTTTTAAAGGCGGACCATGGGCCATTGAGCAAAGTTTTGTCATCCCGGGTATTATTGCTCATTATCCTTTGAACGGAGATGCAACAGACCAGAGTGGAAACGGATTGACCGGGACAATATATGGTGCAACACCAACAACAGACAGGTTTGGAAATCAAAACAGCGCATTCCTTTTCGATGGTATTGATGATTACATTTCACCCGGTACTCCTTTGCTCAGCAACATGGCTGCTTTTTCAACCGCCGGATGGATAAATATTTACGCTATTGCTTCCAGGATGGGTATCTGGGGGCAAAACGACCTGTTTGAATTTGGCCCGGGGAATGACCAAAGTATTGGTTTCTGGCTTGACCGGATTGGTACAGGTCTTACAAAAAACAATGCCATACATTTCAACCAGTGGGATTTTATTGCAACCATTTGCGACGGTCAGACCTTAAAATTGCTGCTCAATGGAAAAGTGATTGCATCTAAACCATGGGTTTCTGCCAGTTATGGAACTTCTGCCTATAATTTTAATATTGGTGGCGGTGGTATAAATGACCCTATTCAAATAAACGGCAATTGGTTCGATGGTAAAATTGACGATGTTATTGTTTATAACCGTGCCATTTCTGAAACAGAGCTTGCGCAACTATATGCCAACTACCATGCTCCGGATATTTTGACAGCTTCTTCGGAATATGAACAAATTACTTTGCAATGGTCAAAAGAAAACTTTGCTTACATTTCCAGATATCTCATTTACCGGAATGGTATCTTATTCGATAGTGTTGCTGTTTCCGGGGGCAACGATACTCTTTATCATAATACAGGATTAACCGAATGTATTACGTATGAATATTATATCCGTTCTGTTGATATTTACGGCAACGTAAGCCAGCCTTCCGATACAGTAACAGGCAATCCATTTGTTACAGGAAGCATTGATATTGTAGCCTCCGATACTGAAATCTGCGAAGGAACTGAAGTAAGTTTCACAGCCACACTGCTGAATGGAGGTCCGAATCCACACTATCAATGGAAAATAAATGGAAATGATGCCGGCATCGATAACCCGGTTTTCACCACTACATCATTGGTTAATAACGACAATATTCAATGTACTGTGCCTGCCGATGGCATTTGCTTTACAGGAAGTGCTACCTCGAACAGCGTTGCCATGACGGTCAACCCGGTATTACCGGTAAGTGTCTCCATCGAAGCCACTGCCACAGAAATCTGCGAGGGAGCACAGGTTACTTTCACAGCTACCCCGGTAAATGGTGGTCAAAATCCTCACTACCAGTGGAAAATCAACGGGAACGATACCGGCAACGACAACCCGGTACTGACAACAACATCGCTGGTAAACAACGACAACATTCAGTGCATTTTAACCTCCGATGCCCTTTGTGTCACGGGAAGTCCTGCTAGCTCGAACAGCATTGCCATGACGGTCAACCCGGTATTACCGGTAAGTGTTACCATCGAAGCCACTGCCACAGAAATCTGCGAGGGGACACAGGTTACTTTCACAGCCACCCCGGTGAATGGTGGTCAAAACCCTCACTACCAGTGGAAAATCAACGGGAACGATACCGGCAGCGACAACCCGGTACTGACAACAACATCGCTGGTAAACAACGACAACATTCAGTGCATTTTAACCTCCGATGCCCTTTGTACCACGGGAAGCCCCGCTACCTCGAACAGCGTTGCCATGACGGTCAACCCGGTATTACCGGTAAGTGTCT
>CAZLJX010000022.1:38991-57660 GCA_964559985.1 uncultured Bacteroidales bacterium
ATCGCTGGTAAACAACGACAACATTCAGTGCATTTTAACCTCCGATGCCCTTTGTGTCACGGGAAGTCCTGCTAGCTCGAACAGCATTGCCATGACGGTCAACCCGGTATTACCGGTAAGTGTTACCATCGAAGCCACTGCCACAGAAATCTGCGAGGGGACACAGGTTACTTTCACAGCCACCCCGGTGAATGGTGGTCAAAACCCACACTACCAGTGGAAAATCAACGGGAACGATACCGGCAGCGACAACCCGGTACTAACAATTACATCGCTGGTAAACAACGATAACATTCAGTGCATTTTAACTTCCGATGCCCTTTGTGCCAACGGAAGCCCTGCAACCTCGAACAACATTGCCATGACGGTCAACCAGATATTACCGGTAAGTGTTACCATCGAAGCCACTGCCACAGAAATCTGCGAGGGGACACAGGTTACTTTCACAGCCACCCCGGTGAATGGTGGTCAAAACCCACACTACCAGTGGAAAATCAACGGGAACGATACCGGCAGCGACAACCCGGTACTAACAATTACATCGCTGGTAAACAACGATAACATTCAGTGCATTTTAACTTCCGATGCCCTTTGTGTCACGGGAAGTCCTGCAAATTCCAATACCATTGTAATGACAGTCAACCCGTTGCCATCACCTAATATCTCCGGCGATGCATCTGTATGTACCTCTCATACTGCCATCTATTCAACCCCTTATGTTTCCGGGCAATGGCATCAATATTCATGGTTAATATCCGGTGGCGGAACCATCCTTTCGGGACAAGACACCCATGAAATTACAGTTTTGTGGGAAACTGCCGGAAATTATGAACTACAGGTAATCGAAACAATAACTTCAACTTCCTGCGTTGACTCCTCATCCAAATTTAATGTTTTTGTGAAACAGACACCTGTCCCGGCTTTTTCATCGGGTAGTGCATATATCTGCAAAAATATCACTGAGCGATATACTACCCAGCCATCAATGTCTGATTATCAATGGACTGTATCGGGTTCTCCGGGGACCGATTATATCATTCATGGCGGTGGCGACACAAATGAATATATTGATATTGAATGGCTTACTATAGGACAGAAAACCATCAGTGTTATTTATTCAAATGGATCAGGTTGCGAACCGGCAGAGCCGGCAGTTTTAAATGTGACGGTAAAAGCTCCTCCTGTTGCAGGTACAATTAACGGTCCTAATGTTGTTTGTGAGTTTGATTCCGTAAGGTATTACATTGATGGAAGTGATGCTATTAATTATTACTGGACAACTCCTCCTGGCGCTCTTGGCTTTAGCAACACCACAGATATTGGTGTTAAGTATGCTTATTTATCCATGTCGGGTCCATTAACCGTTAAAGGTGAAAATGAATGTGGTATGGGTGAAGAAAGTATTTTACCCGTAACAGTAAAAGATGCTGTAATTCCCCGGATAATAGCTAAATGGAATAACATTCTGATTTGCTATAATGTGGGCGATTCCCTTAAAGAGTATCAGTGGATCAGGAATGGATACAATATACAGGGAGCTACCCGGCAGTTTTATGTAACAAACCGTCAACCAGGAAATTATAATGTAATCACATATGACAAAGAAGGTTGCCGAAACATTTCAAACATGATTACGATTACTCCTTCAACATTTTGCTCATTTAATCCAAACCCTGCCGGAAATCAGGTTCAGTTTACTGTTTGTAACGAAATCAATGGCCAGGTAGAAATCCTGTTTTCGAATTTGACCGGCAGGTCGATTAAAACCATCAGCTTTGAAAAAACCGAAGCATATGCAAGTTTCAACCTTGATGTTAATACCTTTGATCAGGGGGTTTACATGGCTGAAATCTTATTGAACGGCCAAAGAATTGAATTAACCAAATTAGTCATTATCAAATAAAATTCTCAAAATATGAAAACCTTTTATATTTTATTTTTGATCATGATGGTAATCTGTTTGAATGTATTTTCGCAGGGAACTGATTTCCGGTTTTCGAAGAAGAAGTATTTTGTTGGGTTTTCATTGATCCCGGGACAAGCCAGGTTCAATTATCTCGATAAGCCTGTTTCCGGATTTTCAAATACTGGTGGAACTTTAAATATGCAGCTTACTGCTGAGTCGGGATATCATTTCAATAAATACATGGCTGTAACAGTTGGCCTTGGCTTTGCAAATTTTTCATCAACCATGAATGTGCCTTTATGCCAGAGCAAATATCCATCGGTCGATACTGAAAATGAATCGTACGAGTTAAGGGTTGTTGCACATAACATTGAAGAAAAACAAAAAATTCTCTTTACATCGGTTTCGCTTAACCTCCACCTGTGTTATCCAATTACCGACCATTTCGGGGTTTTTGGCCTTACCGGTCTTGAACCATTTTTCCCGATATCGAAAACCTACCAGAGTAAGGCAATTATTGACTATAACGGTTATTATCCCCAGTATAATGTTACCCTTTTTAATCTTCCTGAATATGGCTTTCCATATCAGGTAAATACCTTAGAAAAAGGGAGCTTGCCGGTTAAAACATTAATAATAACAGGATTGGCTTCTGCAGGTTTTTTCTATAAATTTTCGCCCGGGATGGAAATATTGTCAGGAATTCATTATTGTAAAACCATGCAAACCGTTTCAGACTTTCAACAGGTCAATTATAATGTGTCACCGCATAATGGTGAGATTAATTCATTAATGACTGCCAGTGAGTCGGTTATACTTAGCTCACTGGGAATTTATCTGAGTTATCGGTTTTATTTTAAATAGCTGGTTGCTTGTAAAAAACAATAAATTTTCCTATACTTGAAAAAAATCATTGTTATGGCAGGAAATTTTACTTTTACCATTATCAAGCCGGGTGCGGTTCACAACGAGTACATAGGCCCGATTTTGCACATGATTACCAATGCGGGTTTTCATATTGCCGCGATGAAAATGTTAAAACTCCGCCCTGAGGAGGCTCAGATGTTTTATGAGGTTCATCGTGGGAGGCCTTTTTACGATTCACTGATCGAATTTATGAGCAGTGGACCTATTGTAGTGGCTATTCTTGAAAAGGAAAATGCAGTTGCCGAATATCGGAAGCTGATTGGTTCAACCGATCCGGCCAAGGCTGAACCGGGTACCATCCGGAAGTTATTTGCCACTTCCGTTCAGGCCAATGCAGTGCATGGATCAGATAGTGATGAAAATGCAAAACAGGAAGCTGATTTTTTCTTTGCTAAAAACCAACGATTCAACCGCGAAGGAAATACCTGTCTGTATAGTTGAATTCCGGTCAGATAATCCTGATTTCCTTGATCAGTCCTTGATAATATTCTTTGTTGATTTTTCCCGCAATTTGCGAACGTATCATCATCAGTTCCTGTTTCAGAACCGAAGATGTAATTTTTACATATAAAATTTCATTGCTGAAAAAAATGTTTTCTGTGGCTTTTGCTATATAACTTCCGGCAATTTTTTCCCAGTCCCGTTTAACATGAAACTCAGCAATATTCCTTTCAATGCGGTTTTCAAGCATCCAATCCCTGATATAATCGCCCAACCGGCTTGTTTTTCCTGATTTTAACATTTCATAAATCCAGTTGAATAACATGAACCGGTATTCCGGCCTTGTTAAAAATTGTATTCACCCTTTCGGTATTGGTATCGGTAATAAAAATCTGCCCGAAAGTGTCTTTACCAATCAGTTCAAAAAGTTTTTCTATCCTGAAAATATCGAGTTTATCAAAAACGTCATCGAACAATAAAACAGGTTTTTCTTTACACTTTTCCTGTATAAACCTGAATTGTGCAAGTTTCAGCGCAAGGATAAAGGTTTTTTGCTGGCCTTGCGACCCGGCTTTTTTCAAAGGGTAACCCATGATGGAAAAGTCAAGGTCGTCTTTATGGATGCCTACCGACGTAAACTGGGTTATTTTATCTTTATTTCTTGCCGATTTAAGCATGGTATCGAAACTACCGCTCAGCAGCTGGCTCTGGTACTCAAGACGTGTCTGCTCATCAGCCGAAGCAATGAAGCGGTAAAAATACCTGAAATGATCGATAAACCCCGCAATAAAGGCTTTTCGTTGTATGTGGATAAATTGCCCTGTTTCGCATAACTGGGAATCCCAGATATCGAGCAGGGTTTCGTCCGGCTGGCTGCCGGTGCTTTTCAGATGGGCGTTCCGCTGTGCAAGGATGCGGTTATAACGCATCAGCGCTTCAAGGTAATGATGGTCGTAAACCGAAATAATCATATCCATCAGGCGGCGACGTTCTTCGCTTCCTTCATATATCAGCGAGCTGTCGTTGGGAGCCACCATTACAACCGGATAAATGCCGGCAAAGTCAGAAATGCGTTGTATTTCTTTCTGGTTTCGTTTGATGGTTTTTCCCTGGTTTTTCCGGAATGAAATGGTAACATGGTCAACCTGGTTTTCTTTCAGAATATTGGATTGTAAAACATAAAATTCTGCTCCGAAACGGATATTTTGTGTATCAATGGCATTGAAGTAACTTTTGGCAAACGAAAAATGAAATAAAGCATCAAGCAGATTGGTTTTCCCAATACCGTTGTTCCCTGTGAAGCAGATGATTTTATCGTCGAAACTCATCTCGAAAGTTTCGTAGCTTTTAAAATTCAAAAGCGTGAGTTTCTGAAATTGCATGACCTGATTAATTCTGAGTAAAAATAATAAAAATACCAGACATAATTATGAAGGTATGTTGCAATTTGACTTTCACAATGGTTTCGTTGTGCAACAGGAGACTGGAAATATGATTGCAGGTATTGAACCTTTAAATAAAAAAGGCGGGTTTTTGGCCCGCCTTTTTTATAAAGTGCTATGATGTTTATTCAACAACAATTTTCTGAATACCTGTATTGCTGCCGTCAACTACCCTGAGGTAATAAACGCCTTTGGCAAACGGGCTAAGGTCGATATCGGTAACAGCAGTCCGTGATACGGTTTTGTAAACCGAAACACCTTTCATGTTGATTACTTCGATATTTACATTTCCTGAATTTTTCATGGTAACAGTAAATTTGCCATTACTTGGGTTCGGGTAAACGTTCAATTGTCCGAGAGCATCAACAGGTTTCACGCTTGTCCAGTTATCGAACAGGTCGTTGATAATGTTTTCACCCGATACAACGGTCCAGGTACGTCCATCAACATGAGTTTCAAGGGTTGTATCTGTTCCTTCACCGGCATATCCGTAACCATATTCAATTTCAGTACCTACAATCACATTGAAGTAGGTAATGCTGTAAATACTGTCACCATCAACGTCGGTCATTGTTTCAGGAGTGAAATTATTCATTGTTCCTGCAACTTTGATATTGTGAATAGCCGGGTTGAACTTGTCAAACATCATCTGGTATTTCATGTTGACGTTAAATTCAACATTGGCATATTCGATAGGTTCGGCAGCAGTAATATGAATGGTAAATGCGCTGAATTGCGGCGGTGCCCAGGTCGATACTACAATGTAGTATGTTCCTGCTTCTAACAATTTATTGCTGAAGTTGGTATGGTTGTTACCCTGCTGTGCAGCAAATGCTTTACAGGTTGCTGAATTGGCAACATTTACCTGTGGCAATACCAGCGGATTATTTACAATCTGCATGGCAACATAACTGCCATCAATTGAACCGGCAAGTACCATAGGTTCTTCAAGGGTGAAGGTGTATACGATGTCGTTTCCTTTGATAAAGTTTACATTGCAAAGACCTTCAACAGTAATATCATAGTAGTTGGCAGCGGTTTCTGTAGTCCCTGACCAGGTGTTTTCACCTAATTCAATTTCAGTTGGGATACCCATTTCGCAAACAGCACCCGGAGTTACATCTTCGGTAAGGGTAAAGTCGAACGGGCTTGAATCCCATTTGTTATCCCAGTAGATATAATAGGTCTGTCCTGCCTGGGCAAAGAAACTACCGATTGAAGCGTAGTTGGCCGAGCTGATATCATCATGGAAGAGATATTCGCTATGTCCTTCAGTGCCGAGGAAAGTAACATCGCATGACAGGTAGACAAACAGACGGCTGTCCGGAGCCTGGCCTGCAAGGTCAGATGAAATGGTAACCACGTTGTCAACGGTTGGCTGATACCTGAACCAGAACGGAGCAACCGGTGTATGGTTGGTTCCAGCTGTAATAACCGGTGATTCGGGGCAGTACATCACGTAAGCATTTACCGGAACCTGAACAGATCCCAAATTGCGTGCATCACGATAGTAAACTGTCATAAGTGCTTCAACATCGCCTGTAACAGTAGCGTTAAAGGTTACCGGGATAGCCACAGAAGTGTAAACATAGCTTGCATTAAATCCGGCAGGAACACTGAACAGAGCAGCGTTGGTTCCGGTAAATTTAACCGAGTCAATGTGGAAGTAACTGATACCTGCATTGATTGCGTTAATATTCAGTAACTTAACACTATTCAGGGCAACTACACCAAAGTCAATATCATCAATAGATACAACCGGTACCTGTGGCACATCTTTCACTGAGAAATCATCGATGAACCAGTAGTTGTTCAATCCTGAAGATGGGTTGGAGTAAACAAAGCGTACATACAACATACCACCTGCATAGGCCGAAAGATCCCATGAAGTTTCAACATAAGCACCACCTGCAGTGATATCAGGCAGAGCGAAGGTCTGATCCTGGATTACAGTCCATGTCACCATGTCAGAAGATACCTCAATGCTGCGTGTTCCCTGGGTTGCAAATGCCTGTACCTGGTACATTTTTAATTTCGGGAAGCTGACATTGGTAAGGTCAAATCCCGGGGTTGTCATCATACCTGTGCCATATTTCATGTAGATTGAATATGATCCGCTATGAGCATAGGCTGCGTTGTTAAATACGGTAAATGCACCGAATGTCCATCCCGGAGTCGGGAAGTCTTCGAAATCGGTTGAATAAGGAACCTGTGCAATCGGTATCATACGTCCGGTACCTAAAAGGTCAATGGTGTCGGTATAATAGGTACTGCTATTATTTGCACGGTAAGTAACAACAGCTATGCCGGTATAGTTACCAACAGCAGCCGGAGTAAATACAACCGGTATGTTTTTGGTTACATACTTAGCTATTTTGGTCGGGAAGGTGAAGGTGCCAAGAGCAAATTCAGCAGCTCCGCTGACAACGATATTCGATACTTCGAGGGTATCGGCACCGATATTTACAATAGAAATATTTGCTGTCGGGGCATCACCAAGGTTAACCAAACCAAAGTTCACTACCGGTGTGCTGGTGTAGTATTCAGGAGCAGTAACCGGAGTAAAGTCGGCCAGCGAACGTGGCATGAATACTCTGTAAACAGTTGTGCCTGAAGTGTATTGACCGGCAATGGCTACAACATCAACCGGAGTTGTCGGTAATGCTGTTCCGATATAGTCGGGTTCAAAGAAATAGGTACGCAGATAAAGTCCTGTTTGCTGGTAGTTAGATGCCGGGTAGAATTTATTGGTCTGGAATAACCCGTTAGCACCGGTTGTAATATCAGAAATCGTTACATTCTGGAAACGAACAAGTCTCGACTGGTAGGTATAATGGTTAGCATAATAAACATTCAGCGGAACATCAATCGGGGTGATGGTGTTGCCTGTTGAACTTGCTGCTGGTCCTGCCTGTGTCGGGATAAATTCCATGGTATTGTAATATTTCAGGATAGTACCGCGTAGTCCGGTAATGCCATCACCAATGTTATAAACAGTGGCAAGAATGTTGGTATTGTCATCAATCATAATACCTGCAGTGGCATCCTGGATGAATTTCTGGTTGCGGTAGGTCTGTTTGTAAGTCATTACCACTTCAGAGGTCAGGTTGTAAATAACACTTGGGAAACCTGTCCATAACTGGGCAACCGAAGTAACAGCCATGGTATCGCGGAATACGGCAATCAGGTTGCTGTTTGATGCAATATTACCGGTTGAGTCGATAGCATAAGCTTTGTAATCACCGGCGTTAAGGCCTAATGTGCTCAAGGTAGCTGAGAATTCTGTGGTCAGGTTTGCAGCAACAGCATTGAGTGCGGTGACTGCAGTAGCAATGTCGGCTGCGGTTGTAACTGTAACAGTACTCTTAACGAGAGCTACTTTACCCGGTTTTTCGGTTGAAGTAACCACAACTGATCCGTTAACATTACTTACCGGAGGAGTAGCTGTATAGGTTACTACAGGTGCAGCAACATCGGCAAGCTGAACATGTACAATGTACTGAGCAGTGGTTGTTCCGTTCTGTGCAGTAACGGTATAGGTTACTGGACCGTTGGCAAAGTTCTGGGCTGTATTGGGCGAAATGGTTGCACCAAACGACAGGTTGAAACTCAGTAACAACGAACTTAAATCAGTACCGGTGGCAGCATAGGCATAATAATGGTTGCCCACTTTCTGGAAATTGACCATTCCCGGGAAAGTAAAGCTGTTGATTTTTGCTTCGTTGCTTGGAGCTACGCGGCTTGCAGCAATCTGCCAAACAGCTGTATGTTGTCCGTCTTCGGAAGTAACTGTGTAGTTAACCCATCCGTTGGCAAAGTTCTGCGGTGCTGTTGGGGCAACAGTTGCTCCGGCTTCGGTTATAAAGTTAGGAGCAAATACCAGTGAAGAATCAAACATTACTTTTGCAGCGAGGCGGCGTCCGTAGAAGTCGGCTTCAATATTGCCCACCTGGTTCGGAACAGTCATGCCAAGTAATTCGGTTGAGGTACGGCCAGGGGCTATACCAACGTTGATAGTCCAATCCTGCATATCGCCATTGATGGCATAAATATACATATGGAAAGGCTGGGTGAAGTTTTGTGGACCGCTGACAGTAGGTGAAACAGTGGCTCCGGGAGATAAGGTGAAAACAGGAGTCAATGCATTCAGACTGTTTTCGTACATTTTCCAAACATTGATAGCAACCGTTCCGTTGGCTTCGTTAATAACAGCCGGTCCGGCTTCAACATCACCAACAAATTCGAAAGAAACGATTTCATTGGCTCCGTAATTTGAACGAAGGTCAACCTGTACATCATCAATAAACCAGTTGTCGGCATCGTAGCCCTGGTAGAAAAATCCAATGTAAATGGTTTGCCCGGCAAATGCAGAAAGATCTAAGTATACCGGTTTATAAGCGGTAGTAGGTGCACCACTGTAAAGAATTACCGGATTACTCATGGTAGGGCTGGTTGAAACACCAACAGCATGATAATCCATATAATCAACATACTGCCCTTTTTCCTTGAAAATAAGGAGCTGAGGTGCAGTCGGAAGAACAATGGCAGGTGTTACCAGCCATTTGGCATTGTTTTGCACAGAGTAAAGGTAACGGGCAACCGGATTACCTGCATCGGTGTATGCAGCCCATCCTGTGCCAATTCCAACCTGTGACCAAGTAGCAGGAATTCCGCTGGTAAATCCTTCGTTCAGAAGAAAATCCTTGGAATTAACAGCAGGAATGCTTTGGTCAGCGGCCATTGTAATCTGGTCGTTAACGGCATCCTGCATTCTGGCTTTTGGGTTCATATTTTCCTGTGCAAAAGCAACACCTGTAAATAATGTTGCTGCCAAACAGAAACTTACAAACCTCTGAGATAGTAGTTTCAATCTTTTCATAAGCATGAATTTAGTTAAACAAAAAAAAAATTATATCAAGTTGTAAAATTACACAGTTTTTTTTACATGTCAATAGAAAAGTGATTGTCAAAAGAATTTATTCAAATCCATTTGTTGATAAATATCGGTTTTATTAAAATATGTTAATGAATAACAATGGATTAAAATTTAATTTAAATAATTATTCAATTTTAATAAGTTTTAATGTCTTTGACGAACATAATAAAAACATGAATGAATAAACGAATAAGGGATATTAATAACTAAAGTCCTTCTTCGACCAGGTAGCGTTCGGCATCAATGGCAGCCATGCAGCCTGTGCCTGCTGCAGTAACAGCCTGGCGGTAACGGTGGTCCTGTACATCACCACAGGCAAATACCCCTTTAACATTGGTAAAAGTGGTTCCCGGTGTGGTAATAATATAGCCCGATTCATCCGTTTTAACAAATGGTTTGAAAACATCGGAATTTGGTGTATGGCCAATGGCCAGGAAAAAACCGTCGATGTTTATTTTTACAATTTCCTCGCCGGGCTGTCCACGACGTTTTATCAGGGTTGCCCCTGTTACAAATTCTTCCCCTGTTACTTCGAGGGTTTCGTGTTCAAATAGCACAGTAATATTGGAAGTATTAAAAACACGCTGCTGCATCACTTTTGATGCCCTGAGGTAATTTTTACGGACAATCAAATACACCTGACGGCAAATTCCGGCAAGGTAGGTTGCCTCTTCACAGGCAGTATCTCCGCCGCCAACCACAGCAACATCTTTCCCTTTATAAAAAAAGCCATCACAGGTAGCACAGCCCGAAACCCCTGAGCCTTTTAGCCTTTCTTCCGATTCAAGACCAAGATACTTAGCGGTAGCACCGGTAGCAATAATGACAGTATGCGCCTGTAAAACAGTTTTATCATCGACAAAAATTTTATAAGGTTTGCCGGAGAAGTCAACTTTTTCGACAATTCCCCAACGGATATCAGTACCGAAGCGGGTGGCTTGTTTTTGCAGGTCTTCCATCATCTTCGGACCGGTGATGCCCTCGGGATAACCAGGGAAATTTTCAACTTCGGTTGTCGTTGTAAGCTGTCCTCCGGGCTGAAGACCCTGAATAAGAATAGGTTTCAGGTTGGCGCGGGCTGCATAAATGGCAGCTGTATAACCGGCAGGCCCTGAACCAATAATAACACATTTATGAATAGTGTTGTCCGTTTGTACATTGCTGTCAGGTACTGCTTCGTTTTTCAGGTTGATGGTAGAAAATATTGCCATATATTGATTTTTTTATTTATTGAAAGAAACGCAAAAATAGGAATTTATGTTCCGGTAAAAAAAATCTTTTCATCGGTTTTTTCAGGGAATTTTTTATTATATTTGCCCCCACAAAATCGGGATATAGCTCAGCTTGGTTAGAGTACGTGTCTGGGGGGCACGGGGTCGCGTGTTCGAGTCACGCTATCCCGACTTGTAAAAATATCATTGGCCGGAAAATCTGCTCCGGCTTTTTTATTTTCTTTCAATTTCTCAGATTAATCAAATCTTTCCCATATTTAAAGAAATGTTACATTTAGCCCTGAAAATGTATTTGGTATATGAAAGATAATGTGCTTCATAAAAACAGTGTATTGGCCCTGGTAATGGTGACCTCGTTTATAACCCCTTTTATAGGTGCAACGGTAAACCTGGCCTTGCCTGTGATAAGCAAAGATTTTGCGTTGAATGCCACCGGCATGAGCTGGGTAGCGATGGCTTTTTTATTGTCGTCGGCGGTGTTTCTTGTACCCTTTGGAAAACTTGCCGATATAGCGGGACGGAAACGTATTTTTATGTGGGGAAATATCATTCTGGCGATCAGCTCATTGCTGTGCGCAATATCTCGATCGGGAGATTTCCTGATCTTTTCACGGGTTATACAGGGAGTTGGTTCAGCCATGGTTTTTGCGACCGGTATAGCCCTTGTTACTTCGGTTTTTCCTCCGGCGGAACGGGGAAAAGCCATCGGGTTGAATGTTACGGCGGTTTATATTGGTTTATCAACGTCCCCGGTTATTGGTGGGTTGCTTATTTCAGCTTATGGATGGCAAAGCCTGTTTCTTGTTCCGGCAATGCTGGGTTTGTTGATTGCTTTTTCAACCCATCTTGCTATGAAACAGGAATGGGCAGAAGCGAGGAATGAAGCTTTTGACTACAAAGGCAGTATCACCTATATAATTTCGATGAGCCTTTTTATGTACGGTTTTTCAAAATTACCTGAACTTTGGGCAATTTTTCTTACACTTTCAGGGTTTTCAGGATTACTGCTGTTTATTCGTTTTGAACTGAAAACTCCATTCCCGGTTATGAACATTCAGCTTTTCAGGGTTAACCGGTTGTTTGCATTTTCCAATCTCGCTGCCCTGATCAACTATGCCATTACTTTTGCCATTACTTTTATTTTAAGCCTTTATTTACAGTACATTAAGGGTATGACCCCCAGGGATGCAGGGTTTTTCCTTGTTGTACAACCGGTTGTAATGGCACTAACAGCTACATTTTCCGGACGGCTTTCAGATAAATACGATGCACGTTACCTGGCTTCGGGAGGTATGGCTTTGATTGCCATTGGATTGTGCATGCTTATTCCGCTCGGAGCCAGTACTTCAAATGACTATATTATAGCTGTTCTGGTAATTCTTGGTTTTGGATTCGGAATGTTTTCTTCGCCCAATACCAATTCTATCATGGGATCGGTTGAAAAGAAATATCTCGGCCTGGCTTCGGGAACTGTCGCCACCATGCGACTTACAGGGCAAATGCTGAGTATGGGCATTGCCGCGTTGATTCTTCATGTTTTTATAGGAAAATCGCCGGTAAATCCTGAAAATTTCAGCCAGTTTATCCTTGCCTGTAAAACCGTGTTTATTGTTTTTTCCGTATTAAGTGTTGCAGGGATATGGGCATCGCTGGCCAGGGGGAAAACAAATAATATTATTTAGCCTTTATAAACGCAATTTATACTGAATCCATTTCATATAAAGGGCATTGTAAGCGATAATAAAAAAGCCCGTTGACAAGGCAACAGGCTTTTTAAGAACATAGCAGATTGTTAATTATTTTTTCATCAGTCGTTTAGAGTCAACACCAAATTGATTCCTGATGGTGACAACATACATTCCGGCAGGTAATTCGCTGATGTCAATCTGGTTAATTTTCTGATTTACCTCGACTGTTTTCATCATTGCACCACATACGTTGAAAATCTCGATAACCGCTTCTTCATCGCTGTTATAATTGATATTCAATATACTGCTTGCCGGATTCGGGAAAATAACCATGGAAGGTTCATTAACGGGTACCAGTTCATTTTCTGTTAACTGGCGTGAAATCATACCACCAACAGGTTCGCAGGTTACCAGTGAGCCTTCAAATGATTTTGCTGCAGAAGCAGTGATGGTGATAAGGTCAACGTAAACATCATCGTTGTTATCGCTGGCGTCACACATAAAACGTACTTTCATTGCGGTTGGGAAAGTATATTGCGATTTAAGCACGGTTACAGTAGCGTGATAGAATGCTTTGTTGTTGAAACTGGTTCCGGCTGCATAACTTGCAACAGTACTCCATGAAGTTCCATTATAATACTGTACCCAAAAGTCTTCTCCTGATTCCATACTGACAGCATAGAAATAGAAATCGATGGTGATTGTGGTGTATCCGGGCGTTAGAACATCAATGCCATTGGTCAGATAAAATGATGATGCAGTTCCACCATTATCCTGAATATCAATTGCACTGGTTCCTGAATAGGCATATGAAGAAGAAGTATATCGTAAACAGTCTATACCGCCGCTTGTCCATGCACCCCAGCCGCTTTCAAAACTTTCTGAAACAAGGGTAACCGGGCCCGTGTTTTGTAATGTAGTGACATTGATGGTAGTACTTGCAGCTGAAATATTTCCGGCAGCATCTTTGGCTTTAACATAAAAACTATAAGTGGTATTGGCAGTTAAACCAGTTACATTATAGGTGGTTGATGCTGTTGAAACAAGCAGGGTGCCATTTTTATAAATATCATAACCTGTAACTCCGACATTATCGGTTGAGGCTGTCCATGTAAGGGTCAGGCTTGTGGTTGCGACATTTGATGCAGCAAGATTGGCCGGAGCAGTAGGAGCCTGGGTATCGGGAGGTGCCAATGTTGTAACATTTAACGCTGTGCTTGCAGCTGAAATATTTCCGGCGGCATCTTTTGCCTTTACCGTCATGGTATAAACAGTAGAAGCAGTCAGTCCGGTAACATTGTAGCTTGTCAGGGCTGTAGTGCCAAGTAAGATTCCGTTTTGATAAACATCGTACCCGGTAACACCCACATTATCGGTAGAGGCTGTCCAAGAAAGGGTAAAACTGGTTTGTGTGATACCCGAAGCGGCAAGGTTGGTTGGAATAGTTGGTGCCTGTGTATCAGCCACAGAACCTGTAATGCTGACGGTATAATCTTCTACCTCGCCATAGCTGAATGTTTCGCATGGAGAAGTCTGTGCAGCATTGTATTTCATCGAAACCCTCATGCGGGTAACAACATTAATGCCTGAAGGCACGTTAATGGTTCCGTTAACTGTGGTTTTTGAAAGTGCCCCGGCATCGAAGGCGAGTTCTCCGGCATCTTCAAAATCGCCGTCTTTGTTGTAGTCGATCCAGATTTTCCAGTATTCGCTGTAAGTGGTGCTTGCAAACCCGGGTGTAAGGGTAATGCTATATGCTTGTCCGGCGTTGAGATTTGCTGTTTTATTGGTAAAGTCGGAATAAGATGCACCGGTTGATGTATTGGTGAAAGCTCCAACGGTTACGCCGGCAATCCATTCATAGGAAAAGGTAGTTCCCTTAGAAGTGCAATAAACCAGCGGGGGAGTACCGGTGGTGGTAAAACTGCGTTCTTCGCCGTAAGAAGTTCCTTTGGCATTGGTGGCGAAAGCCTTAACGTAATAGGTAGTTCCTGACAGAAGGCCGCTCATGGTAAGTGTAAATGAACCACTGGTAGCTACCGGAGAAGTTGCAACAATTGTACCTGTCGCAACGGTCGGGTTGGTGGTTTTTGCATAAACCAGACCACTCTGGGTAATGGCAGCGCCTCCGTCGGAAGTGATGTTTCCGCCGCAAACAGCTGAATTATCGTTGATAGATGAAACAGTTGCAGAAGTTAAAGTCGGAGCTACCGTACCATCGTTTTCATAAACCATGTAACAAACAGAGCAACCGATACGGGCTGCAGTAGCTTTCAGTCGCATATAACCACTTTCGCCCCATGAGCTACCCCATGAATTGCGAAGTATCCAGTAATCACCGGCAGTAGCGTCATATCCCCATCCAACCAGTGAAATAGCATGGTTTGTGGTAGTATTGTAGCAAGGACTTGCGGTACATGCTGTTGAGGTATTGCTGAAAATACCACCTGTATAATTCTGGAACTGGGTAGTAACATCAACGGCAGCATCAACAACCCCATAAGTCATGATGGCAGTTTTAATGGCATTAATATCGTTGCAGGTAACGCGGTGCCAGCTTGCAAATTTTGTTTTCGGGGCTGAAGTAGCAGCTGCAGGACATGTCTGGCTTGTAGCATCGCTGTAAGGGAAATATGATTCGTTGATAATACCGATATCGGTAAGAGCCTGTAATTCCTGGTAATCATAATCGGCTCCGTTACATCCGCCGAAATGGCTTGAGTAAGGCGACATGGAACCAAGACACCATACAATATATGATTCGGCAAAGTCAGCACAATTGGCATCGTAATTGCCGGTAGCATAGTTATAAGTACCTTCGGCAGCAGCAGCAGCGCCAAATGAATAGCACGATCCGCAGTTGCCCTGGTTGCGTACTCCGCCAATGTAGGCATGTCCATTAACATTTCTCCAGTCGAATGAAGTGGGTAATGCTTTTGAAGTGACAAAATTTGGGTCGTGTGTAGCATTTTCATGAATATCAATATTACCACGTGATTCAAAATTTATAAGTGGCTCACCGTTCATTTCCATCAGATCAAGCATTACAATGCGGGTTTCATGGCCTTTATCTGCCATAACACAAACTGCTCTTTCTTCAATGTATCCGTCATGTTCAATGGTTTCGGTTTCGGTATCAAAACCATAGCGGGCGCCATATTGAAAATCGTTGCCCACTTTGCCTTTGTAAAAATCCCATGCTCCAACAACACTGCCATCGGGAAGATGGACCATATCTGTCTGGTTGCCTTTTGCATCCATAACTACTTCATACCTGTATCCCATGTATTTTGCATAGTTTGCAGCAGGGTTGATATATCCCTTTTGTGCAAAAATCTGTAATACAGAGAAAGCCAACATCACAATAACGAATGTAAAGATGTGTTTCATGATTATTTGATTTAAGTGAATAATTAAAAATTTTGCCAAATGTACTGATATATATATGGGTGAAATATAAAAGCGACCAACAACCGGTAACGGATGACCAACAACCTGTAAATTCAGAAATTAAAAGCAATAAGTTTGTTGGGAAACCAATGCACTGGGAACTGTTGAGCATTTGACAGGAAAATACCCGCTTCATTGCCTAAAAAAATGCTTATCAACAATGAATCAATAACTTAATAAAATGTGATGGACTAGGCCTTATACCTGATCCATTTCCAAAGTTCGACGTAATTGACTTTTTTGCCATACATCAGTATTCCTACCCTGTATATTTTGCCTGCAAGCCAGGTAGTTGCAACGAATGTTACGATCAGCAGGAATAAAGATAAAGCAAGTTCCCATATCTGTACGCCAAATGGAATACGGGCCACCATAACAATGGGAGAAGTAAAGGGAATCATGGAAAACCAGAATGCAAGAGTTCCTTCAGGATTACTGATAGCGTTGAGCATAACCACCAGGCCGATAACAAGCGGAATGGTGAGTGGTGTCATAAACTGCTGTGTGTCGGTTTCGTTGTCAACAGCAGCCCCGACAGCTGCAAAAAGGCTGGCGTACAGTAAATAACCACCAAGGAAATAGACCAGAAAAACGGAAATAATAAGTGCAAAATTAACGCCATTGAGCGATTGTAGCATAGCATCAATTTCCGATTTTTTTTCAGTATTTACAGGTTCTGCCTGCTGTAGGTTACTTCCCTGTAGCATCTCGGTTTGTTGTTTCTTGATTTTTTCAATGGAATTATCGGGAAGCAAAACAGGACGCAACAGCGAGACAAGCAAAATGGTAAGAACAATCCATGCAGCAAACTGGGTAAAACTTACAGCAGCAATGCCGATAATTTTTCCCATCATCAGCTGAAAAGGTTTCACCGATGAAATGATGACCTCGATAATACGGTTGACCTTTTCTTCAAGAACACCCCGCATTACCTGAATACCAAACAGGAGTACATACATGTACATAATAAACCCGGCTATGTACCCTATAATCATGGAAGTCTGATGCATACCGGTTTTTTCGGTACCCGACTCTGTCCACTTATAGGTTTCAAGGTTGATATCGGTTTTTACCGAACGCAGAATATCATCGATATTTTCAATATTGAATTTTTTCAGTTTCAGTTTTTCAATATCTTTTTCAAGGGCATTTTCGATATGCGACTGAATGCCAAGGCTGGGTTGTTTTTTTGCAAAAAGCTGTACCCGTCCGGCATTGTTAAGGATATTGGCCGGGATGTATAAAATGGCAAAATAATCTGATTTCATAAAACCGGCTTTTACCTCATCGAGTGTTTTTTCCGAATAGCTGAATTTCAGGTAATCAGTTGAAGGAATAATGCCGTTAAACAGATGGGTATCATCAACTACTATTATGTTTTTTTCATCGGTATCTTCCATCTGGGCAAGATAAGCCGGTAATACAATCAGCGCCGCAAAGAATAATGGGCCCAGGATGGTCATTACGATAAATGATTTTTTCTTTACCCTTGTCGAAAATTCTCTTGATATGATTAACAATATTTTATTCATGGTACAGTAATTTTAAGGTTGAATTAATTCTGCATGCTGTTTCCGGTTTCTTTCACCAACCGGATAAAAATATTGCGCATGCGCGGTGTTACTTCGGTAAACGACACCACCTGAACCACCGGCAAAATACGCGACAGAAATTCATTGGCCGAATGTTCACCGCTCAACTTTAACCTGACAGAGGTAACCTGGTTGATGGTCTGGCTGCTTTCAATTACATAATCGCCGTTGAGGCTTTGTTTCATAGCTGTTTCATCGCCGCGGAACGACAGGTCGAACGTATCGGATTTGTACATATTCCTGATATTATGAACAGTACCATCGATGATTTTTTTTGAGCTATTGATCAGGGCAATGTCATCGCATATTTCTTCAACCGATTCCATATCGTGGGTGGAAAAAATAATGCTTGCCCCCTGGTCGCGCAAAAACAGAATTTCGTTTTTCATCAGGTCGGTATTAATGGGGTCAAATCCGCTGAACGGCTCATCAAAAATGAGTAATTTTGGTTGATGCAGAATGGTGGTAACAAATTGTACTTTCTGCTGCATTCCTTTCGACAATTCTTCCACTTTTTTGTCCCACCATGCCTGGATTTCAAATTTTTCGAACCAGTATTTCAGTTTTTTCAGGGCATCAATGCGGTTCATGCCTTTTAAGCGGGCGAGATAAAGTGCCTGCTCGCCGACTTTCATTTTTTTGTATAACCCACGTTCTTCAGGCAGGTATCCTATCATCTCAACATCGCTGCTTTTAAGACGCCGGTTTTCGAAAAACAGTTCCCCTTCATCAGGAGCAGTAATCTGGTTGATAATGCGTATTAACGTGGTTTTTCCTGCGCCGTTGGGCCCCAGCAAACCGAATATGCGTCCGGCTTCAACGCGGATACTTACATGATCGAGTGCCCTTTGCCGGGCAAAATCTTTTACTACATTTTCGGCTCTGAATATTTCCATACCATGGGTTTTAAAATTACAAAACGTGCCAAAGATAAATTTTTAAGTTAATAAACTCAAACATTATCGTACGCAAAAACGTACAGAAATGAATAAAAAAATCTGCTTTGTACACGACAAAAAATATATAAAATATTGATTGTTAATAACTTACATAAT
>CAZLJX010000023.1:0-56980 GCA_964559985.1 uncultured Bacteroidales bacterium
CGGCAGAGCGGGCAGAAGCATCGTTTTGCCTTGATTTTCTGGTACTTTTTCATCAGGGAAAAAGTACATAAAACAATCATTGTACTTCCTTTCTTTGTCTACCATACAAAGAAAGGAACAAAGAAAAATCACCGCTGCCGGTCAATTTGCTGTATTGTAGCGAAAAATTTGTTTTCACGCGACCCAAGCCGTCCCGAAATGAAGCTTTTTACCTTAAAACAACCATTATGCATCGGGACTTGTGGATCGCTTACTTTGGCCAGGCACACACAAATTTTTCCACAATACCACGTAAATTTCCCGGATGCGGTAGTTCAACCACAACCATAGATTTTGAGTTTCTGGCGGGTAAGCCATGGCAAAACGGCGAGCCGGCGTCAGCGTGAATGCCGGATAGTTATCCCTGCGTGCAAGGGCGCTTGCGTTCCGGAACGGAACAACAACATTTTGCCAATCATTTCCGGAAAAGCAAGAAAGTGCAAAAAACCTTCAGCCTGTTCCGTTTCGGCTTACCTTGCCGCAGGGGTTAGTGTCCGGCAGAGCGGGCAGAAGCATCGTTTTGCCTTGATTTTCTGGTACTTTTTCATCAGGGAAAAAGTACATAAAACATAAATTACTTTTTTCTTTTTTTTCCCCATTCACAGATTTTCTGCTTCTTTTTAAACAAACAGTGTTTTTCCGTATGTGCTAAGAAAAAAAATATTTTTGCATATTCGAGGTATCCGATCTGCCCTGTTTTCGGGAATTAATTATTTGTTATAAAGACGGTTAAGTAATTTTCAGTTTCTTTTTGATTCTATATCGGATTTATTTATCTTGTAAAAAAAAAGCAAAAAAATGGATATCTGGGAATTTATCGACTTTTTTATTCCTCCCGGAGTTTCGCCAAAATCATACAAACACAGGCGTATCAGGTATTTTGTGCTTGCATTTTTGTTGTTATTAATATTAATTACGTTTTATTTTTTTTATTACTGGTGGTCGGGAAAATTGTTTCAAACCTTATTGTACCTTGGTTGTGGTATATATGTCATTCTTTCTTTAATACTGGTCAGGTACCCGGGCACTTATGTTATCATATCAAACCTTGGTGTTGTGGTTTTTTCGGCTATGTTATGGACCCAGGTTTTTCTTTTCGGAGGTATTTATTCTCCTCACCTGTACTGGATAGGTTTTGTCCCGCTTCTTTCGGTACTTTTTACCGGGACATTACATGGTCTGGTCTGGTCGGTTTTAACATTAATTACCACCCTTGTTTTATACCTTCTTGAATTGTCAGGTAATTTTCATTTCAGGGAAGCAGCCAATGAACTATCGTCAACTTATTATTTTAAATCAATTCTTCCTTATTTTGCTTTTCTGTATGTCATTATACTTGCTTATGAAAAAAGCAAAATCAACGATATAAAAAGGCTTGAAGCCATTAAGGAACAAATTGCCGGAACAAATCTGCTGCTCGAAGAGCAAAATCAACAAATGGCACAACAACAGGCCGAAATAACTCAACAACGTGATTTGCTTGCAAGCTATAAACGCGAGATTACCAAAAGCCTTGAATATGCCCATCGTATTCAGACTTCCATTTTTCCGGCCGATGGGAATCTTGCGGAGAGTTTCCCACAGTTTTTTGTCCTTTACATGCCAAAGGAAATTGTAAGTGGCGATTTCTATTGGAGTAAAAGGGTAGGAGATACACAGATAATTGCTGTTGCCGACTGCACCGGACATGGTGTGCCAGGTGCCTTTATGAGCATGCTGGGGGTAAGTCACCTGAATGAAATTGTCCGTAGCTATTCCATCACCAATCCTGCTCAGATTTTAAATGTGCTGCGCAATTTTATCATCTCCAGCCTCCAGCAAAAAGGTGTGGCCGGCGAGCAGAAAGATGGAATGGATATGGCCCTGGCCATCATAAATATGAAAACAAATGAATTACAGTTTGCCGGATCAAATATCCCGTTATGGATCATTACAGAAAGTAAACAGTTAATTGAAATTAAACCCGATCCGATTCCTGTGGCATACTATTTTAAGGTCGGAACTTTTACAAACCAGTTTTATCACCTGAAAAAAGGCGATATTATTTATTTTAAAACCGATGGATACCAGGACCAGTTCGGAGGCGAAAACCATAAAAAATTTCTTTCCGTCAGACTTAAAGAATTGTTAATCCAGATAGCGCATTACCCTTTGCCTCAACAAAAACAAATGCTTGCCGATAGGTTTAATGCATGGAAAGGTGCCAACGAACAGATTGATGATGTTACCATTCTTGGGGTTAAAATAGTGTAATTTTTTTCATTGATAATCAACTTATTGGTTTGTTTTATTAATTTTTTTTCAAAAAGACTTGTTTTAAATGTTATATATTTCTAACTTTGTGTTAGAATTAAATAACAAATTTTGGAGGTAATCATGAAAAAATCTTTATTAGCAGCTCTGGTAGCTATAATCTTACTGTTGGCAACCTTGTTATGAATTTTTAAAATCCATGAAAAATTCAATGTCTTTGAGTTAATCGAGGTCAGTGTGATTTTTCTGCTGGTCATTTTTGGTTTTTATTATGCCTGGCGGCAGATGAGAAGTGCACATAGTGGTGAACCAGGCGAAGATGAATACTCAAAAAAAGTGATGCAGAAATCGGCCGCGTTATCTTATTATATTTCTTTGTATTTGTGGGTTGCCATGATTTATATTGAAGATAGGGTTGACTGGGATGGGGAAGCGGTTATCGGATCGGGTATTGTGGGAATGGGCGTCATTTTTGCAGTTTCATGGCTTGTTTTCAATTACAGGGGTATAAGGGAATGAACAACCGTATTAAAGAATTCAGGGCAAAATATAACCTGACTCAGGATGAACTGGCTAAAAAAGTCAATGTCAGAAGGGAAACCATTGTTTTTCTCGAAAAAAACCGGTACAATCCTTCATTAAAACTGGCACACGATTTATCCAGGGTCTTTAATACCCATATTGAAGAAATATTTATTTTTGAAGAATAACCTGAGCCTGATTAAATATTTTTGACAGGAAAGAAGCCACTGAAAACAGACAATAATTGATTATTTTTTTCCCATATTTATTGTTGTACAGCATCTTCTGTCATTCATAGATGGAATCATTACCGGACGCTGTCAGTAAATCTGTCTTCATCATGGTACAGGATTTTGCCTGCTTTAAATCTTAAAATACTGGTTTTAGGAATTTGTCTGAAAGGTTGTATTTTTGATATTTCCGTATTTTTTATGGAAATTACAGGCAGATATTGAAAATTGACCAACAATAACCTGAATTAATGCAAATATGACAGGTACTTCCATTAAGTTCTCCCTCACGGATTTGGTCTGGGCAACCTTATCAGGTCTCATCATGGCGATTGTTACCTTCCCTGAAATTGACCTGACCTATTCGCCCGGTATTGACCAATCGTTGCCCTGGGTATTTAATCATATTTTTGAATCGGGATTTGATAAAGGAATTTCCATTGTTTTTCCCCATGGCCCACTCGCATTTTTTATGTACCCGCTGGCATCTGACTTCCATATTGCAGTGGCTGTACTTTCAGTGCTGAAAATATTGATAACCATATTACTGGTAGTTCTGCTTGCAGATAACGGTTTCCTGAAATGGCTGTTTGCTCCGGTGGTGTCACTGGCATTCTTTGTCATAGCTGATTTTAATCTGTTATTAATTATCGGCCTCATCTTATTGTATTGTCTGTACTTTATTCATGAGAAAACAATTTTTAAAATTTCCGGATTTGCTTTGCTTTCGTTGGCTTTTTTTGTAAAAGCTTATGCCGCAATAGTATGCAGTATTATTACAGCAGCATTTCTAATTTATTTTTTATGGAAAAAACGAAAAATAGTCCCTTTTCTTCTTGATATTGCTCTAATGAGCTTATTGCTTTGTGTTGTATGGCTGGCAATGTACGGGAGTCTGAAAGGCATAATGCATTATATGATGGGAATGTATGTCCTGGCCGGCGATAATTCATCGGCAGCAGCGTTGTATCCCCAAAATAACTGGCTGTTGTTATCAGTCTATATCATTATCTCATCAACCATCTGGTTTGTTTTCAAATCGGAACGTGGTTTTTTTTATGGATTTATCATATTACCGTCGTTATTTGCTGCCTGGAAACACGGCATGGCACGGCAGGATGTTTATCATACCCATGGTCTTTTGTTTTTTAATATTGCTGTATTTCTTATTTTTATTTTGTTTGTCAGGCGAAAAAAACCGGTCATAGCTGTTGTTTCCTTCATAGCCTTGTTATCTCTGTATATTAATAATTTAAACGCAATTAATTATAAACCGGTCAAACTTATTTTTAACGGTACCCATTATTTTTTTCAATACATATCAGAATTCAGTATTATTAAAAATCAAGCAGATAGCATTAATTTTGAAAATGTAAAGTCTGACATGTTGCCAGAATCAATAAGAAAAAATATGGGTTATCAAACGGTTGATGTTTATCCATGGGATTATGCCATTATTCCGGCCAATAACCTGAACTGGAGGCCACGTCCGGTAATTCAGACGTATGCCTCTTATACTTCGTGGCTCGACCGGCTCAATGCGAGCCATTTTGCATCCCAAAATGCACCGGATTTTTTAATCTGGGATTTTCAGAAAATCACCTTTAATGTATCCGGAGGTAACTTCGAAAGCATTGATCATCGCTATTTGCTTAATGATGAGCCTAATACTATAATATCGTTGATGCAGCATTATTCATTATGCTACAAGCAGGCTCCATTCCTGGTGTTTCAGAAATGTAAAAATTATAAACCGTTAAATGTTACATCGTTGCAGGTAAATCCGGTGAAATGGGATGAATGGGTTGAAGTGCCTGCATTTACAGGTGATTTGTTAAGATTAAAACTCAGCATTCCTTCCTCATTTTTAAGATCGCTGAAAAGCTTTTTATATAAAGACGAGCAGTTTTATCTGCTTTACAGATTTGATAACGAATGGGTTTTTCCGTATCGTATTGTACCTAAAAATGCAGTTGATGGTTTATGGATTTCTCCTTACGTACATCATGTGTTTCAACAAAATAGCCAAATGAAATTAAAGTCAGTGGCTTTTTCGTGCTCGGATAAAATGATTATGCCAGATTCAGTTTTTTTTAATTTTGAAGTGATTGATTTTGAAGATTCTGTTTCTGACAAATGTTTTGTTCAACGCTTCTTCGGAAATTTCGAAAATGATATGGTTGTAGCCGAAAATTCAGCGGTTTCATTTGATCCATCGCATGAAAATAAATACTGGCATAAGATTGACACAAATAACCTTCTCGGAAATGAAATGACAGGTTTTGAATATTGCCTGCAAAAAGGGGCTTTTTCACCTTCATTTACATGGAAACCTAAAAATATAAGTGATTTCCAGGTAATTACACAGGTTCTTATGAAAGCTCCCGGATACAATTATTCCGAAAATACGCGACTGGTGATATCTGTCGAAAATGCAGCCGGAATTATTAAATGGGATGCTGTTGGGATTAATAGTCAATTGATTGATGCTGAAAACTGGAATTATATTACACATACCACCCATATCTCAGGGAATAAAGATACAACCTTGTTTGTGAAAGTATATTTGTGGAACACTTCTGAAAATCCGGTATATCTGCGTGATCATAAAGTAATGATTACTGAAACCCGCTGATTTTTTAAGATGGCTACATGAATTTTAGCTCCTGTATCCTTTATACATGGATAAATTTTCAATATTAAATCCACCCTTGTAGAAATACATTGTATTTAATTATAAATCAGTTCTGTAATGTGATTCACGCTCAACCAAAGCTGATTAAGGTAATTTGATAAATGCCGAAATAGTCAGTTAATTACTTTTTCCCGGTGATCATGTTATATTGCATGCGCAGAAAACCTTCTGAGGGAAAAATCTGCAAAGCTTCATCAAGAACCAGTGCGGCATCGTCGACTTTACTTTTTCCCAGGAGAAAATTGGAATAAAGCAGAATTCCTTCTATCATAAGCGATTTGGTGGTCGGATCGGGCAGGTTTGTCCCCGCTGCATACCTGGCTTTTAATTGGGGCATGAGTTTGGTATATTCGTCTTTGGCAGTGGGCGATGCATTGCCTGCAATTTCACAGGTAAGCCTGAAAACAACAAGGTGTAAATCATTTGGATCGACCTTTTCCAGTTCTTTGATAATTTTTGCACAGAATTTATAGTTTCTTTCGTTGTAGAGCTTTTTGGCTGCATCAATGGCTGCGGTTTTCAGCGTTTTTATATAATCCATATTCTGTGGAATATACTCTTTATACCTGTCTTTCTGAACCGCTTTTCCGGCATTTCTTATCGCATCTCTGAATGCATTGGGATACAATTCTTTGATTTCAGGATCTTCCATTAACGACAGCTGGTACAAGCTCATCGACATATAAAGAAATACCTCGGGATCTGTTTTATAATCATCGCCCTGCGACATTTTCTCGGCTTTATACAGGCAATCTTCATAATCCTGATCAAGATATAATTTGGCAAGACGTTTATGCTGACCTGCTTTAACCTGAGTAAAAACTTGTTGTACAGACAGTAACAAAACAATTATAAAGATCAGTCTCATAAAAATTATTTGTATAACTTATTTATAGATAAACTGTAAACAAATTTCTGCCCCGAAATTATATTAATTTTTTGTTATTAAAAATCAAAAATCTTATTATTAAAAAAGATAAATGCTTGGAAAGGTAAATATTATGTATGATTGTACTTAGAGAATAAATGATTGATATCATTGATAATATATTATATATCAGAAATATAGTATATCTTATCGTTTTTATCCTGACACAGTAGAAAACCGACACATAATTGTAAATAGCATAATTCCTGACTGATGCACCATCTTCCTGTCTTTTACAGTAAATATAACGACCATAACAGGCTGAACTTCATTAAGATGTAGTTGATGTCATGACGGGCAGCGAAATGAATGACATGACATAGTACTTAAAAAAAATTTATTTTACTTCACGATAGTACAATGCTAATAATGTACGATATTTGGAATCTGGAAATTTTGCCTTGCTATGTTTAAAATTATTAAAACCGAAATCGGAAAACTTCCTTTATTTATTGCCATTGCAGTGGTTATAGTCAATCATTTTACCGGATTTATTGGTTATACTGGTTATGATGATATTCATTATTCAGAATTGGCTGTCAATTTTTTAAAAGAAGGTAAATTTTTCGAACCCACCGATTTTGCATCCTGGCAAATGCCTGTTATATGGCTGACTTCTTTAAGCTATTTTCTTTTTGGAATTAACGATTTTGCCGGTTCTTTTATGCCATTACTTTCGACCATTGGCACATTAATCATCATGCATTATTTAATGATTTCATTGAATGGATGGGTAAAAACAGCAGCTTTTGGATTTTTTATTTTTACTCCCTGGATTTTATACAATTCCGATAAAATCCTGCCTGACCCCTTTATGATGTTTTTTATTACCGCTGCTTTTTACTTCTATTTGAATGCAAATAACCGCATTATTTATGCATTACTGTTTTCAGGATTGCTGTTTCTGTCTTTTCTGACGAAGATTACGGCGATTTACCTTTTGCCAGTCATAATCATATTGTTCATCAGAGATCTGGCCGTTCATAAAAATATAAAATTCTGGTTAAGTGCATGGTTGAGTTTTATCATTTTGATTATAATCTTTATGTTTTCACTCCAACTGGCAGGTACCTCGCCTGGTGAAAGATGGATGTATGAGTCTGGATTTTACCGGACTCCCTGTGCAGGTGAAAAAGTTGATGTATGGTATCGCCTGTACAATCAGTTTGGCCTGCAGGCTGTCAGGTCTGGTTTGTTTACCCTTTTGGTTTTTTATCTCCCAATTGTTTCATTTAAAACCTTCAGGCAGTTTAAGACAGATGAGCCTATCAACACACTTAGTATTGCTGTATTGGTTATTTTAATTTCATTGTTGTTCATCCCGTTTGAAAAAGGTATTTCTCTTTTATGTCTTCAGAGCCAGCATTTCTTATTTCTGGTGCCTTTTTTAGCCATCATTGGTGCAGTCAATTTGCATGGATTTATCAAAGAAGGGCATCATAAATTCTTTATTCTTTTTTTGTCAGCAGGTGTCGCATTCATTGCCAACCGTTATGAACTTGAAATTGCATATACTTTATATTTGTTTCTGTTTGTTATGGTTTTTGGAATTTACCTTGCAAGCTGGTTTAGTGGCGTAAAATGGAAGCTTTGGATTTTGTTACCATTGCTTTGTGTTTTAATAGCCGAACCTGTCAGAATGTTTATTTATGCCCGGAGTGTAAAATACAGCATCCAGAAAAATATGGTAGACCGGTTTTTAAAAGTTAATAATCAGGCACCTGCACTGATTATTTCGGATGAGATACAAAAACAATACGGCCGCTTATATACAGGTTTTGACAGCCACAACCCGGTACAGTTTTTAAATTATATGGAGGTGCAGGATGTCACGCTTACTGCTGATACAAAAATATACATGCTGATGAATCCTCATACCCTGTATCTTAATGGACAAACTGAAAACGACCTCCCTGTTTATGCACAGATGAATAAAGATTACCATATTGTAAGCGCAAAAGAAAAAATCAGATTATACGAATTGCCCGATTCTGCTTTGGTTTTCTATAAAACCAGGTTTACGACAAAACAATGGTTCAGTAGTGTTGTGCCGGGTTGGCAAGGGGATATGGGTGCCGACAGTACTTTATTTTTAAGTGCGCCTTTTTCAGGCTTGGTAAAACCAATGCAATATTCATCCACTTTTTCCTGCTTCGCCGACAGCCTGTTCCTTGAGCCCGATTCGACCATTGTAATTAAAGCGGGATTGTTTTCCCGTTACGAAACTGATCCGCGAGGTAAGCTTGCCATTTCTGCAAATATTGGTGATAAGGTTATTTATTTTGAATCGGTCAACCTTGAAGATGTTCATAAGGAAAGACGCAAATGGAAACAAATTTCGCTTGAAAGGCCAATGAAATTGTCGCAGGTTAAAGGTTGCACGATAAAAGTATTTTTCTGGAATGTTGGTCTGAACGATATCTGGATTGATGATTTTGAAGTTTCTGTAATGATTCCGAAAAAGATCAGACGGATTTAATTATTTATGAGTTGTTTATCACAGTGGTAAATAAAACGGGACAACATGAATGATTATTTTTATCAATGTTTTTGATTGCTTTGTAAACTTTTTAGCGTATTCAATATTTTTTTTCATATATTCGCTTAGCATAAAAAATTAAGTTATGAAAAAAATCTTTTTACTTATTTCTTTATTCCTTGGGCTATATACTCAGTACTTTGCCCAGGAAATTACACTGAAAGATCAAATCAGACAGTTAGCCAGGGACGTGGAGTCGAAATATAATGGCAGGGATGGAATAAAACTGGCACTGCTCGAATTTCGTCTGAGTACCGACCAACTCACCAAATTTAATCAGGTGATCAGGGATGAATTTGTTATTGCCTTGCAGAATTCAAAGAAATTCAGTTTTATTGACCCGATGGTCTCTGCAGGTATAGCCCGCGAAAAAGAATGGAGCCTTGCCAAAGTTACTAATTTTGGTTATTACGATAATCTTGGGAAAGCATTTATGGAGAAAGCCGGATATGTTCCCAATGCTTATCTTTATGGTCAGATTAATGATAATGACCTGACGGTTACCATTACCGCTTATCTTGTCATGTCGGGTTCAACCGATGCGAAGGTTGTTTCGGCTATCAGTGTTGATGCTACCGAACAAACTGACCAATTGTTGGGTAAGCCTGTAAAATTCAGACCAAAAAAAGAAAAGAAACCAGATACTGTTTTTGTTGAGCGTACCGTTATCATTCAGACACCACCACCTCAACCGCAAACAGTACCCCAGCCACCACCTCAGCAACAAATTCCACCACAGTCTTTTACATATCCATCTGCCACCTATTCCAATTTCACTTTTACCGTTACCGATGTCAGGCTGTCAGGAAACAATATGAGTATCAGTTTTATGCTGGTAAATAATGCACAGATAGATCAAACCATAACCATTACGGGCAATGGCACCCGTTTCTTTGATTCGGGAGGGAATGAATATGTAAATCAAACCATTGTTTTAGGCACATCCCGTTCCGATTACAGCGTTTATAAACAGCTTGCACCTGGTGTCCCTGTTAAAGGTGAAATAGTTTTTTCACAGGTACCACCAACAGCTGATATTGTCCTGATTGAAATTCTGCTTAACGATGGTAAAGTTACTTTCAGGAATTTGCCTGTTAAAAAGTAAAAAAAAATGTATCTTATAAAAAAAATACCGGTCAGACATGGCCGGTATTTTTTTTCTAATCGGGAGCTTATTTCTTGAAAAATGAAATGGTCTGAAGTAGAAGCTCGGATTGATGATACATGTCACGGGCTGAATTATTGAGGTCTTCGCTGGTTTTTGCGTTGTTCTGAACCACCTGGTTGAGTAACTGAATACTGTTGTTAATCTGGTGCGAACCGCTGTTTTGTTCTATACTGGCAGATGAAATCTCCTGTACAAGTTTTGCTGTGGTTGTAATGGAGGGAATTACTTTTTCGAGGTTGTTCCCTGCTTCACTTGTAATTTGCATGCCTTTATGAGCAAGTGAAATAATTTCGTCCGATACTTTTTTTGAATTTTCAGCCAGTTTACGCACCTCGCCGGCAACCACTCCAAAACCTTTACCGTGTTCCCCGGCTCTGGCAGATTCAACAGCAGCGTTTAATGCCAGTATGTTGGTCTGAAACGCAATGTTGCTGATGGTATTGATTTTTTCCGATATCTGTTTCATGGCTGTAACAGCAGCCTGCATGGATGTATTGCTGTATTTGATATCGTTGGCAGCAGTAACGGCAATTTTTTCTGTTTCTTTTGAGTTGGAACTATTGTTTTCAATATTACCGACCATTTCTTCCATACTTGCCGAAATTTCTTCAATTGAACTTGCCTGCGAAGTATTGGTTTGGTTCATTACGGTAGCCACTTCCGTCAGGTCTTTGCTCATTTCAGCAACCCTTCGTGCAGTAGCATCGATTTCGCTGGTAACTTCATTTAATTTATTTATTAAAACCTCCATCGAACATGCAATATGCCCGACTTCACTTTTAATGGCTTTGGTTTCGGGTTCAATTTTAAGATTTAATTCTCCCATTGAAAGCATTTCAATTTTTTTATTCAGCTCCTGGATGGGTTTTCGTATCATTTTTTTTGCATAAAAATTGATCGAAAGCAACCATACAAGGCAAACTGGTATTGCCCACCATATATGATGAAGCCCTAAATTGCCGACAATAAACCCGATGATACCAACCCCCATAGAGCCAATAAAAACACTCATGGCGGTCTGGAAAATAATGGTCCTTTTATACAATGACCAGACTACAATATAGCCAAACGGAATAAGACCAAAAAGGACAATAAGTATAAATAATACAATAACATGCATATAAAAAAAATTTATTATTTGAATTCACTAATATATATGTTTTTCTTTTGTTATTACAATCACAAAAGAAATAGTTGAATTTTGTTTGACAATGATATATATCAGGAATTTTTCTGATCTATCCGGCAAATTCAGATAGAAACTGGTGTGTCATGATTGTTTTTTTTCAGTTTAAAAAACCATTTTCCAAGACGGTTATCCTGGTTGCTGAAGAACATCAGGATTTTTTTCAGAACCTGAAAATAAAGGGTGATATATAAAAGAAAATTCATAACCCAGATAACAATGAGATTAACATAAAAAGTATGGATGTAAAAACCAAAAACTTTTTTACGTGCAGCATAAAAATGGGCTTTAATAAAATAATTTTCAGGATCCTGATACACAGGATTTATTTTCTGGTATAGCCGTCCATCATATTCAACAATTCTTTCGATTGAATTCAGGTTGCAAACCACTTCATACAGGTTCTGGTTATAATGTTGCTTTTTAAGTAAAATAAATTCAAGCCTTTTGGCTTCAGTATTTTGCATGGTGCTTATTAAATTGTCTTTTAGCTCATTTGCTTTATTATATCGTCGTATATAAAACTGGTTCAGCTTTTCAAGATGCAAACGGAGCTGGTCTATCAGATGCTGATTTAATGAGTCAATAGTTAATTTATAGAATAAATGAAAAGGAATTTTTGGATTTTCAATTTCTTCTTTTTTAAGTTCGTTTGATACTAATTGTAAATTAGAAATGATTTTAGCTTTTGAATAGGTAGTATCAATTAAAAACCGTTCACAATCATTAATTTTATTATTCAATGCCCTGAGCCAGTAATTTTTTTTGTAATCGCATTCGCTCATGGCTTTATCGTACCAGAAAAAATTACGTTGATAATCGTTATTGGTGAACTGATAAACAGCAAGACCTTCATAAGCCCAGCGGGCAGTAATGATTTCACCATAAAGCGGAATTTTCCCGGGGGATGATATTTTTGGATTGAGTTTATCGTACGGAACAATAATGCCGCTTAAAATTAGCTGTGGTATAACAAGGAAAGGAATAAGAATGTAAATGGTCACCACTGTTTTAAAAGTATCTGAAATATTAAGCCCCAGTATGTTGGCAAAGCTCCATGAGCTGAACAAAATAATCCAGTATGCCCAGTACATCCCTTTTATTTCCATAATGCTGTTTCCGATCAAGACAAACATCCATGCCTGGAAAGCAGATATTAACAATAATATAGCCAGTTTCGACAAAAGGTAAGATGACCTGCTTAAATTAAGAAATGCTTCACGTTTTAAAATTCTCTGATCTTTAATTATTTCTTCGGCACTGACTGTCAGACCAATGAAAATTGCCACGATGACTGACATGAAAATATAAACTGGCAGATTAGGGTTCCCGCTTAAGGTATATCCGAATTCATTGGCTACGTCAACGGTATAGTATTTTACAATAAATGCCAGTAAAAAAGCCAGAAGAGGTGTTTCGAGAATATTGATTACCAAATATTGGCGGTTCGAAAGCTTTGATAAAGTATCTCTGATAGCGAATACTTTGAATTGTTTAAACCTGTTGGGTATTTTGAAAGATATCGGAGGCAATGCTTCAGGTATTTTCTTAAGATCAGCTGAACCTGATTTAGTTCGTTTGTGGTACAAATACCACTCTTTAGGTGAAGTTTTTCTGGTGCGTGTGAGGTTCCCATATTCGTCCACCACATGGGCATCGATGAGCGAAAATACCTGCTCCGGGTTCACATTACCACAAACGCGGCATTCGCTGTCATTCCAGTTGGCCAGTCTTGATTTCGATTTGAAATAAACGATGGATTCAACCGGGTCTCCATTGAAAATGAGGTATCCACCGGTATCGAGCAACAGCAACCTGTCAAAAAGTTTAAAAATATCTGATGATGGTTGATGGATTACGACAAAAATCATTTTCCCTTTCCGGCACAGGTCTTTTAAAAGGTCCATGATGTTTTCCGAATCGCGTGAAGATAAACCAGAGGTAGGTTCATCCAGAAAAAGCACAGAAGGTTCCCTTATCAGTTCGAGGGCTATATTAAGTCTTTTACGCTGGCCTCCGCTTATTTTTTTATTCATGGGGTTGCCTACCACCATGTCTTTTATTTCATACAGACCAAGGTTTTGCAACATGCGGCAAACAACCCTGATAAGCTGAAAATGAGAATAATGGTCAAAACAAAGTTTGGCATTGAAATACAGGTTTTCAAAGACGGTAAGTTCCTCAATCAGCAGGTCGTCCTGAGAAACAAATCCTATCAAACCTTCAATTTTTTCTTTTTCGGAGTGAATATTTACATTATTGATGAGCACTTCACCCTGGGTTGGAACAAGCTGCCCGTTTAATACATGGAGTAAGGTTGATTTTCCGGCACCGCTTGCTCCCATTATCCCAATAAGCCTTCCCGATTGCTCGGTAAAAGTTATGTCATTGAGCCCTATCTGTCCGTTGCCAAACTCGTATACAACGTTGATGCATTGAAATACAATAGGATATTTTGACTGATCGCGATTAAAAAGGATAGAAATATCAGTATAGTAAACCGGTTTCATCCTGTTGCTGCGAATGGATGAGCCAGGGGTAAGAACATGTATTTTCCCGGGCTCAATAATCTGTCCATTGAGGTTAATTTCTCCTTTCCCCTTGTAAATCAGGAAATACATATTCGTATTTGGGATAAACAGAATATTCATTTCTCCATCCATCCCTTCGGCAGTAATATGATTTTTGAAATGAGCATCCGAAGATGCACTGTTTATCGAAAGCAGGTAATTATAATCATCAGGATGAAATGAATAGGAGAGGACAAAGCGGTTTATCCGGTTAAAATCATGTACATCAATATGGAAAATGTCTGATACAGTTGCAACAAATTCGGCTTCCTGGGGTGAAATTATTTTTTCTGTCCCTATAAATTCAAGCAATCGGACCAAAACGACCAGTTTTTGTTTCTGTGTAAGTTCAGCATTTATTTCGGTGCATATTCTTAAAACTTTTACCGAACTGAATGAAATACTTTTAATGAGTTTATCTTCGTTGCTCTGCTTTTTCTGATATAATTCGAAGTAGGCATCATAAATTTTCAGATATTCTTCAACCAGTTCAATATTAAGTTGCTGCATTAAGAACGATTCAACAATCTCCCTTCTGTTCCGGCCTTCGCTGTGTGGTCCGGAAATGATAGCAAATAAATGCATCAGGGCTTTGAGAATCCGTTCACTCATCTTTTGGGTGAATTACTGCTTAAATCCGATAAGCATATAAATGATGCCCGAATCTACATTTTTGGTATCAAGCCTTGCTTCAATAATACAATTGATAGACGAACTGAAATAAAAATCCCAGTAAGGTGCATTTTTATAATCCTTGTTGGTAAACAACTCATTTTTGTTTTCGTCGTAAACGGTAAAAATAACATTGCCTTCGTTTAGTCCGGTGGCTGCAGCAATCCGGTAAACTGCCCCACCATAGAATGTTGTATAAAATTCGGCCGTTTCGTCATTATTAACAAGTGCATGATATTGCTGCCCGTCCGATACAAAAGGGGGTGCCATATAGGCTGAACATAATTTCAGTGTCGAATCGGCCTGGGCATTTGCCATATTAATCATACCAAAAAAGGTTATGATAAGTAAATAAAAATAGGTTTTCATATGCTGTTTTGCAGGATTAACTGGTTTCTTAATAGGTTGATTTTAGCATTTATATCTTTTAATTGGGCAGGGGAAATAATTATTTCGGAAGAACAATCGATGCGTGTAAATTTTTTATCGGCATTGGTAACGCTTTGTTTATACTGGTATTGATAACTGACCTCGTCAAAAACCTGGTCAAGCCCGGTAAGCTGTTCATGAAATTTTTTAAGTTGTGCCGATTTTTCAAGATAGGGTTCAAGCATCCTGAGCAGGTTTTTCAATGGTTTTTTATGTTCACCGATGCGTGTAATCAGATCTTTGTTTTGCGAATTTTTTGAAATTTCTGAAGCAAGATACAGACCTTCAATCCATCCTCCTGTTAACATATAAACACCAATTTCTTCGCGTTGGTTTTCTTTAAGATAAGTGTCGGCATTCCTGTAACTGGTGGCAATAATGTGCATCAATGAATCGTAGTTGGTAATATTTTTTTCCACCCTGTCGGCCAGACGCTTGTCAAAAGCCGATTCAAGCTGTAAATCCTGGGCTAATAGTTTTATAACCGAAAAATAAGTGATTGCATCAGGGGTTTGCCCGTAAATGTTAATATACGCAAGATCTGCACCATATATTCCCATATTAACGGCTTTATGAAAACTGTCGTCATAGCGGGTATGGTTTGAAACCGGGTTTAACAGGTTTTTATTATATGATATACCGGTCTTATGAATAAGCTGTACCAACTGGTATGGCGATGGCAGGCTGAAAACAGCATTATTGACTTTTATCAATGCGGTGGCTGGTTTATCATCGAAACATTCTTCCGCAACCGGCAGATCATTTTCACCTTGCCGGCATCCTTTACAGGAAGGAAGAACCAGCAGGGCAATGATAATAATCTGCAATAAATATTTCTTACTGCGCAGCGATAGATTATCTGCATTCAGAATTTCATTTAACCGGCTTTTATGAAAGTCCGGTTTGATTTTTTGGTTCATTTTTCCGTTGTCGTTTAAAAATGGATAATTTCAATAATTATATTGCAAGTAAATCAAAAAAAATTATTTCTCAAAGTTGCACTATTTAATAAAAAATATTTTATAACGTATTAATTATTAATATATAAAGAAAAATTATGCTTAACGATCCTTATAATATACTTGCTTAAAAATGAAGTTTTTATACTTATTCAGTCATATAGAATATCATCAACTTAATCTTTTTATTAATATTGCTTTGAAAAAAGCAATGAACGATTGTATTATCAGTTTGTAAAAACATATTATTTATAAATTGTCTGAAAATAATTAATTAATAACATGAATATAAGAATTCAATTATCAGGCCTGCTGTTAATGGTGGCCATTTCGGTTTTCTGCCAGACAGAAACCCTTACCATTGCAAAATCGGTTTTACCCGGACGTTTTAACCTTACACCTACCAGGTTACAGAATTTGCAATGGGTTTCGGAAACCCAATATGCATGGGTTGACGGGATGAACCTGAAAACATCAATGGTAAATAGTGATAAAGTCTCAATTTTACTGGGTCTAAATGAGATTAACAAGCAATTACTGTTATCCGGAAAGGATTCACTGAAATCATTCCCTTTCATCAGATGGAAAAACCAGGTTGAATTTTATTATAATAATGCCGGTGAATATGTTTTCTTCGACATTGCAAAGAAAAGTATTGCCGGAAGCCTGAAATTTGACGCAAATGGTGAAAATGCCGATTTTCTTCCCGACCTGATGCAATTGGCTTATACGATTGAAAATAATCTGTTTATCAATGTCAATGGTAAAGTGGTAGAAGTAACATCTGTTAAGGATAAAAATATTGTTCACGGACAGATAGTTAGCCGGAATGAATTTGGTATCAATAAAGGAACTTTCTGGTCGCCAAAAGGAAACTTTCTGGCTTTCTACCGGAAAGACGAATCAAAAGTGGCATCTTATCCCTTGGTCGATATTAACGGCCGTATTGCCCGGGTTGATTCGATTAAATACCCGATGGCAGGTGAGAAAAGCGAAAATGTATCTCTTGGCATTTATCAGCTTGCAACAGGCCGGACAATTTATATTGAAGATAATCCCGGAAGCGAACAGTACCTCACAAATATCACATGGAGCCCGGATGAAAAATATATTTATATACAGGTACTTAACCGCGACCAAAATCATATGAAACTAAATAAATATGATGTAGGTAATGGCAAATTAATTTCCACTTTATTTGAAGAAACTCACCCGAAATACATTGAGCCTTTGCAACCCTTGATTTTTGCAGGTAATGACCCCGGGCAATTTCTTTTCCAGTCAAAAAGCAGCGGTTATAATCACTTGTATTTATATAATTCCGAAGGTAAACTGCTCCGTCAACTGACATCAGGCTCCTTGGAAGTGACTGAAGTATTTGGATTCAGCCCTGATCAGTCATGGGTTTTTTATATGTCGACCCAGGAAACGCCACTCGAAAGACACTGCTACATGGTCAATATTAAATCCGGGAAAATCACTCGTCTGACCAAAGATCCTGGGGAACACTACTGCGCATTTACGCCTGCTAAAAAATATGTGATAGACTGGTACAGCAACACTTCAACGCCATTGGTAATAAAAATTCTATCAAGCGACCAGAAAATCAGCAAAACTATTCATGTTTCTCCCAACCCTTTGGAAAACTATAATAAACCATTATCGCGTATTGGTATTTTAAAATCAACCGATAAAACTACCGATTTATATTACCAGCTTATTCTGCCGGTTAATTTTGATTCAACCAGGAAGTACCCGGCAGTAGTTTATGTTTACGGAGGCCCTCATAATCAGATGATCTCGAACAGCTGGCTTGGCGGGGTAGGTTTATGGCAGTTTTACATGGCGCAACATGGTTACATTATGTTTACACTCGATAACAGGGGGTCGGAAGCAAGGGGGTTCGAATTCGAAAGTTGTATTCACCGGCAGTGCGGAGTATTGGAAATGGCTGATCAGATGGCGGGTGTGAATTACCTGAAAACATTGCCATTTGTTGATACCATGCGGCTTGGCGTGCATGGTTGGAGTTACGGAGGTTTTATGACACTCTCCCTTGCAGTTAACAATCCCGATGTTTTCAGGGTAGCAGTTGCCGGTGGACCAGTGATAGACTGGAAATATTACGAAGTAATGTATGGAGAACGATACATGGACAGGCCGGATGAAAATCCTGAAGGATATAAAAAAACAAGTCTGTTGGGACGGGCAGCTGATCTGAAAGCATATACCCTGATCATTCATGGTGCCCAGGATCCTACCGTAGTATGGCAAAGCAGCCTTTTATTCCTGCAGGAATGTATTTCAAAAAATATTCCGGTAGATTACTTTGTTTACCCGCTTGCAGGTCATAATATGACAGGAATTGAAAGGGTACATCTGTATGAAAAAATTTCAGCATATTTTGATGAATACCTGAAAATGCACTAATTTTCAATCTATTGTATAAGAATTATAGATCTTATAATAATTTTTGGCAGATATTCCCTGAAATGAAGTTAATATATTTTGTTCACTTCTGAGAAAAACAAGTCTTTTACGCCTGCAAGGTATTCAGCAGACATCTGGTGGTTGTATATCCTCACAATATCAAAAATGCTGAAATCATAGTAAAAATATCCCAGGGCTCCGTCAAACCGGCTCCCTGTCCAATTGTTATGTACATTTTGAATTACCTGACAGAATTTATGCCATTCAATGGGTGCATGAAGCATAAAATATCCATGATCGGGTTCTTCGGCATCGAGTAGCAGCCCTTTTTCCTCTACATAGAACTGGTAAAATTTTTTCAGTGAAATTAATCCTTTTCCCTTTATTTTCCGGCCTGGTTTATGCATCATTTCAAGACCTTCGTTTATAAAATACGACTGCAACTGGCTTATCAGGCTGTAATCTTCGAGATGCCTGATACGGATAGCTGATAAATGTTCATGAAGGTCTATACAACAAACAGTGGCTGAAAACCTGTGGGGAAAATAGGTTTTTATGCGCTGCATGGCCATGAAAAGATCTTCCATGGGACAGTATTTCTTAACCACAAGATAAACATACAGCGGTTTTGTCGATTTTGGAAAACTTTCGTAATAATTGGGAAAAGGATCAATGGCCTCAAGAACGAAAGTGCCGGGCAATACGGCATCTTCAACGGTGATGAGATCTTCCTGCTTGGTCAGTCCTCCGAATCTTTCAATAATTTGCTTTGCCATAACCACTCTGTTTTATGTGTTATGGTAAATATACAAAAAAAAAAGGAAAAAGAAAAGATTTACGATGAATGCTTTGGATGTTTCCTGGCGGATTGGTTCAAAACCATCAGGTATTCTTTGGGACTCAGATCGTTCAGATAGTAATGGGCAGGATTAACCGGGTTATTGTTAACCCTGATTTCGTAATGCAGGTGTGGCCCTGTTGATGATCCGGTATCTCCGACTTTCCCAATCATGACGCCCCTGTTAACTTTTTGTCCCTGTGTGACAAGTATTTCATTTAAATGGCCGTAAATGCTGATGATGCCATACCCGTGATTCATGATAATGAGTTTTCCATAACCTGCTTCATACCCGACATAATCAATAACCCCATCTCCGGGGCAATAAACCGGAGTTCCGATAGATGCAGAATAATCAATTCCATAGTGCATCCGGCGTGTATGAAAAATAGGGTGAAAACGCATTCCAAAAATATCGCTGATTCTTTTTACATCCGTGGACAGCATGGGCATAATTCCCGGAACCGAAGCCAGTTGCGTTTCTTTTTCCCTGATTTTTTCATAAACATCATTAAATGATTCCTTTTGAATCAGAAGTTTCCGTTCGTAACTATCGGCAGTTTGAAGTGTATGATTTACAATTTGCATGTTGGAAAAACCCATCTGATCGTTATAGCTTTCGGCACCCCCTATACCAGCCATACGTATTTCGTCGGGTAATTGACCAAGCCCTGCGTACAAACGGTAACTCATTTCATCGTTATTTTGCAGACGATTTAACTCAGATTCAATATAACCAAAATCTGTCAGTATTTTATGATAGCTTTCAACCAACTGCTGATTTGAGTAATTCAGAAAATAATATTTAGGAGAATAAGAAGTGATATTCAAAACCATATATAAACAAATTGCAATTGCACAGGCTCTAAGTGTAAATAACGTATGCTTCCTGATGATTGCTTTGGTTGTAAATTGTTCTTTTTCAAAAGAAAGGGTATCCGGGTTAAAAAAGTATTTTTCTTTACTCATTCTGTTTCAATATACAACATTTTGTTTTCAGTCCGCTAATATATTCTATAACTAATTACTATACAAGAGTTTTAAATTTTTTTTTCAACAGATATGTTTACATTGTGTCATAAACCATCTATATTTTATTTATAAATAACACATTATTAGCGTGTAAACTATAATTAAAAAAAAATATGTTATATAGCATATTTGTCAATTTGTCTTAAAAAATTCATCCTGTATGACAAATTTGCCGGTTTTAAATGTGGCTTTTTTTTTGTCCGTATGAAAAAAAAAATTATGATGATGAATTTAAATCAATTTACTGTAAAAACGCGTGAAATCATTAAAAAATCCTTTCAGATGGCTGATGATTATAAACATCAGGCAATAGAACCCGGACACTTGTTAAAATCTATCCTCACAGATGATGATGGAATTGGAAAATATATTTTGAATAAAATAGAAGTACCCATAAATCCATTTTTAAAAATCCTTGAAAATATAATAGTATCTTATCCAAAGGTAACGGGTGCAGAGCCCTATTTGTCAGCCCAATCATCAGCAGCTCTTCAGAAAGCAGCAGAGTTGTCAAAAAAAATGGGTGATGAATTTGTCACTGTAGAGGCTTTGTTTGCCGGTATTTTTGCAGCAGGAGGGACGGTATCCAACCTGATGAAAGACCAGGGAATTACCAAAACAGCAATCGATGAGGCAATTGTTTCGTTAAGAAAAGGAAGCAATGCCGGATCAGAGACTTCTGAAGATAGCTATCAGGCTTTGGCAAAATATGCTATAAACCTGAATAACATGGCATTGAATGGGAAACTCGACCCGGTGATTGGACGCGATGATGAAATAAGACGTGTTTTACAGATTCTTAATCGCCGCACTAAAAATAACCCCATTTTAATTGGTGATCCGGGAGTTGGAAAAACAGCCATCGCTGAAGGGCTTGCACACCGTATTGTAAAAGGCGATGTCCCTGAAAATCTGAAAACCAAACAGGTTTATTCGCTCGATATGGGAGCACTGATTGCCGGGGCCAAATATAAAGGTGAATTTGAAGAAAGGTTAAAATCGGTTGTGAAAGAAGTTATTGCTTCTGACGGAGAAGTAATGCTTTTTATTGATGAAATCCATACGTTGGTTGGAGCAGGGAAAAGCGAAGGAGCCATGGATGCCGCCAATATTCTGAAACCTGCATTGGCAAGGGGTGAGTTACGGGCAATTGGCGCTACTACTTTGAATGAATACCAGAAATATTTTGAGAACGATAAGGCCCTTGAACGTCGTTTTCAAAAGGTATTTGTTGATGAACCGGGTATTTCAGAATCTGTTTCAATACTGCGTGGTCTGAAAGAAAGATATGAAAACCATCACCAGGTAAGAATTAAAGATGAAGCTTTAATAGCTGCTGTTGAGCTATCGAACCGGTATATCTCTGACAGGCACCTGCCTGATAAAGCGATTGACCTTGTTGATGAAGCAGCTTCAAAACTCCGTATTGAAATGAATTCTGTACCCGAAGAAATTGATGAAATTCAAAGGGATATCAAGCAGCTTGAAATTGAAAGGGAAGCCCTAAAACGAGAGGGAAAATCCATTAAACTGGATGAAATTAAACATGAATTATCTGAAAAAAACCAGACATTGACAGGATTAATGGCCAAATGGAAATCCGAAAAAGAATTGATAGATCGTTTGCAAAAATACAAACTTGAAATCGAGAACCTTAAATTACTGGCCGAACAGGCTGAAAGAGCAGGTGATTATGGGAAGGTGGCTGAAATCAGGTACGGCAAAATAAGGGAAACTGAACAGATGATTGAATCGTTGAAACACGATCTGAAAAAAATGCAGGCTGGTAAGCCCATTATAAAGGAGGAAATCGATGCAGAAGATATTGCTGATATTGTATCAAAGTGGACTGGCATTCCGGTCAGAAAAATGCTTGCCGGTGAGCGTCAGAAATTACTGAATCTTGAAAACGATCTGAGAAAACGGATTGTTGGGCAGGATACGGCTATTGAAGCCATGGCCAATGCAATTCGCAGAAGCAGGGCAGGCTTGCAGGATGAAAAACGCCCGATTGGCACTTTTATATTCTTAGGAACTACTGGTGTAGGAAAAACCGAACTCGCCAAAGCCCTTGCTGAGCAGCTTTTCGACGATGAAAACCAGATGACACGCATTGATATGTCGGAATACCAGGAACGTCACAGTGTTTCGCGTCTTATTGGTGCTCCTCCCGGATATGTGGGTTATGATGAAGGCGGACAGCTAACAGAGGCCGTTAGACGTAAACCTTACTCGGTAATTCTGCTCGATGAAATTGAAAAAGCCCATCCCGATATTTTTAATGTATTGCTCCAGGTACTTGACGATGGGCGTCTTACCGATAATAAGGGCAGGGTAGTGAATTTTAAAAACACCATTATTATTATGACCAGCAATATCGGGTCTCATATCATTCAAAACAATCTTGAGGGTATTGCTGAAAAGAATTTTGAACAGGTAATGGTAAATACACGTGAACAGGTTATTGAGTTGATGAAACAAACTATCAGGCCGGAATTCCTGAATCGCATAGATGAAATCATCCTGTTCAACCCCTTAAACCTTAATCAGGTGAAGCAGATTGTCAGCCTGCAGTTTAACCGCTTGAGTGATATTCTGGCTCAGCAGGATTATAAACTCAAACTATCACCTGCAGCACTTAACTGGCTGGCTGAAAACAGTTTCGATCCACAATATGGTGCCAGACCTGTAAAGCGGAATTTACAGAAATATGTGATGAATGAACTGGCAAAATGTCTGCTCGAAGGAACCATAAATAAAGAAAAGACGGTATTGATTGATGAACAATCCGGCCGGCTTATTTTCGGAAATGAATAAAAAAATATTGGATTCTTGTTAAGAATTGTAGCTTTATATTGCTAAAAAGTTATTTTTGCATGTTAATATTTAAATGGACATGTTTAAAATAACCGAAAAAAGAGTTTTAGCACCCAATATTTATTTATATGATATTGAGGCGCCAAGAGTAGCCCGGTCGGCACAACCAGGTCAGTTTATCATCCTGAGGGTTAACGAAAAAGGAGAACGTATCCCTTTGACCATCACTGATTATGACACAACAAAAGGTACAGTTACCATTGTTGTTCAGGTAGTTGGTGCTTCAACAAAAATGATTGCCGGGCATGAAAAAGGCGACAGTTTTCTCGACTTTGTTGGTCCCCTGGGCAGACCATCAGAGTTTATTCATTTTAGCCCTGAAAAACTTAAGGAGCAGAAAATTTTGTTTGTTGCCGGAGGTGTTGGTACTGCCCCTGTATATCCGCAGGTTAAATGGCTCAGCATGAATGGAATCAGGCCTGATGTAATCATTGGTGCAAAAACCTCGGAGTTCCTGATAATGACTGAAGAAATGAAACAGGTTGCCGGTGAAGTTTTTATTGCTACCGACGATGGCACTGCAGGATTTAAAGGTATGGTAACCAACCTGCTTGAAGACCTTGTTGTTAATCAGAAACGCAGTTACAATCATATAATTGCCATCGGACCGATGATAATGATGAAGTTTGTTTCGATGCTTACCCAAAAGTTGAACATTCATACTACCGTAAGCCTTAATACACTTATGGTTGATGGAACCGGAATGTGTGGAGCCTGCAGGGTAAGTGTTGGTAACAAAACATATTTCACCTGTGTTGACGGGCCCGAGTTTGATGGACACCTGGTCAATTTTGATGAAGCAATGCGCCGCCAGGTAATGTATAAAACCATTGAAGACCGGAAAGCAAAACAACATGACGAAGACGGATTCAAATGTCCGGTGGGGCTTTCATAAATTATAACCGAAAAATACTGATATTTTTATGGCAACAAAAATTCCACGCCTTAAAGTTAGGGAACAAAATCCAGAAGAAAGAGTAAAAAATTTTTTCGAAGTGAGTTTCGGTTTTAATGCCGAAGAGGCAATGCTTGAAGCTACAAGGTGTATACAATGTAAAAATCCCAAATGTGTTGAACAGTGCCCGGTTTATATCAAAATTCCTGAATTTATCAAAGAAGTGAAAGAAGGAAATTTTAATAAAGCTGCCGGAATTATTGCTCTCGACTCGAGCCTCCCGGCTGTTTGCGGACGTGTTTGCCCTCAGGAGACACAATGTGAAGGAGCTTGTATCCTGGGAATTAAATCAGAACCTGTAAATATTGGAAAACTTGAGCGTTTTGTTGCCGACTGGGCACGCGAAAACCAGGTGGTATTTACGCAGTGCCAGCCATCCAATGGACATAAAGTTGCCATCGTTGGCAGTGGACCTGCAGGTCTGGCCTGTGCTACCGACCTTGCCCGTTTAGGCTATGATGTTACAATTTTTGAAGCATTACATAAACCAGGTGGAGTTTTAGAATATGGAATTCCTGAATTCAGGTTACCTAAAGAAAAAGTTGTAAAATATGAGATCGAAATGGTTAAAAAACTGGGTGTCAAAATCGAAACCGATGTCGTGATTGGCCGTACGGTAACCATTGATCAGCTTATTGAAAATGAAGGCTATAATGCTGTGTTTATTGGCTCAGGAGCCGGTTTGCCAAAGTTTATGGGTATTCCGGGCGAAAACCTGAACGGGGTTGTTTCGGCCAATGAATTTCTTACCCGTAATAACCTGATGAGAGCTTATGACGATCAATATGATACTCCGATATTTGTCGGAAAATCTGTGGCAGTTGTCGGAGGCGGAAATGTTGCAATGGATGCCGCAAGGGTTGCTGCAAGATTAGGTGCAAAGGTCTGGATTGTCTACAGAAGGTCAGAAGTTGAATTACCTGCACGTATTGAAGAAATCCATCATGCAAAGGAAGAAGGTATTATTTTTCATTTTCTAACAAACCCCGTCGCTGTATTAGGTAATGAAAAAGGATGGGTAACCGGGATGCGTTGTATTAAAATGAGCCTTGGCGAACCTGATGAGTCGGGGAGAAGAAGACCAGTTGAAATTCCGGGTTCGGAATTTACCATTGATACCGAAGTAGTTGTAATGGCTTTGGGAACATCTCCCAATCCACTAATATTTTCAACTACCCCTGGACTTCAATCCAATAAGTGGGGATGTGTCATTGCAGACGAAAATACCGGAAAAACCAGCCGTGAAAATGTATTTGCCGGAGGTGACGTTGTTACCGGTTCGGCCACCGTTATCCTTGCCATGGGTGCTGGACGACGGGCTGCCAAAGCTATTGATGAGTATATTAAACAAAAATTCAATAAAACCTGATCGTACGATTTGTTTATTAAAGATTCAAAGCCATCCTGTTTCAATTGAAATGATCATTCATTTCTATAGGTAATGATGAAAGGCAAATAGTATTATTGTTTATTTAATATCTGCAATTTAGGCAAACAGGTACTTGTTTTTTCAATAATTTCCCTGATATATTGATGCATGTTATAAAAAAAATTATCTTTACCCGGACTTATAATTATAGCATAAACCTTATATTACGCTATTTGCCCTATGAAAATAAAAATGAATATTAAAGCCAAGATGCTGGCATATATTCTGACGACAACCATCGTGATTTTTGCAGCAGCAGTCGGGTATATCAGTTTTAGTTCACGAAAAATGGCATTTAACGATGCTGCCAGGTATTCAAACAAAGTGGCAGGTGAATATGCTGTGAGAATACAGGAAGAACTGAGCAATGACCTGTCAACCATCCGTACACTTGCCCAATCATTTACAGTTTATAATACATTGCCTGTCGATAAATGGAAACCCATTTTTATTGAGATGTACCGCCATGTTTTTGAGAATAACCCTCACTTTTATAAACTCTGGGACAGTTGGGAATTTTCGATGATTGATTCAAGCTGGACCAAACCTCATGGCCGGTATGTTGTAACCTATTACCGCGAAGGTGGTATAATAAAATATTCAACCACCACACGAAGCCTCGATGGTGATCCTGCCCGTTATGCAAAAGTCAAAGCCGAGCAGGTTGAATCGATTTGGGAACCTTATTTCGATTCATTTGTCGAAGAGGGACAGCAACGAAAATTCATGACAACATTGTCGGCACCTATTAAACTTCGTGGGCGCTATGTTGGTATTGTAGCTGTTGATATTATTATGGAAAAATTTCAGGAAATTGTCAGCCAGATAAAACCCTTTGACAAAAGTTATGCTTTTCTGATTTCAAATAATGGAGTGTATGTAGGTCACCCAAATCCTGAACTGACAGGGAAATCGATTAAAGAATATATGCCAGAATTAAATTCCCAGTTCCAGATTGATAAACGCATTGCTCAGGGCGATGCTTTTTCACTCAATCTTACCGACCCGGAATATGGATTCGATGCTTATATGTCGTTTGCTCCTATCTACGTGGGGAAAACCAAAACCCCATGGGCTGTTGGAATATCAGTTCCGGTCGATGTCATCACATACGAAGCAAAGATGAATTTTCTCATATCACTTTTTGTTGGTATTATCGGAATAATCATACTTGCACTATTAATATTTTTTATTTCAGGAAATATCAGCAAACCCCTGATCGAAACGACCTCACTGCTTAAAAAGCTTGCGCTGGGTGATATTTCAGATGCTAATATGCTTAGTCTTTCTACAGGCGATGAACTGGAAGAAATGGCCAATTCAGTCAATACCCTGATTGAAGGGCTTAATAAAACAGCCCTGTTTGCCACCCAGATCGGGAAAGGAAATCTTGATGCCGGATTCTCTGTTTTAAGTGAGCATGATGTACTGGGCAATTCATTGCTCGAGATGAGAAAAAGTTTAAAACATGCTGAAATTGAAGAGCAGAAAAGAAAAATTGAGGACGAAAAACACAATTGGACTACCGTTGGTATTGCACGTTTTGGTGAAATAATGAGACAGTACAATACCAATATTAAAGATTTGGGATTTAACATTATGAGTAACCTGGTCAATTATGTTAATGCCAGTCAGGGGGCTTTGTTTGTTTATAATGAAAAAGATGACGGAGAACAATATTTCGAGCTGGTTTCAGCCATTGCTTACGGGCGTAACCGGTTAATTAAAAAAGAGGTTAAAATCGGTGAGGACCTTGTAGGCCGTTGTGCTCACGAAAAATTAACCATTCACCTGACCGAAATCCCCGAAGATTATGTTCAGATTACATCAGGGATGGGAACAGCAAATCCGAGGGCGTTACTCATTGTTCCGGCCATTCTCAACGATGTGGTTTATGGCATCATCGAACTGGCTTCGTTCAACGATTTTGAACAGCATCAGATCGAATTTGTTGAAAAAATAGGCGAAAGTATTGCCTCAACCATTTCGAGTGTAAAAATAAGTGAAAAAACATCCAGGCTGCTTGCTCAGTCTCAGCAGCAAAAAGAAGAACTGGCAGCCCAGGAAGAAGAAATGAGACAAAACCTCGAAGAATTGCAGGCTACCCAGGAAGAAAGCATGCGTCGGGAATATGAAATGCGCGGACTTATTCATGCCTTAAGTGCTTCTACCTTTACGGTTGAATATGATATGTCGGGAAGAATTACTGATATTAACGAGCCTTTTGCCCTGCTCATAGGCCTTCCGAAAGATCAGATTATTGGCATGCACCATAAAGACGGTTTGAAAATCGGAAGTGATAAAGAACGTGAAAGCGACGCTCTCTGGGCCGACTTAAGAGCAGGTATCACCAGAAAACTAATCTCGAAGATTGATTATAATAATAAAACAATATGGTTGTCAGAAACATATACCCCAATTATGGATTCATCTGATATTCCATACAAAGTATTGAAAATTGCCTTTGACATTACTGAATTGAAACAGGAATCGATTGAACTGGAGGAAAAAGCTAAAAAACTTGAAGAAGAAAAAGCAGAAATCCTGGAGTTGAAAGACGATTTTATCAAAACCCTTGATCAGGATGGTGAAAATATTGAGCATAGCATGCATGACTTAAAAATGCAATATGAAAAGCAAATTGAAGAACTGAAGAAACAGATTGAAAACTCTGGACAACAGGGAAAAATAGTTGCCGAACCCCGACCATTGAAAAAACAACCCGATTGTATCTCAGAATGGACAGAACAGCTTGAAGTTGGTATCGAAGAGCTTGATGAGCAGCGAAAAAGAATCAACACCATGGTAAATGCCTTATATGCTTCCCTTTTAGCCGGTAAATCGAAAAAAGATATCAAAGACCAGTTAAAAGAGCTGATTGATTATGCAGGTTATCATTTTTCAACTGAAGAAAGGTATTTTGACGAATTTGGTTACCATAACACCAAAGAACACCGTATGGAACATCAGAAATTCATTGACGAACTATTAAACTTCCAGGCTGATTTCAATGCAGGAAAAATCAGGTTTTTAGATGATTTTGCCTTCTTCCTTGAAAACTGGATATCAACCCATTTCGGAATGCGGGACAAAGAATACATCGAATTATTTAAGAAAAACGGAATATAATATCAAATTTTTTTCTTTTTATTTATAATTTTTATTATATTGCATTGAAATTATGCAATTAAATTTTTGTTTTTTATGACTACAATTTACGTTGGCAACATGAATTATTCCATGACCGAAGATCAGTTAAAACAACTTTTTTCTGAATTTGGACTGGTTAATTCAGCAAAAATCATTACCGATAAAAATTCGAAAAAACCCAAAGGATATGGGTTTGTCGAAATGGAAGACGATGAAGCCGCTACAAAGGCTATTGAACAACTCAATGGCAGGGAAACACTGGGCCGTAACCTAAAAGTGAATAAAGCCCAGAAAAAAGAGCAAGGTTAGTGACTTTTATAAAAGTTGTCATAAAAGTATGATGTATTTTTAAATCAAATGGGTACTTTTATGGCAATTTTTATTTTATGATATTTGATCTTATTTCCAGCTCACAAAAATATTCCTGTATTATTCCGGGTTTGAAGGACGTGTTCCTGAAAATTCCGTTGATTGTAAATAATCAGCCTGCTCCAGGCCGATATCTCATTCATGGAGATCAGTTGTTCTACAGTGTTTCTGAATATATTACAAAACCTGTTGAAGACTGCCGGCTTGAAACCCACAGGAAATATTGTGATGTGCAAATGCTTATTTATGGAAACGAAAAGATTGGATATTGCCTCCAGGAAAATGTACTACCCGATATACCCTATAACGAGGCAACCGATCTGGCTTTTTCTAAAGGCGATCCCAGTTTTCTGACGCTTTCTCCCGGTGCTTTTGCAGTTTTTTTTCCTGGTGAACCTCATATGCCTTGCGTAATGAATAGCTTTCCGGAAAAAGTTAAAAAAATTGTATTTAAAATTCAATGGTAAATGCGAAAGGTAATCGCCATTGGTGAAACGGTTTACGATATCCTGTTCAGGAACAGGGTGCCATTCGGATCAAAACCCGGAGGAGCGATTCTTAATACTTCGGTTTCCCTTGCAAGGCTAAATATCCCTGTAAGTTTTATTTCCAGCATTTCAAGCGATGAAATCGGAGATACAATTTCGGGTTTTCTGTCTCAAAATGGGGTAAATATTCAGTATGTAAACCGCAACAAATCACTGACCCGCCTTGCACTTGCATTTCTTGATGAAAATAACAATGCCCGTTATGTTTTTTACCGTGTTCCACCTGCCGAACCCGAATCATTATCATATTGTATCCCACAGAAAGATGATATTATTTTGTTTGGCTCGTTTTATGGCTTTGATGAAAACATCAGGCCAAGCCTTGTGGAATTTTTAAATAAGGCGGTTCATTCAGGCTCCATCATTTTATACGACCCTAATTTCAGAAAAAACCATATCAGGCTTATTGATAAAGTATTGCCGTTTATTCATGAAAATTTCCGGTTGGCTCATATTATAAAAACCTCTGACGAGGATATTCTCAATATTTTTGGCAAAGATTTTAACTTTTATTCCGGACTCATTCAGACCTATCAGGAAAAAATCTGGATTATTACCAGGGGATGTGGGCCGGTATCAGTCTTTGTCGATGGTGTTGAGTATAAATATGATGTACCTGAAGTGCAGACCATTTCGACGGTAGGCGCTGGTGATAATTTCAATGCTGGATTAATTTATTCACTGATAATCAATAATTTATATTGTGATCTGGCACACAATGGCAATGCTGACCAGATCAGCAATGTAATTGAAACCGCAGTAGCATTTGGCAGTCACGTGTGTACCCATACCGATAATTATATATCGGAAAACTTTGCAGAAAAATACGCTTTGTAAAAAGATGCTTACCAAAACCGAAAAACAAAAAATCAGAAACAATTTCTGGGAGGAATTCGCTTATCGTTCATCAAAAACGGGTGGTCAGTCTGGCCTTAAAAAGCGCTGGATAATGGACAATACTAAGATGAAAGATATTACTTTAAAATTTGATTTTAATGAAAACAGGGCTTTGGTTGGTTTGATTTTACAATTCCGGAATGAGGCAAAGAGACATGATATTTTTGATAAATTGTTGTGCCACCGGCAAAAAATCGATTCATTTTTTAGCAGTTCCCCGTCATGGCAATCTGATTTTGATTTACAGAATAAAATAGTTTCCGGAATTTTTATCATGCAGGAAAAAGTTACGGTTTACAGGCAGGAAGACTGGCCTTTGGTATTTGACTTCTTTTTCAGTCAGATGACATGCATGGAAAAGATGTTCCGGTCGATGAAACCAATAATGGATGAGATACTTATGCAATACGAAAAAGATAATTTTGAAGAATGATGGAATGCAGACCTTTATGCGGTGCATGTTGCATTGCCATATCTATTTCGTCATCCATACCGGGTATGCCCGATGGCAAACCGGCCGGTACGAGGTGTATTCACCTTACCGACGATTTTAAATGTGCTTTGTTTGGACACCCTTCAAGGCCGGCTATTTGTTCAAAATTTTTGCCGGAAATTTTAATATGCGGTAATTCGCAGCAGGAAGCTTTGCAGATTATTTCAGAACTTGAAGGGATTTCACCCCCACTTATATAGATTGAACATATTGAGCAAAATATTAAACACTTAATAACTATGAAAAAATGTTTTATTTTAATTTTTCTGGCTGTTTATTTTATTCTGAATGTCAATAGAATTAATGGACAGAATCTTGATGAATCCATCCCTGTTGACCCAAATCTTATAACAGGAAAACTGGATAACGGCTTGAGCTATTTTATCCGTAAAAATGTTTACCCTGAGCAACGTGCCGAATTCTGGCTGGTTGTAAATGCCGGTGCCATACAGGAGGATGACGATCAGAACGGATTGGCTCATTTTTGCGAACACATGGCTTTTAACGGAACAAAAAATTTTAAAAAGCATGAAATCATCCGTTACCTGCAATCAATAGGCATGAAGTTCGGACCAGAGATCAATGCATTTACCAACACCGATGTTACCAATTTTATGTTGCAAAATGTACCAGTCAACCAGGTTCAGCAGATTGATACTTCCCTGATGATTCTATACGACTGGGCATGCCAGGTATCGTACGAAGATGAAGAAATTGAGAAAGAGCGCGGAGTAATTCATGAGGAATGGAGAACCCGACGTGGTGCCGATGCCCGTATGATGTTTAATACCTACGAAAAACTCTATTATGGATCGAAATATGCCAGCCGCAATGTCATTGGTGAATTGAATATCATTGACAGTTGCCCGCCCGATGTTTTACGCAGGTTTTACAAGGACTGGTATCGTCCGGATTTACAGGCAATTATTGCTGTCGGCGATTTTGATATTCGTGAAGTAGAGGGAAAAATCAAGTCAATGTTTTCGCAAATCCCTAAAGCAGTTTCTCCAAGAGCAAGGGAGGTTCCGGTATTGCCACCCCATAAAGAAACCTTTGTTGCTGTTGAATCAGACAGGGAAGCTACCCAGAACAGAATCAATATGTATATTAAACGTTCTGCCAACCAGACAAAAACGCTTAAGGATTTACGTTATAATATTGCCTCCCGTATTTTTGCCACCATGGCTTCGGCAAGAATCAGTGAAATAATGGCATCTGAAAATCCTCCGTTTTTAGGATGTTTTATGCGCGATATAAACCTGGTGAGGGCTAACGATGCTTTTATGGTGATGACCTTGGCCAGACCCGGTGAAACTGACAAGGCTTTTATGGCAGTATCAACCGAACTGGAAAGGATGCTGCGTTATGGATTCTCCGAAGCTGAACTCCAACGTGCAAAAGATAAATTACTTGCTTCGTACGAGAAATCATACAATGAACGTAATAAACAGGAAAATAATTCTTTTGCCTGGGAGTATTACAGCATGTTTCTTGATGAAACACCGGCAGCATCTATTGAATTTGAATACCAGTTTGCAAAATCGCAGTTGCCGGCAATTACAGCAAAAGAAATTCATGATATGCTTAAAAGCTGGGTTAAAGAAGAAGATCGCGTGATAACCATTACAGGCCCTTTGCGTGATGATATAAAACCAATCGATCCGGGGCAGGTGTTTAATATGCTTGCTATGATTAAAAAAAGCGAAATAAAACCATGGATAGACAAATCAGTAGATAAACCATTGATGGATATGATGCCAAAAGCTGGCAAAATAAAAAAAGAAACTGTAAATAAAGAACTTGGGGTGACCATTCTTGATCTTTCGAATGGGGTAAAAGTAATTCTTAAAAAAACTGATTATAAAGATGATGAAATATTATTTAAAGCTTTCAGCCATGGTGGTTATGCACAATATCCACCTTCAGCAAAAAGTGATGCGTCTTTTGCCGCTGATGTAGCCGTAAACAGCGGTATTAATCAGTTTACCAAAACCGATCTTGAAAAATACCTGACCGGTAAGATGGTCAGGGTTTCTCCTTATATTGAAGAATATGCTGAAGGATTATCAGGACAAAGCTCGGTTAAAGACCTTGAAACGATGTTTCAGTTGACAAATTTATATTTTACCCATCCCCGTTTCGACAGCATTGCATATGTAAGCTATATGGGCAGGATAAAGGCTTTACTGGCCAATCAACAAAACGACCCGAACAAAGCAGTAGCCGATACTTTTCAAAATACAGTAAATCAATACAATCCTTATCGTTTCCCATTATCCGTTGAAATGATTGAACAAACCAGTTTTTCGGCAATGAAAAAACTGTTTCCACAAAGGTTTTCTTCGGCATCAGATTTTATATTTGTTTTTGTAGGGTCATTCAATATTGAAAACATAAAACCACTTATAATAAATTACATAGCAAGTCTTCCCTCTCCGGCAGTACATGAAAAACCACAGGATATAGGCCTGAAAATGGTAAGTGAGCAAACAATAAAGCAGGTAACCAGGAAACTTGAAGTTCCAAAAAGTACTGTTTACCTTGCCATAAGGGGTAATTTCAGCTTTAACCAGCAAAACCGTGTTTTGTTATCGGCTGCAAGCGATATTTTATCCGTCAGGCTTACTGAAACCATTCGGGAGGAAGAGAGTGGTACTTATGGTGCATCGGTAAGGACCAGTTTTAATAAGTTTCCATTCCCTTACTTCACTACCATTGTTCGCTTTGATTGTTCACCAGATAAGGCCGAACATCTGACAGAAATTGTTAAAAACGAAATTACTACCCTCTCCGTGAAAGGCCCGGACATGAAATACGTGAACGATGTAAAGGAAAATAAATTAAAAGAACTGGCAGAAAACCTGAAGAAAAATTCATACTGGTTGCAATTAATTGAAAATGTGTATTTTAATAATGAATCCGATTTCAGGATGGCCGCTTATGAAGAATTGCTCCACAAGCTGACACCGGAAATGATCCAGGAAACTGCGAAACAATATTTTGCAGGAAATAAATATGTGATTACTACATTAAAACCCGAATAAAAAAATAGCGCCCTTCTTTTCTATATCAGGAAGGGCGCATTTTTCATTAAAAACATAGAATATAAAACCAATGAGCTCAAAGCTAAAACGCTTGTTTATTGCTGCTCCATTGACCACTGAAATCATCAGCCGTTTTACTGAATGGAAAAAGCAGGCAGGTTACCATCCGTTATTACGTTATTTACCTGATATTAACCTGCATATTACGCTTTGTTTTATGGGAGATACGCCGGCAGAATTATTGCCCGGAATTACGAGCAGGTTGAGAAAACTGGCATCAGAAACAAGTTCTATTAAAGTGAATTTCGACAGGTATTGCCTGGCTCCTGCAAGAAATCCTTATATGATTTGGGCGAAGTTTGAAAGTAACCCTGATTTTACCGCATTATTTTTTCGTGTGCATGAAGCCATGGATATGAATATTGCTAAAATAAAACCTGTTCCGCATGTTACCCTGGCCCGTTATAAAGGTGTATTGGCTATTGACCATGAATTACTAAGTGCGGGTTCCGGGATCGGTGCCATTACCCTTGACAGGCTTATACTGTTTGAGTCGGTGTTGCTTCCGGACGGAGCAAAATACATTGAATCGGGTATTTTTATGCTGAAGCAAGCCTAGTGCTCTGTGGTTTCGATACGGAAAAATGATTCACTTACATTGCGGTAATATCCGGGATAATCTTCAATAAAGTAAAATATTCCTCCCCATTGGTATTCTACCTTAATATAAACCCTGAATTTATCTCCATCGCGGATTATAACCCTAAGTATTTTGCGGTTTCCTTTGTCGTATCTTTCAACTGTTTTCTCGTTGGGATAGGTCAGCTGATTAGGGGCAGGGAAGCTTTCGGCCATTAAATCTTTATTTGCTTGGTTTGCAACATATTGTCTACGTCTTTCTTCTTCTGCTTTTATTTGATTTTGTCGCCTTGCTTCGGTTAGTAATCTTTGTTGTTCTTCCAGTTGCCTGACACGTTGTTCTTCTTCCAGTTTCCGGCGTGCGTCAGCTTCAGCTTTCAGGCGGGCTTCGAATTCTGCCCTGGCTTTGGCATCGGCAAGGGCTTTTTCTTCCTGTTCTTTTTTATAGCGGGCTGCATCTTCTTTTATTTTAGCTTCAAGATCAGCACGGGCTTTTTCTTCGGCCAGTTTTCTTTCTTCTTCTGCTTTTCGGCGTTGTTCAAGTTCAACCCTGCGTCTTTCTTCCTCATTTTTAATTGCATTCAGTCTTGCCTCTTCTTCGGCTCTACGGAGGGCTTCTTCTTTGGCTCGGTTTTCGGCAATAATACGGTCGCGTTCCTGTTGTTCGCGTAAAAGGCGTTCTTCCTCAGCTTTTTTGCGGGCATCGGCATCGGCTTTAAGTTTTGCTTCGAGTTCGGCACGGGCTTTTGCTTCGGCCAATTTTCTTTCTTCTTCTGTTCTGCGAATTTGCTCAAGTTCCGCCAATCTACGTTCTTCTTTCTCTTTTTCAGCTTTTAACCGTGCAGCATCTTCGGCCTGGCGACGTTCGGCTTCTTTGGCCCGGTTTGCAGCAATAAGGCTGTCTTTAGCCTGTTGTTCGCGGATTCTGCGTTGTTCTTCCTGTTTTTTACGAATTTCAGCATCGGCTTTAAGTTTTGCTTCAAGGTCAGCTTTGGCTTTTGCATCGGCCAGTTTACGTTCTTCTTCAGCTTTTTTACGGGCATCGGCATCGGCTTTTAACTGAGCAATCATCTGGGCACGTTCCTGTTCTTTCATTTCCTTTTCCTGCCGGGACAGATCGGCTTGTTGCTGATTATTCTGGTTTTCTTCTTTCAGTTCTTCCTGTTTTACCTGGTCTTCAATTTCCTGAATATGACTCTGGATTGATTTTGTATAGTCGGTATCGTAATCAAATTCACCCAACGAACCATTGAACCTGATTTTTCCGACCGGTTGGTTAAAAACCACATAATTAACACCATCGTATTGCTTAAAAAGTGAGACCATAAAATTAAACGGCTCGGGGTCAAAATCTTTACTGTTTAATACATCATTTGGGATGTGTGTGTTGAAACTGACCTTTTTGGTTACAAAACCTTCTTTAGAAAACGAAAAAATATAATCAGCATTATAATCCAGTTCAAATTCAAATTTTCCGGATCCGGTCAGAGACTTTTCCTGGATTATTTTACCATTTTTCTCAAGGGTTATTTTAGATTGATCAAGGTTGCCCTTTTCTATTTTTAATTTTCCACTTACCAATAATGTAGGTGCCTGAGCCAAAGTTAGATCAATAGTGATAAAAAAAAACAAAAAGCAAAGTGTTATTGTATTTACAAGGCGGTATTTATAACTCCCGAAGGCCATTATTGCTTTTGTTTTGCTAAAAATACAAAGAATTTTATATAAAAGGGCTTTTTACACCGGTGCAGCCGAAATTTTTTTTGCAAGGTATTTCCCCGTATGCGAAAATTGATGTCTGACAATATCTTCGGGAGTACCTTCAAACACAAGATAACCACCATTTTTGCCCCCTTCCGGTCCTAAATCTATGATCCAGTCGGCAGATTTGATTATTTCGGGATTATGTTCAATAACCAGGATGGTATGCCCGTTGGAAATAAGTGCCGAAAAGGCATGTAATAGTTTTTCAATATCATGGAAATGCAGTCCGGTGGTAGGTTCGTCAAAAATAAACAGGGTAGGGGAATCGGTTTTTTCTTTCCCCAGAAATGAAGCCAGTTTTATACGCTGGCTTTCGCCGCCACTCAATGTACTTGATGGTTGTCCGAGTTTAACATATCCCAACCCTACTTCAGCCAGAGGGGATAACCGGTTTATAATACGCTTTTCCTGGCTTCCCTGGCTGGCAGAGAAAAAAGCCATGGCTTCATCTACTGTAAGTTCTAAAATGTCAAAAATGTTTTTTCCACGGTATTTAACTTCAAGCACATCATCTTTAAAACGCTTACCCTGACAACTTTCACAAACAAGCTCAATGTCAGCCATAAACTGCATTTCAACATGAATTACCCCTTCTCCCTGGCATTCATCACAGCGTCCTCCTTCGGTGTTGAATGAGAAATGACCGGGTGTAAAACCATATTGCCTGCTGAGCTGCTGCTCACTGAAAAGTTTCCTGATTTCATCATACGTTTTACTGTAAGTTACTGGATTAGAACGACTTGATTTTCCTATGGGATTTTGGTCAACAAATTCAACCCCTTTGAGCAAATGCAGGTCACCGTCAAGTTTTTGAAATTCGCCGGTGCGGTCGGAATATCCTCCGAAATATTTTTTTAAAGCAGGAGATATAATTTTACCCACCAGCGATGATTTTCCTGAACCACTTACCCCTGTAACCACTGTAAATACGAATAGAGGAATTTTGATGTCGATGCCTTTAAGATTATTCTCGCGGGCACCATGAAAGGCAATGTAATTGTTCCATTTACGGCGTGAAGGAGGGAGCCTAATGGATGTTTTTCCGTTCATATACTGAAGTGTAAGGCTTTCTGATGCTATATGAAACTGCTCCGGTCCCCCTTCAAATACAATTTTACCACCATGCTGTCCTGCTTTGGGTCCTATATCGATAAGATAATCAGCTGCACGCATTATTTCTTCATCATGCTCAACCACAACCACTGTATTCCCTATATCACGTAAACTTTTGAGTACTTTGATCAGTAAACCGGTATCGCGTGGGTGAAGCCCTATGGACGGCTCATCGAGTATATAAAGCGAGCCTACAAGGCTGCTGCCAAGTGATGTAGCAAGGTGGATGCGTTGTGATTCACCTCCTGATAGCGTTGATGAAACCCGGTTTAATGTCAGATAACCAAGTCCGACCTGGAGCAAAAATTGCAATCGTTGGTTGATTTCAATCAATAATCTCTTTGCAATGATAGCTTCATGACCGTTAAGCTCAAGATTTTTAAACCATTCGCACAGGTCGGAAACCGGTTCTGTGGTCAGCTGTGATATAGTTTTTCCGCCAATCCTAACAAATGATGCTTCTTTTCTCAGACGAGATCCTTTACAAACAGGGCAGGTGGTTTTTCCCCTGTATCGCGACAGCATGACCCTGTATTGAATTTTATATGAATTTTCCTCAAGCATTTTGAAGAAGTTGTTGAGCCCTTCAAACCACTGGTTGCCAGTCCATAACAATTCACGTTGTGTGTCAGATAATTCGAAATAAGGTTTGTGAATAGGAAATCCGAATTTTTCGGCATTCATTACAAGCTGGTCTTTCCATTCGCTCATTTTTTCACCCTTCCAGCATGCAATGGCTTCCTGGTAAACCGATAAGCTTTTGTTCGGGATCACCAGGTCTTCATCAATACCGATGGTTTGCCCGAAACCTTCGCAGTGGGGACAAGCTCCATAAGGGTTGTTAAAGCTGAATAAATATTCGCCAGGTTCTTCAAATATCATACCGTCAGCTTCAAAGCGGTTTGAAAAATGGAAAAGCGGGTAGCCGGTTTCATCCATATTGCAAATAACACAATCTCCATGCCCTTCAAAAAAAGCTGATTGCACGGAGTCGGCCATCCGGCTAAGGTTATCAGATTGCTGGTTTACAACTATACGGTCAACTACAATTAAAACCTGGTGTTGATCAGGTATGTCAATCAGGTTGCCCAGTTCTTCAATTTTTTGCAGTTCGCCGTTAATAAAAATACGCGTATATCCTTGTTGCAGAAAAAGTTTCAGGTCATCCGACAAGATATGGTCAGGTAGTTTTTTCCATGGAAACAACACCAGTAATTTTGTATTTTCGGGAAAAGACGCCATAAAATCAACCACATGGGTGATGCTATGTTTTTTCACTTCTTTACCCGATACCGGTGAATAGGTATGTCCTATGCGGGCAAAAAGCAATTTTAGATAATCGTAAATCTCAGTAGAAGTGCCAACGGTTGACCTTGGATTTTTTGAATTAATTTTCTGTTCAATGGCTATAGCAGGCGGAATGCCTTTAATATAGTCAATATCAGGTTTGTTTATCCTGCCCATAAATTGCCTTGCATAAGCCGAAAGGCTTTCAACATAGCGCCTTTGCCCCTCGGCATAAAGGGTATCAAAGGCAAGTGAAGATTTACCAGAACCAGATAGGCCAGTAATAACGACAAGCTTGTTTCGCGGAATTTTAACATCAATGTTTTTCAGATTGTGAACCCTGGCACCTTTTATCTCTATAAAACCTTCATTCATAATTTAAAACCATAAGCATACCAAAAAAATAACGAAATAATTTGGTGTGATATAAAAATTTGTATATTTGCGTCAAAGAAAATAAATATTTGTCTAATCTGCTAACCGGAGGATTGCTTATCGAATAGATTTCTACATCTTAAATAATTAACATAGGAGGTAGAAATGAAAACCCAGGTTCTTAACGATTATGAACTCGTTCAGGAGTTCATGAACGGAAACAATAACGCAATCGACACCCTGATAGACCGTCACAAAAACAGAGTATTTACCTACATCGTCATTGCTGTAAAAGACAAACAGCTTGCCGAGGATATTTTTCAGGATACTTTTATCAAGGTTATCAAATCACTTAAAGCAGGCAATTATAAGGAAGAAGGACGCTTTTTGTCGTGGGTACTTCGCATTGCCCACAATCTTGTAATTGATCATTTCCGTCATGCTCAGAATTTTAAAACCATAGCACCGGTCGATCATGAACATGACATTTTTAACCGTCTTGAACTGGCTGATAAAACCATAGAAGATCATATTGTGTATGATCAGATTACAAGCGATGTAAAAAAACTGATAGAATTTTTGCCTGCCGAGCAGAAAGAAGTGCTGGTGATGCGCCTCTATGAAGGTCTGAGTTTTAAAGAAATAGCCGACCAGACAAAGGTAAGTATCAATACAGCCCTTGGGCGTATGCGTTATGCCCTTATAAACATGCGTAAGCTTATCCAGGAAAATAACATGATACTGACGGTAAATTAACAAATAACAGTCTTAACCATATTCACAGCCCGATTTACAGAGCGGTTGTAAATGCCAGTAGATTGTAAATTTCACACGCTTAAGTACGTGAAAATTTGAAATACATATTTTCTTTGATGTAGGGTTTATGCGCTATAATGAGAAATATAGCGTCTTGGTGCATAAGTTTTAAGGTGTGGTCTTAAATATATTGCTATTAGCCCGGAACCGTCATTTGGAGTGAAATGAACCCAAATGACTCATTTTTAAATTGAACTGCAAATCACAAAAAAGCCGAAAGGTTTTTTTGGAATTACTTCATCAACTTTAAGTTTACTACTTTACCTTTGCTTTCAATTCTGACCAGATAAATTCCCTTTTCGAAGCCTTTCAGGTTAATTACTGTTCTGTTTGCAATAAGATGCTTTGTCAGGCAGAGGCTGCCTTGCATATCGTATAATTGCAACCTTGCCGGAAGGCTTTCGCACAGTATGGAAATTTCATTTTCTGCCGGGTTGGGGTAAAGGTTAAATTCTTTTTCCTGCATCTTTTCCACATTCGTATAGTTTACGTAACATCCCTCTACAGGTCCATAATTAGGAATCTGTAATGGATAATGGTAAAGTAAGGCCTCGTTTTGGTTAAAACAAAGCATGTGGATGTTTTTGTTTTCAAGCCCTGCATTTAAAACTCCTAAAAATCCGGAAGTAATAGAGCCTATGCCTTCGATGATGGTATCTAGGCGGTTTGAAGGGTACGTATGGCCATACCAGTACACACGATCGCGGCCTGCAAAAAATTTGCTTTCATGTGAAGTAATAACTATTCCATTTCCGCCATAGTCAATGGTGTCGATGTAGTTTCCGGGAAAATGGTACAGAATTATTTCGTTTTGTCCATAGTTATTCAACAGTGAAATAAAATTTAAACAATAATTCCCGATATATCCGGTTTGTGTCCAATACTGTCCAAGAGAGTCTGATGATTGATAAAGTTTGTAGTAAATTTTATCGTAAAATGTTGTTGCCGCACCCAATTTATAAGATATAGTCCGGTAATGGGCGATGCCATTTTCCAATGTAACCTCAATATCTGACCAGCTATTTCCTGCTGCTGTAATATTATCACCCCCGGACAAAGGTAAAGCGCTATAGTAACAATCTTCAATAGGTCCGCATCCATCAATATTAATCTGATTGTGATAAAGCAATTCGCCATTTTGTTCAAAGCATAAAAAAGCCCATCCGCCTCCAACAGAACCAACATATTTTGAATTTATAAATCCAATAGAAGAACCAACTCCCTCAATCCAATATACTGTCAAAAATGGCAACTGACTAATATGGAAGTATATATGTTTGCGTACTTTCCCCGCAAAGGGCAGGAACTTAACCGAATCTATAATAAAAGTACCATTTTGATCAACAACCAAACTATCTCCGGTATTCAAGCTGAAATCAAATAGAAGTATTTCCTGTTGAGAATAATTATCAATCAAGTAAACTTTTCCATCCGTTGTTCCACGCATGTATCCTTTTAATGTCCAGTTCTGGAACTGAGGGTCCTTTTCCGAGACCCACAATTTAAAGTAATCCTGTCCGTTAATTTCTTCCATGCCCGACAACCTATAGGTTGAAGTGTGTCCCCCGTATATATCCTTGGCTGTGCAAAAACTTAAGTCGGTCCACCTTTTGGTTGTATCAAGAAGAGGTTCGAGGGTTTGTGCCCTGAGTCCTGCAACGGAGCAGGCTGCTGCAATAATTAATAAAATGGTTTTCATCGGATTTTGGGTTTAGTTGTTTATTAATTTTTTATTTTTTTGCCTTTTCAAATTAGCCCTACCCCAAGTCCCTCCACAAACGGGGATGGACTTGGGGTGGGGCTGCTATTCCTTCACCACCTTCCTTGTCTCCACTTTGCCTCCACTCTCAAATTTAAACAAATATATCCCTTTTTCAAAGCCTTTCAACCTCATTATCATCTGTCTGTTAAACAATCTATTAATAGGGGATAACTTACATGATGACCATTTTTACTATTAAATATTTCGGGTTGTTTCTGACTTGAACTGTATAATATAATTTGTTATTCCAAAATAAACTTCCCTTACTATAAAATTTTTGAAATCACTCTTTACAATTTTATACCCAGGATTACGTTTAACATACAAACCAAATTGGATTTGCCTATGAAAAATGCCTACGACGATTACTTATCTTCCTGCAACGAAAACATTCTTGAACTGCTGCTTGACAGTCAAACCGTACAAAAGCCACCTGAGATTACCCTGAATGTACTTAAAGCTTTTGCACGCTCATACGTGGTTCTGGATGTTCATCAGGAAGTGGATGCTGGCCTGGTATTAAACTGATACCAGCATGGAAATATTATTCCCCTGCTGACGGTTTCACCTGGCAGGGGAATAATATTTTAATTTATACCATCTGTTCTTTTAATTGCTGACAATTAGCATGTCGTTTTTAAATTTTCATTAAAATCATGTATCATTGCATATAAAAAAACATATTATGAAAACTGCCATTTTTGTTTTACTTACTATTTTATTCATGAAGGTTTCTGCTCAGGAGAAACCAATGATTTATAACCCTGATGCAGATGCCAGGGCCGATATTGCAAAAGCAGTTGATGCAGCAAAAAAATCAGGGAAACATGTGTTGATACAGGTGGGTGGTAATTGGTGCCCATGGTGTATCAGGCTTCATCAGTTTTTAAAAGAGGATAAACAACTCGACTCAGCATTAAATGCTGATTATATATTTATACTGGTCAATTACGAAAAGAAAAACTGGAATAAAGAAGTAATGCAATCACTGGGTTTTCCTCAGCGGTTTGGCTTTCCTGTACTTGTTGTCCTTGACGCAAACGGTCATCGTATTCACACGCAAAATACCGCCTACCTTGAAGAAGGAGAGGGATACTCCAAAAAGAAACTGATGGAATTTTTCAGACAATGGAGGGCAGAGGCACTCAGGCCTGAATCGTATATCGTGAAATAAATTTTAATGAGTCCTGAATAAAAGCCGGAGAAGCCAAATTATCCGGCTTATTTTTTTGAAATACCATCCAATAAAATTAACTTTGCGGGTTATTTTGAAAATAAATATAATATGAGCCTTTTAACCAAAATTTTAACCAGTTTTTTCGGCAACAAATCTGAACACGATATAAAAGATATTCTTCCGGTTGTTGAATTAATAAAAGCAGAATACGAAAAACTAAAAACGGTAAGCAATGATGAACTGCGCAGTGAGACTGAAAAGTTAAAACAACTTATTGCCAGTGAAATAAGTGACACCCAGCAACAGATTGGCCTGATAAAAGATCAGCTTGACAAAGAAGAGATAGCATTTGAATTGCGGGAGCAGACTTACCAGCAGCTTGATAAACTGGAAAAAGAAGTAAAATCGAAAATCAAAGCGATCCTGGAGCAGATACTTCCGATGGCTTTTGCCATTATGCGCGAAACAGCCCGCCGTTTTTTCGAGAACGATGAGATAATTGTTACTGCAAGCGATTTTGACCGTACCCTGGCAGCCACCAAAGATTTTGTCCGTATTGAGGGCGATAAAGCCATTTATAAAAACCGGTGGATGGCTGGTGGAAACGAGATAAAATGGGATATGGTGCATTACGATGTCCAGTTGATTGGTGGTATTGTTTTGCATCAGGGGAAAATTTCGGAAATGGCTACAGGTGAAGGAAAAACGCTGGTGGCAACCCTTCCGGTATTTTTAAATGCCCTGACGCACCGGGGAGTGCATATTGTAACGGTGAACGATTACCTGTCGAAACGCGACTCGGAATGGATGGGTCCTTTGTATATGTTTCACGGGCTTTCGGTTGATTGTATCGACAAACATCAACCCAATTCATCACAACGACGCAATGCTTATGCCTCAGATATTACCTTTGGCACCAATAATGAATTTGGTTTTGATTACCTGCGCGACAATATGTCGATTCAGCCTGAAGACCTTGTTCAGCGCGGCCATGTGTATGCCATTGTTGATGAGGTTGACTCGGTGCTTATTGACGATGCCCGTACCCCGCTTATTATTTCAGGGCCTATTCCCAAAGGTGAAGACCAGTTGTTTGATGATTTAAAACCTTTTGTTGAAAAAATTTACGCGGCACAACGTAATTATGTTACTCAACTGCTTGCCGATGCTAAAAAACTGATTGCAGCCGGTGATGAGGAAAAAGGAGGGATGCTGCTGCTCAGATCGCATAAAGGTCTGCCTAAAAACAAAGCATTGATCAAATTTTTGAGCGAACAGGGAATGAAAGCCCTGATGCTGAAAACAGAGAACTTCTACATGCAGGAAAATAACAAAAACATGCATCTGGTCACCGATGACCTGTTTTTTGTTATTGAAGAGAAGCAAAACTCCATTGAACTTACCGATAAAGGTATTGACCTGATCAGTACGAATATTTCTGACCATAAATTTTTTATCCTTCCCGACATTGGTGCCGAAATTGCTGAAATGGAAAAGCAAAACCTGAAACCGGACGAAAAACTGGCCCTAAAAGATCAGATTATCCAGGATTATTCAGTAAAATCGGAAAGGGTGCATACCATACACCAGTTGCTGAAAGCCTATGCCCTTTTTGAAAAAGATGTGGAATATGTAGTGGTCGACAATAAAGTTAAAATCGTTGACGAACAAACCGGCCGTATCCTTGAAGGAAGAAGATATTCCGACGGTCTGCACCAGGCGATTGAAGCCAAGGAAAATGTTAAAATTGAAGCTGCCACACAGACTTTTGCAACCATCACCTTACAGAATTATTTCAGGATGTATGAAAAACTGGCAGGTATGACCGGCACCGCCGAAACCGAAGCAGGTGAATTATGGAATATCTATAAACTTGATGTGGTGGTAATTCCAACCAACCGCCCGGTTATCCGACAGGATTATGAAGATAAAGTTTACAAAACCGTACGCGAAAAATACAACGCTGTCATTGATGAGATCAACGATCTGATAAATCATGGGCGCCCTGTATTGGTGGGAACTACATCGGTTGAGGTATCTGAGTTGCTGAGCAGGATGTTAAAACTGCGTGGCATAAAGCATAATGTTTTAAATGCTAAACTTCATCAGCGTGAAGCAGAAATTGTTGCTGAGGCCGGAAAATCAAAATCTGTTACCATAGCTACCAATATGGCTGGCCGCGGTACCGACATTAAGTTATCCGAAGAAGTACGTAAAGCAGGTGGTCTGGCTATCATCGGCACCGAACGTCATGAATCGCGCCGTGTTGACAGGCAGTTGCGCGGGCGTTCAGGAAGGCAGGGCGACCCCGGAAGTTCGCAGTTCTATGTGTCATTAGAGGATAACCTGATGCGTTTGTTCGGGTCGGACAGGATTGCCCGTATCATGGACCGGATGGGAATAAAAGATGGTGAAGTCATTCAACACTCTATGATTACCAAATCCATTGAAAGGGCGCAGAAAAAGGTGGAAGAAAATAATTTCGGTATCCGAAAACGTTTGCTCGAATATGACGATGTGATGAATTCGCAGCGCGAGGTTATCTATAAACGTCGTCGCCATGCCCTTTATGGCGAAAGACTCGATGTAGATGTTAGCAACATGATTTTTGATGTATGCGAAAGCATTGTGAGTGATTGCCATCAGATTACTGATTTTGAAGAGTTTAACCTGCAACTTATCCGTTTCCTTTCAATGGAATCACCTGTTGATGCAACAGAATATACACGGCTTGATGCCGGCGAAATTACAGAAAACCTGCATCATTCAGTCATGGAGACCCTTAGACGGAAAGAAGAAAATATTGCCCAGAAAATTTATCCTGTTATTAAAGAAGTATATGAAAGACAGGGACAGGTTTACGAAAACATTGTCATCCCTGTATCGGACGGGATGCGGGTTTTCCAGGTTCCTACCAATTTGAAAAGGTGCTTTGAAAATAAAGGAAGGGAAGCCGTAAGGTCATTTCTTAAAACATTGATTCTTGTGACCATTGACGAACACTGGAAGGAACACCTGCGCGAGATGGACGACCTGAAGCAATCGGTACAGAATGCAACCTATGAGCAGAAAGACCCGTTACTGATTTATAAATTCGAATCGTTTGAGTTGTTCAAACGCATGATTGATGTGGTGAACCGCGATATTGTTTCGGCAATTATGAAAGCGCATATTCCGCTTCGCGATCCTCAGGAAGTGAAAGAAGCCCAGTCGCGCCGCAGTATGGATATGAGCCGTATGCGTACCAGCCGTTCAGATGGTGCTATACCCCAGGCAAATAAAGAAGTTTCAAGGCCAGAACCGGTCAGGGTTGAAAAGAAAGTGGGAAGAAATGACCCTTGTCCTTGCGGAAGTGGGAAAAAATTTAAAAATTGCCATGGTAGCATGGTCGAAAATACCCTTTAAATGACTGCTTTTAAAAAAATCCGGACCAGAATAGGCGAATGGTCGCTTCGCAAAGAACGCGACAAAACAGCCCGCAAACCGCAATTAACAAACCTGAAACATGCCAGGAATATTGGTATTATTACCGATCTGCCCCCAGGCTATAAAAGTGGCCCTTTGCTTAGTCTATGCCGTCGGTTTGATAACGAATACAAAGATTACCAGGTGTTGGCTTACTTTGATTCATCCAAACAAATTCCACCTGTTTTGCCGGTAAAAGATAATATTCTATGCTTTAATCATAAAGACCTTGACTGGAAGTTCTGCCCGAAAAATGAAAAAATTACCGGTTTCATCTCAGGTAAATTCGATGTATTGATCGATTTATCTATGAATCAGGTTTTTCCGGTTAAATATATAGTAACAAAAAGCAAGGCTGGTGTTAAATTATCACGTTTCATCCCCGAAGACGCTTATGCCGATATTATGATACAGATTGACAAACAGCCCGATCAGGATTTTTTAATTCAGCAGATTGATTACTACTTAGATATGCTTACCAACTATTCAAAATAATAACCGACATGAGCAAAAAGCTTAACCTTAAAGGCACCGGAGTAGCCATAGCCACTCCTTTCAGAAAGGATAAAAGTATCGATTTTAAATCGTTCGGAAAACTGATTGAACATGTGATATCCAATGGAATTGACTATATTGTTACTTTAGGAACAACAGGCGAGGCAAGCACCCTTACTACCGATGAGAAAAATGCTGTAGTGAGTTATATGGTCGAACAGGTTGATAAAAGGATTCCTGTGATTGCCGGACTTGGAGGAAACAGTACACAGGATGTGGTAAGCCGGTTGCGTAAGTTTGAATTTGAAGGTGTTGACGCCATTTTATCAGTGGCTCCATATTATAATAAACCATCTCAAAGGGGTTTGTTTGAACATTATCAGTTAATTTCTGATGAAAGTCCTGTCCCTGTCATATTGTATAATGTACCATCACGGACATCGAGCAATATTGCTGCCGAAACTGTATTGAAACTTGCCTGCGAATGTAAAAACATCATTGCCATTAAAGAAGCCTCCGGCAATTTTGACCAGGTGATGCATATTCTGCGCGACAAACCCGATGATTTTACTGTACTTTCCGGCGACGACCTGCTGGCATTGCCATTGATCTCCCTGGGTGCTGAAGGGGTAATTTCGGTTATAGCCAATGCTATGCCAAAACAATATGCAGGGCTTATTACAGCTGCCCTGAAAGGAGATTATAAAACAGCACAGCAAATGCAATTCCGGTTGCTTGAACTGATCAATACACTTTTTGTGGAAGGTAGCCCTGCCGGTGTTAAAGCAGCACTGACCGAACTTGGACTGATACAAAACTACCTGCGCCTTCCGCTGGTTCCTGTCAGCAGCCAGACTCAGAAAAAAATTGCACAATTGATGTCGGAAATATCCTGAAAAAGGGATTACTTTTTTAAATAATCTTCGTTCATAAACTGGTATAACGCTTTACCTTCCATATCAGCCGGATCAGCTTCTGTTCCTTCAAAAATGAGATGCTTGTGGTAGGTATTATCATATACCATGGTTCCGTTTTCCCTGATAAAACCGATTCCATTATTGTAACAGTATAATGCAAACGATTTTGGTGAAACAGCCAGTAAATTTTTCCCAAATACGTAATGTTGCTGCTCAATCTCTAACTGAGAAAGCAGGGTAACTGCAATGTCGTTCTGCGAACCTATGGTCTCAATCACTGTATCTGCAGCCAGCAGCGCACCACCGGTCCAGAGCATGGGAATATGAAATTTTTCAGGTAAATAAACCGGAATATCGCCCGGGAAACGACTTCCATGATCAGCCACAACAATCACAAGCAGGTTTTCCCAAAGTGGAAGTTTTTTGCAATTGCCGACAAAAGCAGCAAGGCTGCTGTCGGCATAACGGGCCGCATTAAAATAGTTGATTTCGTCTGCATTGCCTGTGAAATATTTATTACCGGGAAATTCATAAGGATCATGGCAGCTAAGGGTAAAAAACACTTTAAAAAACGGAGAGGCTGAATGCTGGATATCTGAAAATAATCGTTCAAATACTACATGGTCGTGTGCACCCCATTTTGAATTCAGATCGCGGTTTTGAAAATCTTCTTTTGTGATCATTGCATCAAAACCGCCGTTGATGAAATATGACTTCATGTTGGCAAAATTGATATCCCCGCCATAATACAAAGCGGTGGAATACCCGTTTTTTTTCAGGTCGGCACTGAGGAAAGGCAGTTTTTCGGTTTTTACCGGGTAATTAATGATGGGGTTGATGGTTTGCGAAGGATACCCGCTTAAAATTGCCACCAGACCCCGCTCAGTACGGTCGCCCGAAGCATAAAACCTGCTGAAATAAATTCCTTCCTTCTTCATGCGGTTAAATCCGGGGGTTATTTCCAGACCCTGATATTTCATTTCGACAATGGCATTGCTGAAACTTTCTGAAATAACAAGAACAATATCGGGTTTTTTATTTTTTAAAATTTTTATAGGAGCGCTTTTTTCGTTAAAAAGAAGGTGATATGTTTCTGCAACTTTTTCTGGTTTCATGTAAACAATTTTGTTTTCAACCCCTAATTTGGTCAACGAATAGCCCAGATTCCATATTACGTTAACCGCTGCGTGATTGGCAAAAGTATTTTTGCTGAAATAAACGGTACCGGGCTGCATGGTCGCAACACCTATACTTCCACGTATTGGTATTATTGAAGCAGCCATCAGGAATAAAAATACCGGAATCCCATACCATGGACATTTTTTTTCAAGGGAAGCTGTTTTGATAAATCTTTTATAAAATAATAATGATAAATATGAAAAAATTACAGTTGCTAATAACAAAACAGCTATCATCCACCATTTAAGCGAGGCCATAGCTTCTCCGGGTGTTTTCAGGTAAAGCAGGGGAGTGGTATCGAGCCTGAAACCCCAGTTACGGTATAATTCAGCATCGGCAATGACCATGAGGCAGAAGACTGAAATGAGAATGGAATTAAAATATTGCAGCACTTTCAGTAGAAGTTTATTGGAAAAGAAATTTATCAGAATAAAAATAAAACCGTAGAATAGCATCAGGTAGCCGGTAACCGACAAATCCATGTAAAGGCCATGAAAAAATACCTGAGGAATTTCAGATACAGGTAATTTAAACAATAGCGCAGAATGGTACATCAGGAAAATTACACGTGCAACGAAAAAGTAAATGATCCAGAAAACGATCAGCTTTAAATACAAAGAAAGCCTTACCTTCAACATGAGTTATTGTTTATTGGAAAGTTGGGTTATTAAAATGTCAGAGTACATAATAGCGCCAAAAAAACCGGTTCCATTCTCAATATTGGTATAAATAATTGATGGTTCTGTAAAAAATGTTTCTCCGTTCATCGCAGCTGTAGTATAATACTTATAATAATTTTCATCGCAGGATAAAACCCGGACCCAATATTTATTTTCGTAAATTACATAATTATATATAGTTATTATGTTGCTATACATCACCTGGCCGTCATAATTGGTTCCACCATATAAATCATCAAAAAATTCTTTTCTGTCTATGTTGCCGTTATCATAGTTATAATAATGTTCATTTGGATTGGGACTATATTCCTCAAAAAAAATAACACGGTAATAATTACGTTTTCCGGCCTGGTCGGTAAATTTGATGCGAAGCCTGGCATAATAAAAGTCAGGGTTGCTTCCACGTGTAAAATCGGCAATTGAAACATCTTGTGGCGGTATTTGCGGAACATGGCAGCTTGCCAGCGATGTCTGCCCGTCGGGAAGTTCAACCTTTAAATGATATTCCTGTCCGGCATGAACTTTCAGTTGACTGCTGTCTGTGGAAAAATAAACATTCTGGTTCCCGTAACCATAGATGTCAAAAAAAGTTAAAAAGGCGGTGTCGGTACTACTGAAAATACTGACTTTGGCCTGCGTCAGTAAGGTATAATCAGGATGGCTTCCAAATAAAGGTTCTGTAAAGCTTAGGATAACATAGGTATCTGTTTGCTGGGGCGACAACGTGCAAAAAACCACCAGCTCTGGTTTTTCGTCAGGCATATATACCTCATCAACCAGGGTTTCGCATGAAACGAAAAGCAATGAAAAGATAATAAATATATTGTTTACTCTCATAGTGTTACCTGAATTTAAAACTGTAAGTCAATGTTGGAATAACAGGAAAAAGGCTGTATCGGATTAACCTGTTTTTGCCGTCTTTTTCTTCTATACCGTAGAAATATGGATTTTTACGGTTATAAGCGTTATATACGGATAATTCAATGGTGCGGGTTCCTTTTTTTAATTCCTTATTGAACTGCAGGCTTAGGTCGAGGCGGTGATAGGCTTCGGCCCTGAAACTGTTTAAACCGCCATATTCATAGCCATAGTTGAATAAATAGGGATTTAAACCGGACAGTGGTATATGGTTGACAACAGGAACTTTTGATTTTTGGAGTGTCAGGGCGTTTCCGGTTCCATATACCCATGCAAACGACAACGAAAAACCTTCGCTGATACGGTAAATACCTACTATTGATGCATCATGCCGGCGGTCGTACCTGGCCCAGAAAGTTTGCCCATTGTTGATATCATCGAAATGCATGGGTGTCCACGACAAGGTATAACCAATCCATCCGGTAAAGTTCCCGTTCTTTTTCTGGAAAAACACTTCCCCTCCGTAACTTTTTGCCTTTCCCGAGCAGACCATATTTTGCCAGTTCAGTTGCCGGCCTGATTCGTCTTCATCAAATTCGATGAAGTAACTCATCCCTGGCTTATATTGAATTACATTATCCATTGTTTTGTAATAACCTTCAACCGAGAGCAGGTAATCGCCTCCGGCAATGTCCTGTGCTATGCCTGCAGCAACAATCTGTGATTTTTCGGGTGGTACAAGCTCGGTGGCCGGTACCCATAAATCGGTGGGCAAACCAATACCCGTATTGGTGAGCAGGTGAATATACTGTTTCATTCGGGCATAAGAAGCTTTTACCGAGAGGTTTTCGGTGAGCATATACGATACGGCAAGCCTGGGTTCAATGGCATGGTCGGCTTTTTTTTCCATCAGGTAGCTGGTCAGGCGCAGGCCGGCATTGATCTGTAGCCGTGAACCAGGTTTGTACAGATCTTCGGCATATAAGGCACTTTCAAAACCATTGTATCTTTGCTTCTGATTGAAAAAATCATCAATATGTTCTTCAATTTTTGTAACAAAAGCCTTGGGAGTGAAAAGATGAACGGTAGAATGTGCCCCTGCCCTGATGGTATGTTCAAGAGAGGGCTGGTAGTAAAAATCATATTTGAGGCCTAAATCGTTGATCCCTGAATAATATTTAAAGTAAAAATCCTCTTCTTCACCTTTTATGGCAAAACGGTAGTTACTCGATATAAACGAAAGGTTGCTGAACAAACGCGGTGAGAAAATATGATTCCACCGCACTGTCCCGGTGGCGTTTCCCCATCCTATGGAAGTGTAGATATTTTCGTCGGTTTGTTTCATATAAAACTTATCCTGTCCGAAATATCCCGAAACAAAAACTTTGTTGCAGCTGTCGATGTCAAAATTCAGTTTAGCGTTAAAATCGTAAAAATAATACCCGCCATACGCTTCTCCGCCGCTATTTTTCAACATAGCCGGAAGCAATAATATATCAAGGTAGGTGCGCCTTGCCGAAATAATAAACGAGGATTTGTTTTTAACAATCGGACCTTCAAAAACCCCGCGCGATGCTATGAGTCCGATTCCTAATTCGCCGGCATATTTGCTTTTATTGCCATCTTTCATGCTCATATCAATCACCGACGATAATCTTCCACCGTAGCGTGCCGGAAATCCGCCTTTGATCAGTTCGACATTCCTGAGGGCATCGCCGTTAAAAATACTGAAAAAGCCGAACAGATGGCTGGCATTATATACCGGGGCATCGTCAAGAATCATCAGATTCTGGTCAGGACCACCTCCGCGTACATAAATTCCGGTTTGCCCCTCAGAACCTTTCTGCACTCCGGGCATCAGTTGTATCATGCGCAATACATCTTTCTCGCCCAAAAATACTGGGAGCATTTTAATATCGCGTACCGGAAGCGTTATATTACTCATCTGAACCTCACGGCTGATACGATTCTGTTGTGCCGCAACCTCAACTTCCTGTAATTCCTGCCCTGGTGATAAAGAGATGTTTACCTGCCTGTTGGCGTTAAATTCTACTTCTTTTTCAAGGGTTTTATAACCTACAAAGCTATATACTATTTTGTAAGTTCCTTTAGGCAGGGTTATGCTGTAAAAACCGTATGAATTGGTGATGGTACCCGTTTTAAGGGCAGGGAGATAAATATTTACCCCAATGAGCAATTCTTTACTGTTTTCCTCGGTAACGACACCCGAAATGGTAAAGTTCTGAGCTTGCAATAAATTGCAAAACAACAGGATAATGATAAAAAACAGGTAACCCTTGCTCATTAAGTCAAAACAGGTAAAAGCCGAAATTACGACCTTTTTCCGAATTGTGGTTTAAAAGTGAGCAAAATTATCTTATACCTGGGGACCAGCGGCTACCAGTCTTTTACCTTCATCGTTGTCGGTAAACTGGATAAAATTCTTTATGAATTTAGAAGCCAGGTTTTTGGCACTGATATCCCATCCTTCTTTATTGGCCCAAGCATTTCTCGGATTTAAAATCCTTTTTTCAACACCTGAAAGTTCGATGGGTATTTCGAGGTTGAAAACCGGAAGTTTTTCGAATTTGCAATGATCAAGCGTGCCATCAAGAATGGCATCAATAATACGTCTTGTTGATGGCAGGTCAATGCGTTTGCCAACACCATAAGGGCCTCCCATCCAACCGGTATTGACCAGGTAGGCTTTTGCACCGTGTTGTTTCATTTTCTTCACCAGTTCGCGAGAATATACCGTTGGGTGGAGCAGGAGAAAAGCTGCCCCGAAACAGGATGAAAAGGTGGGCTGAGGTTCGGTAATCCCTCTTTCGGTACCAGCAACTTTTGCCGTAAAACCACTTAAAAAATGATACTCGGTCTGGTCGGGTGTCAGCCTCGCAACAGGGGGTAATACGCCAAAAGCATCGGCCGTAAGAAAAATGACTTTTGAAGCATGGCCGGCTTTACTGACAGGCTTAACAATATTTTTGATATGGTATATCGGGTACGAAACCCTTCCGTTTTCAGTTTTTGAGCGGTCATGAAAATCAACCTTGCCGGTTTTAGGATCGAACATTACATTTTCGAGTAAGGCATCGCGTTTAATGGCATTCCAGATATCGGGTTCTTTTTCTTTGTCCAGGTCAATGGTTTTTGCATAACAACCACCTTCAAAGTTAAAAATACCCTGATCGTCCCATCCATGTTCATCATCGCCAATGAGTTTTCGTTTTGGATCAGCCGAAAGTGTGGTTTTCCCTGTTCCGCTAAGACCAAAGAAAACAGCTACATCGCCTTTTTCACCTTCGTTGGCCGAACAATGCATTGAAGCAATACCCTGTAAAGGAAGAAAATAATTCATCATCGAAAAAAAGCCCTTTTTGATTTCGCCGCCATACCATGTACCACCAACAACGGCAAGCCTTTTGCCAATATTGAATACAGCATAAACCTCGCTGTGTAACCCTTGGTCTTTCCAATCGGGGTTGGTTGTTTTGCAGGCATTAAGCATTACAAAATCAGGTGAAAATCCATTGAGTTCATCTTCTGTTGGCCTGATAAACATATTTTTTACAAAGTGAGCCATCCATGCAACTTCGGTGATAACCCTTATTTTTAAACGGGTTGCCGGGTTTGCCCCACAGAATGCATCAACCACATATAATTTTTTTCCTGAAAGTTGTTTTGCCGAATTGCTGTACAGTGCTTGCCATATTTCCGGTGTAATAGGTTTATTGTCAGATTTATTGCCCGTAGCTGCCCACCACACATTTTTTTCTGATGATGGTTCTTTTACAATGTATTTATCTTTGGGTGAACGGCCGGTAAAAATTCCGGTATCAACGGCAACAGCACCAAATTCAGTTACATAGCCGCGTTCGTACCCTTCCAGGCTGGGTGCAGTCTCATGTTCAAACAACATATCAAACGTAGGGTTATAAATCACCTCTTTTACCTGACTGATGCCATAGGCACTTAAATCGATGTTTTTCATGGAATTGATTTCTTATTTTGTTATTCTTTACTGTTTTTACAAAAATAGGTTTTATTGTTGAAATTGTAAAGATGTTAAATAGCAGGTTTGTTATTTAAATGCAGGTCAATTGATAAAAAAGAAAAGTGTAAAACGAACCGCGATGTCGGAATAATAAAATATAGGATATTAGCAAATTTAGCAATAATGCTTTACAACGGTTGTTGCTGAATTTAACAAGCGATCCTACTGGCTTTTTTTAATATTTTTTTTTGAAACATAGCAAAGCATTGTAAATTAATATACCACAAAATTCACCTGTTAGCTTCTTGTCTCTGGCACACAAATGGCATATAGCATTGCCGGAGCGCACCACTTGTCGTTCCGCCGAGGCAGAATACTTGTCGCTTGCCACTCCGCCGTGGCGGATCGCTTACCACTCCGCCCTGGCGGATCGCTTGCCACTTATCGCTTATTCCTTGGATGAAACCGCAGAATGGCGTCGCGCAGGTATTCCCGGTTGAGATGGGTATAAATTTCGGTGGTGATAATAGATGCATGTCCAAGCATTTCCTGTACGGCACGCAGATCGGCTCCACCCTCAACCAGGTGGGTGGCAAAGGAATGACGGAAGGTATGAGGGCTGATGGTTTTGGTAATATGCGCTGCTGCTGCAAGTTGTTTGATGATGGTAAAAATCATCACCCGTGTCATTTTTTTCCCGCGGCGGTTCAGGAAAACAATATTGCGACTTTCGGGCTGAATTTCAAGATGGTTCCTATAATGGTGAAGATACAGGTTGATTTCCTTTTTTGCTGTTTCGCCTACAGGCACCAGCCGCTCCTTGTTGCCTTTGCCCAGAACACGTATGAAACCTTCGTCAAAAAACAAATCTGTCACTTTTAAACTTACCAGCTCCGAAACACGCAGGCCACATCCGTAAAGTGTTTCAATCATGGCTTTGTTGCGTTGCCCTTCTGGTTTGCTCAGATCAATGCAGGCCAGTAAGCGCTCAATTTCTTCGAGTGTAAGAAAAACCGGCAGTTTCCGGCCTATCCTGGGAGTTTCAAGGGTGTCGGTTGGGTCAGAGGTTATCTGGCCAGTGAGAAACAAAAATTTATAAAATGCCTTGATTCCACTGATAATCCTGGCGTGTGAACGTGATGAAAGCCCAAGTTCTGTAATCCACAGGAAAAAGCGGCGGAATTCTTCCGGGGTCATGGCTTCTGGTGGTTTGTCAATACCAAAATAATCAATAAACTGCATTACTTTCTCTATATCAGTCAAATAAGCATCAATGGTGTTGGATGATACTCCTTTTTCAAGCCTCAGGTAATTTTTAAAAGCAGTATGGGCAGTGTTCCAATCCATAGCGATAAGATTGTGTAAAGATAATGTTTTATATTAATGTATTTTTAAGGGACCCGCCGGGGCGGAGTGGTCAGTCTCAGCGGAGGGATAATTGATCTGACTCGGTGGAGTAAAAAGATATTGCGATGCAGTTTAAAAGTGGAAGTTTTAAGGCCGATAACGAACACGAAATTCCTTTTTTATAACGAAAACAACATTTTTACCTTTATGCAATGGGTATAAATGACAATCAGAAAATATTCAATATTTTGGTACATTAATTATCTTTTTCATACATTTGAAAAAAGAAACTTTTTGATATGAACCAGCGGAAAATTACCATTATCAACGGCCCTAACCTGAATCTTACCGGAAAACGTGAGCCTGACAAATACGGAAGATTATCGTTTGAAGAATGGCTGCCCGAGATAAAGCTTCAGTACCCTTGTTTCGATATCGAATATTTTCAGTCGAATATCGAAGGAGAGATTATCAATAAACTGCAACAGGTCGGTTTTTCGGCGCATGGCATAATTCTTAACCCCGGAGGTTACACCCATACCTCAGTTTCTATTGCCGACACAGTCGCTGCCCTTACTACACCAGTAGTAGAGGTGCATCTGTCGCAAATTCTTGCCCGCGAACCTTTCAGGCAGGTATCAATTGTATCAGCCCAATGTAAAGGTATTATTGCAGGGTTTGGACTCGATTCGTACAGGCTTGCCCTTGAGTTTTTTATGAAAATGCTTTAAGTAGTATAAATTTTTTTTTACCCCCCAATAGCTTGCTGCTTTATAATGATCTGAATTCTCCTGAATGTTTCTATTTAATCTAAGTTGCTACTTATAAATATTTTTCATTAATAGTGAAAACAAAAA
>CAZLJX010000024.1:0-55253 GCA_964559985.1 uncultured Bacteroidales bacterium
CAACACAGCTTCATGTTAGGTCTCGTTCCTCGACCACACGAAGCTTATTTATTAGGCACTGGCGATTTTTGTCTTTTTATCTCATTATCAATCAATTTTGCTGCAATGTCTCCCGTGCGTTCGGAAAGACACACTCTTTGACAAGCTTTGGACTTAGCGTTGCCTTGTGCGGCTTGGCAATGTGTGTGGCTTTGAAGCGTGGGCATGCTATTCATTATTTAAAAATATCTCGAATCATTTTCTTTATTGTCATGTTTTCCAGTTTTATAGCTACTGGTCTGGCTATATCTGCATTTCCTTTAAAATGTAATCTGTCATTGTAGATAATACCAAGCAAATAGTAACTTTCAGGAACATTTAAACCCAATGTTTCACAGTATTCAAGTTTTTTCTTTGTACCGTGTTCGTCATTAATAAATTTATCCTTTTTATCCTGTTCCGGTATCATTGCGTAAAGTAATTCTTCAATACGAACACGTACACCAAAACAAATCGCTAAAGGGTCATAATCAGTTTGGTCATTTAGATATTTTGTTATTTCTCCTCTTATTACTTGATGGAATCTTGTTGAAAGACCCCAATTTGGTGGCAAACCAAGATTTGTGAAATCTGCTGAAATGTCAATAACAGCAGGATGAAAATGAAAAAAGTATGTATCAACATTGGTTTGAATTCTTGAATCCTCCCTGTTTCTTATGAGTTTTGCAATATTTGGGTTTGAACTGAATGGCATATCTTTTAAATAAACCACTTTGATTTTATGACGATTAAAGCAAAAGTGATTGAAATAAAATGGGTCAAGATGTGTCATTAAAATAGGAAAGAAGTTTTTATTTACTTCTTTCATTTCTTCAATCATAGTTGTAATGAAATATTGAAATGAAATGAGATTTGCATCATCCAAATAATCAAATATTTCATCAATAACCAATATGCAATTGGTTTTTCTAAAATTTCGTTTTGCTCTCATTAATAAAGTTATAAATGAAAGCACATCTCTTTGACCATTTGATATTTCGTGGGCTTTAGGCCATTCAACAATCAAGCGATTGTATTTTTTATCAACTGATGGTCTTATCCTATGGCGAGTTGTATTAAAACTTGCAATTGTATTTTCGTAATAAGCTTTATCATCAAGGTAACAGGTATAATTTATTGCTTTTTTGAAATCGGCACCCATTGACTGCTCAATAGCGATTATCTGAAAAGCAGCCAAATAGCTATCTGCGTCAGATTGTATTTCGTTAAAGTTCCTAAGAATACTCGAAAGTTTAATGAATTCTGGAATGGCTGAAAATTCAGCTTTCTTTTCCGTTTCAATCCAATTTTTAATCTCTGTAGCTTTTTCGTTTCTTGAATTTATTTCGGCTTTGATTGTGTCAAGGATACGGGAGATTTTCACTTGTGAAAATTTTCTAAAATCCACTAAATCGCCAATATCACAAAGCAACGGTGCACAATTTAAAATATTAGAAAGGTTAGGTAAAATTTTGCCATTTGCACCAAAACTATTTTTTAAATCAGCAGCTTTGTAATTGAATTCTACTCTTGGTGGTATTGTTGGGATTAATACAGTCGGAGCAATTTCTAACGATGATTTGACTATGATATTTCCACTAATATTTAATTTTGTTGCTTTTGCAAATAATTGACTATTAATAACAAAAACATCAAATTCATCATTTATCGTGTTTTGTGTATCATTTGCTATTAGTGTTCTTTGACCTAAATTATCTTCAATAAGCATAGAAATTACAGGGCGATTGGCTTCATTGTCATTGTGATAATTCTTTGCGTCTAACTCAATTTTATTTCGCCGTAATGAGTCAAATGCAACACCAAATGAACTTTTCCCAAACCCATTAGGGGCAACCAAAATATTTGGTTTGTTTGGTATTAGGTCTAATTGAAAGTTGTGATTACCAATGCCCTTTACATTCGTTATTTCTATGCTCTTGATTTTCATTCTTCAGAATTACCATTTATCGTTTCCATAATTTCCTTGAAACTATTTAAACCCGATTCAATGTTTTCGATTATCTCGCTTGCCAAAATATCGGGGTCGGGCAAATTATCCAAGTCAGTAAGGCTTTTGTCTTTCAGCCAAAAAATATCCAAGTTGGTTTTATCCCTTGCCAATATTTCTTCATATGTGAATTTTCTCCAACGACCTTCAGGATTTTGTTCGCTCCAAGTTTCGGTGCGTTTGTGGCGGTTTTCAGGATTATAAAGCTTTACAAATTCTGCCAAATCGGCTGTTGTCATTGGCTTTTTCTTCAAGGTATGGTGTACATTAGTTCGGTAATCGTAAAACCAAATCTCTTTTGTTTGTGCTTCTTTACTTGCTGCACGGTTGTCGAAAAACAACACATTTGCTTTTACTCCCTGTGCATAAAACAAACCTGTTGGCAAACGTAAAATGGTATGTAAATCGGTTGTGAGCATCAATTGTTTGCGGACTTCTTCACCTGCACCGCCCTCAAACAATACATTATCGGGCAAAACAACTGCTGCCTGGCCTGTAACTTTGAGCATGGTTTTAATATGCTGTAAAAAATTAAGCTGCTTGTTCGAGGTTGTTTCCCAAAAGTCTTGACGGTTATAACTCAAATCTTCTTTTTCGGCTTCGCCCTCTTCGTTGGTTACGGTGTAACTGCTTTTTTTGCCGAATGGAGGATTTGCCAGCACATAATCGTAACGGTTGCCCGAATCGGCAACCAGTGCATCGCTCGATGAAATAAAACTATCGCTGGTAATATCGCCAATGTTGTGCAAATACATATTCATCAGGCACAAACGACGTGTGTTTGCCACAATCTCGTTGCCGTGGAACGTTTTGTTTTTCAAAAATTCTTTCTCGTCTCGGTCGAGTTGGTGGTGTTCCACTATCCAGTCGTAAGCGGCTAAAAAGAAACCACCTGTACCGCAAGCAGGGTCGGCAATGGTTTTCATAGGTTTGGGCTGAACACAGGCAACCATGGTTTTAATCAAAGCACGGGGTGTAAAATATTGCCCTGCCCCCGATTTGGTATCTTCGGCGTTCTTTTCGAGCAAACCCTCATATATTTTGCCTTTCACATCAGCTCCCATCATCGACCATTGCTCCTGGTCAATCATGCTGATTACCCTTGAAAGTTTTGCAGGGTCTTGTATTTTGTTTTGGCTTTTGGTGAAAATATGCCCCAACATTCCTTTTTCGGTACTCAAACTGCGAAGCAGTTGAGAGTAAAACGACTCCAACTCTGCACCACGCTTGCCCGATAAGGTTTCCCAATTGCAAAACTCACCGTTGGCAATTTCTTTACCTTCTACGTCTTTAATGCGTGGAAATTTCAAACCCTTGTTGTATGGCGGTTTGTTTAATTCATCGGTCATTTTAAGGAACAACAAATACGTTATTTGCTCCAAATAATCGCCATAACTAACACCATCGTCACGAAGTACGTTGGCAAGGTTCCAAATTTTTGATATAATTGCTGAGTCTGACATTTTATATGTTTAATACGTTTCTGAAATTTGTCCATTCAATGTTCTTAAGTACGGGAGGATTCTGAGTTCCCGGGATTCTTCCAAAAATATTCATCATCATTTGATGAGTTATTTGAGGTGGGTTATTTAAATACAAATGGTTTTCCCAAACCTTTGTAATAGCAGTCTGCCCATGATTATTTGCACGAGAAATATATCCATTGTTCCATAGAGTAATTATTCTTGCAGGCGTTAAACTACCATGTGCAAAACCACACAAACCATGAGTCATATTTAAAGGAAAAGGAGAAGTGTGGTTGCAAATTATATTTTGTGAAACTGGAATGTTGTTGGTTAAGTAATAATTCGATGCCGAACTATGGTTTATGGGAAGACTTAACACCTCAAAAACACCAATAAAATTCCAATGAGCAGGCGGATTGCCATAATTACCCAGTTTGGTTAAATAAATAATTAAGTCACCAACGGACAAGCGAGATACTAACTTTCCGGGTCGGCATAATTGTGTAATAGCAGGAAAAGGATTTTGGAAATCAGGTTCACGCCTGCATGAACCATCAATAAATAGTGGCAGATTATGAGCAATAGCATTATTTCTTCCAAATCTATTGTAAGCAAGCGGAATGAATGTATTTAAAAAAACTGCCATTATTTTTTCTCTGCTTTAATCTTCTTTAATAATTCACTTGCCGGTTCATAATCGGCTTCCTGTTTGCATTTGGCAATTTCGGCTTCGCTTAAAAGTTTTCCCTCAAAGGCTTTCTTCAAAATGCTTTGTCGCAGGGCTTCTGCTTTTTCCAATGCTTCGCTAATGCTTTGCTCTACTTTGTCGCAAACCGATAAACGTGTTTCAATTTCTTTAATAATTTGTTTTTGCTCGTTGATTGAAGGAACTGGAATAGGAATCTGTTTTAATTCGGGCATTCCAACCATATTTGGCATTGCAGTTCCTAAAGATTTTCCAAAGATTAATCGTTGAAAAGTTTCTGAACGAAATAACATGACGAAATAATTTTTAAGCATTATCTTTTCATCCATATCAATCTTTAGAAGGGCTTGATTAATAATACCAGCATCTGCATCATTAGGAAGTAAACAAATACGCCCCAAAGTAACTCCAGAACAACTTATAATCATATCACCACCTTTCACAGAAAAGGCTTTCATTTCCTCATACTTTTCAGGAGTAATAAAATACCTATGTCTATAAGGTTCATCGTTAATTGCGTGACCCTGTTCATAGACTACATATCCATTATCAACAAAAAACTCTTTCTTCAATGCACTTCCAAATGGGCCACGTTTCATTGCATATTTATTATTGGAAGTTAGAGTTTTCCATGGCAAACAAATCCAGTTATCAGGCATTTTATAAACTAAATCCTTATCTAAAAATTCTGGAAAATATTCATCTTTAGCAATCAATTTGGATTTTATTGCTTCTGATTTTTCCTTTTTTAGTTCATTTAAAAAGTCTTTCTGACTATACGGATTTTTTGTCCTCCATTCCTTAGTAAACTCCCCCTCAAATGCCTTTTTCAGCACCGCCTGCCGATATATCTTTAGTTGCTCCTGTGCGGTTTTAAGGTCGGCAATGCCTTTGTCGAGCGAGGCAAAGAGGGTTTCTATTTTGCGGACGATGGCGCGTTGTTCTGGTCTTGAAGGGAATGGAAATTCAAGCTTTTTTAAAATTGTTTGGCTAATATTGGGTTGTGCTCCTCCAGTTCCTTGCGAAATGAGTTTTGGTCTTCTGAATAAAAGAAAATTGTACAGGAATTTGGAATCAATATTGTCATTTTTAAAAATACCACAAATTGCTTGATTTGTAGCTGCTTCAACGCCTAAAAACGCAAGTTTACCAATTGTAGCACCATATAATGCTATCAATAAAGTGCCTTTAGGAAATATTTTAGCACTTGAATTCTTTACAGCATCTTCAGAAATCTTTTCTTCTGTATCAAAAATAACGCCTTTGTCTAATTCGCCAGATTTTACCCAAAGAATAGAACCTTTATAATAATCATCGTTTCTTCTTGAGGGTGTACCGCCAGAAGTTGTATGAAATATATTACCTAATTCATCACTTACCCAATCTTCTCTCATTATGCAGCTAATACCTCGTTAAGTTCATTAATAATCTCGTTCATTTCTTTTCCAAAAAGCTGGAACATACGCCCACGGCCGCCTTGTGCATCGAACGGGGTGTAATCCAAATCGTCAATTTCAATATGGTAACTGCTTACCACATGGTCTTTAATCATGCGTAGCCAGTCCATTTGCTCTTGCGTAAAGCGGTTGTGCTGCCCTGCGTTTTGTTTAAAAATCCAGTTTTGAAAATTTTCGTTTATGGTTTTGTCGAATGGTTTAAGTTCACCGTCTATGCCACAGGCACGGCGGATTAACGAAACCAAAGCGGTTAGTTCGTCTTTGGGCTGCCCTGTTTTCACATTTTCAACGGCTGCATAAGCATTCCAAACATAATCGGGTGCAAGCAGGGGTTTTTCCAATTTTATCTTTTCCATCACCTCCTTAATCATTTTAAAAGTAATGTTCCGGCGGTTGTATGGCTGGTTGTAGAAAATGCTCAATGCCTTTATCTCGTCTTTGTTTTTTTCGAGATATTCGGTAAAATCCTTAATGGTTTCGTTTGCCTTTTCGGTCGTAAAACTATCCCATTCCGATTTGGTAACCGTGTCAATATTGATATGGTCAATTATCTGTTCATGCTCTTTTCGCACGTTATCAATGTAATCGTTCAATTGCCCGTTAAACGTGGTTGCAGCCTGTCGGATTAATTCCTGTTGTGCTTCCTTTTTAGCTTCTTCAAACTGTGCAGGCGTTCTATCCTGTACAGGCGTTGCTTCAACTTTTACCTGTGCAATCTTTTCAATTTCATCGGGGTCAAAAGCGTTAATCAGTTCTTTGGTAATTTGTTTCAGGTTTTTGCCGCCCGAATATTCCAAAAGCTTTTCTTTTTCCTTTTCGGTAATTTGCTTTTCCAAACGGATTAAGCGGTTTGCCAACGAAAGGAAAAGGTCTTCATCTTCCACGCCCATTGTAATTGCACCCAATAAATCTTTAAGTGGAACTGTAGGTTGACGTTCCAATGGTCTGCTGTCGGTTTTCTTTGATTTTGTTGCACCAACGGCATCCACAATCACAAAGTGAGTTTTGCTGTTTGCGGTACGGGTAACCTGCATCAACTTATCGCTGTCGATGGTGCGTGTTCCACGTCCTTTCATTTGCTCAAAGTAATTGATACTTTTTACATCACGCATGAAAAGTAACACTTCCAACGGTTTTACATCGGTTCCCGTGGCAATCATATCAACGGTTACAGCAATTCGTGGGTAATATGAGTTTCGAAAACGGTTCAACAGCGATTTCGGGTCTTCGTCGATTTTGTAAGTTACCTTTTTGCAAAAGTCATTGCCCTCGTCGAATTCCTCACGCACAATTTTTATAATGTCGTCGGCATGGCTGTCGGTCTTTGCAAAAATGAGCGTTTTAGGCACTTCGTAATCGCCATTTTCATCTACACGGTTCGGGAATATTTCGGTTTGTAACGCCCTGCGAAATTCCTTTATAATATTTCGGATTTGGCTTGGGTTAACCACCTTTTTGTCCAAATCGTTCCGGGTGTATTCAGTGTCCTCGTCTTCCTGTTGCCAGCGTTTTTGGCGTGTCAACTTATCACGACGGTCAACAAACCAACCTGCTTTTATTACATCACCATTTTTCGATATTTCGGTTTCAATGGTATATACATCGTATGGCACATTTACGCCATCAGTTACCGATTGCTCATAGGTGTATTGGCTCACCACGTTTTCGTTGAAAAAACCAAATGTCCGTTTGTCGGGCGTGGCGGTTAGTCCAATCAAAAAGGCATCGAAATAATCCAACACCTGTTTCCAAAGGTTATAAATGGAACGGTGGCATTCGTCTACCACAATAAAGTCGAATTGTTCAATAGGCACTCTTGCTGAATATTCCACAGGAATAGCCTGTTTTTTATTCAACTGGTTTTGCATCCATGTACTTTCGTTCGGGTTGTCAAGTTCTGCACTTTCGTCCAGTTCCTCGCCTTTCAAAATGGAATACAAACGCTGAATAGTGGAAATGCAAACCTGGCTGTCGTTAGCAATATAGCTCGATGATAATCGCTGAACATTGTATAATTCAGTAAATTTTCGATTATCATCCGTTGGCTTAAAAGTCATAAATTCCTGTTCGGCTTGTTCGCCAAGATTTTTGGTATCTACTAAAAACAGAATCCTTTTTGCATCAGAGAATTTAAGCAAACGATAAATAAATGTTGCTGCGGTAAAGGTTTTGCCTGCACCCGTAGCCATTTGGATTAAGGCCTTTGGCCGATTGTTTTTGAAAGATTTTTCGAGGTTTTCAATCGCCACAATTTGGGCAGGGCGAAGCCCTGCGGGGTCGAGTGTTGGCAAGTCTTGTAATCGTCCTCGTAAACTCTTTTCTTTTTTCAGCCATTCGGCAATGGTCGAAGGTTTATGAAAACTGAAAACATTTCTGCCTCTTGGTTTCGGGTCTCTGAAATCGGTAAAACGTGTTACAATCCCTGTACTTTCATAAACAAATGAAAGTGGGTTGTTTTTCAGGTATTTAAGTTTTGCGTTTGCATACTCTTTTGATTGTTCCTCGACAACAGTTAAACGGTGTCCTTCTTCTTCACGTTTTGCTTCTATAATCCCAACAGGTTTTCGGTCAACAAATAAAACATAATCCGCAGGGCCAACATCTGTCAGATATTCTCTAACAGCAACACCTTGGCTTGCCGATAAATCAACCTTGCTTTTCGATTGCACAGTCCACTCGGCATCTGTCAACATTTTGTCGATGCGGTCGCGGGCAATCTGTTCAGGATTTTGGTTGATATTATCTGTCATATTTTATAAAAATCTATTCTTTGTTTTAAAATTCTGCAATTTACAATTTAAGTTTCTGTCTGTCGGTGTGCGTCGGCAAGAAAACAGCTCTTTTGCAAATTTTGGTTGTGTGTCGGCTTGTGCGATTTGCAAATGTGCTGTTTTGTGCGTTGGCTGTTTCCATTTTCTTGTCTTTTTGCAGCAAAATTACCGCTGTCGTTGGTTTTTCTTCGCTTGTGCCTAACGGTCGGCGGTATGAAACGTAGCGGATTGCGGAGCTGCGCCTGTATCACCCGACACAAACTTTGATGCGGGCTACTACGCTTGAATTACCACTTAAACCGCTATGTTTTATGACCGCTTGTTAGGGGCTGGTGTTCATTTATTTATCATTCATTATCAGTTTATTACAAGGCTAAAAGCTCTCAATCGAAGCACTGCCGTTTCCGAAAAAATTAGTTTTTAGGGTCCGCAAAAAAGCGTTGGCAGACTGACAAGCTCTATTGCAATTTTTGGTCGTGTGTTGGCTTGTGCGAATTGCAATTGTGCTTGGCTGTGAGCGGGGGCTATCTTTTTATTATTGTCATGTTTTCAGCATCGTATTTATAATTTATCACTTTTCCGTTTATTATTAATTCTATCGTTTGTTCAATCACTTCAATCGGTGCAATAAACCATTCCCTTGGCGTAAATCGTTTTCCTTTTTCATCAAAAACATCAATTTCTAAGCACGAATTACCAAAGAAGTTATGAATCAGTTGTTCAAATTTCTGTGGATTCATATTGTAACATTTCCAACCTGCGATATAATCAACTGGAGCCATTAAATATGTTGGTTCTTTTTCTGCGTTTTTAATCCTATCGGTAACTTCTGTTTTTGAATATCCAATTTTAAAAAGGTTTTGAATCGAGGTAATGCGAGTGTCTGTACTTTTTGATTTTAGAACATAAATGTATCCTGCTTCTTCGTCTTCCTCTGTAATTGCACTAAATTTTTCAATGAAGCCTTCATTTACTTTTTCAATATTTTCTGTAACTGCTCTACCGTTCATTATTAAAGCTTTTGCAAGCGACCTCAATAATAAGTTCGATTCTGTACCATTTTCAAATATTGTTCTGGTTCTACCATCTTCAAATTCACGAACTCTATTGTTCTCTTTTTCCCCTCTTAACCATTTTCTCTTTTTGTAATCAACCGATTCTAAATAAAGCAAAATACCATTATTCACATAATAATTACCTGGGCTTAAAAGTGTCTCAGTAAAAGGAAGAAGTTTACGTTTGCTATTTGCTAAATCGTTTTGAACTGCTTTAAATAATGGTTCGTACTTTTTAAAATTCTTACAAGGTTTGCGACGAGCGACAAAATCGGTTTCTACTCTTTTAGTTTCCTTTGGTGTATGTTTAAAATCAAATAAACCTTCGGAATCGGTATTTAATAAGTCAAATGTGTTGTCGCTAAAAATATCATCAATTGAGTTTATTTCTTGTTTTACCGATTGCAATAAATTGTATTTGTCAACCGATGCAAGAGCCAATATTTTTTCTTCGCTTTCTCTCAAATTTTTTAAACGAGAATAAAGCTGATATTCTGCTATATTACTTGGGTTTGGCGTTGGTTCTTGGTTGTTGTTTCTCTCGTAAAAATCTACGATTTCCTGAAACGATGCCAACAAGCGTTCATCTGCATTTCGGGCAGGCGAACTCTTGGGCAGAACTTTGAGCAAACCCAACGAATCGTTGTTAAATATTTCGTCTAATATTTTATCCTTGTCCGTTTGCTGCATCTCGTTTACGCTTTTCTTCTTTCAAATAAATTATACATTCTGCCATTCGTTTTTCTAATGGGTCGTTTGAACTCAAACTTGGCTCTTTTTTATATGTCTTTACAAATTCTTGAATTTTGGGCCAAAGAATTTTAGCTTCTTCAAAATCCATTTTTATGCGTGTCGATTCAATAGTTTCTTGAATTACTTTTAAAACCTTTGTTGTTACTGATTTTGAAAGCACCTCAAACGCTTTTTGAAATGGATTTATTTGGTCAATAAGGTCAATGTGAATATCATCAATATTTACAAACGTATCAGCCATACGGATAAAACGCTTGTCGCCTGTTTCTTTTATTTCTCCGTTTTTTATTACAGAATCAACAACAACATATTGGCGAACTTCTTCAATTTCGGTATCTGATAATTCGGGATATTTTATTTTTATGATTTTCGGAATCAGCACTTTGTTTATTACTTCGGGGTCAACATTGCCGGGCATTGCTTTTAGCATTGTATCGTCTTGAAGTATGGTTGCTTTCAGGTCGTTCAAGTCCGATTCAATGATGTCTTTTACTCGTTTTGAACTTGGTTCTTTTAATCCTCTGATTTTAATTTCGCCAGGTTTGGCTTTATCATCATCGGAAAGCTTGGTTTTGAAATTCCAATTTGGTGCTAAAACTTGTTCCATAAGCAATGAGGCTGTTATGGCTTTTAACATATTGTTTACTGAAAGTTTTACCAAATCGTCTGCTGCATCGGGCTGTGCAATTAAGTTGGTAAATTGTGCATGGCTTTTATTTTCGCTATCACGAGTTGCACGTCCAATAATTTGAATAATTTCGGTTAACGAACCTCTGTAACCTACCGTTAAAGCGTGTTCGCAAAATGGCCAGTCGAAACCTTCTTTAGCCATACCCAAAGCAATAATTAAATCCATGTCGTCAACGGATTTAATATCTCTCAAATAAGCTACAATTTTATCACGCTCTCTTGAATTATCTTCTACCAAATCGGCAACTTTTAATATTTTGCCTTCTGTTTTGCGTTTTACATGAATTACTCCTGTTTCGGCATCTTGCTTTACAACCGAACCAATGGAATCAATTATAAAATCAACTTCATCGTGTTTTTGTTTGGTTGATTCGCCAGAATTGACATTTGGAATATGAAGTATTGTTTTTTTATCGGTATCGAGAATTTCTAAAATGGCTTCGGTGTAACGACCTTGATAAAAGTGATAACCTATTCCTAACGATTTCAGGTATTTATATCCGTTTAATTGTTCGTAATAATTATAAGTAACTTTTGTAAAACGTGCTTCATCTTCGGGTTTCAATACTGGAACGCTATCGCCACGAAAATAAGAGCCTGTCATGGCAATAATGTGTGCAGTTGACTTTTGCATTATGCCACGAAGTAAATCGCCCAAACGGTTGTTTACATCTGCTGAAACGTGATGAAATTCATCAATTGCAAGTACCGTATTGTTGAATTTATCTTCTGAAAGTTCCTCACAAGCAAAGCGAAGCGTTGCATGGGTGCAAATGAGAATTTGCTCGTTGCTATCCATAAAATCGTGAAACGATTTTACTTTGCTTTGGCTGTTGTCGCTACCCGGTGTACAAAGATTGTAATTATCATTTGGCTCCCAATTGGCATAAAAACCAAATTTCATTAAATCGGTTTTGGCAAACGAACTACCAATGGAACGTTCGGGAACGGCAACAATCACTTTTTTAAGTCCTTGATTTTTTAATTTATCTAAAGCCAAAAACATTAAAGCCCTCGATTTACCCGAAGCTGGCGGAGCTTTCAATAAAAGATATTGAGCATCACGACTTTGATATGCTTTTTCCTGCATATCACGCATTCCCATTGGGTTTGTTTTTGAACTTTGTCCTGTTTGTCCGTATGTTACGTGTACTATATCTGGCATAATCTTAATTCTTTTTCTTTGATTTTTTAGTTTTGGTTTCCGTTGGGAATAACGAACCATTGTTTCGTTCCTCCTCAATCATCTGCTCATATAATTTAAACAAATATTCCAAACGTTCTTCATCACTTTCAAATGGTTTACTACGGTAGCAACGCTCTACTGCCAAATCGTTCAGGCGGTGGGCTTCACGCAAACCTTCGGGCATTTTATTCGGGTCATAGAGTTGTGAATATGTTTTTTCAGAATATTTTTCTCTTTCTTCAAGAATTCTTAATACGCATAATGATATTTCATTTTTGCTCTGCTCTGAAATTGTTGGAAATGGAAATGTATTGTAGCAAAGTGTATTTGAATATTGAATCCGAGTTTCTAATCTACCAGCAACCCTTTGTAACCAAACATTATGAATCTTTGAAGTTAAAACACCAAAAAGCCAAGTTTCAGCATTATACACTAGACGAGCTGCATTTGAAACAACATAAGTACTATCCAGAAAACCAATTGGTATATATTCTCTATTCTCTGATGTTGTTTGAGGGAAAATTATTGAATTTGTTGCTTTATATTTTTTTTCATCAAAAGCATAAGGTGTAGAAGCCTTTAGCCTTGTAGCTTCTTTCTTGCTTTTCAATCTTAACTCTCTTACTTTGTTAAATCTTTCATTAATCTGAGTTATTTGTTTTGCGTTTTCATAATCATCTTTTTCAACCCAAATACAATAACGAGGATTCTTTTTTAAAAATTCATCAGCACCAATATATGTTTTAATATATTGTTCTGAATTGGGATATTCTTCAATCAACTGATTCTTTTCTTGTTCATTTAAAAGCAAATTACCTCCATCACCTGGCGAACAACCTTTTATCATTAGTGGTAATTTAGATAATGCTTTGTTTCTTGAAATAACAATTGTTTTCGAAACAGGAATTAAATATGGATTTATACTACTGACAAGAGAATACTTGTTTTCAAAAAATATTTTTTTCGGATTAGGTTTCAAAGTTTGTATCCCAATAATTACAACTGTTACACCTGCATTTGATTTTGCATTGTTTTGCCATTTAAATGATTGATATGCAAAACCTATTTCGAGTTCAAGATTAAAGATAATTGGCCATAACAAAGCAACCTGTTCTCCTTGTGTTATAGAATTGGTCGTAACAAAAGCATATTTTGAATTACTATTTTGAACAAACTTTGCTCCTTTGTAAAACCAACAAGCAATATAATCGAGTTTTTTATAGTCTTTTACAGAAGCAAAAACCTTCGCCATATCGGATTTTTGAGATTTGTTTTGCTTCGCATAACCTAAATATGGTGGATTGCCTAAAATGAAAATTTCTTCTTCGGCTTTTTTAGGACAAACACTTTCCCAATCAATTAAACAAGCATTACCCTGTATAATATGCCCAGCTTCACGCAGCGGCAAAGTGGGGTTTGTTCGACCAAATTGGTTGTAAAATTCAACATTCATTTGGTGTTCGGCAAGCCAAAGCGAGAGCTGTGCTATTTCGTGGGCGAAATCGTCAATTTCAATACCGTAAAAATTGCTCAACGATATGTTTGAAAAGGCAAGTACGCCAAGCTCTTTCAGAATCTTCATTTCGAGTTTACGCAACTCTTTGTAAGCAATAATCAAAAAATTACCACTGCCGCAGGCAGGGTCAAATATTTTAATTTTGCTTATGCGTAAAAGCAAGTCGTTCAGCTTCTTTTTGTCGCCTTTGGCTTTTTCAAAAGCTTCGAACAGTTCGTTTAAAAACAAAGGTTCAATTACCTTCATTATATTTGGAACCGAAGTATAATGCTGTCCGAGGTTTCCTCGTTGGTCAACCGAAACAACCGCTTGAAACATTGAACCGAAAATATCGGGGTTTATTTCTTTCCATTGCAATGTTCCGCTATCAATAATCGCTTGACGGCTTCTGCGTGAGAAATTTGGTGTTTGAAACGGTGGGCGGAACAATCCGCCATTTACATAGGGGAATGCTTGTAAATATGCAGCTAAATCTTTTCTTTCTTTTTCGGGTGTATTTAGTACTTCAAAAAATTTGTTTAAATAGGAATGTAAGTCGCTACCATCGTTTTGTGTATGCGAATCAATGGCGTTTGTAAATTGTCCGTCTTTGAAAATGTTGGTGTCCTCTGCGAAGAAGCAAAACAATAAACGAGAAAGAAAAACATTCATTCCGTGAATGAACTCAGGCGAATTATCAGGATTATCCTTTTTAATTTCGTCAAAGAGTTTCGCCATTTTTCCAGCTGCTTTTACATCGGCAGGGTTTTCGTTGGCGTGTTGTGCTTTTTCCATGCCAGCCCAAGGCAAAAAGAAATCAAAATGTTTTGGTAATTCGTTCAGTTCAATGTCAAGTTTATCCTGTGTTTTGGTATCAATCGCTAAAAGTGTTTTATAATCGGTAACTATTGCAAAACGCTGTTCGTGTTTTAGTTGCTTTGCAAGTTCCGTTACTTCATTGTGTAAATCGGCATTTTCAACAGGTTTGAAAAATACTTTTTTCTTCCACGAAATTTCTCCATCAATTTTCGAAAGGTTTAAATTACCATTCTGCAAACGGCTAATTGAAGCCTTTGGCGAACCATAAGCTAAAAGCAAATCAAAAATAAAAGTCTCTTTTGTGAAAGACTTTATCAAGGTTTGCAGATTTTCTTCTATTTGGGCTATATTCATTTATCTAATAATCAATATGTTTTTGAACTCCAACGAACTGTTGGTAAACTACTAATATTTTCTATAAAAGTATTATAGTATTCCGAATTTCGCCCTTCTTCTTTTTGAACTCTTTTATATATCAAACGGTCATTAACTTTTCGGTAAAACTCTCTGAAAATATTCTTTACATCAGCGGACAATCCATTTTTATAACCATTTTCTATTTCAAGAAATTTACGAGTTAAAAACAAAAGCAAATCTGAAATCTGAATCATAGTATTTTTTTCAGAATCAACTGCATAACTAAATTCAACAATCCATTTGATACGCTTATTCTTTAATCCCTCGAATCTACGGTAGCGAGTAATAGTTTCAATTTCTTCAATAAAGCAATCTTTTTCATCAATAATCACTAATGCTCTTGCACTTTGACCGAGTTTATCCTTTGTATAGCTTTCATAAGCAGTAATCAAATAATCGTATGCAATCAAATAAGGAGTTTTCAAATCGAAATATTCACGGTCTCGAACTTGTGTTGTATCGTATGCGTTTAATTTCGCCTTATCAATTCCAAAAAAGTAATACTGATGTTTCCTTTCAGCAACAAGGTCTAAAATATCATTTATCAATTGATTTCTTTTTTCTCTTGTATGTCCTTCAAAATGTCCCGTACCATTTGGAGAAAATAAATCTTGCGTGTGAAATTCAAAATTTGAAGGTACTCGGTTGTCAAAATATCGAGCAATTATTTTTTTGAATTCACTATGAGTTTTGTTCCAACCTTCATCTCTTAATATTATTCCACCAGAAACAAATATTGGTTGTTGTGTCTGAGTTAAATCTCTGCCATTGCAGCCTGTTTCGTCAATATAATAGAAGTGCATAGCTTAATATTTAGCAGTAAAGTTAATTCGAAGCAGGAGAGTTGGCAAAAATTGCACTCTTTTGCAAATTTCGGTTTGTGGGTCGGGTTGTGCGATTTGCAAATGTGTGCAATGTGCGTGGGCTTCCCCAACTGTCCCGAAGGGCAGAAGCGGGCGGGCAAAAACTAATTTTTTCTTGCAGTATCTTTCAATCAATGCTATTATTTTATCAATTTTATTTTTCAATTTTCTAATCTGTCTGTCAATGTACGGTTGTCTTTTTACACTTGCCCCTAACTTACTTATAACCGCCACAAAAGTGGGGTTATACACCCTATTCTGGTTGTATAACCGTAGTTTTGTTTTGGTTATACCCAAAGGTAAATCATTTCTATAAATTTACAAATCATCAAACGGACTTTTTATTTTCTGTAAACCATTTTGACTTACATGGGTGTAAATTTCAGTGGTTTTTGAACTTTGATGTACAGGTTATTCCTGAATAAATCTTTATAATTCCCAAGTTCTGAATGAATGTGGCAGTCAGCCATGTTTAATATCAGCAATGAAGCAAACAACATAATACCCTTTCCCGCTGCCGGCAACCATTATGCCGCTATACCCCTGAACCATCATTCAATGAAAATAAATCTCAATACGATATTTTGCAAAGAATTGTATAAAGGTAACAAAAAGTTATACAAGCCTTTAGAAAACCAGAAAATGTTTTATAAAACTTTTCGGGCAAAAACCTGAATAAACTGCCCTGTCAGGGGAATAGCTGAAGCAAGATTTATTGTTTAATTCAAATGGTATTTTTGAGCAATTTGCTCGAGTGTCATGATTGAATTTGGCAATAAATCGGACGGGCAGGTGCCATACTTTTGTTTGGTCATAAAACGTTTACAGGTAATCCATTTTGATTCACCAGCTTCGCAAAATTGTTTGCGGTACGATTTGGCTGTTACAGCTTTGTCAACAAGAATTCCGCTAAAAATCGGACATTTTTCTGAATTAGGACATACATTTTCCATAAACAAATATTTTATTCCTACTCTTAAGGCTTTTCGGTACTGCCCCCTGATTTAACCTATCAGGGAAGGCCGTTTTTTAAGTTGGTTCTGGACTCCACTGAATAAAAATTCGTCAGTTTAATTAAAGGCGAATCATGAAAAAGATTTTTGGAATAATAATGTATTTTTTATTTTTAAGTAAAACATTATAATAAGGTTGTTTCGTTAGTCAAATATATATAAATATATTCATGTCTTAATAAGAATGAGTAATTTTTTTTATTATGGAATAAAATACTGTTATATAGCAATTTAAAATCAGGTATTACCCATCTGTCCTGTACAATTATGCTAAAAGCTCCTTATATAATGTGTAAACTTGCATTGAAACATAAAAAATAACTAACACAAAATTTAAAAAAATCAGTTGTTTTTTACTAAGGCTTCACAAAACAGTAATAATTATATCAAATCGTTTATCCATTTCATTACTCATGATTTTTTCATAATTTTGCCAATGTATTATGATTGTTTATTATGTTAAAACAAAGCTTACAGCAAAAACTGCTTCAGAAATTATCGCCTCAGCAGATTCAAATGATAAAACTGCTCGAAATTCCGACATTGGAGCTGGAGCAAAGAATAAAAAAAGAAATAGAAGAAAACCCTGCCCTGGAAGAAGATGAAGACCATCCGGTTGATATTGAATCCATTACCGGAGATAACGATGAAAATGAAACCGATAGTGATGAATTTTCGCTCAACGATTATCTCAACGATGAAGATATTCCCTCTTACAAGACCTATGTAAACAACCGGTCACGCGATGATGAAACCAGGGAAGTTCCATTTGCCGGTGCAGCCACGTACCAGGAATTGCTGAAACAACAACTGGGACTCAGACCTCTGACTGAAAAACAGTTGATACTGGGAGAATTTATCATCGGAAATATTGATGAAGACGGCTATTTACGGCGCAGCCTCCGCTCGGTTAGCGACGACCTTGCTTTTATGCACAATATTACCGCTACAGAAGACGAACTGGAGGAAGTGCTCGAAATTATTCAGCAGTTCGACCCGGCCGGAACAGGGGCACGCACCCTCCAGGAATGCCTTCAACTTCAGATTGACAGGCTCGAAAATCATAACCAAACCATTTCAACTGCCCGGCAAATCATACAGCATTATTTTCCTGAATTTACCCGTAAACATTACGATAAAATCAGCCAGAAACTCAATCTTTCTCCCCGTCAACTTAAAGAAGCCATTGATGAGATTCTGAGACTTAACCCCAAACCAGGAGGCACTTTTGCCGATCCGCACGAACGATCGATGCAGACCATTATTCCGGATTTTATCCTTGAATCAGAAAACGATGAATTAAACCTGACACTGAATAACTCAAATATTCCTGAGCTTAAAATCAGCCAAACTTATGCCGGAATGATAGAATCGTACCAGGTAAATAAACAAAAAGCCAACCGCCAGCAAAAAGAAGCCATCGCCTTTGTCAGGCAGAAAATCGACTCGGCACGTTGGTTTATCGATGCCATCAGGCAAAGGCAAAATACCCTGCTGCTTACCATGAATGCCATTGTTCAGTATCAACGCGAATTTTTTCTTACCGGCGATGAAAAAAAACTGAAACCCATGATTCTGAAAGATATTGCAGATCGTACAGGACTCGATATCAGCACAATATCGCGGGTAGCCAACAGCAAATATATCCAGACCGCTTTCGGAATTTACCTTTTAAAATATTTCTTTTCCGAAGCCATGCAAACCAGTGAAGGTGAAGAAGTTTCATCACGCGAAGTAAAAGCCATACTTACCGAATGTGTTGATAATGAAGATAAAAGCAATCCACTCACCGATGAGGAACTTACCGCTATCCTGCAACAAAAGGGCTATAAAATAGCCCGACGTACCGTTGCCAAATACCGTGAGCAGCTGAATATTCCGGTTGGAAGGCTCAGGAAAGAGCTTTAATTAAATCTCCTTTATAATTATTCAGCGCAAATCTCATAAAACCATTTGGAAATTAATGCCGCTTTTTCCGGCCAATACCCTTTGTCAGGAGAATTGATACTAAAGCATTTTTTTGGGTTTGCCGGCAATGAAATCTTTCAGGTAAAAAGGTTCAAAATAGGCTGTACTTTCAAATTTTCCGGAAGCAAATGAAATTTGTGCCTCGTTCATCAAAAAGCAGGCATGGGGATAAATACCTGCCATAAATACTGCGTTTTCAGAAACAATCGATTCACGGCATTTTTCAGCACCATTACCAAAAAAGAAAATCCGGTGTTTGAGTAATTCATCCTTGTAGCTTGCAGGGGTAATTATCTCAGCTTTAACATCTCCATTTTCAATAAAACCGGCGGTAAACAACTGGCTGTAAACCTCCATACGGCGTGCATCAATCATCGGGCAAAATAAATCACTGGTTTTGCCACACTGTTTATATTCGTCATTTTCAGCTGCCATATAACACATGGCTTTCAGCGAACTTACCGCAATGAGCGGAATATCAAGCCCGTAGCAAATACCTTTGGCAACAGAAACACCAATGCGTAAACCGGTATACGAACCCGGGCCTCCTGAAACGGCCACAGCATCAAGCTGCGAAACCTGGATACCGGCATCAGATAACATATCATTTATCATTACTGTAAGCAGCATGGCATGGGCTTTATCGGTATGGTTTTCGCGTCGGGCAATGATCTGATATTCAGTGCCAAGAGCAACAGAACAAACTTGTGTGGAGGTATCAATGGTCAGAATCAAAGGCATATAAAAATCAATTAAGAGAATATATTTTCTGCAATTATACGTCAAAGAAAAATTGGTCTATTTCGCGGCGTTCCCTTTTGGTGGGCCTGCCAGAGCCTCGGGGACGTGAAGCAGCCAATTGCTGCCTGAATATTTCCAGTTTTGCATACTCAGTGTCAGGAGTCAGGTCATCGATCAGGCCAGACAGTAATTTTGCCGAAACCCTACTCGGTGGTAATTGTTTAATATAAAAGGTTTTAACTATAGGAGGAATTTTCACTTGTACCGTATCGCCTTGTCTGACAGCCCTTGAGGGTTTTACAATTAACCCATCCATGGTGATATAGCCACGGTCGCAGGCATCGGTAGCCATGGAGCGGGATTTGAACAACCTTACACACCAGAGCCATTTATCGATCCGCATATTTTCAGGAACCATCATTGCGCAATATTCTGGTGGTAAATATAAAAAAAGAATGATTAAAAAGGCTACATACCTTCGTAAATACCCATTCCGAAAAGAGCAAAATCATACTTAACCGGATCGGCAGGATCGAAATACCGCAGATTTTGCGTTAGCTGTTCAACAGCCTTCCAGTTTGAGTTTCTGATTTGAAGTAATCCTAATTTGCTGGCAACACGGCTGGTGTGTACATCAAGCGGGATCATTAAAACAGAAGCAGGAAAAGGCTGCCAGATGCCAAAATCTACTCCATGGCTGTCTTTCCGGACCATCCAGCGAAGAAACATATTGAGCCTTTTAGCTGCCGTATTTTTTGCCACGTCGGGGATGTGTTTGTAAGCATGGCAATGACCGGTATGTAAAAGCAAAGCCTGTCTGAACTGTATCAACATTTCCCTGAGGGTAATGCCTGCTTTTGCCTGTAATAAAAAAAAATGCCGCATTGATCCATATTTGTTATAAAATGCACGAAGGCAGGCAATCAGGAAAATTACATCTTCACCATTAAAAGTCCGATGTACGAACGATGAAATTGCTTTCAAATCATGACCCTGGGCATGCATAACAAAATCGTAGGGTGCATGATCCATACTCCCGATAAGCTTTAAAGCATTTCTCACAATGGTTTTGCGGTTTCCCCATGCAATCATGGCGCTGAAAAATCCCGCAATTTCAATATCAGTCAGATCGGTGAAAAGATGAGGCACCGAAACCGGGTCGTTTTCAATAAATTCCGGTTTGTTATATTGGAGGTATTTATGTTCGAGCAAATCACGTAAAGATTCAGGATGTAATGAAATCATAAATTAATGCTGATGATTGCTTAAGATTGGAAAACTCACAGTAAACACCGAACCTGAAGCAGATGTTCTGTAATTGATTTTTCCTCCGAACTGATCAACAATGGTTTTTACAATGGATAATCCCAGTCCCATTCCACTGGTTTTAGTCGTAAAGTTGGGCTTAAAAAGATTCCCGGCCATTTCGTCCGGTATTCCGGTGCCGTTATCGATAATATCAACTTTTACAGATTGGCCATCAGAAACGACTTTAACCATGACCCGTGCAGGTTTTTCATCACCGGCAGCCTGCACCGCATTCTTTATCAAATTGTTAAATACCTGGATCAATTGTTCGTTATCGGCAAAAATCCAGATTTTATCGTAAGGGCAATCAACCATAATGCTTTCCAGGTTGGGAGTGCCTTCGAACAGTGCAACAGACGAATAAATACGCTCGACTACATTAACGGGTCCGGGAAGTGCCCTCGGAATACGGGCAAAATCGCTGAATTCACCGGCAATCACCGACAATGCATCAATCTGTTCGATCAGGGTTTTTGAAGTTTGTTCAAAATGAATTCCAAAAGCCGGATCATTGCTTTTCCACATTTTTTCAATCAGTTGCACTTTCAGCTTCATAGGGGTCAGTGGATTCCTGATTTCGTGGGCAACCTGTTTTGCCATTTCGCGCCATGCAGATTCCCTTTCTGAACGTGCAAGTTTTTCAGCACTTGCCGCTAATTCTTCCACCATTTGATTATATACCTTTATTAATGAACCAATCTCATCACGGCTGGAATAGGTGATCGGCTCGCTTTTTTTCAGTATATCAATTTGCTTCATTTTCTGCTGGATAATTTTTAAAGGCAGGGCAAGTTTGTCTGCAACAGCCAGTGCAACAAAAATAGCCATCAGAACCAGGAAAACATAGATGTTGATCATCGCTGCAAAATACACCGAAAGCTGGTTGCTTAAGTCATTCTGGTGTGAAAAATAAGGCAGATTGATGTAGGCAAGTATTTTTCCCGACTGGCTGAAAAAAGGCATATAAGAGGAGTAGAAAGTTAAAGTCCCGATTTTCTCGGTATGAATAAAAACAGCCTGCCTGTCAATAACCAGGTTTTTAAAAACAACAGGATTTAAACGTGTTCCGGATAGATTGTCTTCATATATCTCGTTGCGTGAAGTTGCCATGAGTTTACCATCAACATCAAAAAGGTTGATGTCGGTATAAAAAACATTGGAAAATTTTATAAGCAGATTACTGAGATATTCAACAGGTATGGTATTAAGATTGCTTTCGTATCCGAGTTTGTTTTGAAGTTCAACCTGAACCGATTGCAGCTTTTCGCGTATCAGTTGTTCCTGCTGGTTACGGTTTTGTTTCAGGGCAAATATCATATTGGCCGATCCCATTAAAATCATAGTTATCAGCAACATAAAAATAATGGCAAATTGAATTTTATTTTTTATTCCCAGCTCAAATGTCAGGATACCGGTATTGCGGAAAAAGAGAAATAATACAACAATAACCGCCGACAGGTAAAATATAAAAACATAGGTAAGCGAAATCAACAGGTTAAACCATGTTGCCCTGCGGTTTGATAAAACAATGGTGGTTTGGTTATCAATCTGATATATCACGTGTTCATATCCCTGGGATGTCACCACTGAAAATTCACTGGTGCTTCCTGAATTTAAATTCCATATGTAGCTGTACTGAAAATCACCCGATCGGGCTATTAACCTGTTGTTCTTATACTTGGCATAAGGATACCTGACAGCATTGACCAGCCTCGAAGTGCGCTCATCAAGCAACAGTTCGGGATAACCAAGCAACTCGTTTACAAGGCGTGAATCGAGCTCAATATAAAGCCTTCGTATTGCTCCACCAGCCAGTTTAAAAGGCATTTCACGGTAATAACTTATCAGTCCTTCCTGGTGATTGAGATAAAAAAAACGGCTATCGGGCAATTGTTGTCCATAGCGTTCGACCAGATTCTGAAAAAAACCAAAACAATATTCCCTGCGGTTTTCCGGTTCAGAAATATAAACACTGTCTTTATCAGAACAATAAGTAATCTGCAAATCGTAACGGTTGAAATAGCCCGAGAAATAATTATCACGCAGGTAATAAAAAAGCACTTCATAACGAAGGTTTTCTGAACATACCAAACGCTCAAGGGTGGTATCGCTTGTCATTTTTTTGTCAATATCAACCAGTTGAAGTTCTGCCACCGGATCGTGTTCATAAGCTAAACTGATGGCTTTGGTCTTCATATTGCTTCGTTCACGGCTTATGGTCGAAATATGAACAAGAATGACCGAATAAACTGCTGCTGCCAATACCAGTATCATGACAGAAGCAAAACCAAACCGGCTTTTATACCTGATATAACCTATTATATACGATAACAGCCAGTACCAGGACACCGAGAACAAAAAATGATACTTTCCGGATAACAATCCTGCAATAACAATAACAAAGCCGGTTACAGCACTTATTTTAACATATTCATTAAACGGTAGTGTTGCTTTCTGCCAACAGATAAAAAAATCGCAGACTAAAAATAATGAAATCAATAAAATAAAAAGTATGGCATACGATACAAGCGTATGATAAGACAGGTCAAGAATTTTATAAGTTTCAAAAGTAATATTTGAATTAACTACCAGGCTAACCGACATATAATGTACTGCATATACGGCAGCGTAAATCAGAATACCTGAAAAAACAAGGATTACGTTTTGCCAGAATGATGAAAGTTTAACAGTAACCGGCAACTGAATTTTTCTGTAAAGCCAATAAATCAGAAGAAAAATGCTAAAACTATTGATTAACAAATCTCCCAGCGATGGATTTATAGCCGATGAGGCAAAAACCTGAGGATTAAACAATTCCGATTCATAAAATACCAGCGGGATTTTATACTGAATCATCATAAAACGAACAATGGCAAGTAATATCACTGAAATCAGCAGACTAAAACGGTATTTCGACCGATCTTTATCATTAAAAAAATGTAATCCGGTCAAAAAAAAGACAAATGCCAGCATATAAAAAATAAATACGACCGGTTGGCCTCTTTTTTCGTCATTGTCAAAGTTGCTGGCAGCGATAAAGAAAACCTTTTTACCGTTAATTGAAAAAACAGGCTTAACTACCTTATTAACAGATGTATCTGGCTGGACTGTATAGAATGAAGGAACCGCCGGAAGTTCTGCAAACCCCGGTTTTACATATTGGTTCTGATTATTAAAGGTATATTTCACATGAATCAGACCAATTACCGTAAATGGGGGTCTATGAAGTTTTAATATACGTATCCATGTTCCATCCCACCGGACAACATCCACCTCAAACTCCTGATGAAGGATATCAGGAATATCAATTTTATTATCGCTCCAGTAAACCAGGCTGTCGTTGAAGTATATACAATAAGTAACTGTTTCATCGGCTAATGTTTTATTTGTCAATAGCATATTGAAAACATCCTTCGGGTCATTCAAATGAAGTAAACCGGCCATCACCTGTGAGAGGTTTTTTGATACGGTTTTCTCCTTTTTTATAAGCCGCGATTGAATTTCAGCTACATGGGCCGAAAATACTTCGTCGGGCCTGACAGAAAAATCAAAAATCATAGCCCCGGCCAGCATCAACAAAACCATAGAAAATAAGAAAGCCGGTATTTTAAAAAGCCTTGCTAATGAACTGATAAAGTGCATTATTTTATTCATGATGGTATGGCTCTCCTTTTAATATTGTACATGCCCTATAAAGTTGTTCAGCAAAAATAAGCCGGACCAGCTGATGAGAAAAAGTCATTTTTGATAAAGATATTTTATAACTGGCATTTTTCAGCATGTTATCAGAGAACCCGTAGGGACCTCCAATACAAAAAACGAGTTGTTTTACCGAATTGTTGGCCTGCTGCTGCAGAAATGCAGCAAATTCTTTAGATGTATACATTGTGCCATTTTCATCGAGCAACACCACCACACTGCCTGGCAAAATATTTTTCATCAGCAATTCACTTTCTTTAGTCTTTATCATTTCAACCGGAATATTACGGCTGTTCTTCAATGTTTCGGTATATGCTTCGGCAAACGGAAAATAATGATTTATGCGGGAAGCATAATAATGAAATCCTTTTTTAATATAATCATCCGTGGTTTTTCCTGAACAAAGCACTGTAAGTTTCATTGTTTAAAAACCTGTTTTAATGATAAAGGCATTATTTTTGAATGCGCTTTTGTTAACAATGGCCGGTATAAAAAATAAACTTTGAACCATAGGCTTGTAAAGGTATATTTTTTAAATTGCCCGTACATAAAAATAATGAAGTTACTGGTAAAAAAAATCGAGGCGGATATGATGAAAGGGATACAAACATTTTTTATTTTTTTATTTGTTTTTTCATTTTACGGATTACGAGGGCAGAATGATCTTCAGATTCCTGAACAGGTAATACTGGCATTAAAAAATGGCAATGCCCATGAACTGTCGTTTTTTTTTGGTAATACCCTTGAATTGACAATTCTTAACAAAGAAGAAGTTTACAGTAAATCACAGGCTGAAATTATTCTCAAGGATTTCTTCCGTAAAAATCCGCCCGACGAATTTGAACTGGTTCACCAGGGCTATGGTGAAAAAACGGTTTATGCCATTGGTAATCTTACATGCAGCACAAAAACTTACCGGATATACTTTTTATTGAAACAAAATTATTCAAGGTTGCAGATGCACCAGTTACGAATTGAAACCGAATAACAATGAACCAAACCGACGAATTGATAAAAATTTTAAAAAACGCCCTTCATGAAGATATAGGCGAAGGGGATCATACCACCCTGGCCAGTATCCCAGCCCATGCTGAAGGGAAAGCCACTTTGCTGGTGAAAAACGAAGGCATCCTTTCGGGTGTTGAAGTGATAAAAACATTATATAACCTTTTTGATCCGGCACTAAAAATAAAAGTACTGATTACCGATGGCCAGAAAATCAGGAAAGGAGACATTGTTTATGCTGTGAGCGGACCGGCAGCATCAATTCTTCAGACCGAAAGGCTTGCCCTGAATATTATGCAGCGTATGAGCGGTATAGCCACGCAAACGTCACTTTATGTTGAAAAAATTGCAGGTACAAAAGCCAAAGTCATTGATACGCGAAAAACCACCCCGGGAATTAGATTGCTCGAAAAAATGGCTGTGGTAACAGGAGGAGGACAAAACCACCGCATGGGCCTGTTTGACATGATATTATTGAAAGATAATCATATCGATTACGCAGGCAGTATCGAAAATGCCATCATCAGCACCCATCAATACCTGAAAAAAAATCAAAAACACGTGCCCATTGAAATTGAAGTACGCAATTTCGGAGAACTTGAACAGGTACTGGCTATAGGTGGAATTAACCGCATTATGCTCGATAATTTTACCATTGAAAATACCCGTAAAGCTGTTGATATCATTGCCGGGCGATATGAAACTGAATCGTCCGGTGGCATTACCCTCGACAATATTGGCGATTATGCCCGCTGCGGGGTTGATTATATTTCGGTCGGCGCCCTTACCCACCAGATAAAAAGCCTCGACATGAGCCTGAAAGCAATTATCTGAAAAAACGAATGAATCTGATCCGAAAGACTATCCGGTTTTTTTTGTGGCGTGGATTACGCATGGCTGTCCGGCTCAGGCAGATTATTTTACCAGGATTTGACCGGATTCCGCTTTGGGACGTGCTGCAATTCTTTTATAATGCCATGGTTAACGGAGCCATCTCCACCAGGGCATCTGCCATTGCTTTTAATTTTTTTCTTGCTGTTTTCCCAGCCCTGATTTTCTTTTTTACCCTTTTACCCTATATACCCATTGCCAACTTTAACCAGGAGATTTTTTCCATTTTATCATCCATCCTTCCCGAAAATGCATTTAATGCCATCAAAGGAACCTTCAACGATATCATTACCCAAAAGCGCGGAAGTTTACTTTCATTTGGATTTATAGCTGCTTTATTTTTCTCATCCAACGGAATCGCTTCCCTCATCTCAGCTTTTAATGCCACAGCCAATGCATTTGAAACACGGTCGTGGATAGGCCAGCGGCTAATTTCCATCCTTTTGGCAGTCATCCTGGTTGGTCTTGTCACCATTGCTGTTGGGCTTATCATTTTCAGCCGCACCCTGTTTTATTTCCTTGCTGATTCAGGAATTCTGCCGGGTAATTTTTTCTATTATCTTATTATCAGTGGAAAATGGCTTATTATTATTATGTTATTTCTTATTGCCATTTCATTTTTGTTTTACCTGGCCCCTGCAGGTAAAAGCCAGTTCAGATTTATCAGTGCCGGAAGCACCCTGGCAACCATACTTATTATCCTTACTTCACTGGCGTTTTCGTTTTATATCAATCATTTCGGGCAATATAACAAATTATACGGATCAATCGGTACCATCATGGTGGCCATGTTATGGTTATATTTCAATTCTACCATTCTGCTCATTGGTTTTGAACTGAACAACAGTATTGACCATGCCCGGAAAGCAAAAAAATCACACGTCAGGTTCGATTCATCAAAACATAATATCATTACCGAATAATGTTCAGAATTGTTTTCAGTATGGTGCTTGTAGCCACCGTTTTAAGCCAACAAGCGCAGAATTCCCTGATTTATGAAGGAACTGCTTCGGTTTACAGCGATAAATTATCGGGCAAAATGCTCGCCAGTGGTCAACTATATGATCCTTTACAACTTACTGCTGCACATAAGCAATTAGCCTTTGGCACTCAAATAAAAGTTACATGCCCCGAAACGCAAAAATCGGTTGTGGTGCGAATTAATGACCGTGGCCCTTTTATCGAAAACCAAATCATACAGCTATCTAAAGCAGCTGCCCTGAAACTGGATTTTGCCAACAAGCCAACCATGAAAATCAGTTTTGAAATTGTAAATGATCAGGAAGATAAATACAACATCAACACGGATACATTGACGGGAGCGGAAAGCTATTATCAGATTTTATGTGGTAAAACAATGCCAAAGGGTTGGGCAATTCAACTTTCCGGTTTTGAGAATGCCGCAGGAATGCTTGATTATCTTTCGTCAATCGATAGTACATTTCGGGATAAAATCATGGTAAAAACCCAGACCAACGGTAAAAAGATTCATTATAAAATCCTGTCTGGCCCTTATGAAACACGCCAGGAAGCAGAAAAAGCAAAAAATAATTTTACAAAATCATTCCCGGGTTGTTTTATCATCAAATTATAAACCAAAAAAGTAATGCTCCCGAAAGTTGATTTTTGTGCAGTCATCATTACCGGTCTGATTGTTTTGCTTATTCTTGCTGGTTTCCCTTATTACACTGCGGGTCAGGACGCAAACGATACACTGAATATCAAAGGCGGAAGTTACATGATTATTAATAACAGCCTTGTTTTTTTCCCCAGAGATACCGTTGTGATTATATCGCAAAAAAAAATTACGGGTAAAATCAGCAACCATAAGGGTGAAGATTTTTATTTACAGCTTCATCAGAAAGCTTCGGGTAACCGCTTATCCAAAGAGCTGTACAATTTGATTTTCCGCTACCGGCCCATTGAATCTTCTCCTGAACTGCAGAAATCACACAGTGGTGCTGAAACTTTCTTTCCATGGCAGGGAAAAACCATTGGCAGGATTGACCTGTTTCAACCGGAGGTGTTTGGTAAAAGATATGACGACAGCCTGTCTGTTTTCAGTGAGAATCTAACGAATATTGTCAATCGTTTACATATTAATACAAGAAAATCAATTATTTACAACAACCTTCTGTTTCATACCGGCGATACGGTAGATGCCTTTGAACTGGCTGATAATGAAATAATTTTAAGGAAACTACCGTATATCGGAGAAGCAAAAATAATAGTATCGCCCTCCCTTACCGACACAAATGTGGTTGATATAACCGTTATTGCCAAAGATGTATGGTCGGCCGGAGCCGAAATGATGATCAATGATCCGACAAAAGGTTTTATCGATATTTTTGATAAAAACCTGCTTGGTTTCGGCCATTTGCAGGAAAACCGGATTTATTTTGATACAAAAAGCAACCCGTCATGGGGATATGAAGGCTTATACCGGATTAATAATTTCAGAAGCAGTTTTGTAAATACACGCATCGGGTTTTATTCTTTTGGCTACGATCAACACTGGCTTTTTCAGGCACAACGTGATTTTATCACACCTGAAACACGCTATGCCGGTGGCCTTAGCCTTATAAACGGGCAAAAAATAATTGAGCAGGATGATACCATAAATCAGCCACACTCAAAAATCACCTCATCCACTATTGATGTATGGGCAGGAAGAAGTTTCAAAATTTTCAGGATTAACCTTCCGGGGACATCAAGACCCCAGGTTGTTGCAAAAATGAGGTTTACACAGCTTCACCACGGGGAAAGACCTTTGGTTGCTCCCGATTCAAATTTACAATACCTCAATTACAACAGGTTTTTATTCAGCTTAGGCTACCGGCAGCAACGGTATATTCAAAACAACTATATCCTTAAATTCGGTCCAACGGAAGATTTCACGTCCGGGTTATCGGTCGAATATACGGGTGGATACCAGGAAGATGATCTGGGAAGTCAATGGTATAGTGCCCTGGCAGCTGAAGGTGCCCATTTTATAAACGCTGCAGGCTATTTTTCGCTTCATTCATCCTTGTCGGCATGGATGGCAGAAAAGCAAACCCATCAGGTAATTACACAAACCGGCATTCAATACTTCTCACCGTTGATTTACCTTGGAACTTCAAAATTACGTCTTTTCGGGCAATGCAGGTACACTCATGGCAAAAAACTGAACAAAGACGAAAGGCTTACCATTAATAATTACAGCGGTATCAGAGATTTTACAGCCGATTCGTTGTATGGGAAAAAGCGTTTTACGTTCCGTTTTGAAAATGTGATATTTCCAAAATTATATATTTATGGCTTTGGAACAGCCGTTTTTGTTTTTTACGATGGTGCTTTTTTAAGCAGCCAAACCCTCTTTTTACCTGAAAATTATTATTCGGCCATTGGTTTTGGTTTACGCATCCGTAACGAAAATTTGGTATTCAATTCCTTCGAAATCAGGTTGGCCTACTACCCGCGCACCCCTTCAGGAATCGCTCCCGTTTCAGCATACCTGTCGAATGAATACAGCCTCGGATTTTCCGATTTCAGCAGCTCATGGCCGGAAATACAGGTTTTCAGATGAATACAACATTTTTACCCTTTTGCACTTATTTCTTTCAATTTATCGAGGTTCAGTATTTTTATTTCATTGGTCACAATATCAATAATCCCTTCCTTTCTGAATTTCGACATGGTAGAAATGGCATTTTCATGAGCACACGAAGCAAATTCGGCAATTTCTTTCCGCGAAATGACAAACGGAATACCTGCATGTTTAAAAACATGCTCCCACAGGTAAATCAAAACATCGGCAATACGACCCGGAACCTGTTTATGCGCAATACTTATAAAATTGAAAACCGAAGCCTGGAACATCTCCATGGCATTGCGTATTAAAAAAGCAAAGAAGACCGGATTACTGATCATGGCCTGTGAAAATACAGAACTGTTAATCAGGCAAATATCACTCGGCGCCATGGCAATCATAGAAAAAATATTGGTTTCGTTATAAAACAGGTTGGCACCACCCAGTATTTTAGGTCCCGAAACAATGGTCATAATAAAATTTCTGCCACCCTCGTTGCGATAATTAAATTTTACCACTCCCTTCTGAAGAATCACCAGTTGCAACGAAGGATCACCCTGTCTTAAAATGGTTTCTCCTTTTGCATACGTTACGTGTGCTTCGGCCCGGCACAACAACTTAATCTCTTCTTCAGTCAGATAATTTGCTGCCAGTTTCCTGAAATAACATTCATGGCACGAAATTTTTTCCATTTCTGTAAATTATATAATTAATTATAATGCAATATTAAATATTTCATATCGATAAATAAAAAAAAATTGATTTTATTTTCGTTAAATACCCGATCAAATGTTTAAATTCGGGATTTTAATTTGTGGAATGCGACATGAGGTAAAAATACGCCTGAAATTTGTTGCGTTTAACTAAAAATATCAGCATGTCAGGATTATATGAGAAGCTAATGCAGGATGTTAGGTTTGAAGAAGGCCTGAAGGCCTGCATCAACTGCGGCACTTGCACTGCCATTTGCCCCGCTGCAGAATTTTACCTTTACGACCCGCGTGAAATAGCAGATATCGTGCAGTCGAAAGATGAAGAAAAAATTGAAGCCCTGCTTAAAAGCGAAACCATCTGGTATTGCGGTGAATGTATGAGCTGTAAAACCCGCTGCCCCCGGGGCAACACTCCTGGGCTTATCATTATGTCGCTAAGGTCGTTATCGCAGGAACTGGGCTATTTTACTGCTTCTGAAAAAGGCCGGCAGCAACTGGCCGTAAAAAGGATGATAGGCGATACCATACTGCAAACCGGATATTGTGTGCATGCCAGTCATATGAACCTGGAGCTTTTTCCCGAACAGGGGCCGGTTTGGGAATGGGAATACCGGCATTTACCTGAAGTATTTGAACGTTTAGGTGGAAATTATCAGAACGAAGGTGCCGGGGCTCTTCGAAAAATTGACGACGAAACCTTACAGGAAATTCACAAAATATTTGAAGTTACCGGAGGCAAGGAACGTTTTGAGAAAATTGAAACTTTCTCAAAAGAAAAAGCACTTGAAATGGGCATTGACTTCCAGAACGATCAGTTTAACAGCTATTTCAATATGGTTTTTAACCACAACAACAACCAACACACCATTGAATAATGATGCAAACCGAAGGAAAAAGAGCTATCTGGTCTGATTATCAAAAAGAAATTGCCGATGACCATTATTATTATGCACGAAGCTGCATCAGGCAGAATTTCTGGCCAGGTTCAGAAACCACTTTTTTAAGGATACTGAAAGACATTCTTGGTAAAGATGTCTGCGACGATGCCATCCATACCTCATGTACAGGGATTGGTTATCACACCGATGTAGTGCCTTTCGAAACAACAATGACTGTTGTTGCCCGGCAGTTTTCGCTGATGACCGAAAAAGGTTATAAAAACTTTCTTCCCTCATGCATCACTTCATTTGGCTTGTACACCGAAATTCTTGAAACCTGGCGCCATTTTCCTCATATTCTCGAAAAAGTAAGGGAAAATCTTTATAAAGCCACCGGGCGCACTTTCGATTTACCCGAGAACATGGCCCATACCAGTGATGTGATTTACAAATTCCGTAACGAAATTGCCGAAAAAGGAAAATACCGCCTTACCGACCGGGAAACCGGAAAACCTTTGCGTGTTGTGGAGCATATTGGTTGTCATTATTCGCGGATGTTTCCTGAAAAAGGAATCGGAGGGGCTGAATACCCTTACGTGCTGGCAGGTATGGTTGAATCGTGGGGTGGACAGGTAATTGATTACCCCGAAAGGCGGCATTGCTGTGGATTTGGATTCAGACAATACGTTGTAAAAGCAAACCGCGGATATTCTGCTGCCTGTACACGCAAAAAATTTGAATCCATGGAACCTTATAAACCCGACATGATAATCACCAACTGCCCGGGCTGTCCGTATTTCATGGATCGGTGGCAATATGTTATCAGTGAAACAGAAAAGAAAACCTACGGAGGCAACGGGCTTGGAATACCCGTTTTTACTTACGAAGAGGTAGCAGGGCTTATTCTTGGTTTCGATCCATGGGACCTTGGGCTGCAAACCCATCTGGTAGCCGTTGAACCCCTTCTTGAGAAAATTGGTATTGCATTCGACCCTGAGAAAAAATACCTTGGGAAAAACAATCTCCGGTTGGGAAAACCCAAAAAACCCGATCATATAAGAATCTATTAAGCATTTGTATGACACCATCCAGAAAAAATATTGCTGTTATAGGAGGAGGAATTGCCGGAATGGAATCGGCCATTAACCTTTCATTGCTGGGTTTTAATGTTGTTTTAATTGAAAAAACAGGACAATTGGGCGGTCATGTGGCAAAATGGGATCATATTTTCCCGAACCAAAGGCCGGCATCTGAAATTATTGAACCCCTGATCTTAAAAGTCAACCAGCTGGCAAAAATTATGCTGAATACCCAGGTCGAAAAAATTGAAAAAAAAGAATCAGGTTTTTCGCTTATTCACCCTGATGGTAAAATTGAAGCGGATGCAGTGGTGATGGCCACCGGTTTTAACGAATTTAATGCCAGAAGAAAAGAAGAATATGGCTATGGTATTTATGACAATGTCATTACATCGATCGATCTGGAGAAAAAATTCCGCGAAGAATCCGTATTTGTAAACTCAAGAGGAAAAATACCGGCCAAAGTAGCTATTATTCATTGTGTTGGTTCACGCGACGAAAAAGTAGGCAATGCCTATTGTTCAAAAGTTTGCTGCATTACTGCTGTCAAGCAGGCTATTGAAATAAAACAAAAAAGTCCAAAAACCGAAGTATTTTGCTTTTATATGGACTTACGCATGTTCAACCTGAGTTATGAAGATCTGTATAAAAAGGCACAGCTTGAGTATGGCGTGCAATTTATCAGGGGCAGATTGTCAGAGGCTTTTGAATCGCCCGAAGGAGAAGTTATTCTCAAAGTAGAAGACACCCTGTCATCGAAACCCATGAAACTGACCGTTGATATGGTTATCCTGATGGTGGGCATGGAATCGCCCGACAATACCTCCCTGGTTAAAAGTTCAGGAATTGAAACCGGGAATCATGGATTTATCAGCGTTGCCGATGAACATCTGAATATAACCACTACCTCGGTTGCGGGCATTTTTGTTGCCGGAACAGCTTCAGGCCCGGCCAATATAAGCGAAACCATTGCCCAGTCTAAGGCTCTATCGCTGGCCATAGCGCAGAAATTAAATTCAAAATAAACGGGTTATGAAAGATTTCGGTTATAAAATCAATGCCGACCGACAGATCGATTTCGATAAAAATGACTTTACCCTTCTGTACATGCTCAACCGCGAAGAACCTACTTTTAAACTCTGCATTCAGTGTGGTTCATGCTCGGCAACCTGTTCGGCATCGGTTTTTACGCCATTCAATCCCCGCCGTATTTTCCTGATGATTAAAAGAGGAATGCCTGAAAACCTGAAAGCCGAAGTTGCTAGATGTATGCTGTGCGGAAAATGTACCCTGGCATGTCCAAGGGGTGTCAATACCAGGAATGTGATGTTAAACCTTAAACGCAACCTGTTGTAAACCATGAAATTTGATATTTTTGTTTTACCTTTCTCTATAGGCCTGGCTTTTGTTATCGGGTACATGATTTTACGCACGGTAAAATGGATAGTTTTTTTAAATGCCAATGACCAGTTGAAACTCATTAAGGGGATAGCCAGCCTGAAAGTTTTTGGAGTGATCTATGAAATTATCAGCGAAAGCCTGCTTCATCGCAGAATTTTCAAAGTGAACCGCAGGCTGGGATATATGCACATGAGCCTGGCTTTTGGATGGTTTTTGCTGATTGTTATCGGAAATTTCGAATCGCGCTATTACAGCGATATCCCTGTTAACCCGCCCTATTACCCTATTTTTTTCAAATTTTTCCATCATTACAAAGCCACCACCCTGATGGGGATGACATACACATTTTTACTTGACCTTGTGCTTATTTTTATCCTTTCAGGGCTGGTGCTAGCCATTATGAAAAGATTCAGGCCTGCAAAATATGGTATGAAACGCACTACTGTACAGCAATCATTCGACCGTTTTGCGCTGGTTGCTCTATGGCTGATTTTTCCATTACGTCTGCTTGCTGAAAGTTTTACTGCCGGGTTATATAACCATGGCGGTTTTATGACCAACAGCCTGGGATGGGTTTTTTCGTGGTTTTTACCTCTTGAAACCCTTTCATATACTGCATGGTGGGCATATTCACTGTCATTATTTGTATTTTTTATTTCAGTGCCTTTTTCCCGGTATATGCATATACCCTCCGAAATTGTATTGATTGCTTTACGCAGGTTTGGTATTGCATCCCATCATCAGAAAGGCAGCTTTTCCGATCTGGAACTTCATTCCTGTTCCCGATGTGGTATCTGTATTGATAAATGCCAGGTGGTAAATGATGCAAACATTGCCGGTACAGCTTCGGTATATTTTTTGTTTTCGGTGCATGAAAATTGCGTTGAAGATCAGGTTCTGTTTAATTGCCTGCAGTGTGGCCGCTGTGCTGCTTTTTGCCCGGTAAAAATAGACACTGACGGCATCCGGCTGGGTGAACGCATTTTCAGGCATAACGAAAAAAATGCAAGCTTTGATTACATCAGGCCAACCGAAAAGCGTAAAGCTGCCACCATTTATTTTTCAGGGTGTATGTCTCATCTTACACCAACCGTGCCTTTGGCAGTGATGCAGCTTGCCAAAAAAGCAGGGGTGGATATTTTGCATCTTGATAAAGACGGCTCAGTCTGTTGCGGGCGACCGTTGATGTTCTCGGGCAGGGTTGATGAAGCAAAAATACTGATAGAAAAAAACATAGCACTTATAAAGCAAACCGGTGCAAAAACACTGGTTACCTCCTGTCCGATCTGTTATAAGACGTTTAATGAAGATTATCATCTTGATATTGAGATACTTCACCATTCGGTATTCCTTAACCGATTGCTTCAGACCAACCGGTTAATACCTTCACATACCGGCAAGAAACTTGTTTACCACGATCCCTGTGAACTTGGACGTGGTTCAGAAATTTATGATGAACCACGTTTATTGTTATCGCGTTTTTCCTATCTTCATAACATTGACAACGAAAAGGAAACGAGCCTTTGCTGTGGTGGAAGTCTTGGTAATTATTCCTTAAATCATGAACAAAGACAGTTAATCAGCTACGCTGCTGTTGAAAAACTAACTGAAACCGGTGCCGAAGAAATAGTCACAGCCTGCCCACTATGTAAAAAAACCCTTCAGGGTGCAACACGGAAAAAGGTTGCAGATATCAGCGAATATCTTATTATGGCGGTAGAAACTTATGAAAAACAACAACACGTATTTTTAAAAGCCGCTGAACCTGCATCTATTTCTCAAGATCACTGAAACGGGCATCAAGCGGTTTGTTTTCCAGGAAATCGTACAGGGTCAGCCGCCTGATCAGGTAAAACTGGCTCCAGTAACTATGCAAAGCTGCGATATACGAACGTCGGGCCACATCCTTTTCGCTGCCTGCAATGTTCAGGTCAAGGGTGCTGATTTTTCCGATCATAAAACGCTGTTTCGAAACATCATAGCGTAAAGCGGCAATGGTATCGGCTTTTGAGGCAATGATAAGCTGTTCGTGCTGCATATTAAAACGTGCCACCGACAGAAAAACCTGCTGTTCAAAATCGGCATGAGCCTGCTGGACACTTATTTTTGTCAGCTCAAGATTTGAACGGGCCATCTGGTATTTTCCTTTTCCCATTCCCCAGTCAATAACAGGAATCAGAATACCAACATTGATCTGCTGCATACGGTCGGGTTGTTTATAGGCCCCCGGAATATCAGTCCCCAGGCCGTTAAGCCCGTACGACACATAAAGGTCAGATTTAAACAGGCGGTCAGACCAGGCTTTCCGTACTGCCTCTTCCGATTCGAGCAATTGCAGGGTTTGCTGTATCATTTCCGGATTATTGGCAAATGCAAGGTCAATGGCCTTTTGCTGATTGATCTGCAGTGCAGGAATATCAGGTTCATAAACCAGTTCAATATCAATTTTTTCATTATATCCGAGAAAAGACCGGAGACGTGATCTGGCTATTTCAAAATCGAGGCGTGCCTGGTTAAGCTCGGTGCTTGCATTCAGGTACTGAAGTTCAATCTGCAGCAGGTCGTTTTTAGCAATGGTGCCAATGGTATAACGCCCTTGTGCAATTTTGAGGATGGTATCGTTGTTAAAAAAATTGGCCGTACTGATCTCAATATTTATCTGCGCCAGCAACTGATCGAAAAAGTAATCTACGGCTTTGGCAGCAATTTCTTCCTGCGCAATGGTATATTTCTTCTTTGCCTGTTCATATTTAAGCGGTTCAATTTTCCTTTCCCACCGGTAAGAATTATAAAACGACAGTGGCTGGCGTATTCCTATACTAACCGGCGAGGATTTATAATAAATGTTGCGGATTGAATCACCAAAATTATCCTGTCTTAACAAATCGCTCGAAATAAACAAACTACCTCCCGAAAACGGAATTTGCTGGCTGAGCGTAAGCGACAATCTCCCGGCATTGCTGTTGCTTTCGACAAAAGAATAGGTTCCGTCAGCATTGCGGTAACTGGAAAAACCGCGGTTGAAACTTACCGGAGTAGCGTCGAGGTTTAACGATGGCAGGTAACCGGCCTGGTAAGTTCGGTATTCCCAGTAACTGCTTCTGAAACGGTGGCGTGCCAGGTATGCATCGGGCGATTGGTCAAGCGCAATGGCAATAATATCGTTTAAGGTATAGCTATGTTTTTGTGCCTGGCCAATTACCGGAAACGATAAAAACCACAACATCCCTAAAAAACAAAAAATCAGGTATTTTCTTTCCATTTTTAAAAATTATTCAGTTCTGAGCGAAACTACCGGGTCCTGCTGAGCCGCTTTACGGGCAGGCATAATTCCAAACAATATACCTACACTGGCTGAGATGACAAAAGCCACAATCACTGAAGCAGGCGAAACAATGGTTATCACTCCCGAAAAACGGGTAACCATATAGGCCAGCAGATATCCGGCAAAAATACCGATGAAACCTCCGATAATACTGATTAATGCCGATTCTGAAATGAACTGGAATACAATATCTTTCCGGGTAGCTCCCATAGCACGCCTTATTCCTATTTCTTTAATGCGCTCCATTACCGAGGCCAGCATAATGTTCATAATACCTATACCACCAACAATAAGCGATATAGCAGCAATTGCTCCCAAAACAATATTAAAAATATCTTTAGTGCGTTGTTGTTGTTTCAACAACAATTCGGGTACAATAATTTCAAAATCCTCGTTCCGCAGGTGTTTTCTCGACAACATACGCTTTATCACACCCACGGTTACCGGAATTTTTTCGCTTTCACTGATCTGGACGATTATCTGGTCCAATTGATTATAGTCACGCCCGGTCTCTTCAACCTTTTCATCTTCATTACCGGAAGTTTTGAAATCTTTCGTAGTAACAAGCGACCTGTTGATATAACGTAGCAGCATAGTTTTTACGGGAATATAAATAGCATCAGCACCACCAGCCAGGCCAAGTTTATTCATTTCTTCGCTGATATTCCGGCTTTGGGTAACCCCGACTATGGTTAGCCATACATTTCCGCATTTAATACGTTGCCCTACCGGATCTTTGGCGCTGAAAAAGCGGATTTTGAATTCCTGACTGATCAGGCAGACCGGGAGTCCGTGTTGCTCCTGGTAGTGATTGAATAAATTTCCCTGTTCAATGGCAAGTGAAAAAAGGCTGAAATAATCTGAACTCACACCAAGAAGACTGGCTTTCCGTCTTTTACCGTCCCGAATGACGTACTCCGATTGACTTATAAGCGGTGTAACTTTAAGCACATCAGGGATAATACGGATAGACTGCGCATCGTATAGGGTAAGCCCGGGGCTATATTTTTTTGGCCTGTTTCCGTTTTCTTCTTTATCCCGAGTATCAGCTTGCAATGGCTTAATAATGATATTATTAACCCCAACCATTTTCATCTGTTCCAATATTTCCTGCCGGGCTCCGTTACCAATAGCAAGCATACTGATAACTGCTGCTACGCCAAAAATAATACCCAATGCTGTCAGCACTGATTTGAGTTTATTTGCCTGAATGGCTTCTGCAGCTATGGAAATATTGTAATAATACCGGTTCATTTCATCATTTCGAAGGTGATTTTTTCGGCATTTTCAGGGACCGAAAGCAGAATTCTTTCATCGGGTTTCAATCCTTTCCTGACAATGATATGATTCTCATTTGAATCGCCTGTTTCAATGCGGCGTTTACGAAAACCCAACGGGGTTTTTATATAAACGAAAACATTTGAGTCGGTTGAATGAACCGCTTCGAGAGGGATGAACATAACACTGTCGAAAACAGCTGTAAGCAGCGCATTGCTTGTGGTCATCGCTGGTTTGAGTATGGAATCGGTATGATGCAGTTTGATTTTTACCTGGAAAACTTTTGCATCGGTATTGGGTAATTGCTCTCCCACATTGGCTACTTCAATCACTTCGCCGGTATATTCCCTTCCGGGGAATGCATCAATACCAATGCGGGCTTTCTGCCCCATTTTAACTTTACTGATATCTATTTCATTGATATAGGTCATTGATATCATGGAGCTCATATCCGGAAGTGTAGCAACTGTTGGTTCCCAGGGGCTTACCATTCCACCGACTTTCCGTTTAGCCCCGTTCCATTCGCGGGCATAAATCACCATTCCCGGCTTCGGCGCTTTCACCACAAACTGCTCAAGCACTAAAACAATATTATCCCTTTTTCGTTTCTGATTGTTAAGATAAATCAAGGCTTGCTGAATATCGGCTTTAGCCTGTTGTTCTTTCAGTTTGTAATTATCTGATGATTGTTGCAGGTTGCGTTGGGCCTTCTCATAATTGATCTCTTCCTGCCGGATAGTTGCCGGCGGCTCAAATTTCGACTGCTCATACCTTATTTTCTGCTCTTCGAGTGAATATTTCAGGTTGAGAAGGTTATCACGCAACTGCCCCAATTCAAGGGTTGTATCCAGTTTTTTACGAACCAGGTCTGCTTCAAGTTTATCAATATCGGCTTCAATATCCTTCAGGTTATTGCTGGCTTCAGTCCGGTCCAGTGTAGCAACATAATCACCAGCTTTAACAATGGTTCCTTCCGGCACAAGGTCCGTGATTTTTACATTCCATAACCTGATGGTACGCAAACCTTCAGGGGCTTGTATTTCTTCCGAATGCTCCGCTTCCAGTTCACCGGTAACGTTTACCACAATCTCAAATTTTCCGGAACTGACACTAACTTCTGTAAAATTTTCTTTTTTCCCCTGTTTTAATGTCAGTACAAAAAATATAATGATGGCAATAACAGGAAGGCTTATTAATGCAATGCGTCTGATTTTCATAATGCGATGTTGAATGCACGAAATAACACAATTTTTTACACAAATGCCTGGTATACATAAAAAAAAAGAGGCCATGCGGCCTCTTTTTTTATTAAGAATGATGTCTATTTATTAACGGTAATACGTTTTGTAATCACGTTACCATCAACGGTAGTAATGCTTACAATGTAAACACCGTTGGTCAGGTTATTGACACTGAGTCTGTACTGCGAAGCATTTACATTCTGTTGTGCAACAACTTTTCCGATAGCGTTGTAAACTTTAACATTGGCAATGGTTGTCCGTGCTTCGATCGTTACAACTTCTTTAACCGGGTTCGGGTAAATACTAACTGAAGTAGTCGGAACACCATTGATACCTGTTACAACGCTGATAGTCCATGCATGGTAGGTAGTGTCGGTGCCATCGGTTGCATAAATTTCTACCTGGTGGTCTCCAACAACAGAAGGAACACCAAAAATGTTCACTGCACCATTGGTACCAGCTTCCATTGTCAGCCATTCCGGCATAGTAACAACACCGTAGGTAACAACATCACCGTCTTCATCAATCGCTTTGGCTGCATAATTATACATAAAGCTTGAATCGGCGTGGGTAACCGGAGTTGTAATGAATTCAGGAGCGGTGTTAACAAATCCCGAAAGGGCAACATCGTCAATTTTCATTACAAACATATCGGTACAGTCATAGTGACGGAATGCTACAAAAATTTCCTGTCCCATGTAGGCACGAAGGTCAACTTCGCGTCTTTCCCATGCATCGGTGGTAAGTGTTTCTTCAAACAACTTAGTGGTAAAGGCAGCAGGAGTATTGGTGGTTGTTGAAACAAATATTGCATAATGTTCAGCAGGCCAATCCGGATCCTGTGCGGCAACCCACCAGCTCAGAATGTTGGTTTCGGCAGTTACTGCAAATTTCGGGGTAATCATGTAATTGTTCGGTGTTAATGCACCAACATAATTAACATACGATTCTGAAGCAGCGCAACCGGTTCCTTCGTGTGGTGTATAGGTATAATACATCCAGTTGTAGCCATCACCGTCGGCATCAATAATGGTCCAGCCAACAGGCGGGAAATCACCTTCAAAGTCTTCCGAAGTAAACGGAGGAACTTCAAATCCTTCACCGCTCAGATTGATGGTCAGAGTACCGCCATTGGTTACAATGGTGCAGGTAACAGCATCAACACCTACATCAACTGGTTCATAAGTAAAGCCAAAGCTGACAGATTCATTTTCACCCAGTGCAACGCCAGCGGCATTCAGATCGGTGCTGAATTCGGTTCCGCTCAGGCCTGTTACAGAGGTAACGGTAAGTACATCAATACCTGTATTGGTAATGGTGAAGATATTGCCCGAAGCTGAAGCATAACCTAATCCTACCATGCCAAAATCATAGCTTGTAAGGTTCAGATCAGCATTTGGTCCCGAAGGAAGTTCTTCAATGCGGATATCGTCAAGTCCAATACCCCATGCACTGCTTGTACCATCAGAATAGTCTCTCCAGCGGAGTAATACACTGTCGCCGGCATACGGGGCAAGGTTAACAGTCACTTTAAGGTATGGTGAAGTATTGCTAGGTTCTGAGATAGAAGCAAGGGTAGTCCATGTCATGCCATGGTCAACCGAAACTTCGAACCAGGTAGTATCATGTGCAGCGACTTTATTATCGCGGCGGGCAGCATTTTTGTATGAAATATCATCATCTTTCCACCAGAACATAATTCTCATGCTATCCGGAAGATTGATGTAAGGTGTATTTAAAATAGCTGTTCCGGCAGGTGAATAGGCTGCTCTTGCACAATACAATCCGCCATGAGCTTCGGTACCACGTGACCATGGTTTTGCACCAGAGTTAGACCAGCCAATCGGTGGAACAAGACCATTGTTTGCTTCAAAGTCCATCACATACGGGAAAACTGTAATGTACGGGTCGGGCTGGGTTGTAAACGACCATACAGGAGCTGTTGTGCAATCACCGTTTTCGTTGTAAGGAATAACCTGCCAGTAGTAAACGGTTGAATAATTCAATCCGCTAACAGCATACTGGGTTACATTTCCAAGATCAACACCATTTACAACATTGGTCGGAGGATTATCGGTTCCCAGTTTGATTTTGTAACCATCGGCAAACATAACACCTGTCCAGCTTAATGTAGTTGAAGTCAGTACATCGGTGCCGGCATCAGCAGGTACCGGGTTGGTAGCAGCTTCAGGAGCAGTGCCGGGATTCCATATCTGCGGTCCCATTACAAAGTCAAGGTAAACATAGTATCCACCGTCGAAAGCAATGTAGTTGTTACCGGCAGCAGCAGTAAGGTCAACCACTTTTTTGGCATAAGTGCCGGTCATGGTGATATCCTGCAGCAAGGTCCAGTTAACCATATCAGGTGAATATCTCAGGCTGAGTGTTCCACCAGAGTATGAACTGTTATGGACAAAGAATACCAGTGAGTCGCCAGAAACAATGCTCAGTTTCGGGGTAACCAGTTTGCCACTGTAGTTATAGCCTAAGTATGCATATTTGCTTCCTTCATAAGCACTGCTGGCATAGGTTCCCTGAGTCCATGACGGAGTTGTCGGGATGGTCCAGCCAAGCGGAGGGAATGCATCTTCAAATCTTTCATAAAGAATTCCCTGCGGATAAGCAGCACCGGCCAGTGTTACAACACCACTTCCCTGTTCAGCATCGCTGGTAAAAGTAATGGTCTGGGTAAAGGCACCGGCAGCTGTCGGGGCAAAAGTAATAGCGGTGGGTGATGACTGCATGCCCGGAGCAACAGTAAGAACCGGGGTTAAGCAATTAAACGGAGCTGCAACACCTGTAACACCGGTAATGTGCAAAGGAGCACCACCAGTATTGGTGAAAGTAACTTCAAGTGTCTTGGTAGTTCCGGCTTCAATCATACCATAATTCAAAGCAGTGGGGCTAACAGCAATAGCTGGTCCGGCAGGTACATTTTCAAACTGCAGCCTGACATTCGGGCGGTTCAATGAAAGTGTACCGGTAACGGTGGGGTTAGCCGGGTCTGGATTGGTACCATCACTATAATAATAGATCGACATATTGGTAGTGCCGTCATAAGCATGGCCTAAAAATTCGTCGGTGCTGGTGTGATAACCCGGAGTGTTTTCGTCAGCAGCAATAATGAGGTTGTCAACATTATTGTAATTGAACGGAACGGTCAGAGGCAGTTCAATCCAAGCATCGCCCTGTGCGGGGATGGTAATGGTTCCGCTGTAAACTTCAACAAGTCCGGTAATGGGTACCCATGCAGTAATAGCATTGAGGGTGGTATGTCCCATATAAATTTTAATCTCATCGGTAAACGGAGTTCCGGCAGTGGTGCTGTTTTTCTTGTAATGCCACAGCACTTTTGAAATACGTTGGTTGGCTACATTAATTTCGCTCTTTTTATAAATGGTCTGCGAATAGGTATAACCATAATACATTTCAAGTGGCAGGTGGGTATCAACCAAAGTGCCTGTGCCAATTTCAATCATTCCTGTAGGGAGCTGGAAGCCTTCGCCTGTAACGGCAATGGTAACATTTCCGCCATTGGTTGTGATGGTAATGGTAGCATTGTCAACACCAACGTTGGTTGGGGTATAGGTAACGCTGAAAGCGTAAGGAGTACCCGGAACAACAGCAACATCACCTGTAACAATAGAGGTAGTGAATTCAGGGTTACTAGATGTAACATTAGAAGCAGTTAAAGTTCCGATACCCATGTTTTGTAACTGGAAACCAGTAACTGTAGCTGACTGGCCTACATTCACCATGTTAAAATTGGCAGCATTCATATTCAGAGCGGCAATCGGGCTGGTTGGAAGCGGCATCAGGGTTACATCGTCAAGGTTGAGCCAGAACATATCCGTGCAGTTGTAGTGTACCCATGCCAGGTAAACCGTTTGTCCGGCATAAGCAGTCATATCAACAGTACGTTCGTACCATGCACCCGGAGTTTTGGCAGTCATGGTTTCCTCGAAAAGGGTCACCGTAAAGTTGGCTGCTGCATTTCCGCTGGTTGACAAGGCAACTTTGTAATGTTCGCCGGGATATGCGGCATCCTGAGCATTTACCCAGTATTTCAGCTGGTAGGTTCCCGATGAAGGGATGGTAAGCTGCGGGGTAACCAGGTAATTGTTGGGAGTTAAGGCACCAACACCATTAATATACGATGCAGATGAAATCGATTTTGTACCGCTGTGAACAGCAAAACCTGAAGTATAACTCCAGTTGTAGGTATCGCCATCGGCATCAATGACTGTCCATCCGGTAGGAGGAGCAGTGCCTTCAAAACCTTCATTAAGAAGGACGTCTTTTCCACCAGGTACATAAGCAGGTGCTATGTAGCTTAATGAGGAGAGTGCAACGACAGGGGATTCAATCCCTTTGCGTTCTTCTTTCTTTGTCTGGGCAAATACGCTGCTTGCCATAACCACGGCAAGTGCAAGAATAAGCCCTAAAACAGGTAGTTTTTTCTTCATACGTTAGATCATTTTTAGTTTGACTGGGCAAAAGTACAAAAAATATATTACCTGCAAATAAAATTCAGGCTTTTAATGTTCTTTTATTCATCAATTAATTGATTAATCAGTTTTTTTTATGGATTAAATACTTTTTTCCGGTGACAAAAATCATTTTTCATCCGGATATTTGACATGCAGGTGATCCATTTTACCGTAAAAACAGAACCTGATTTTAAATAATTAGTTCTCAACATTTTGTTATTTACAAAACATATCATTTACAAATTCCATGGGTATTTGTTTTTTCAAATAAATTGATTATATTGTAACCTGAAATATGATTATATATTAATCAATATTTTATTGACAGATATAGGTTACAGGTTCATTAATCCGGCATGGAAACACGCAGCATACTACATCTCGACATGGATACTTTTTTTGTATCGGTTGAGCGCCTGGTAAACAGCAGGTTGCAAAAAAAACCGGTAATGGTAGGCGGTACCTCAGACCGTGGTGTGGTAGCGTGCTGCAGTTACGAAACACGGCGTTATGGTGTGCATTCGGGCATGCCAATGAAAATGGCCAGGCAGCTATGCCCCGATGCAGTTATCATACGGGGTGATATGGACTTATACAGTAAATATTCCAATACCGTAACGCAGATTATTGCCGAAAGCGCACCGGTTTACGAAAAAATGTCGGTTGACGAGCATTATGTCGATCTTACGGGGATGGACCGGTTTTTCGGAAGTCTGAAATGGTCGCACGGGTTAAGGCAAACTATCATCAAAAACACAGGCCTGCCTGTTTCGTTCGGACTGTCAAACAACAAAACCGTTTCGAAAATTGCCACCGGCGAAGCCAAACCCAACGGCGAAATTTTTGTGGAAAAAACACGGGTACATGATTTTCTTAATCCATTATCAATCAGAAAAATACCCGGTATTGGTGAAAAAAATTTCCGTTTACTGCGCACCATGGGGCTTGCCACCATAGGGCAGTTAAGCATAATGCCCTGCGAAATGCTGCAAAGTGTTATGGGTAAAAACGGGATTGAAATATGGGAAAAAGCCAATGGCATTGACTGCAGACCGGTAAAACCTTTCTGGGAACAAAAATCCATCAGCACCGAACGCACTTTTGAACAAGATACCACCGATGTACATCTGATGAAAGAAATATTGACCGGAATGACTGAAAAACTGGCTTTTGAACTCCGTTCGGCTCAGAAACTCACTGCCTGCGTAACGGTAAAAATACGTTATTCTGATTTCGATACCCATACCCTGCAGCAGCAGGTTTCGTACACCTCGCTCGATCATGTGTTGTCTGAAATTGTGCAAAGCCTGTTTGACCGTTTATACACGCGCCGTTTGCTGGTACGCCTTATCGGAATCAAATTCAGCCACCTGGTGCATGGGGTTCAGCAGCTCGATCTTTTCGACCCCGACCCGAGGCTGGCCAGGCTTTATCAGACCCTTGACCGGATAAAAAACCGTTTCGGGCCCAAAAGTATCGGGCGGGCTATTCGTTTCAGATAAAAAAGGGAAATATCAGGCAGCCCTTAAATGACTGACCTTAATTTTTGAAAGTTTTACGGCAGCGTATTCCGGGTCGATATGTAATTCCTGTTTTTTCTCCGATGGCATATCAAACATGGCATCCATCATCACTGCTTCGCATATCGAACGTAATCCGCGGGCACCCAGTTTAAATTCAAGGGCTTTATCGACAATCATTTCAAACACTTCTTCACTGAAAGTAAGTTTAATGCCATCGAGTTCGAACAATTTGACATACTGTTTGATAATAGAATTTTTTGGTTCGGTAAGTATATCGCGCAAAGCCTGCCTGTCGAGCGGGTTAAGGTAGGTAAGCACCGGAAGGCGGCCGATGAGTTCGGGTATCAGTCCGAAAGAACGCAAATCGTGCGGGGCAATATACTGAAGCATATTAAGGCGGTCAATCTGTTCATGTTCGAGTCTGGCCGTGTAACCCACCACTTTGGTGTTGAGCCGTTGGGCTATTTTTTTCTCAATACCATCAAAAGCACCGCCACAGATAAAAAGAATATTTTTGGTATCGACGGCAATCATTTTCTGCTCGGGATGTTTGCGTCCGCCCTGCGGAGGGACATTCACCACGGAGCCTTCGAGCAGTTTGAGCAAACCCTGCTGAACTCCTTCGCCCGACACATCGCGTGTAATGGACGGATTATCGCCTTTACGGGCAATTTTATCAATTTCGTCGATAAATACTATGCCATGTTCAGCAGCAGCCACATCGTAATCGGCAGCCTGCAGCAGGCGGGTGAGAATACTTTCCACATCTTCGCCAACATAACCGGCTTCGGTAAAAACCGTAGCATCGACAATGGCAAACGGAACTTCGAGTAAACGTGCGATGGTACGGGCCAGCAAGGTTTTCCCGGTTCCGGTTTCGCCTACCAGGATGATGTTCGATTTTTCTATTTCAATATCGTTGTTGTGCAAAGGTTGCAAAATGCGTTTAAAATGATTGTATACCGAAACGGAAATAATTTTTTTTGCTTCTTCCTGCCCGATGACATACTGATCGAGGAAATGTTTTATTTCGCGTGGTTTTATCAGGTTAAAACGCCTGGAAGGTTTTGAAGATTTCTGCTTTTTCTCTTCGTTAACAATCTGGTAGGCCTGCTCAACGCAGGAAGTACAGATATTTCCGTTGACTCCCGAGATAAGAATGCCGGTTTCCTTCTGATCGCGTCCGCAAAATGAACATTTACTCATAGGGTATTTTTAATGGATTAGCGTTTGTTATGTTGTTCTTTTATCTGTTCTGACCAATACTTCATCAATCATGCCATATTCTTTGGCTTCATGTGCTGTCATCCAGTAATCGCGTTCAGCATCTTTCTCCACTTTTTTAAAGGTGTTGCCGGTATGATCGGCAATGATTTCGTATAATTCTTTTTTCAGTTTCTGAATTTCACGCAGGGTGATTTCCATTTCGGTAACCTGGCCTTCGGCGCCACCCATGGGTTGGTGAATCATGATACGCGAATGGGTCAGTGCAGAGCGTTTTCCTTTTTTGCCGGCACACAGTAAAACAGCGCCCATCGAGGCAGCCATACCGGTACAAATGGTAGCGATGTCGCTGGTAACAAACTGCATGGTGTCGTAAATTCCCAGTCCGGCATGTACAGCACCACCAGGGGTATTGAAATAAATCTGGATATCTTTCCCCGGATCGGCCGAATCGAGATAAAGCAACTGTGCCTGGATGATATTGGCAACGTAATCATCAACCGGTAAACCCAGGAAAATGATACGGTCCATCATCAGGCGCGAAAAAACATCCATGGTGGCTATATTCAGCTGACGTTCCTCAATGATGGTAGGCGAAATATAATTGTTGTAAACCGACATAAAACGGTGCAGGTTCAGGCTGCTGATTCCTTTTTTTCCGATGGCATATTTTTCAAAATCACTTTTCATGGCAGTATGATGGTTTAACCGTTTATAATCTTACCAAATTCTTCGATGCTGACTTCCTTTTCTGCAATGGTAACATTGTTTTTAAAGAAAGCAATCACTTTATCTTCAATAATTTTCGATTTAATTTTCTTTTTCTCTTCCGGTTTTTTCAGAATGTCATTGGCAAAGCTGGTGATATGATCGTCAGAAAGGTTATAAATGCCATAATTGGCAAATTGCGACATGGTAGCTGCACGGGCAAAACCGAGTATTTCTTCCTCGGTGGCTGTAATCTGGTTTTCGCCGGTAATTTTATCCCTGATAAGCTGCCAGATAAGATCTTCGCGGAATGCAGGGTACTCTTTCTCAAGGGTAGCATCATCAATTTCCTTGTTGGCAATTTTAAGCCATCGTTTAAGAAATTCATCGGGCAAAGAAATATCAAGTTTTTCCATCAGATGTTTTTTTACATCGATATAAAACTTAAAATCGGTTTCTTTTTCAAATGTTTTTGCAATTTCTTCCTTTATCCGGTTGCGGTATTCTTCAACTGAACTAATGGTTCCTTCGCCGTAAACTTTATTAAAAAGTTCCTGGTTTACTTCGGCCGGTGTAAAACTGGTTGCCGACTCAATGGTAAAGCAGAAATGCCCGGTGACAGGTTTATCCGGGTCTTTTACACCCAGCATATATGCTGCCTCGTTACGTTCAAAGGCAGTTTCAATATCAAAGCAGATTTTATCGCCTTTACGGGCATCGGTAAATGATTTTTTTACAGCTTCGTCTTTAATATTGTTGACGGATATCATACAGGGTCCGGGCTGATAATTTTCGCTGATGATATTGCCTTGTTCATCGGTTTCGGCAATCTGTCCACGCAGCAGGTCGTTTTCAGAAATGGTTTCGCTTTCGGCAGAAGTTCCGTAACGGCGTGTATGTGATTCAACGGTACTGTCGATATGCGAGTCTTCTACTTTAAGGCGGTAGTAAGTAATGGCATCTTCGGGGTTGAATTTAACCTCAAAAACCGGGTTCAAACCCAGGTCAAAACAAAATTCAAACGATTCGTCCTTGTCAAAATCAACCGGTTTCTGATGATCTTTGCTGGGAATAGGTTCGCCAAAAACAGACAGGTTTTGCTCTCTAAGTGTTTTTTCAAGGGTTTCGGTCACCAGTTTATTGATTTCGTCAACCATAATGGCTTTCCCTGCCATTTTTTTTATCAGGGGCATGGGTGTCTTGCCGGGTCTGAAACCAGGAATGTTGGCTTTACGCCGGTAGTTAACAAGTCCGTTTTCCACTTTTTCCGAATAATCGGCTTTATCAATCTGTATTTTCAGTACTACATTCAGTTGGTCTATGTCCTGTCGAATAATATTCATGGATCAAAAAAATTTCATTTTTATACAAAAACCTTTCTGGCATATCAGAAAAAGGTGTTTAAATACCTGTGCGGATGAAGGGACTCGAACCCCCACGCCTCGCGGCACCAGATTCTAAGTCTGGCTCGGCTACCAGTTACGACACATCCGCAAAAAGTGGTGCAAAAATACGCTTTTTTTTTGATATATGCATTGGTAGTTGAAAAATATCGAAGGCGTGGACTGTTTTATGGTTGGTTAATTGTGTAACACAAAATATTAAAACATTTCAAAGTTAATTGAATTTTAAACCTCTTAACAAATAAGCCCAGGTTTTTGCCCGGGCTTATTTAATTATGCTACAGGTTTTTGATACCTGCACAACAGCGTTAAATTTTATAATCCAATTCCTAAAGTAATAATCCATGCCTGGTTTGTAAAACCGGGCAAACCTTCCACTTTGTTGATATTGGTAATGCCATATTTATAACGCAGGTCGAGGCAAAGCTTTAAGCCAAGCATCTCGCTGGTAACACCAGCACCGGCAACGGGGGAATAATCAAAACGTCTGATTCTTTCAGTAACATCGGAATAAAAATGCCTTTCGCCTATCTGGCCCGAAATATCAATCTGGCGTGTGATTTTTACATCTGAGGCAATATTTATGGTCATATTCGCCCCTATATAGATATATGATTTAAGATCGGGCATAACAGCATATTTTCCCATCAGAATAACAGGAATATCAAGACATTCCATTCTTACATCAAACCTTTTATTCTTTTCGGTAACCGGCAATTGTGACAAAAGCGGGTTGGCACGGTAAAAAAGGGCTGTATCGAGCAGGTCGTAAGTTCCATACTGGGAGTAAAGCAATTCGGCTCCGGCAGAAAAATATTCATTCAGATGAAACCGGAAATATCCACCCAGCTGCATCCCGTTTTGCCATTTGCTGAAACCGGATGAACCATTTTTAGGAACAAATATTGAATTGACAACTCCGGCCTTGGCACCAAACCCGATTGGTTTGTCAGAAAGAGGCACCGCTCCATATACACCTGAAGTGCAGATCAGAACAGATATAGTAAAAAACAAATAAATGATGATTTTCATAAGTTTTCAGGTATTAGAAACATTCATCAAAAGCCATTTATATTTAAAGTTAATTAAAAAAACCGGTTCAATACCTATTATATTTTTATCATTTTAAAATGAGGTAAAAATGTAACCTGCACATCTTTAAGCTGAATTTCGTCGATCCGGTACAGGTTACATTTCATAAATAATACGCTTTTATACACCAATCAAATGATAAAATATCTGTTTTTTTATTCTTCAATTGTACGTTTACCGGTTCCCAGGTAAATATCCCTGATATAAGCTTTTCCGGCTACTGTAAGGATGGTATAATCAGCACCATCGGGGATAACACTGAAAGGTTTGGCGGTAGTCGGGCGGTTTTTACCAAGATAGCCCTGTCCTTTGTTGGTCATTTTGATATCAATCACCTGGCCATTTTGTACAATGGCAATTCCGGTAGCACCTTCTCCCATTCCCGGGACAGAGGGATAGAACGTAACATCGGGAATTTCAACATAACCTTGTCCACGGGTTAATCCGGCACCAACCAATGATACACTGTTGATATAACCTTCAGCAGTAACATTGCAATAACCTACCGCTGTGAGATTATGTGAAGGTACCACCAGTTTAACGGTTGGAGCTACATAATAGCCAATTCCCGGGTCATCAATGGTGATAGCACTGACGCGCCCGTCGGTAATAACAGCTGTTGCGGCAGCACCCGAACCGGAACCAACGCCGTTCGGAACTTCAAATTCAACCACCGGAGCAATGACATAACCGGCACCCGGATTGGTGATACGTACAAATTCAATTTGTCCTGAATTTGGATTTACCGTGGCTGAAAATGTAGCTGCCAGTATTTTGGTACTGATCTGTATTGAATAGGTGGCAGAAGGATCGTATCCGGCACCTGCACTGGCAATGGTAAGTCCGGTAACCCTGCCGTTTGCAACAGTTACACTGATACGTGCTTCTGCTTCAGGAACAACACCTCCATTTTGAATAAGTTTTGCAACCGGTGGGGCAGTATATCCCTGGCCTCCGTTGGTAAGCGTTATACCTCCAAGAACACCATTGCCAAGAACAGCAGTTGCTGTAGCCTGTGAACCATTTGACGGAGGTGCAATGATAACAACCACATTGTTGACATATCCGCTACCCGGATTGGTTATCTGAACAGATTTGACAAGATAACGAACTGTTGCAGTAGCTGCTGCGCCCGAGCCGTTTCCGTCAACAGGAATGAAAACCACACCCGGTGCCGTGGTATAATTTGTACCGTTATTGGTAATCGTAATACCTGTTACCTGGCGGCTGAATAATACATTATAATTGGCATTCGGAACATTGACACCTCCGATATTCAAAGCCGGTTTATTAGAATATCCCGAACCTGAATTATTCAAGGTAATGGATTCAACAGGGAATCCCAGCTGGGCAGTAGCCGAAGCAGTGGTTCCACCTGATGGAGCAGCAGTAATGCTTACATTTGGGCTGCTTGTATAACCCTGTCCGTTAGCCAACAGGATAATATTGATACTTCCGTCGCCATTAAGGGTAGCGTAGGCAGCTGCGCCATAACCACCCCCACCGGTAATGGTAATGGTCGGGGCATTGGTATAGCCCAAACCAGCATTGGTAAGGGTAATGGATGCTACCGAACCGGCAGTTGACAGCGTAACCGTAGCTGTAGCTCCGCTACCTCCTCCAATACCTGTAATGGTAACGGTAGGCGTTGGAGTTGAAGGATATAGTTGCGTAAAATTAACCAGCTCAATGGAATGTAGAGGATTGTATTGCGACATGACAGCCACTGCAGTGGCACCTGTGCCTCCACCGCCGGCCAGAACAACCTGCGGGGTTTGTGTATAACCCGAACCGGTGTTGGATATTTCAATTTGGTCAACATAACCCGACATAACTGCCGTGGCTGTTGCACCGGTACCGGTCGGAGCCTGAATACTTACTGCAGGCACTGAAGAATAACCACTACCACCGCTTACGATATTAATTTCTTTGATGGAATAGGTCATTTTTGGTTCGGCTGTTGCTGTAACATCAATACCATCGGTAACGGTAATGGTGGGAACATCGTTGGGTTTATAACCTGTTCCGGCCGAATTGATGGTAACTGCTGTAACTTTGCCATTAGTAACTGTTGCAGCGGCAGTAGCAGCAACCGAATTATAGCCTGTTCCCTTGCTGATGATCAGAACCGGAGCCTGGGTATAGCCTTCGCCCGGGTTATTGATACTGATGGAAGCAATTCCTGATTCTGTAATGACAGCCTGTGCTGTAGCTTCGACCGATGGCTGCGGATTTCCTGTTCCGGTAGGCGGAGCAATAACAACATAGGCAGGCGAAACAGTCGGTATCGGGCTAACCGTAGCAGCTGTCAGTGCAGTTGAAAATAATGTACGTATTGATTGCACACCAAACACGGGTTGGTTGTACACTGTATTCATGAGTAGCTGCTGGGTGATGGCAAATTCAGAAATGACAAATTTAATGGGTAAACCGTTGGGTGAAGAAGGAACCTGCATGCTGAATGCACCGGTACTGCTTGTTGTATCGACTGATATCACCGACTGGTAGGCAATTTCAACAATACGTCCTTCATGTTCGGGATTAGTAATATCCTGGCGGATGTAATGGGTAAAAGACGAGTTACTTACATCAATAACTCCTTTAATCACCACATTGGCTGCAGCTTCGGGGCCAGCATTAACCAGCGATGATTCAATGGTGGCAATGCCAGAAACGGTTGATAAATTCTGCGTCAGAGAAAATATAGGCACCATATTGGCCACCTGGCGTAAAACACCGTAGTTGTCGAGAGCTGTTCCGCTTGACAGGGGTTGAATTTCAACAACATAATCAACCGATGTATATCCCGGTCTGGTAATGGTAACGTTCATAGTACCAATGCGCAGGTCGTTAAATACAGCTATTCCGTTACCTTCAGTTGTATCTGTCTGAACTACACCATGCTGGCTGACAAAAACAACAGCACCGGCCATTCCCTGGCTGGAATTCCCTGATTTCAGGCCAAAAGAAGATATGCTTCCGTCAATAACATTCACGGAATAATCAATAACACCTCCGACACGGCGCAATGAATCTCTTAGTTTTTCATAGTCGGTTTGCGCTTTGTATGCATCTAACTCCGAAAAAGTATCTTTATCGCAAGAATAGATGAATATGCCCGCAAATAAGGCAATTAACAGTGTGATCGATAATTTTGATTTCATAGATTACTGGTTTACTTGTTGATAATTAATTTGTAGCAATATAAAAATCTTTTGAAGTTTTGAATTGATTTACAAAGATATGATTTAATTAATTAAACCAACAAAAAGAAGGATGATTTTGTTGATTCATGAAATTAAAATTAATAATAAATTGAATTATTTTATTGAATAATAATGTAATAATCAATTTATTTCAAATTTTTTTTAAACACCTGGAATGAAAGTTTTGCCTTAAAATAGTAGCATATCTCCCGTTTTGAAAATAAATTTACAAACCTGCTATTACAGTTGGTGATTAACATATATTATCTTAAATTTACAGAAAAATAATTCTGCTGCTTATGAAAAAATGCGTTCTGTTCCTATTTACAGCGGTCATTGTTTTTTGTGGTGCCCGGTTTGGCTATGCCCAGACAAGCCATAAAAAACAGATATCCCCCAAAGGAACCATCATCACCGAAACTTTCGAGGCAGGATCAAAAAACTCGTACGATGCTGAATATGTAACTTTTACAACCGGATCGTGGTATCTTGTTGACGCACTGGTTGGTACTTCGACATCTGACCGAAAATTCGATGCAAAATCAGTCAGAATCAGAAATTTAGGCACTTTAAGCATGAATTTCAACTGCACCGGCGGAATAGGTCATGTGACTGTCTATCATGCACTTTATGGAACTGATGCTGTAAGCAGCTGGGAATTGTATTATTCCATTGATGACGGCGTTACATGGACAAAAAGCGGATTCACCATTGCAACACAAACCACGGTTCTGACTGCTGCTGAGTTTGACATTAATATCAGCGGAAATGTCAGGCTTGAAATCAGAAAAGTCTCGGGTGATGCCAACCGCCTGAATATTGACAATATATCCATTGAAAGCTATACCGAAACTTACCCGGCAACCCGCGATAACAATCTTGCCATGGGTAATCCAAACGATGGCGTTACTGATGCGGTGTGCACAGCCAACTACCTGATGGAAAAATATGAATACACTTTATCATACCACAGCAAATACGGCCGGCCCAACTGGGTTAGCTGGCATTTAAGCACAGCATGGCTGGGAAGTACCCCACGACCAACCACCTTTACCAGCGACAATACCTTGCCTCCCGGATGGTATGTTGTTCAGCCCACCGATTTTGCATATACCGGGTTCGACCGTGGCCACATGTGTCCTGCTTCGGACAGGGACTTTAACGAAACCGAAATCAGAAATACATTTATCCTGACCAATATTATTGCCCAGGCACCTTACAACAATCAGCAAACATGGAGATTATTAGAGGAATATTGCCGTACGCTGGCCGAAAGGGGAAATGAACTGTACATTATCTGCGGTCCTTTTGGAAGTGGCGGAACCGGAAGTAACGGAGGGGTTACTGATTCTATAGCACTGGGGAAAATAAGGGTGCCTTCACATGTCTGGAAAGTAATCCTGGTGTTACCCAACGGCGAAGATGATGTTTCAAGGGTGAACACATCAACACGGGTTATTGCAGTATGGATACCTAATATTCAATCGCTTACAACCAACTGGGGCAGCTACCGCACTACGGTCGATTTTATTGAATCGCAAACAGGTTTTAACTTTTTCTCCAATGTCCCATTGCAGATTCAGAGTGTTATTGAAGCCAAAACTGATAACGGTCCTACAAATTGAAATTGCTGATTTGAAGTATGAAACACAGGGCAATACTCATCTTGTGCTTTGTGGCATGGCTTTCAACTACATGCCGGCACGAGCCTGAACCTGTTCCCTTTTTTGAAGAACCTTTCCTGTTTTCAGCGTTGCAACACCCTAAAAATTTTTACAGATGATCTGGTATA
>CAZLJX010000025.1:0-21343 GCA_964559985.1 uncultured Bacteroidales bacterium
TTTACGTTAATTTTTTAACTTATGTTGCTGTCCTAATTTTTTAGACCACCATACAGTATGATTTGATAGAAGCATTAAGCGAAGCGGTTTTGGTTAAAAAAATTCCGGTTTTAGGGATATGCCTTGGTATGCAGTTAATGGCTCAGTCAAGCGAAGAGGGAAATGTTGAAGGACTGGGTTGGTTTAAAGCAAAGGTAGTAAAATTTAAAGTGTCAGATACCTTGAAGTATAAAATACCCCACATGGGTTGGAACGAAATCAATATTTGCAAACCAAGTATGCTAATGAATAATATATCAGATGGTTCGGAATTTTATTTTGTTCATTCCTATCATATTGTTTGTGAAGAACAGGCTGATGTACTTAACCAGACCGAATATGATTATCGTTTTTGCTCAGCCATTGAAAAAGAAAATATTTTCGGAGTACAGTATCATCCCGAAAAAAGCCATGAACAAGGCGAAAAATTGCTGAAAAATTTTATTCAGCTTTGATGGATAATGAATGAAAAACAGAGAAAAACTATTTTTTACAGTCTTTGGTCAGTCTTTTTAAAAATAAATCCAGAGCCATGGTCATTGAAGGTGCCTCCGGAAGCGGTGCCTGAATATCGAGCCTGAGCCGGGCTTTTTTTACAGCCTTGGAAGTGGCAGGGCCAAAAGCAGCTATTTTAATATCGTTTTGTTCAAACGACGGAAAATTTTCAATTAGAGATGAAATTCCCTGCGGACTGAAAAAAACCAGGATGTCGTAATTGAAATCATTTTTCATATCAGACAAATCAGCCGAAATAGTACGGTATAAAATTGCCTTGTTAAATTTAATTTTAGCTTTTTCAAGCTTTTGAGGTATCTCCTGTTTGTGAATATCTGATAAAGGCAAAAGAAAAGTTTCATCGCTGTGTTTTCTGATGATATCAAGCAGATCGTCAAATTTGTTGTTTCCGTAAAAGATTTTTCGTTTGCGGTAAACAATGTATTTCTGCAGATAGAAAGCAATGGCTTCAGAAACACAAAAATATTTCATTTCATCAGGAATGGTAATGCGCATTTCATCACAGATACGGAAAAAATGATCAATAGCTGTTTTGCTGGTAAATAATACCGCTGTATGATCCAGTATATTGATTTTTTCTTTTCTGAATTCCCTGGCCTCAACAGGCTTGATATCAATAAACTGTTTAAAATCAATTTTTAAATTGTATTTTTCAGCTAAATCAAAATAGGGTGATTTTTCTGTCGGTGGTACAGGTTGACTTACCAAAATTCTTCTGATTTTCAAAGCAATTAATCTTTTAAATTAATACTTTTTTAAATTCCGGTATAGTTAATTATAAGATTTACAAACTTATAAGTTAACAGTAACGGTATGATTTCAAGGGTACAAATGTACAAAATGAAATAGAATAGTGAAAGCCTAATTTTAATAGAAATGAAAAATCCCCGTAAAATTCTTATTAAATATATGATAATAAATGCGATAATTCCTGAATGAATCATCATTTCAACATAATGAAATGGCAAAAAAGTTATTAAAATGATTAAAAGAATGAGGAAAAGGCCATAAATTTTATTCAGACCAAGCAGAATAATCAGGTATTCCGAAAAATAATCATTCCTGATAATTTTTTCTGCCAGATGCAGGATAAAAAATCTTCCGCTATAAATTGCAGCCAGCACCAAAGACAATGCTGATATAAAAATATATGGATTCACCCCGGCAAAGGGCATCTGAAAAAAGCGCGTCAGAAAATATAAAAATACTGACAACGTAATTATAAAATTGATATTAAGCATAAAACCAACCCGGGTTATAACAGGGTTGACATTAGAAATAAGACGGGCAGTATATTTTGGATCAAAAGCAGCCTTCATGAACAGGATAAGCGCATTTCCAAAGAAAATCCTGAGCCAGGCGATATTAAAAACGAGGACAATTAATAAAACAGTAATAAAATCGGTACCTTCAAAATTATGTCGTTGCACAAGATAATCATCGCGACGGATTGGTTTGGTTGTAACAAAGGTTTTTAATTCACTTTCGGGTTTTTTATTTATCGATTTTATTGTTTGATTATCAAAGGGAAATATTACAATCTCCTTTTTAAGTTCTTTCTTTTTAACTAATTGGTTGACTGATGCGTCATAGATACTTGAATCAATAGCTTGTTTTGATAATGTATCTGGTTGAAATGCAGATGGTTTAAATATTTTTGGTTTGAAAACAGGTTTAGGGCTTATATTAACCGGAATTAAAGTTGTATCGGCAGGCGTTGCAGCAACAGGGATGGTATCGTTAACAGCTTGTATCATTTTTTATCAATCAGTTATCTGATTCAGGTATTGAGCAATTTTACCGGTCTGGTTTTTTACGGAGTATTGCGAAAAATCATTGAGTTTATATTCATTTTTATGCTGAAGAAATAGTTGGTACCTTTCAATGATAAAGTTTTTAATACCTTCAAAATCATCATATTCATAACTCCGGCCTGCATTCACTTCCCTGATAATTTTTGAAACATCGCTTCCATTTGGGCCAAGGCATAGAACAGGCCTTTCAACCCTGATATTTTCAAAAAGTTTACCTGGTATTCGTCCTTTTGCGTTTTCGGCAATATTGAGAGGTAAAAGCTGGATATGTGCTTTTGAAATCATGTCAATTACTGCAGGCCGCTGTATAGTTCCTGATAATGTTGTATTCTCAAGCAAACCAGATTGTTTAATTTGTTCAATAACAAAAAAATCGACAGGCCCGGCAAGTTTTATAACGAGTTTTCCGGCAAATCCGTCAATATCTCTTTTAAGTTGTGCCAATACCTTAAACAAGGTTGCGGGATTACGGTCGTATCCAAGCATTCCGGCATGAACCAGGCTGAAATCTGAATCTGGTTCTGGTTTTGAAGTAGAAAAATCATCTTCATCGTAGCCCCAGAATATTACATCGACATTTTGGGCACCAATGCTTTCAAGGTCTATTTTCCATGTTGGGCTGGCAATGGTAATTTTTTTTGCTGTTTTAAATACCAGTTGTTCCAAACGCCTGTGTTTACGGTCGGCCCATGGAGTAAGCATCAGTAATTTATAATAATCCACCTGTGTCCAGGGATCCTGAAAATCGGCCAGCCATGGTATGTGTAGTTTTTGTGAGAGATAGCACCCTATCATGGTATTGGTATGTGGTGGACCGTCGGTAAGAATGGCATCTACCGGATTTTCTTTCAGATAACCGGAGAGTTTATTTACCGATGGTTTTATCCAAAGTGACCGTGCATCGGGAATAAAGAAATTTCCTCTTATCCAGATAGCAAGATTATCTATAACAGGTACTTTTTTATCGCGCACATGGACCGGATTGGTCATTACCTGGTTTTTATTCCTTCCCGACAACAGTTTGAACATCCTGAAAGGTTCAGTAATTGGTTGTTTAATGATGGTCAGGTTATCTGGAATGTCTTTGAAGTTGGTATCATCATAATAAGGATAATGGGCATTTTCAGGAATAAACACGACAGGCTCCCATCCGAACTGGCGAAGATATTTTACAAATTTAAGGCAACGATGCACACCAACACCACCCGAAGGAGGCCAGTAATAGGTTATAACCAGAACTTTTTTGGTTTTCATATTTCTGTTTTGGATGGTGCAAAAATATAAATTTATCAGGGAACTGAACCGTGGTTTTCTTTTATTATTTACTTACCCGGGAGTATTGTTCAAATATTTTCGAGTAGTCTGAAAAGCTGTTCACGCTTTCGTACAGCAACCGGAATAATTGTATTGTCGTTTAAAACCAGGGTTCCTCCATCTACTTTGTCAATGCGGCTGATAAATGACAAATTAATAAGATGTGACTGGTGAGGCCGGAAAAAACCACATGATACCAGTAATTCTTCAAAGTGTTTAAGTGGCTTGGAAATTAATAACTTAGGTTGGTCGGTAAAATAAAACCAGGTATAATTGGTATCTGCTTCGCAACGAATAATGGCCGAAATATTTACAAGATGAATACTGTTAGCGGTTTTGAGAACAATTTTTTTCTGCATGGCTTTGGCAGATTCCATATTTTGAAAAATAGCCTGAAGTTTTACCGGTAACTCTTCTTCCTCATCCAGTGAAGCTTTAATCCTTGCCAGGGTTTCCCGCAATTCATTCAGATCAATCGGTTTTAGCAGATAATCAAAAGCGCTGAATTTGATAGCTTCCAGGGCATACTCACCAAAAGCAGTGACAAAAACCGTTTTAAAACGAGCTTTCTGAAATTTCTTCAATAAATCAAACCCACTACCATCGGGCATTTTAATATCCAGGAAGATAATATCCGGATTGTATTGCTGTATTTTGACAAATGCGTCATTAACTCCTTCGGCTTCTCCTGCAATACTAACTTCAGGAAAGAATTTATGCAACATCGTTACCAACGATTCTCTCGCTCTTGGTTCGTCATCTATAATCAGTGCTTTTATCATGCTTTAAAGTTTTTAAATACGGGATTTTAATAATTACCTGGGTTCCTTGTGTCTGCTCCGATTCTTCACGGTCAATCACCTGAATTTCTGATTTTATTTTATGATGTTTTTCCAATACTTTCAATCGTTCGCGTGTAATTGATGTTGCATAAGAAGTATGCCTGCGTTGGTTACGGTTAATTTCTTCCGATTTTTTTATACCAATGCCATCATCGGTAATCGTTATACAAACAACCCGGCCATCAATGTTAAGCGTGACCGAAATAAAACCTTTACCCTGTTTATGCATAATACCATGCTCAATGCTGTTTTCAATAAAAGGCTGTGCAATCATAGGCGGAACCATCAATTCATCTGTCAGGTGAGATGGAGGAGTAATGATTTCATAATCAAATTTATCGGCAAAACGCAATTTCTGAAGTTTAAGATAAAGCTGTAAAGTCAGAATTTCTTCTTCAAGGCTAATCAGCGGTGCACGGCTATTTTGCAGGATAAGTCGTACCAGCCTTGAAAACCCTGAAAGATAATTACCTGCTTCTTCCGGATTGTTGTTATACATAAAGCTTTGAATTGCTGAAAGGGCATTAAAAATAAAATGAGGATTCATTTGTGAGGCAAGAAATTTTTGCTCCAGTTCGATATTGTAATTAATTATTTTTAAACGCTTTATATATGAAATCAAAATATAAGCCAGAATAGATATCACGATACCGGCGATTGAAATTAAAAACCAGGTGGTTTGCCAGAAAGGTGGTAAAATGTTGAAATATATATAATTGAATTTTTCAGGCCTGGTTTCTCCCGATATAGATACCTCAAAGCAATATAGTCCTGGTTTTAAATGGGAATAAACAGCTTCCCCTTTAGTTGTTGTTATCCATTGTTTATCAATTCCTTTAAGCCGGTATTGGTAATCGTTCATTTTCTCTCCTGCGAAACCAAATGCCGAAAAACCAATTGAAAAATAGTTATCGGTATATTTCAGATTAAAAGTATCGTTTTGCTGAATAAAATAACTTAATGTTTTATCAAATAGGCTGAAATAAGTAAATATTACCGTTTTCCCGGCAATGGCTGAAGGAATTAATTTTACAGGATTAAAAATAACGATCCCTTTGTCCGTTCCAAAAGCGACCCGTCGGTCGTTGAGCAAACATGAAGCTTTGGTCAGATTGCCATCAGGAATCATATGATTAATCTTAATCATGACATTTTTTCCTGTATTGACGTTGATTACCGATATTTCATTCAAATGCCCGACATATAACAATGAATCACCATTAAAAACCAGGGAAGTAATGTTCTGGATTTTTCTGTCAAAGTTATACCTATGAATTGTTGTATCTTCGGTATTGAGAAAAAACAGGCCACGGCTTGTTCCGATCCATAAAAATGGATACTTCGCTTTTACAATAGAAGTAATACTATCGAATAGATAATTCCTTTTGGGTGAGAGTGTGTTAAAATGGATGGTTGCTCCGCTTGACGGATTTATCCATGTCAATCCTTTATCGGAAGAACCTGTAAAGATGCTGCCATCATACCATTCTGTAATACAAGTAATAAGATGCGATGCAAGCATGTATTTATCAGGTTTACTAACAATTTTGGCGGTAGATTTTGTAAGGTTAATTTCAAGCAAATTTAAGCTATCTGTAACAAGTAGTGTGCTATCATCCAAGGCAACAGCGCTAACTATTTTAGGCGGAAAATTACCTTTGTAAATTTTTTTATCTGAGAATTTACCTTCGGTAAGTTTCAATGAGATAATCTCTTCTGGCGAAATTATATAAATACCGGTATTTGTAGCAAAGGAAAAATGAAACGAGTAATTATTATTCCACGTAATACTGTCGGTTTTTTCAAAGCCCCGGAATGCAACCAGTTTATTTCCTGATGAGAGACAAAAATTTCCCGGTGTATCCATGGGAATGAATATTTCTTTTTTATCAAACCGGTTGAAAAATTTTATCTGGTATTTTGGTTGCATATAATTTATAGTCAAAACACCAATATCAGTTCCGAATACAATTTCACCTTTTTTAATTTGAATGATAGATTGAACAACGGTTTTTCCGATATCCGGATATATCTTTTCAAGGTTAAATTTTTTATTCCCGTTTTCCCATATTGCATAAATATTTTTCCCGGAAACAAACCAAATGGTATCATCGGATACTTTACAATGAATAGGCTCAGATAATATATCTCCTGTATAAAGAGATTTAAAACCCAGCAATTGATCGTAAAGGATTACACCTTTATCGGTAATAAACCAGGCTTTATTTTCATTGCTGCAGGCATCATAAATTTTTGAAAATGAAAAAGGTAATTGCCGTAAGAATTCATGGGTTGGAACCACCTTGAATAACGAAGCATAATTTTTTGCAGTGTATACACTAAATGATTTATTTTCAGGATTATATTCATAAACAAGGGTGTTGTTGGCAATTAAGAAAATGCGTTTGTTTTTTAATTGAACAATTTTTTTGACCTGTTGATTATAAGGACTGTGTGGAAGCATAAAATAATCGGGTAGAAATCGTTGTTTGGTTCGGTCAAACAGGTGCAGGCCATGAGAACCCCATAAACCAACCCAGAAATTTCCTTTTGAATCTTCTAAAAAAGCGTTATACCAATCGCGTTTCAGACTTAATGAATCGAATACAAATTTCCGGAATTTTTCCTTTTGCCGGTCGAAAAGGCAAAAACCTCTTCCCGACCATAAACCAACCCATAAATTTTGCCGTTTATCGATATATAAAACAGAAACGGCATCAGAGGTCAAAGATCCCTGTTTTTCGGGTTGATGACGATAAACAGTGTTTTCCCCACTGATAAGATCAATCCGGTTGATACCATGATTGTATGTGGCTGCCCAGAGTATGTTTTCATTATCCTGTACCAATGAACTGATGTGATTTGAACTTAACGACTGTTCATTTCCGGGAATACGGTAAATAATATTATACTTTTGCCATCCTGCGGGTAGCAGATTTAGTCCGTTTTTCGTACCAACCCATAAATTTGTATCACGGTCAAAATACAATACATTAATGTGATTTTCAGAGATAGAATAAATATTATCGAGGTTGTAACGGTATACTGTGAATAAACTTTTTTTTTCATCCCATTTCAGTAATCCATTGCCTGAGCCGAACCAGATTATTCCTTTTTTTTCTTCAGCAATACTGAATGCCGAGTTGGCCAGAATTTTATCAAAACGCCCGGACTCGGGATAAAACAGGTAAATACCATCGGTTGCAACCACATAGTATTGGCCGGTTGACGAACAAAAAATATCGGCGACATCTTCATCCCTTTTATAGCCAGGTTTATTTCCTCCGGCTTTATAGTGGATCAATTCATGGTTCGGGGTAAGTTTATGCAGACCTAAATTCCGGCCTCCAAACCAGAGGTTTTGATTTTTATCGGTAAATAATGCATGATAATGATAATAGGGTTGGCTGGGTTTGGGATGGCTGAGAAAACTCCACTCTTTCGATGAATCATAAAAAATGGCAAGTTTCCCGTCAAGCGTTTCAATATTAATTTGCTTTGAATTTGGGATTTCAATTTTTCTGACCGGCATTTTTAGATGGCCTAAAGTATCGGTTTCGGGGTAATAACCCCTTGATATATTGCCATTCTGTGTATTCATGGTGAACAAACCACCGTCGGTGCCAATAAACAGCATGTTGTTTTTAAATGCCAATGAGGTAATAATATCAGAACCTTCCTGGTGAAAATCTGCAAAAGAGAATCTTATAAAATTATAACCATCAAACCTGAAAAGCCCATTTTCGGTTCCTAACCAGACAAATCCCGTGCTATCGCGAATAATGCAATTGATTTCGCTATTTGTTAATCCATCATGATAACCAAACCGGATAAAACGGGTGTATTTTTCTTCTTTCGGTGCTGGAACGACAGGCTGCGCTGTTTGCAGTAATGGTAAAAATAAAATAAAACTACTGACCCAAATTTTTACAAACCCCGTCATCTATTAATATAATGATAATATCCTGCTAAGATACAAAAGAGGTTTCGGTAATCATATACCCAAAAAGAATGGCATGAAGTATATGATAGCTGATAACCCAATTTCAACACAGGCTATTTCAACATGGTGGTTCACAGCAGGAATATTTACTGTAAGTTTTATAATATATTTATTTTCAAATTTATACCATGAATCCAAAAGTTATTAACATAATTTTCACAATATTGTATCGCCCCATTCAAATATCATATCTTTGAGCCAATTAAAACCAGGCCATCATGATTAAAAATACATTTTTTACATTATTACTCATTACAGCAGTGATTTCGTGCGTACCTAAAAAACAATTTCTTGAATTACAGGAAAAAAATAATGTATGTATGCGCGATCGTGACTCATTAAAAAGTGTTAATGAGAGCCTTACAGTAAAAGGTACCGAAATGCAATCAAAAATTGAGCTGATGGGAAAACGCATCGAAAAACTCACAGCATCACTATCGGATATGCAGGATTCAGCAGCTTATTACCTTAAAAATTTTAATCAGTACCGAGGTTTATACACTGATTTATTATCAAGGCAGGATGCTATTGTTAAGGGAAATGAAAAAGAAATGAAAAACCTGCTTGTCGAACTCAACACTACTAAAAACGAGTTATTGCAGCAAGAGGACCGGTTGCACGAACTGGAACAAACCCTTATGATGCGAAAGAAAAATCTGGATGAATTGAAATCAGAGCTCGAACTGCGCGATCAGCGGCTTCAGACACTGGATTCTACCTTAAAAATACAACAAAAAGAACTGGAAGACCGCAATGCCAAACTGGTTGAATTGCAATCGGTTCTGGCGGCCAAAGATTCTGCCGTAATGGCTTTGAAATCGAAAGTTACCGCAGCCCTGATGGGTTTTGAAAATAGCGACCTTACCATTCATATGAAAAATGGCAAGTTATATGTTTCGCTTCAGGAGAAATTGTTGTTTAAATTTGGCAGCACCGAAATTGATCCGAAAGGCATCAATGCCTTGAAAAAACTTTCACAGGTGCTTGAGCAGAATACTGACATCAATATTATGATTGAAGGCCATACTGATGATGTGGGCGATATGTTCTATAATTGGGAGCTAAGTACAAAACGCGCCAACGCTGTGGTAAAAATAATTCTGAAAAATTCAAAAATCGATCCTTCACGGCTGACAGCTGCCGGCAGGGGTCAGTTTTTACCTGTCGATCCGGCTAAAACAGATGCAGCCAGGGCAAAAAACCGGCGTACCGAAATCATCCTGACTCCAAAACTTGACGAACTTTTTAAAATTCTTGAAACCAACTGAAAATAAGAAACCTGTCAGAAAGTTTATCCGCTAATGGTTTTATTTGTATGAAAATGAGGTCGGTATTAGCTTATGTAGTACTGGCAATCAGGTTTTTGAGGTATATCAGTTTTTTAAAACTTATTAATTTTTTTGCACTTGCATTTTCCTATGCCTATTCAGTGCTATCACGTCTCAATGTCAGGATTGCAGCATACCCTTATGCCATTACATTTGAAACGGTTAATGGTTGTAACCTTCAATGTCCGCAATGCCTGGTAGGTATGGGCTGCCTGTTAAGGCAACCTGGTCTGGCAGAAATCAAAATGTTTGAAAATCTTATTGATGAGGTAAAAACCTATTCTTTAATTTTACAGCTTCATTTTCAAGGGGAACCGTTTTTGCATCCCCAAATCATGCGTTTTATCGAAAAGGCACATCAAAACAGGGTAATGACCATTATTTCGACCAACGGACATTTTCTGACACGCGAAAACTGCGAAAAACTTATCAGGTCAGGCCTCGATAAAATTATTGTTTCGGTTGACGGAGTCACAGAACAGACCTATGCAATTTATCGTAAAAACGGAAATTTCAAGACTGTAACAGATGGAATTCAGACTCTTAATAATGTTAAAAACGAATTACATTCCTGCTTTCCGCTGATTGAACTCCAATTTCTTGTTTTCCGGCACAACGAGCATGAACTATCATTGTTCAGGCCTTTTGCATATCATCTTGGGGCCAACATTGCAACTATCAAAACCGCACAGTTCTACCAAATTGATAACGATAGTATATTGCCTCCCAATAAATTACAATTAAGTCGTTATATACCACAACAAGGAAAATGGGTATTCAAAAAACGTATTAATAACCGTTGTTTCATGCAATGGGCGACTACCGTCATAACCTATGATGGATGGGTGGTTCCATGTTGTCAGGATAAAAATGGGAAGTACCGCTTTGGTAATGTTAACAGTAACGCTTTTTACCAGATATGGAAATCAGAAAAAAATACTCATTTCAGAAAAAAAATATTGCAAGGGAAAAAACAGATAGATATTTGCTGCAATTGCCCGGGTTAAAATTTTTCGTTGTTTTTATAGGTTTGTAATATTTAATAAATTCCTTTAGGTTTGACAATTCATTTGGTAGTGCATGATCAATAAGCAAAAATTTACTGATCCGGTCAGGAATGACCTGGAAATTTTCAATGATTTCTTTTCAGAAAACATGAAAGGTAAAATCTGGTTATTGAATGTGGTTACCCGATATATACTGAAAACCAAAGGGAAACAATTCCGTCCGGTTCTGGTTTTTCTCACAGCACGGTTAAACGGGCAGGTCAATGAATCGGTATACAGGGCTGCAGCTATGATTGAACTGATGCACACAGCAACCCTTGTTCACGATGATGTGGTAGATGAATCGTACGAACGAAGGGGCTTTTTTTCGATCAATGCCTTATGGAAAAACAAAATTTCGGTGCTGATCGGCGATTTTCTGCTGGCAAGGGGTCTTTTGCTTGCTGTAAATAATAGTGAATTTGAGCTGCTCAGGATAATGAGTACAGCCGTTGAGCAGATGAGTGAAGGAGAATTGTTGCAGATTGAAAAATCGCGCATGATGAATATTACCGAAGAAGTATATTATGACATTATTAAGAAAAAAACGGCAGTACTTATTTCAGCCTGCACTGCAGCAGGAGCAACCGCTTCGGGCGCCAATGCTGCTGATATTGAAAAAATGAAGAATTTTGGGCTCAACCTGGGGATGGCTTTTCAGCTGAAAGATGATTTATTTGATTATGATTACTTTGCAAAAACAGGAAAACCTTCAGGTAACGACCTGAAAGAAAAAAAACTTACACTGCCATTGATTTTCGTACTCAAAAATGCCGGATTCATTGAAAGACGGAGAATTCTTAGCATGATCAACCGCCATCATCATAACCCTGGAAAAATGAGTGAGGTAATTGGCTATGTAAATGATAATGGTGGCCTCGGTTATACCCGTACTAAAATGTTGGAATACAAGGATAAAGCCCTTGAAATACTTGTCTCTTACCCTGCATCCGAAATCCGCGAAGCGCTGATTGCTTTAACGGATTATGTGGTTGAACGGGAAAAATAGAACCCATTTGAATTTAATCCCTACCAGGCAACAACGAAACTTAGAAATGATTCACTGGTTTGTCAATGCCGGTTTCGAGCTGTGCAATGTCGTGCAACAGGTTGTTGGCTAAACGGCTGGCCCCAAGACGGAATAAGTCAGGTTTAAGCCATTCTTCGCCATTAATTTCTTTCACAATGGCATAATAAGTGAGTGCGTCACCTGAAGTAACAATACCACCAGCAGGTTTAAAACCGATTGGGATTTTCTTTTCATCGTAAAATTCTTTAATAGCTGTGCACATTACCCATGCTGCTTCGGGCGTAGCTGCCGGTTCCATTTTGCCGGTTGAGGTTTTAATAAAATCGGCACCAGCTTCCATGGCAATCATACTTGCAAGGTAAACCAACGAAAGATCTGGTAAAATGCCACTTTCGAGGATCACCTTCATGTGGGCTTTACCACAAGCGGCTTTCATGGCTTTAAGTTCTTCAAAAACAATAGTATATGCCTTTTCAAGAAAAGTACCGATAGAAATTACTACATCAATTTCATCAGCACCGGCATCAACAGCTTTTTTGATTTCAGCTGTTTTAATATCAATAAAACTCATTGATGATGGAAAACAGCCTGCCACAGCTGCAATTTTAACTGTTTTTACCTGAAGTTTTTCCCTTACTGTAGCCACAAGATTGGGGTAAACGCAAATGGCAGCGACAGAGGGCATATTTGAAAATATGCTGCCAAATTTGTTCACATTGTCTGCAAATTTTGCCGCCCTTTCGCGGGTATCGGTTGAGTTTAATGTTGTCAGGTCAATAAAACTGAAACATTTTTTCAGGTTTGGTATAGTACGTAAAGTATCAACCTGCTTTTTTATTTTTTCAACCTGTTGGTTAACTATATCCTCAGAGATGGTTTTTTGATATTTTCCAAACATATTCATAATTGTTTTTTTGTTTTGGTAAATATAATAAGGTTTATCGTAAAAATAATAAATCAGCTATTCAGTCGAGGGTTATTTTTATGCCTTTCCGAATCGCGAAGGGTCTTTTTTTCAATATTTTTTTTAAAAGCTTCGGTAAGGTCAACACCGGTCTGGTTGGCAAGGCAGATCAAAACCCAAAACACATCAGCCAGTTCATCGGCAAGCAATAAATGATCGTCCGAGGCTTTACTGCTTTGGTCGCCATACCGGCGCGCAATAATGCGTGCCACTTCACCCACTTCTTCGGTAAGGATGGCCATGTTGGTCAGTTCTGAAAAGTAACGTACGCCATAGGTTTTTATCCAGTGGTCAACTTCCTGCTGGGCTTGTTCAATGGTCATGTTTCAGTTTTTTAGGATGACAGATTTTTTTCTTTTTGCTGGCACAACGCCCGCATTTTTTACAAATATACTTCGATTTTTCTTTGTCATCCTTGTCCGATTTGCAGTAAGTCATTTTCTTTTTATCATATTATCGTATAATCCGGTCATTATGTTCAAAAAAAAAGCTGCCTTAGGCAGCTTTTTGAATGAAATAAATTCAGGTTACTGAACAATGAGTTTTTTAACAATTAGCTGATTGTCAATCAGTAATTCAACCCTGTATATTCCGGATATCAGATTTGAAATATCGAGCTGATATTCATTTTTATTGACGTTTGCCTTATGATAATTTGAACCATTAAGATTTAATATCCGGATTTCTGAGATTATTTTATATGAACTGACAAACAATATGTTATTTGCCGGATTTGGATATATGATTACATTCTGATTATTTAATTTGTAAACAGATGTCAGATTTCCAAAATGATGCAAAAGGGTAGTATCACTGCTGAGATGAAGAATACGGTTTGGTTCACCAGACCATTCAGCACCATTCCAGCCGGCATTGTTATAAAATTTATACTGGTAGCTTCCTGCATCAAGGATTAACTGAATCGAATAGATCAGGTTGTCTGTGGTTGTCATTAAATAGGCATTGTTTGAGCCCGGGGCGGTCCAGTTGTTTAAAGTGCCCGAAATGTACAAATGATCCGTTTCAGGGTTAAACCCGGTTGCCTGCGACATATCGAGCCTGAAATTTACAGTATATTGCTGCACGGTTTCGGTTAAAACTACCTGGATTTCAACATTACTGTCTGTTATTGTTATTGTTCCTGAAGCATCATTATAACCATGACATGTAACAATATATGGATATGTACCTGCCGATATATTTTCAAATACATAATTTCCTGCTTCGTTGGCAATATTGTTGAATGTTACAACAGCATCACTGACAGGGCCGTTTGAGCTGTTAATGATAAATGTCACTGTATAAGTTTGAGCAACAGGTAGTAAAATTATATTTACAGTTTTATCAGCATCGGCATTAACAAGGCCATTAGCAGTTTGGTATCCGGCAGCAGTTATGGTATATGGCAGGTTATTGGCTGCATCTACATTGGTAAAAACAGCATTTCCGCTGTCGTTGGTAGTTTGTTGAGAACCGGCAAAACTTACATGGGCCCCCTGTATGTTAGTGGTGCCATTAGTGATGTGAAAAGTAATGGTAAACTGGCTTTGAGTGCTCACCATACTCACATTGGTTGTCAGATTCTGATACATGGTGGTAATAAAACCGGAATTGTCGATATATCCTGCTTTGGAAATAGTGAAAGGCAGGTTATTCCCCCTGGGAACAGCATTAAAAGTAACCAGCCCGTTTGCAGCGGTGGTAAGCTGTTGCTGGTTAAAACTGATGGTTGCTCCTTCCAGTGGGTTTCCTGCTGATGTTACATTGAAAGTCACATTGACGCCAAAAGTGGGGAAATTGATATAATCAATCCAGGCACAATCGCTTCCGCTGACCGATGACCCGTCTTTTGAATAATCCCATTTAAAAGTATGATTTCCGGTGGTTACGGCATAGGTAGCTTCACTCCAGGCAACGTCGCCACTCCAGTTGCCTTTTTCCACGCCATCGATATAAAATTTCAGTTTATCGTAACCCGATTCGCTCGATACTTTTTTGAAGAATGAAATATTTCCGGCGGTTAAAATATTAAGCTGCACAGAAACCGAAGTGGATGAACTATTGGGTATTGCAGCTGATTTAAGGCTTTGCGAGCCATCATAAGCATTGACATTATCAATTATCCATCCGGCACCGGTGGTGGTGAAACCAGCAGGAAGCCCTGATTCGAAACTTTCAGCAAGGCTTTCATTAAGGGTAAAATTGAAAGAAAAATTCGTAATGTTTACTACAATTTGTTGAATTACAGGAGCGTAACCTGGTTTTGAAACTTTAATCTGGTAGGTATTTTCAAAAACACCTGTCATCAAATAAAATCCGGCTGCATTTGAATACACAGCTGGAAATGAAGTTCCAAGGAGTTCAATTTTAGCATTTTCAATTGGCATGCTATTAACAACCGAAGTAATGGTACCTGAAATATTCACCTGCTGGGCGGGTTGCAGCATGACGTTCTGAATCACCGAGCTGGAAATAGCTGGGATTGAAACCGATAAAGTCTGGCTTATATATCCTTCTGCCGAATAAGTTACCTGGTAAGTTCCCGGATTAATAGGGCGATAATAAGAACCATTGATTGGATTTGACATTACATAGGAATTATCCTTATCGTGGCCGGAAATAAAAATTCTGGCTGATACGGGTTGTTTTGAAGGATTGGTAACAGTGCCATGAAAACCATATAAACTTCTTTCTATATAGGTAAGAAATGATGCCCTGTTGGCGGTCCACATGGTTGGGAGTTGAGCAGGGTTAAGCAATTTTGTATTTGATAATTCAATGGTAACTTCACGGCAATGCTGAAAATAGTTCATAAAATCCTGCCGTCCACCTTCAACCACATACCAGTCACCTCCATGAGTAACACCATTATTTTCGCCTGTTAAATATCCTGATGGGCCAAAAGCGTGACATGAATCGGCATAATTTCTTGAGATGGTGTAAAACCAGTCATTGTCAGCATGCGGATTTTGGGATGATGTCCAGGTGTCCCAGGGGTAATTTACCAGTTCAATACCTCCATGGAAATTGGCTGACATAACAAAGTGATGTGCTGAAGCAAAATCCATAAATGCTTGTGTTTCAATTTGCCAGCTATTTCCATCTGGATGCTGGCCACCTTTAGGGTCAGGAAAGTTGCGGTTAATGTCCACTCCATTGGCATTGCTGCGGGTAGCTCCGTCAATATTCACATCCGATGGGGAATAGGTTCCATCGGGATTTGCAGCTGGGTTGATATATATGGCATAATTGTTTACCAGGTTGGTAATCCGCGCATTGGTTCCGTAATTTGTCAGTAAATAATCTATCATCCGTAGCATTAACACAAAACCGGTGGTTTCATCCCCATGCATCGAACTGGTATAAAAAAATTCGGGTTCTTCTTCAATGGAATTAACATTATCAGAAATTTTCACTACATATAATTTGCGTCCTTCATTGGTAACACCAAATGAATCGAGCTTGCATAACTCGGGATAATTGGTCTGGAAGTTTTTCATCAACTGACGGTATACAGGATAGGTCGGGTATTTGTCCCAGTTGGCCATCTGGGCAACCGTGGTAGCCATAGCCACCTTAGTCAGTGAAGATGGATGTGGCAGTTCTTCTATCAGGTAACCCAACGTTTTGAATTTTTCAAATTCTTTAGGATTGGCATAAGCGTAAATGGTATCGTCTCTGACATTGTCAATAGATATTATTTTTGTTATTAAATTATTGATAATCTGTTTGTCAGACTCGAAAAAACGAAAATAATATTCTTTTCTCTGTGCATTTAAATTAAAAATGACACCTGCAAATAACAGGCACACTAAAATTTTTTTTATCATCATAAATCAGTTTTTATAGATCGGAAAAAATGTTTCTGGTTTTCTAAAAAGAGAAGGGCGGATTATTCCGCCCTTTTCAATGTTGAAACTATTTTATCATTTTAATTTTGAAATCGTTGCCTTTGTCATCGACAATACGGATAAAATAAATTCCTTTGGGCAATACCGATGTATTGATTTCGGCCTTTTTAGTTCCCTGGGTATTCATTTGGATGACAGTACTTCCCAGCATTCCTGAAATGGTTATTTTATTGATACCATTATTATTGATCACTGTAACAAGGTTATTAAACGGGTTAGGAAATACTGAAATGTTGCTGGTTTCATTATTTCTGATATTAACCGTTGAACCAAAAACATGCATGATAACAGTATCGCAGATTATTGTAGCTGTACGATGGGCTTCGCCTGCGAGCTCTCCATGTTCCCATCCGGCATTGATATAAAATTCGTACGATACATTGCCAGGTTCGGTAATAAATGACATGGTGTAAACGGAATCAGATTCATTGTCCATTAACTGGCAATTGATGTCGGTTCCCGGTTCCATCCAGTTATTCATGTCACCTGTCACATAAACAAGATCGTTGTTCGGATTAAATTCAGCAACCTGCCTCATATCGACATTGAATGTAACCTGGTATAAATCGGTTGCATAAACTTCCACGTTATCAATCAGCAAAGCGTCCTGATCAGTGCAGTCAGAGTGTACGAAAGTGATAAAGACCGAATCGCCGGCATAAGCAGAAAGATCAATTTTACGCATGGCAAAATTCTTACCTGATTCAAGTTCAGTTAATGTTTCCTGAAATACAATATTTTCATTTTCACCAGGCACCGTAACAACTACTTTATAATGTTCTGCATAATAATTATTCCCAGTTGCGGCAACCATATATTTAAGGAATATTGATTGTCCTTCTTCGCCCGTAAGGTTAATGGCTGGCGTCATTAAAAGATTAACAGGGTTGAGAGCAATAGTTTCCCATGATGCTGATAGTGCAGCATGATTACTTGTTGTACTGTTAAAATATGATTCCCAGCTATGCCCGTCAAGATCGAAATCAACAACTGACCATCCGGCTGGTGGGAATACTTCTCCCTCAAAGTCTTCATAAAATGGAAGGTTTTGAACCTGGGCAGCCGTCAAGGTGACATTAATATCCTGATCTAAATCAATAATCTGAAAATTACCAAAATAGGGTTGATATTGATAATCCATAATCCGGTATTTATAATTCCCATCAGGAAGATTGATGGAAGCTTGTCCCGATGCATTTGTAATCAGTTGGTTTTCATTGCCAAATATTTCAATTTTTGCATTTTCAACCGGATCAGCACCATTAGTAATGGTAAAGTTTACAGCATAGGTTATTTCTTCCAGTTCAACATCGACGGTGACATTGGCATTGGTAATATCAACTGATCCACCGCTTGCAACAAAACCATCTTTGGTAACAGTATAAGTAAATGAACCAGAATTCAGGCTGCTGAAAGTTGCACTGCCGTTAATATTGGTGTTTTGTGTACCTTGTCCGGTCAGAGTTACTGTGGCTCCCTGGAGAGGTACTGAATTAGAAGCATTTGTAACATTAAATGTTATGCTGTAAGTTTGTGTAAAACACGAAACTGTTGCAACCCAGCCTGGTTTGGTAACAGAACCATCGGAATGGAAAACAAAGGTAAGTTTTCCGTTTTCATTTGTGGCAGTTACAACACCCGGGCTGCTTGTTCCGCAATACGTTCCTATTAAAGGTGCACTGGCCGATGGGCCGTCATAAATACTCAACCGGTCATAGTTACAGGTTGCATTGGCTTCAAGTTCAAAAGCGGTGAAAATAACCTGGATAAAACTTCCGGCAGTGGCCGGGGTCATTGTCATTGTAAAATCCTGGCTGCTGGCATATTCTGCATTTGGTCCGCCTGAATCATAAAATAAACCGTTACAGGTTGTAATATTGGTATTTGACATATTAATAACAGTTGGCATATCACCGGTTGTAAATGTCCATACTGAGCATCCTGTTGCATCGCCTGCATTATTCTTAGGTACCACTTTCCAAACATAAGTTGTATTAGCTGTCATGGTAGGTGAATACTGGTTGGAAGTCAGATTGGCTGTAGGTGTGGCTGGCAGGGTTGTGCCAAAATAAATGTCATAACTAAATGCACCAGGAACATTATTCCAGGTAACAGGACTTAATGGATTAATGTTGGTAGCATTGTTAGCTGGAATAGGATTTACCGAACAAACAGGAGGATTGGTTACATCAACACAAAGCCATTGAGCTGCCCAGCCAGGGCGTGTAACAGATCCATCCGAGGTAAATTTAAAAGTCAGTGCTCCAGAGGCATTTTGAGCTAAAACAGTTCCCGGGTTGTTGGTTCCCATAAACGGGCTTCCTGCAATCTGCGGTGCGCTTTCGCTGTCCCCGTTGTAAATATATAGTTTATCGTAACTGCTTTCTGTCGAAAATGAAGAAAATGTCATTTGAATAATATTTCCGGCAGTTGCAGGAGCAATTGTCATTACCAATGACTCTGAATTTCCATAATCCCCATCTGGACCTCCTGAATCATAAAATTTTCCGATACAGGCTGTTACTGTTCCACCAGCCATATTATATGCTGGAATAAGACCAATCACAATTTGCTGTTCACCTGAAATATTATACTGCCCGCCGGTTGCTGTGAAATTCATTGAAACAGGGGTTTCAAGTGGTGCGGCAGCCGAAGCGGTAACACTGAATGTGACAGTTTTTGTCTGGTCAACAGCCAAAGCACCTATGTTTACCGGCGAGGATGTGTTAATAGTAAGTAATTGATTTGTAGTAGTTAAAGTGGTGTTAACATTGGTCAGAAGCGCATGCCCGTTGTTTTTAACTTCAATAATAACCTGGGCAGTTTCACCCGGATCAAGTACAGAAGGAATTCCTGAACCACCATCGTTAATGGTTAATGAACCAATTGCCAGTACCGGTGCATTAATGGTAAGTCTAACATTTGAAGTCCAGGTTGTGGTGCCATTAGAAATGGTCAATACAAAAGTTGCTTTATACTGGTCGGGTACATTGTTTGCAATTACCAGGGTAAAAGCATTATTAACGGTTGCGGTGTTATTTCCTTCTGAAGCCAATATATTACCAAAACTTTGGGTTGTTGTACCTGATAAAGTAACATAAGGATCAGTTCCGGAAATAGCAGCAGTAATGTTATTACCCGGATCAGCACCAACATTTTTAAGGGTAACATTCAGTTTGATGGTTTCGCCATAATCAGCAGCCTGATTGTTGTTTCCACCGGTAATATCATTAATGGTAAAAGCATCAAGCACAATATACGGGCCACTGAGCGCTGCTGCCGGAATCTGAACCATATATGGGATGGTTTGCGGGCGTGTTACTACCACATCGACCATTCCACCCGATAAGATGGGCTGAAGCGGAACCTGTACCTCACCGGTTGATCCAACCAGGGCAGCACCATGAAGAACGCCATCTTTTGATACGGCAACATACGAACCTGGCAGTGCAGTTACATTGTAAAAATTAACACCAATTGGTACTATAGCCATGTGGCTTACAGTATTGGTTTCGCCTTCGGTAAGATAAATTAAGGTTGAAGGATCGCCCAGATTGTTGTATGCCTGCCAGTAATAGGTAGGTGTTGAATGTTGCGGCCAGTTCATAATATCAACTTCTGTAACAGCAAGATTACCAACAAACACTAATGCATCTACGCAAACATAACTGCTGGCAAAAGGAGCTTCATAAGCTCCTAAAGTAGTCTGGGCAGTAGTGGGTACATAACCATCATTGTTACCAACAATAGGGAAAGCCCCAACAGACCAGTAAAAATCTTCAAACCAATAAGATGAAGGAGAACTACCAATATATGACACAGCACCTTTATTAGCAGCACGCATCCACGCTTCACCTATACATTCATCGTAACCAAAATCGGCAGCCAGACAGCAATTGCCTATAGCAAGCGGGTATTTATTGGTATTGGTAAATGCATTTACTGCTGAGATGGTTAGATTCGGATCTCCCCATGATGTTTCTGAGCAGTGGGCAGTGTAGTTGATAAAACCAACTGCGATTTTTGCAGGGTCATAACAACTTGTGTATGGGCTCGTTAAATAAGCATTTACGGTTGTAAAACCATGAGCAGCATTGAAAAAATTATTGGTTCCATATTGAATAGTAGGTTGTGCAACTCTTGGATTCCATGTGCCATCAGCACCTGCAATAAGGGTGGTATTATTCAAATAAGTTGGGTCGGCAAATTCATATTTTTCATAGTAAAGAATTTTATCAATTTGATTTTGTAGCTGTTGTACGTTACGTGCTGATAATCTACCATAATACATTTCGGGGAAATAATCACCATCAATACTACCATAATAAAGGTCTGTTGCTTTTCCGGAAGAACTTCCGGTAGCTGATGGAGGTATTTGAGGGGTATCACCAACAAAAAGAATAAATGTCGGTGCCGGATCAGTTTGGGTGCCTGCATTATATTGCGAGGTAATATAGGTTTTGATTGCATTGGCTGTAGCTCCGATAACATCGGTATAAGCAATGATAACATTGAAACCCTTTTTTATTTTCCATT
>CAZLJX010000025.1:21443-54929 GCA_964559985.1 uncultured Bacteroidales bacterium
CATTGAAACCCTTTTTTATTTTCCATTGAATAAATGGCTGAAGCGTACTTTCAAACATCCTGTCAGAAATGATGAGGTATTTTACAGGATATTTGGTCAGATCAGGATGATCATCAAAAACATCCTTCCCGTTATAGTTGGCAAGCCTTGAATACACCACATCAAAATAGGGAGAATAAGTAGTGGCTTTCATACTTTTTGTCAGGTTAACATCTGCACCACTGAAAGTTATTTCAACATCGATATTGTTTATAATTTTTATTTCACCAGTAACCGGGTTGTAGTCAACCGGTGAAATAACCAAACGGGCAATACGTACACCACGAAGTGTTCCAAGCATTTCAACAGTGGCTAACGGTCTTTCGGTAAATGAATTTTTGTCGTATGCAACCTTGTTAAATTCAAAAGGAACTGTGTTGGGATCCTGGTCTTTTCTCAACGAGGGCTGAACCGGCATTAACTGGGTCGTTATACCATAATCGCTGAGTTTAAATTCAGTTTCAGTGAAAGAGGTTACTTTTACCCTGGCTTCTGCTCCAAAAGGAACTTCAATCAGTTTTTTAATGGCTGGTAAACGTGGTTCACCGATATTACCAACATAATAACCATCGGTGAGGTTAATTTCAGCAAATCTGTTGCCTCCTTTGTTCTGAACCGTATAAGAGGTCAATTTATCAAAAGCAAAACGCATGGTAAGGGTCTGGTAGTTACTGGTAACTACTTCTGCTTTGGGAGTATTATTCCCAAGAGGTATTTCAAGCATCTGGGCAAATAATGAAATGCCCGAAAATACCATCAGCAAAAACAGGATAGAAAGTTTTCTCATAATCTGGAATGATTTTTATTATTAATAATTAAAAAATTCAAGGGCGTTAAATATAGAAATAATATTTTTAAATTGGTAGCAACCTAAATTTTTATTACTTTTCCAGCAAATTTTATAATATTTACAATGAATTCATTTATAGTTATTTGGTTAATTCTTTTTCCTCTCTCAATAATGGCTCAACCGCCCGAATGGACTAATGAATCGTTCCGGAAAATGAAATATCCCGAAAAAGATTTCCTTTCGGGATATGCTTCCGAACCAAATATCAAGAAAGAAGAACCAGGATTCTTGTTGGGCAGGCTCGAAACTTACGCTAAAAACCGGTTAAATGAATCGGTGATTGTTTCTGTGCAGAGTGTAACCAATCTTGATGTTACCGAAACAAACAACCAGGTGATTCAGTATTTTAAAACCTCGGCAGCGTCTTATTCCAATTTAAATCTGACTGGTTTAAAAACCGAAACTTTTTACGATACAAAAGCCAAAACAGGTTATGCTTTTGTTTATGCCCGTAAATCAGATATTGAAACCCTGTATCGCAATCAGGTAAATACACTGAAAGACCAGGTTTCGGGCATCATAAAATCAGCATTACAAATTACCCGTTCAGGGAATATTCCAAAAGCATCCGAATTATATTTTTCCTGTTATCCTGTGTTACGCCAGATTGAAGAAGCGCAATCAGTGCTTGCCAGCCTTTCATCTGGTAAAATCCTTCCAGAGAATTTTCAGATCAATGAAATAAATACCCTGAAATTTTCTGTTGATTCTGCAGTCAATGCTTTATTTTCCAATCAGAACAATACTTTGTCAGACCAGGTGTATTTTCTGGTAAGCACTCTAAAACCACAAATAACAAATGAAAAACAAAGCCTAAGACTAACCCCTTTCACATATCAGGATACGCGCATGGGAAGCCCTTTTTCGAGAAAACTTGCTGCTGAACTGGAACAGAAACTGATTGCTGCCGGAATTCAGGCTACCACTGATGCTCCTTTACCCGGAACCGACAATCTATCAACCCCTTTGCTTATGTCTGGTACCTATTGGGAAGAAGGTGATTTTATCAAAATTGTATGTATTGTCAAAAATATTCAGACTGCAAAACTTATTGCCAGTTCCGAAGCTAAAATTTCAAAACAACATCTGGCCAACACGCAGGTTTCATTTTTACCCGAAAATTTTCAACAGGCAATGGTTAACCAGAAATTGTTCGGTAAAGATGAAATAACCGGCGGCGATCTCAATATTGAGCTTTATACCAATAAAGGTGCCGATAATCTCATATTTCTCAGCGGCGATAAAATGAAACTGTTTGTCAAGGCCAACAAAGAATGTTATATCCGTTGTATTTACCTTATGGCGGATGGTTCAAAAGTTTTACTGCTCGATAACTATTACATCGGCAGCAACCAGGTAAATTTATTGTACGAACTTCCTTATGAATTTGAATGCGCCGAACCCTTTGGTGTTGAAACATTGACCCTTAACGCACAGAACAAACCTTTTGCCCCTTTGCAGATAAAAAGGGAAAGTGGTTATGATTTTATTGTCAACGATCTTGGTGCTACACTTGTTGCCACCCGTGGAATGAAACGTATTGATGATAAATCAGATCAGAAAGCTGAGAAAAGATTGATAATTACTACCATTGCTCAATAATTTTATATGATTTATCTGGTTTTTTCTCTAGTATATCAATATTTTACAACATATATTGGTATTCCTTATAATTTAAGCGGATTTTTAAACTTTTAAGCTTGAAATATTGTAGCATCATATTATCAGTTTTGCTTTTGACCTGTCTTTACCCTTTATTTTTGTTTGCACAAACGGAAGACAAAGATTTTCGTCCATCAGAAAAAATCATTAACCAGCAGTTTGTCAATGAAATAATTGTTAATAAAACAGATACTATTTTTACATCCACCATAAAAAGGCTCGCTGGTACTGCAATCTTGCTTAAGTGCCCAAAAATATCCAGCCTGAAAATCAATTTCTATCAACCTGATTTCAATCATCCAAGGCAATTTCAAACCCGTTTGGGAGGTCTTGAAACTGTTTTTAACGAATGGAATACTATCAGTTACAGATATTATTATAATCTGGAGCCCGGTTTTTATAACTTTATGCTGAATGTGAAATTTTCAGGCAATGAAGAAATTTTTCATTTAAGCATACCCATACATATTAAACAGCCTTTTTATCAATCACGACTATTTTTTGCCTTGCTTCTTGTCGCCAACGTTTTAATAATTCTCAGCCTTGTTTTTTATTCAAGGTGGATTAATGCATCAAAAAAAGTGATAGAATCAAAACTTGAACTCGAAAAGATGAATGCGATTGATCAACTGAGAAAAGATTTTCAGAAACAATTGAATGAAAAAATTACAGAAATATCTCAACAACGTGTTATTGCCAAGGAATTAAAATCGAAACGTTATAAAATGGTAACGGTTTTATTTTCCAACATCATAGGTTTTACCAAATTAACCGAACATCCTTACCGCGATCAACTGGTTGACGATCTTGACAAATTTTTTTACACTTTCGATCAGGTTGTTAAAAAATTTAATATTCAGAAAATAAAAACCATAGGCGATACCTATATCTGCGCAGGTGGTATTCCTGAGAAAAACCGTACCAATCCTATTGAAGTGGTACTGGCCGCTTTTGAAATGCAGAAATATATGGAAAGCCTGAAGCAAAAATATATTGACAAGGATCAGACAATCTGGGAAATAAGAATGGGAATTCACACCGGTCCTGTTTTTGCCAATATCGAAAATAAACGTGCTATTGAACTTTGGGGCGATACGGTCAATATTGCCAGCCGGATTGAATCTTCAGGCGATTTTTCAAGGGTTAATATTACAGGTATGACTTATGAACTGGTACGTGAATTTTTTATTTGCCAGTTTAAAGGCAAAATACCTGTTAAATACCAGGGTGAAATTGATATGTATTTTATTGAGGGTTTCAGGCCTAAATTATCCAATGCAGGAATTGGAATTATCCCAAACGAGTATTTCTGGGTTAAACTTGGCATGATCAGGTTTGATGACCTTGAAGAAATGGTGATGGATGAAATGGAAAAGAAACTCCCTAAAAAATTGTATTATCATAATCTTAAACATACCATTGATGTTATAGTACAGGTGGAACTGATCAGCAAAAACGAAGATATTAATGAAGAAGAATTACTGTTGCTTAAAACAGCAGCATTGTTTCACGATACCGGATTTATGCTGGGTTATAGCGATCATGAAGAATTAAGTGCACAATACGCTGCTGAGGTTTTACCAAAATGGAATTACACACCCAGACAAATTGATGTTATAAGAAAATTAATTCTGGTAACAAAACTTCCGCCACGCCCTGCTAACCTGCTTGAAAACATTATTTGCGATGCTGATCTTGATTATCTGGGCCGTGCCGACTTTATTCCTGTTTCAGCCAATTTATTCAAAGAACTGGTAGAAAACAAAATGATTGAAAACGACATGAATAAATGGAATGAAATGCAGATACGTTTTATCGAAAGTCATCAATATTTTACCGAAACAGCTAAAAGACTTCGTGATGTAAATAAATTAAAACAATTAGAATCAATAAGAAACATGGTTGATAATAAATAAAAAATTTTTTATATATTGCCATTTTGATAAATGGCCTGACAGATTAATATAAATTTAGCCAAATGGACGCATCAAAAGAGATAATAATTGTACCCTGGGATTTTTCAGAACGTTCAGAAATTGCTTTAAAACATGCTATTCAGCTGTCGAGCGTTGTGAATAACCATATTCTGCTCATACACCTTGTTGAGAAAAAGGGTTTATTTGAAAGCAAGAGAGAAAAGCAGAAAGAAATTGATATCGCCCGTATCAGACTAAAAGAGGCCGGGGCCGAAATACTAAGAACATATAATATCGAACCTTTTATTTTGGTTGAAGAAGGCGTTTCGAAAAAATCATTCGAAAATCTTATTGCCGATGCCAATGCCAATCTGGTTGTTTTGGGAAGTTCTTACGACAGCGGAAAGAAAAAATACAACCCGAATTATTACTATGACTTTATGAAAGATACCACTATCCCTTTCATAACTGCTGGTCAGGCTCCGGAGCATACTTATTATAAAGAAATTGTAGTTCCGCTCGATCATGATAAAACCTACCGCGAAACTGTACAATGGATCGTATATATTGCCAAATTTTATCAGTGTAATGTAAATATTATTAAACCGTATCTTGAGCAGCCCGACGAAAAGAAAGACATGGAAAATAATATTTATTTTACAAAAAAAATGCTCGATTCCAAAGGTCTGGTTTATGGGATCAAAACAGCAAAGAAGAATAAAGATTTTAATGAGGAAATATTCAATTTTGCCCAGATGATAGATGCCGACCTGATTGTGATGATGGCAAAAAATTACCAGAAATATATTTTACGCAATATCAAAAATCTGAAAATTAAAACACCCATCATGTGTGTCAACCGCCGTACCGACCTTGTTAAATTTGGCGGTTTCAGGTAATAGAAATGGATTGAAAATTTCAGGCTGGTTTTATTCTCTTTTTACCGGAAAAACCTTTCTTTTTTGCCATTGACTTTTGGTCAAAAAATTTATTTTATATTCCCCATCTATTTTAAATCATAAGAAAAAAGTTTTCTTTTGTTTTATTAACCAAATTTTTTTTTAAACCATGGTAAATATTGATTGGGGAAAATTACAGTTTGGATATTATAAAACACCCTATAATATCAGAAGTAGCTTTTGTGACGGGAAATGGAAAAACCCTGAAGTTTCAACCGATGAAACGATATCTGTTCATATTGCAGCCACCTGCCTTCATTACGGGCAGGAAGCTTTTGAAGGATTGAAAGCTTTTCGCGGCCGCGATGATAAAATCCGAATTTTCAGATGGGAAGAAAATTTTCTGCGCATGCAACATTCAGCAAGAGGTATTCAAATGCCTCAGGTTCCCAAAGAAATATTCCAGGAAGCTGTTTTTAAAGTGGTTGCATTAAATAAAGATTTTGTTCCGCCTTATGAAACCGGAGCTTCGTTTTATATAAGGCCTTTGCTTATTGGAACAGGGCCGCAGGTTGGTGTAAAAGCAGCTACTGAATACCTTTTCCTGGTCTTTGGTTGTCCGGTCGGACCCTATTTTAAAGAAGGTTTTTTACCTGTTGATATTCAGATTGTCAGAGATTTTGACAGGGCTGCCCCTTTAGGAACAGGAACTTTCAAAGTGGGTGGAAATTATGCAGCCAGCCTGGTTTCAATTAATCGGGCTCATGTTGAAGGTTTCGCCACAGCACTATATCTCGATTCAAAAGAAAAAAAATACATTGACGAATGCGGTCCGGCAAATTTCTTTGCTATTAAAGGGAATACCTATATCACACCAAAATCACCATCCATTCTGGCTTCAATTACCAATAAAAGCCTGATGACGCTGGCACAGGAAGCTGGTTTAACAGTTGAAGTGCGTCCTGTTCTGGTTGAAGAACTTCCGGGGTTTGACGAATGTGGTGCTTGCGGTACAGCCGCTGTTATTTCTCCGATAAAACGCATTGTTGATCGTGAAACAGGCCAGGAGTTTTTATTTTGTAAGGATGGAAAGGCAGGCCCGGTTACAACTATGCTTTATAATAAGTTACGCGCTGTTCAATATGGCGATGAATCTGATAAATATGGCTGGATTCATTGTGTTGAATAAATAAAAATGGGACTGAAAATTATTCAGCCCCATTTTTATTTTAGGCTATAATCCTAAAATATCTTTCCCCTGCTTAAATACAATATCTTTGGCTATACCAGCCAGGGCAATTTTATCCAGGTCTTGTTGTAACTGGACATCAATATTTCCATCTTTCTCTATCCAGGCTTTAGCAGCTTCGTAATTTCCATCTCCCTGAACTTTTAAAATGCGGGCAGCTAGCGAATTCATAGCCTCGGTCATTTTATCAAAATTAACTGTGTAACGGCCGGTTTCCGGATTGCGTGTAAAAGCCTCTTTTTCTTTAAAATAATTAAAACGCATCATATTTGCTTTTCCATGCGCACTGGTTGCTCCAAACCTTACCGATCGGAAAATACCAGCCATAAAGGTTACATAATTATCCATCAGGTTTTTGCCAGGTAATTCACCCATTTCATAAAGCTTGACTACAAAGAAAAGCCCTAAAATATCAGCTTTGTTTTCTTCAATCCCGCTATAGCTTTCTTTTAATGCATCACGGACAGTCTGTTTTTTATCAATGGTATTTTTTAATCCAAGACCATGTGCTACTTCATGAAACATGACATTTTCAAAAAAAGCATCGAATTTGATGTATTTCAATTGAGCAGTATCAATTAAGAGATTAGCAATCGGAACCAGGATTTTTTCGAATTTTGCCTGCATGGCATTCTTCAATTGTAGTTTCCGGCTGCCTTTGAGTTCATGTACCCTTGGATCGTTTGGCAAATTGATAGCAATATTTTTACTTCCTGCATTGCAATCGCCGGCATAATAAATTACATCATAAACATTATTATCACGGTTGGTATTCACTTTTTCTGCTTTATAAGGAGCTTCAACAGGCAGTGATTGCTGAAGTTGCGGAAGCATAGCTCCATATTTTTCAAGTTTTTTACTCCATTCCCTGTCTTTAACCAATATCTGTCCCGAGGGTGCTGCCTTATATCCATATAATTGATCTTCGTAATTTTCAATAGGCCCGATCACAATATCAATGGTATTATCCTGCATGTCCATCCATGCCAGGTCACTGGCAAGGTAATCATCTGTTAATAATGCCTTTGCCCGTAACTGAAGATAATTTTTAAGCCCGGGATCATCAGCAAGTACGGCAGCCTGCTCAAGAAGCGATGCTGCTTTTTCAACCATATCCTTAAATGCCTCATGATACCAAATCACTTTCAGGTTTTTATTCTCATCACGCCTGATAATGGTATACCAACTGGTTTTATCAGAATCCGGCAATGCTTCAAATTCTTCTTTGGTCATGTCGGTTGGATAAAACTGTGCACCATCAGGTTTTGGACCAATTCCGGCAATAAACGGCAGGTTGTTGTCGAGCCTGTCCCATGGCCCGTAATTGATTTTAATAAATGTTTTAGTTGCCTCGTCGTCAATACCTTTTAATAAGGCGTCTTTATCACCATAGGCCAGCTGCCAGTATAAATTTTCCATAATATCAGCAGCTTCCATAAGTATTGGGATCATCTTTTTTTCGTTCACGGTAAGTTTCGAAACATCAGTAGTAAGCGTAAATTCAGCATACTGATTTACTTTTTTCTGTATATCGTTCATAACTTCCGGGTTTTTAGTTCCGGTTTTACAGGCAAAAACCAGCACAACCGGTAATAATAGAATTAAAAAGTTGGTTTTCATACATATATATTTTAATGTTGAAGTCAACAAATGTAAAAAATTTATTACTGGTGAAAAAATTTTATCTGTTGAACTATTATCGCTAAGTTTAAAATAATGATATTTGCTTAATAACCTGATTTATAACATATTTATTGTATGACTTTGGAATAGTTGATATTATATTCCTTCATTTTAATTAATTGCTCATTACTATTTTAATAAATTCCAATCAAGAGAAGTATTTGAAAAGGTTTTATTGACACAATATTCCTTCATTGATATAAAATCAGTAGTTTTGATAAAATGTTATAATTTTATAGACTATACATGATATTGGTATTTTTGTTTTACTTCTTCATACAGGTCCCGGAAAATCCTGTAATTAGCATCAATACGGAGTATGGTGAAATAATTGTTGAATTATATGCAGATAAGGCTCCTGTTACAGTCAGCAACTTTTTAAAATTAGTTGACCAAGAAAGATACAAAGGTTCAGCATTTTACAGGGTTGTGAAATCAGAAAACCAGAAACAGGATATTAAAATTCAGGTTATTCAGGGAGGCCTGGAACTTAAAGAATACATTGATACCATACCCGGGATATTTCACGAACATACCGGTATTTCAGGATTAACACATACCGAGGGTACCATCAGTATGGCCAGGCTTGCACCCGGAACAGCAAGTTCTGAATTCTTTATTTGTGTTACCAGCAACCCGGAACTGGATTTTGGTGGTCATAGGAACCCCGATGGGCAAGGATTTGCTGCATTCGGGAAGGTTATTAAAGGTATGGAAATCGTATTACTGATTCATAACATGGATGATATTGAACAAATGCTTATAAAACCTGTTATTATCGAAAATATCAAACGTATTTCAAATTAACCCATTTATGGAAAAACTTGTTTTTGCTACCCACAATAAACATAAAATACAGGAAGTTAAGCTGTTAATTAATAATTATCAAATTCTTAGCCTCGATGACATTGGTTTTTATAAAGAAATTGATGAAACCGCTGAAACCATTGAAGAAAATGCATTGATAAAAGCAAGACTGATACATAGATTCAGTCACATCTCCTGTTTTGCCGACGACACCGGCCTTGAAGTGGAAGCCCTGAATGGGAAACCCGGTGTTTATTCGGCGCGCTATGCCGGGCCTGAGCATGATGCATTAAAAAATATTGAAAAACTGCTACATGAACTACAAGGGCAAACAAACCGGAATGCACGATTCAGAACAGTTATTGCCCTTATTATGAGCCGTAAGGAATATTTATTCGAAGGAATAGTTAACGGAACCATAGGATTTGAATGTAAAGGAATATCTGGTTTTGGATACGATCCGGTTTTTTATCCGCAAGGATATCAACAAACTTTTGCAGAAATGCCTCTTGATTTGAAAAACCAAATTAGTCACAGAGCATTAGCCATTGAAAAATTATTAGCTTTTATTAATGAAAGAAAAAACCTTAAATAATAAATTCTGTAACTTTAAGTTATATTAATAGTAGCGGCTAACAAATTATTATCATTATTTAATATTTTTTAATTACTTTAATTATAATATTTAATAATACATTATATAAATTTTCAATTTAATGACTAAAGCATTTTTTTTTCTTCTTGTACTGGTATCAATATCGGTAAATCTGATGGCCCAAACCAGCATTGGTAACTGGCAGGTACAGTTTCCTTATTCCAACAGCAAGTTTATTCTAAAACATCCTGATGGTTATTATCTTATTTCCGATAATGGCGTGGCTGATTTAAACCCTGATGATGGTTCATTTGAATTTTTTTCACGGGTCAATCATTTGTCAGATATTGGTATTTCTGCCGCAGCTATAAATGCTTCGTATTTTGTTCTGGGTTACTCGAACGGCAATATTGATGTTTTAAGAAATTCGGTTTTTTATAATATTTCTGATATTAAGCGAAAAGATATTCAGGGAAAAAAGGCTATAAATAATATTTTTATCGCTGGTGATTCTGCTTTTCTGGCTTGTGATTTTGGAGTGGTAGTCGTAAATCTGTTGCGTAACGAGATATCTGATTCCTATATTTTAGCGGAAAATGGTCAAAATATTGTTGTTAATGATGTTATAGTTATTAACGGAAATATTTATGCTGCTACCAATCAGGGTATTTATTATGGTTCAATGCAAAATAACCTGCTTGATTTTTCCAACTGGAATCGTCTTGAAACTGTTCCATTTCCGTCAGGTAAATACAAAATCATCAGGAATGTTTTTTCTCACCTGTTAATCGTATATACTAATTCAAATACCAATGCCGACTCAGTTTATTATTTATCCGGAAATACCTGGCAACATCCTGTTGGTCTAAACGAAAGGGTAAAATCTGTCAGGCAAAATCAGGATAATATGGTTGTGGTTTCTGCTTATCACATATATGTTTATAACCAATCATTCAATAAAATTCTGCAATTCAATAAACCAGCAATGAATGATGCATATTATGATGGCACTTATTTATGGGTTGCCGATCCGTTAACAGGTATAGTTAAAGTTCAGGCCTCAAATTTTATTGAGACTACATACACTCCATCGGGCCCATATGATTTATCAGCATTTGACCTTAAAATTTCTGATAATAATTTGTATATGGTGCCGGGTGGTCGTAACAATGCTTATTCCAACATTTATTATCCGGCCCGGGTATCCATGTACAGAAACAATGCATGGAAAGCGATTACAAAAAATATTGTTCCTGAATTATCAGATCAATACGATCTGATCAATGTGGTCATAGATCCGGCAAATTCCGATCATATTTTTGCAGGTAGCTGGGGAAATGGAATTTTTGAGTTTAATGTTAAGGAAGATAACCCTTTGTTAAATATTTTTAATGAAGATAATTCTGAAAATGCATTACAAAATATTGGCTATGAACCCCATCGGTATGTCCGGATTGGAGGAATGGCCTACGACCGGAATAAAAACCTTTGGATAGCCAATGCCCAGGTCGCTAACCCAATTGTAGTCTTTAAGTCTGACGGACACTGGAAGAAATTCGCTTGTAACAATTTAATCAGTGATATTGAAATTACTAACCTGATGGTTACATCGGCCGGATATATTTGGGCGGTATTGCCCCGTAAGCAGGAAATATTTGTAATGGACATTGGTCGGAATATTGATAATACAACCGATGACAGATACACACGGATTGCTGTAAAAGATCAGAATGGGGAATTGATTAATGATGTTTCCTGCCTGGCTGAAGACCTGGATGGCACCGTTTGGGTTGGATCTTCAGTCGGAGTATTGGTGTATTATAACCAGGACATTCCATTTTTATCAAACCCTGCCGCACATAGGTTGATTATTGAAATTGACGGAAACGCGCAATATCTTTTAGGCACCGAACAAATTACCTGCATCGCTGTTGACGGAGCCAACCGGAAATGGTTCGGCACTCAAAAGGCCGGAGCTTTTTTAATATCAGCCGATGGGAGCAGGCAGCTTAATAATTTTAATACTTCCAACAGTCCCCTTCCTTCCGATAATATTATTTCTATTGCTATCAATCATCAATCGGGTGAAATATTTTTTGGAACTGATATGGGTTTGGTTTCTTTCAATGCATCAGCTGTCTCTGCAAAAACCGATTACAGCAAACTAATTGTATATCCAAACCCGGTTCGTGAAAATTACCAGGGGCCATTGATTATTTCCGGGTTAATGTATAATTCGTTGATAAAAATTACCGATATTTCGGGAAATTTAGTATACGAAACACATTCACTGGGTGGCCAGACGAACTGGAATTTAAGGAACTATAATGGTGAAAAAGTGAGCACAGGAGTATATTTGATTTTTTGCTCAAGCCAGGATAGTACATCTTCTGTTGTAGAAAAAGTTTTGATAATTAATCAAAAATGATTGACAAAGAACAAGGTGTAATATTGAAAAAAATCAAATATTCCGATTCACAAAATATTGTTCAGGTATTTTGCCGCAATAGAGGATATCAATCTTTTATTTTATCCATAAATAAAAAAGGGAAAAACCGTTCTGTTAATCATTTGCTGCAGCCATTGTTTATTGTAAATATTGAGTTTTATTCAAAACATGGTAACGCTATGGGTAGAATTCATAACATCGAACCTGATTATGTTTTTCAATCCATTCCTTTTAATGCATATAAAACAACGGTTGGTTTTTTTATAGCTGATTTTCTTCAACATGCTGTAAAATTTGAGTCAAACCCATCCGAAATTTTTGAGTATCTTACAACTGCCATAAAATATTACGACCAGCTTGAATCAGGATATTATGATTTTCACCTGGTATTTTTAATCAGGATATCACGGTTTTTAGGTTTTTTACCTGAAAAGAATAGTGAAAATTTACCTTATTTTGACCTGATGGAAGGCTCGTTTATAAGCCATAAACCTGCTCATAATCTTTATTTTGATGAGGAATTATGCAAATCATTTTCTACGGCACTTGATAATTCTGCCGGATTTTATAAACCCCTTGAAATTTCAAATCAGGCGCGTCGTGAACTGTTATCAGGAATAATGAATTATTTCCGCTTTCACTACCAAATGTTTAAAAATATAGAGAGTTATCATATTTTAAATGAAGTGTATAACTCATAAATATATATTTCATTCCCTGGCAAAATTTTTCATCATCATTCCGTTCTTTTAACTACATTTTATACATTTAAACCAAATATTACCTTTGCCGGAAGAGAATTTATGTGAATTAGACTCTCTAAAAATATTTAATAATGAAAATCAATTCATTTGTAAGTTAATGAAATATAACCTGTCAATTACCAGTAAACTGCCAAATACCGGCCTTACTATTTTTGCCGAAATGTCAAAGCTGGCTGATGAATACGGTGCAGTTAATTTATCTCGTGGTTTTCCCGATTTCAATTGCAGTGATGAATTAATTGAGCTTGTAAACCAGGCAATGCATAGTGGGTTTAATCAATACGCCCCGGTTAATGGTCTGTTTTCACTGCGCGAAGCAATCGGCCAGAAAATATTTACACAATACACTGCTGTTTATGATCCGGCAAATGAAATTACGATCACCGGTGGTGCTACAGAATGCATTTTTTCAGCTATTACTGCTTTTGTGCATGAAAATGATGAAGTAATTGTATTTGAACCTGCTTATGATTGTTATGTCCCTGCGATTGAATTATGCCACGGCAAACCTGTTTTTATTCCTTTGAAAGGAACAGATTTTCATATTGACTGGGATGAAGTGCAAAAAAATATTACAGGCCGGACCAGGCTGATCATTATTAATTCTCCCCATAATCCGACTGGCGCTACACTCTCTGCCCAGGATATGGTTCGCCTCGATAAGATGACCCAGAATACGGATATTATTATCCTGAGCGATGAGGTTTATGAAAATATGGTTTATGATGGTGTTGAACATCAAAGCATTACACGATATCCAGCCTTGGCACAACGGGCCTTGGTAGTGTTTTCATTCGGAAAAACTTTTCATGTTACTGGCTGGAGAGTAGGATATTGTCTGGCCCCTGCCAGGTTAATGGTTGAATTCAGAAAAGTACATCAATATCTGATGTACACCGTCAATACTCCAATTCAACATGCTTTATCACAATTTTTATTGAATCCTGATCATTATACCCGTGTTGCTTCCTTTTTTCAGGAAAAACGTGATTATTTTCAAAAGATGCTGAAGCAAACGCGATTCAGGATTCTTCCCTGTAAAGGAACATATTTTCAGACTGTAGATTTTTCTTCCATTTCCGATGAAAGAGATAAAGTTTTTGCCGAAAGGCTGATCAAAGAATTCGGAATAGCATCTATCCCATTATCGCCGTTTTATCATAATAAAACTGATCATAAAATGTTACGGTTTTGTTTCGCTAAAAACAATGAAACGCTTGAAATGGCGGTGGAAAGACTCAGTAAAATCTGATTATTCTGGTATTGTTTTCATTTTTATTTTGTCAATTCATTCGGCTTGGCTATTTTTGCACGGTTAAAACCGGCCCTGTAGTTCAATGGATAGAACGGAAGTTTCCTAAACTTCAGATACGAGTTCGATTCTCGTCGGGGCTACTTTAAAATCCTGTGAATAAACTTATTCCAGGATTTTATATTTCATTATATTTACCATCCATTTTTAAAAATTCGTACCTGTTACCCGAAAAATCCAGATATTTAATAAATCCCTCAAAAGGTATTACAAGACTAGCGGTATTAATATTTGGGTGAAAACTGATGCGTTGGCTTTTTTTTAAATCACTGTCGATAAATACAGTTACATGTTTTTCGCCATCATTGATCAATCCAAACGGTGAAACTGAACCTGGTTTCAGACCAAGGTATTTTTGCATACGGTTTTCCGATGCAAAGGTAAGTTTTCCCTGTTTCAGGTATTGCTCTATTTCTCTTATTTCTATTGTTTTACGATAATCAAAAATTACCAGGTAATGCCGGTTTCCTTTATGGTTTCTGAAAAAAAGATTTTTGCAATGGGCTGATTCAATGTCTTTCCAGTATTTTGCTGCCTCTGTAACGGTTGGTACAGGAGGATGTTCATAATAGTCAAAACTTATTCCTAATTCATTCAATAACTCGTATATTTCTTCCTGGCCACGCATCTTTTTATTATTAAATTAATTATTTTTGATGCACGCTAAATTATTAAAAAATGAAACAAAAAGTATTTCTTTTTATCATTTCAGTTTTTCTTAATTTTTTTGTTTACCCCCAAAAAGGAATACATACCGGATTATGCCTGGACGGAGGTATACCGGTTATCGCTGCCCAAAATACATATGGATTTTCAAAACTTGAATATGACATTAAAACTGGCGGAAGCGGAATAATTGAATTGGATGCACTTTTTACCAAAACATTTGGTTTTTCTTTTTGTTTTGGATATGATCGTTTTGGAAGCCAATATAAGGGGGATATTAAAAATATTAATACTGTCCGGGAAATAAATTTGGATTATTTAAATGCGTCATGCTTAATTACTATAATTGATCGTAACAGAGGTAATTTTTATTTTCATTTCGGACCTCAGTTAGGTGTTTTATTAAAAGCAAGTCAGATTTATAATCCGGCAGCAAACTCCCTTGATGTTGACCAGGTACATATAAATGGCAGACCAGATGAAAATATTGATATTACCGGCAGATTCAATAAAATGGATATGAGGGTCGTACTTAAAACCGGAATCTGCCTTGACCTGGTTGATGAACTGTATATAAAAACAGGAGGATTAGTGGTATGTAGTTTAATGGATATAAACCAGGATAAATGGAAAATAGCTGACAGAAACGGAAAATATACTGAATCGAGAAATATATTCGGAGGACTTGAATTAGGACTTTCATATTCATTTCATTAATATTTAATCTTAAAACTATGAAGTATTTAATTTTTATTATGGCTATAACTTTTTCATTAAAGGTGATAGCACAAAATGACACCGTAAAAGATGAAAGTTACCGGTTTACGGTTGTTAAGGAGTTAAAAACCACCCCGGTTGAAGATCAGCAACGCGCCGGAACCTGCTGGAGTTATTCTGTGATCGCTTTTGTAGAGAGCGAAATGCTGCGATTGGGAAAACCTGAAGTTGATCTTTCAGAAATGTTTGTGGTACGTCTGGTATATTCCGAAAAAGCTGAAAGATATGTAAGAATGCATGGCAAATTCAATTTTGGTGGCGGGGGTGCCGTAAACGATGTAATTGACGTGATAAAGAAATATGGGATGGTTCCCGAGGAGGTATATACAGGTTTGAATTATGGCACTAATGTACATACCCATGGTGAAATTGATAAAATTCTTAAATCATATCTTGATGCAGTGGTTGAGAATCCAAACCGCCAGCTTTCCACTGCATGGAAACGTGGCTTTGATGCAATCCTTGACGAATATTTCGGTAAAATTCCGGAAAAATTCGTTTATAACAAAAAAGAATATACCCCAATTACATTTGCCAAAGAAATCGTTGGCATCAACCCGGATGATTATGTTTTTCTGACTTCATTTACACACCATCAGCCTTTTTACAAGCCTTTTATTCTTGAGGTGGAAGATAACTGGTCGTGGAAGGAATTTTATAATCTTCCTATCGATGATTTAATTCAGGTATTTATAAATGCTGTCAGTAATGGTTATACCATTGGATGGGCAGCCGATGTCAGTGAAAAAGGTTTTTCTCATAAAAACGGTATTGCCATTGTTCCGGAAGACGATATTAATGAACTGGCCGGATCGGAGAGACTGAAATGGGAAAAACTTAACCAGGATGAAAAAAATAAAATGCTATATAGTTTCGAAAAGCCGGTACCTGAGAAAAAAATCTCCCAGGAATTACGTCAGAAAAGTTTCGATAATTATACTACCACCGATGATCATGGCATGTTGATTTGCGGACTGTTAACCGATCAGAATGGCACTAAATATTTTAAAGTTAAAAATTCGTGGGGCACCGACAATAGCAAATTTAACGGATATTTCAATGCTTCTGAATCGTATGTAAGATATAAAACACTTTCATGTGTAGTAAATAAAAATGCTATACCAAAGGAAATTCTTACTAAAATGGGATTAAAATAAAAGGGAAAGCCGGTAATAGCCGGCTTTTTTAATGGTTTATATTAAGTTATTCTTTTTACAGAAGTAATGACCTGAAAGAAGGGTTTTTGAATTACGGATAGCATTTTTCTCAGAATATCAAATATCAGGAGGATATACAAAATAATAATCATAATCCAGATTATGACTACATTAAATTGTATAGTGTCATAAACCTGCGAAAAGAATATTTTTACAGGAGCATAAAAATGTGCCCTTCCATAATTTGATTCAGGAACCATATAAATTGGATCTTTCTTTTGTATTATTTTATCGGGCAATTCATATATTTTATTTAATTCCCACCGGTTTAAAACATAGTCGGCAACGGTTTTATTAAAAAATGTTCGCCTAAGGTTTATGATATAATCTTTTCCATAATCGGTTTCCATTTTACTGATAATTGAATCATATTGCCTTTCAGCCTGATTGCTTATTGAAGCAAATTGCATTTTTAAATATTGCAGGTAATCCATGGTTTCTTCAGCAATTTCATCATTAAAATCATTGGGGTTAAGTTTTGCAGCATATTCAAAAGGGCCAAGTCCTGATGCAGCAGTTAAAGTTTTAATCCCATGTTGTATCTGATAAAAATTGCTGATAATTTTTTCTTCCTCCGGTTTTTGATGCATCCATTTTAAGTTTTCTTCAATTTTCTGTTCAATACGGGGTATTAAAAAAGATGATTTATAATTGGCATTGCTTTTTTCCTGCTCGATTTTAAAGAAGATTTTTTCGTATCCATTTTTTTTAAACTGTTCAACCATCAATGCCTCATAAGCCCAGCGTGAGGCCATGAGATCACCCATAAACGGAACATATTGTCTTTTTGATAAGGCTGGATGAAGATTATCGAAGGGTACAACGGTACCACTTAATAAAATTTGCGGAACCAGTAAAAAGGGAATTGAAATATAAACAGCTACAACCGAATCTAATGTTGAAGATATCAATAAACCTGCAAGATTAGCAAAACATGCCGCTGAAAATAAAACAATCCAATATGAAAATGTCATTCCTTTTATGGCAAGGATATAATTTCCAGCCAAAACAAAAATGAACATCTGAAGGGCAGAAAGGCCAAAAAGGAAAAGTACCTTACTGTTAATATAACTGAAACGGCTAAGATTCAGAAATGATTCTCTTTCAATGATTTTGCGGTCTTTAATAATCTCTTCGGCACTTACAATCATTCCTAAAAACAATGAAACTACCACACTCATAAAAAGATAAGCAGGTATATTTTTGTTATCCCCGAAATAATAGGTGCCCGATTGAATATATTTACTGAAAAAGGCCAGAAAAAATGCAAGGATTGGTGCTTCAATCAGGTTGATGATAAGATACTGACGGTTATTAAGTTTGGTTAAAAAATTCCGAATAGAAAAAATAATAAACTGTTTGTCAAAATCAGGAATGCGGAAAAAATTGACGGGTAATTTTTTCTCAGATGGTAATAACTCAAGCTGGTTTTCAATTTTAGTTTTATACAGATGATACCAATCTTCGGCAAGTATTTTTCGCTGTGAAGAATACCTTCCATATTCATCCAACTCTTTTTCTTCAAGAATTTCAAAAATCTGTTCAGTATTTATATTTCCACATGCCTGGCATTCCGATTCTCCTGTGTTGGCTTTTAACCCGTTAGTTTTAAAATATTCAAGGGCTTCAAGGGGATTGCCCTGGTAAACAATTCTTCCACCTTTGTCCATTACCCACAGCTTATCAAACAGCTTATATACTTCTGATGATGGTTGATGAATATTGATAATTACTAATTTTCCTTTTAAAGTCTGCTCTTTCAGTAAATGCATCATCCTTTCAGCATCTTTTGATGACAGGCCTGAAGTTGGTTCGTCAACAAAAAGTATGTAAGGTTCTCGGATGAGTTCAAGAGCTATGTTTAGCCTTTTCCGCTGACCCCCGCTGATAATTTTTTTTAAAGGGTTTCCAACTGTAAGATCTTTAATTTCAAATAATTCAAGATCGTGCAGCATTTTTTCAACTTTGGTTTTTACCTGATCACGGCTCAGATATCCAAAACATAAACGGGCATTATAAAACAGGTTTTGAAATACTGTCAGTTCTTCAAAAAGTAAATCATCCTGGGGTACATATCCTATAATTCCTTCAACATTTTGTGGGTTTTTATAAATATCATATTCGTTAATGGTAATTTCTCCCGCATCGGGTTTTAATTTTCCGCTTAATATGTGAAATAATGTTGATTTTCCTACTCCGCTTCCACCCATAATTCCGACCAGCTTTCCCGATTCAATACTGAATGAAAAAGGATGAATGCCTTTTTGGTTGCCTTTAAAACTATATTCAATATTCCTGGCATTTAATACAATACGGGTTTGTTTTTTTTCGATTAAAAATTCATTTACAACATCACTATAATAAATGGGTTTTATTTTTTGTCCTGTTAAAATATTTCCCGGATTGAAAGTATAAACCTGTTCCCTGATAATAGTTTTTCCTTGCAAAAAAAGTATCTGTGAACCTGAATATTTAAAAAGCAGTAATTTGGATGTTTTTAAAAAAAGAAAAAACATCTGGCCCTGCATGTCTTCCCTGAAAATATGCCGAATTACGGAATCCTCTTCAGTTTGAATCCATCCAAACCAGTTTCCTTCATTTTTTGAAGTAATATCTTTACTATCAATGATAAGAAGACTGTCTTTTTGTATTAAATCAGTATTTACAATAAGATAATACAGATCGGAAAAATCGTTCTGATCAATATTTAAGGTTAAGGCAATTTGATTAATCTGCGCTTTTTCTGATTCTGATATATTACCATCAATATTTGAGAATTCAAGTAATTTTAATATTACTATGGCCTTTTCGCGAATCGATAATTCATTATTAATCTCATTGCAGATTTCATTAATTATTTTATCTCTGTCAATCTGACCGGTGTTGACAAGGTAATCGGTTAAAAAATTAATGAAAAGCGATATATACCTGGCTGCAGCTTTTTGATTGAGCTGTCCCTGAAAATAATTTTTTAAAATCTCCCTTGCTTTTAGCGAATAATCAGGCCCGTTATTCCCGGCAACAATGGCAAATAAATGAACCAAAGCATTCAGTACTTTCTCTTTCATCCCAAAAAAATTATATCCTCACAGCACATTTGACCAGAAAAAGAATAAAGGAAAACGTAATATATCTATAAAAATATAGCCCACTTAGTGAGCTATATTTTAAAAGAAAGTTGAAATCAGGATTGAATTATTTTATTTCTTATTATCTCAAGTTTTTTTATCACATTGTTGAAAATTTCATTTTGTGAAGGATTATCAAGCTGGTCAAACATCACTTTGAGGTTGTTTAAATCGGTTAATACATCAGCAATAGACGGGTCGCTTGATGAAGGGTTGAGTAATTCAATCAGGTCATTTAATGTAGCTTTCTGGTTAATGATAATCTGAACAATTTCCTGATTTGATTTTGTTGATAAAGCAACCTGTGAAGTGATATATAAGCCTTCAATCCAACTTCCTGCAATTACAAGTAATGAAAGGTTATCACGGCCATTCTGGGTCAGAAATTCATAAGTATCATAATAAGATTTTGAAATTATCTGAATAAGGGTATCTTTATTTTCGAGGTTTTTTTCTACTTTTTCAACCAATCCTTCATTGAAAGCTGTTGTTATTTCAAGCTGATCGATAAGTTTTTTAGAAGCTTCGAGATAATTCATTGTCTCCTGTTTTTTCTGGTAGGTGCTTACATAAGCCAGGTCTGCTCCATAAACCCCAAGGTTGAGTGCCCTGCTTTTTGCAGTAAAATATTTTTCGATGTTTTCAATCTGGTTTGTAATTCCAGAAATATAAGCAGCTCCTGCTTTGTTAATAGTTTCAGTAACCTGGAATGAGGTTGGCATAGGATATTTTTGCTGAACTGTTACATTATCAGCTGTTACTACTGCAGCATCGTTAGCCTGGTTTCCTTTATTGCTATCGGAATTTCCACATGAATAAACCAATAATGCAGAAAGGATAATTAATACATATAATTTCATATTTTTCATAGCAATGATTATTTAAAATTATCCAAATATAAATTAAAAACCGATTAGTTTAAAAATATTGCAAAGTCAAATTTACTAGAAACCGGAAAGAAAATGTAAAAACCGGCAGTATTTTTCAATTTATTAACAAAAGATGTTAATAATATTGTCAGTATAAAAATTGTTACTATCTTTGCAGACCGTAAAAAAAAGTTTTAAAAGTTGTATTTGGGTATTAATTAAAAAATTAGAATAAAAAGTGAATACATTAAGTTACAAAACGGTATCGGCAAAAAAGGGAACCGTAAATAAATCGTGGGTAATTGTTGATGCGAATGATGAAGTGTTGGGTCGTCTTGCATCACGGGTAGCGCTAATCCTTCGTGGCAAGCACAAACCAGATTATACACCGCATGTTGATTGTGGCGATAATGTTATTGTAATTAACGCTGAAAAGATCAGGCTTACCGGTAATAAATGGTCAGAAAAAGAATACGTCCGTAATTCCGGATACCCGGGTGGTCAGAAAATGATCATTGCCAAAGATCTGTTAGTAAAAAACCCGATAGCCCTTGTTGAAAAATCGGTATATGGCATGTTGCCAAAAAACCGGCTTGGCAGGGCATTGTACCGGAATCTTCATGTTGTAACAGGCGAAACCCACCAATTTGAAGCACAACAACCACAAAAAATTAATTTAAATTCAATCAGATAAGATATGGAGTATATCAATGCAACTGGAAGGCGCAAATGCGCAGTAGCAAGAGTATATGTTGCCCAGGGAAAAGGGAATATCATTATTAATAATCGTGAATTTTCTGAATATTTTCCGACGGAAACTTTACAATATGTTGTAAAACAGCCTTTAACAACCTTAAATATGGCTGATAAATATGATGTTAAAGTCAACATTTTCGGAGGTGGTTATAAAGGACAGGCCGAAGCTTTACGCCTGGCAATAAGCCGTGCATTAATCAAAGCCAACAGCGAAAATCGTCCGGCTTTAAAATCAGCGGGTTTTCTTACACGCGATCCACGTGAAGTTGAACGTAAAAAACCTGGTCAAAGGAAAGCACGCAAAAGATTTCAGTTTAGTAAACGTTAAAATTTTTTTGATAATTAAATTGTTAAGACCATCACTTATTGTTGGTGCTACTTAATGATTGCAGTAAAAACAACTTAAAATTATTTGAATGTCAAGAGTATCATTTGATGAATTATTAGACGCAGGAGCTCATTTCGGGCACCTTAGGCGTAAATGGAATCCGGCCATGGCCCCATATATTTTTATGGAACGTAACGGTATTCACATTATTGATTTGCACAAAACCGTTGTAAAAATTGATGATGCCGCTGCTGCTATGAAGCAAATTGCAAAGTCGGGCCGCAAAATATTGTTTGTAGCAACAAAAAAGCAAGCTAAAGACATTGTTGCCGAAAAAGTGAAAAATATTAATATGCCATATGTTACCGAACGTTGGTCGGGTGGAATGTTAACTAATTTTCCTACAATTCGCAAAGCAGTTAAAAAAATGTCTTCCATTGATAAAATGGAACATGATGGAACATTTGAACATCTTTCGAAACGTGAAAAATTGCAGATTCAAAGGCAAAGAGCCAAACTTGAAAAAAACCTGGGAAGTATTTCCGATTTAACACGATTGCCCGCTGCTTTGTTCATTGTTGATATACTGAAAGAAAAAATCGCTGTTGCCGAAGCACGTCGTCTTAGTATCCCTGTGTTTGCTATTGTTGATACCAATTCTGATCCTAATTCGGTTGATTATCCGATACCAGCCAATGACGATGCATCAAAATCAATTTCAATAATTGTTGATGCCATGACTCAGGCCATTAAAGAAGGACTGGAAGAACGGAAAGCTGAAAAAGACAAAGATGGGGAGAGCAGTGAAGAAGAGGTTAAAACTACCAAGAGAGAACCCCGTTCAAGAAGCGATGCAAAAAAATCAAGTGCTCGCAAAATCACTCATAAAGTGGAAAATGTAGAAAAAGCAGAAGAGTAATTGTTTTATTTTTAAATATTTATAATATGTCAATTAGTTCAGCTGAAGTTGTAAGACTCAGGAAAGTAACAGGTGCCGGAATGATGGATTGTAAAAATGCTTTGGAAGAAGCAAATGGTGATTTTGACAGGGCCATTACCATAATCCGTGAAAAAGGAAAAGCCATTGCAAATAAACGTGCCGACAGAGATGCTACTGAAGGAGTTACACTGGCTAAAGTAAATAATGAGCAGAATTTTGGAGTGATGATGGTTTTAAATTGTGAAACCGATTTTGTTGCCAAAAACGAAAGTTTTATCAATTTCGCTAAAGAAATTCTTGAACTTGCTCTTGATAAAAAGCCCGCTAACCGTGATGCATTGTTAACCTTGCCTTTTAAAGGGAAAAATGTGAATGACATCATTATTGAAAATATTGGTATTATTGGTGAAAAACTTGATTTGCCTTTTTATGATTTTATTAAAGCCGATTTTGTTGTTCCTTACATACATCCGGGTAATAAAGTTGCATCTATGGTTGGTTTCAACCAAAAAATCAGTGATGTTCAGGTAGGCAAAGATGTTGCTATGCAAATTGCTGCTATGAATCCTGTAAGTATTGATATTGCTGATGTTCCGGGAGATGTTAGGGAAAGAGAATTCGAAATTGGCAGGGAACAGGCCAGAAATGAAGGAAAAGCAGAAAATATGCTCGATAAAATTGCAGAAGGCCGGCTTCAGAAATTCTATAAGGAAAGCACTTTGCTTAATCAGGCATTTATCAAGGATAATAAAATAACCATTAAACAGTACCTTGATAAACAAAATAAAGGTTTATCAGTGACCAAATTTTTAAGGTATTCGCTCAATTTGTAAAAATTAAAATTTTTATCATAAAAAGCTATCCATTTTCCGGATGGCTTTTTTTGTTATTTTGCGAAAAAAAAATTATGACACAATTTAAACGCATTTTATTAAAACTCAGTGGTGAGTCATTGCAGGGTAATGTTGGTTATGGCATTGATAGTCAAATATTAAATCAATATGCTGATGAAATTGCCACCGTTGGAAAGATGGGAGTCGAAATAGGTATTGTCATTGGAGGGGGCAACATTTTCAGAGGACTGAAAGGAACGAAAGCGGGTTTTGACCGTGTGAAAGGTGATTATATGGGTATGTTAGCCACCGTGATAAACAGCATAGCTCTTCAGAGTGCTTTGGAAGTTGCCGGGTGCAAAGCCAGGGTTTATACAGCGGTAAAAATGGAACCAATGGCCGAATATTATGCAAAAGGAAAAGTACTTGAAGCAATGAGAGATGGATATATCTGCATACTGGCTGGTGGCACCGGAAATCCATATTTTACAACCGATACAGCATCGGCATTACGGGCTGTTGAAACAGAATCGGAAGTATTGCTGAAAGGAACCAGGGTTGATGGTGTGTATAATGTTGATCCTGAAAAAAATAAAAATGCTGTTAAGTTCGATGAACTCACTTTTGATATGGCCTATCAGCAGCAGTTACAAATTATGGATTTAACGGCATTTACTTTGTGTAAAGAAAATAATCTTCCGGTAATTGTTTTTGATATGAATAAAAAGGGAAATCTTGAGCAATTGATTTTAGGAAAAAAAATTGGTACTTTAGTGCGCAAATAATTTTAATACTGGTTAAGGAGGTAATGTATGAATGAAGAACTTCAATTATATCTTGATGATGCCAGCGAAAAAATGGATGCGGCAATTAAACATCTTGAAACTACTTTGTCAAGGTTAAGAGCGGGAAAAGCATCACCATCCCTCCTGGATTCCATTATGGTAGATTATTATGGAACCATGACACCACTTGCCCGTGTATCAAGCATTAATACACCCGATGCCAGAACAATAAGGGTGCAACCATGGGAGAAAAATCTAATTCCTGTGATTGAAAAAGCTATTTTGACCGGAAACCTTGGTTTTAATCCTTCAAATAATGGTGAAGCTGTTATTGTTAATGTTCCTCAATTAACCGAAGAAAGAAGGCGTGAACTGGTTAAACAGGCAAAACATGAATGTGAAAATGCAAGGGTTAGTTTACGAAATACACGAAGGGACACACTGGAGGAATTGAAAAAACTACAAAAAGAAGGTATTCCTGAAGATGAGGTGAAAGATGCTGAAGAACAGGTGCAGAAGTTAATTGATGTTCATAATAAAAAAATTGATGATGTTTTTCATAAAAAAGAAAATGATATTATGACTGTATAGATTGTAAGTTTTATATATCATTGAAATTAAGAAAAAAAATATCCCTGTAATTTTTTTGCAGGGATATTTTTTTGTTGTCCTATCAGGGGTCGAACCTGAACTCTTCTGATCCAGAGTCAGACGTGTTGCCAATTACACCATAGGACAATGAAGATGCAAATTTAATTCATTTTTTTTAAGATTTAATATACTACCTGAAATTTTTAATATTAATCATTAATCCTGATTTGCCAGTTTTGACCATGAATCTTTAAGCGTAACTGTCCGGTTCAAAACAATAGTATCAGCCGTTGTATCCTTGTCGCAATAAAAATATCCAATACGTTCGAACTGGAAATAACCCGTTTGCCTGGCATTGATGATAAAAGGCTCGGCAAAAGCTTTTTGGATTTTTAAAGAATCCGGATTCAGATAGTTTTTAAAATCGTCATGCTCTGCGACATTATCAGGATCATCTTTAATAAAAAGACGATCATAAAGCCTGACTTCAATTTCTTTGGAATGAGGAACTGAAACCCAATGGATAGTACTTTTTACCTTACGCCCGTCGGGAGAATTTCCGCCTTTTGATGCCGGATCATAAGTGCAATGTAATTCAACAATTTCGCCTTTTTCATTTTTAATTACATTGTTGCAGGTAATAAAATATGCATATCGCAGCCTTACTTCAGTACCAGGAGATAAGCGGAAGAATTTTTTAGGCGGGTTTTCCATAAAATCATCTTTTTCAATATAAATTTCACGTGAAAAAGGAACTTTCCGGCTCCCCATTGTCGTATCTTCCGGATTATTGATGGCTTCAAGCTGTTCGGTATGGTTTTTAGGATAATTGGTGATTACTACTTTTAACGGATTTAGGATAGCCATAATGCGCTGTGCTTTTTTATTCAGGTCTTCGCGCACACAGAATTCCAGTAATCCAACATCTATCATGTTTTCGCGCCTGGCAATTCCCACTTTATCGGCAAACATCCTGATTGACGCCGGAGTATAACCCCTGCGTCTTAACCCGCATATAGTTGGCATACGTGGATCGTCCCATCCTTTTACAAAATTTTCCTTAACCAGCTGTAAAAGTTTCCGTTTACTCATTACCGTATAACTTAAATTTAGCCTGGCAAATTCAATTTGCCTTGGACGATAGCCGGGTTCAAAAATTTCGTCAATAAACCAGTCGTATAACGGCCGATGTACTTCAAATTCAAGTGTGCAGATGGAATGGGTTATTCCTTCCAGGTAATCGCTTTGTCCGTGGGCAAAATCGTACATTGGGTAGATACACCATTTATCTCCTGTACGGTGATGGCTGGCATGGAGTATCCTGTATAAAATAGGATCGCGCATGTGCATATTGGGTGATGCCAGGTCAATTTTTGCCCTTAAAGTTCTTTCTCCGTCGGCAAATTCACCTTTTCGCATCCGCTGAAAAAGATCGAGGTTTTCTTCAACTGAACGGTTACGGAATGGACTTGGAGTCATTGGAACTGTTGGTGTGCCGCGGCTTTCAGAAACCTGCTCAGATGTCAGGTCACAAACGTAAGCATTACCTTTTTTTATCAGTTTTATTGCCATTTCGTACAACTGCTCAAAATAATCGGAAGCATAATATAATCCATCCCACTCAAACCCAAGCCATTTTACGTCGTCCATGATAGAATCGACATATTCAATATCTTCTTTTACAGGGTTGGTATCATCAAAACGGAGATTGGTTTTTCCATGGTATTTTTTTGCCAGCCCGAAATTAAGGCAAATCGATTTTGCATGTCCTATATGCAGATAACCATTCGGTTCAGGTGGAAAACGGGTAACAACCCGGCCATTGTTTTTCCCTGAACGGATGTCCTCTTCAATAATTTCCTCGAGAAAATTTAAAGATGTTTTTTCAGTTTGTGTTTCGTCTTTTTTTGATACTTCTGCCATATTAAAATTTTTTCAAATAAAACTTACAAAAATAACAGGTTTTATTGAATTTTGCCATTCATTTTCAAAATCATTGTAAACAAGGAATATTGTCGGTAACTTTAATACATTTGTTGTGAATTTTTAAATGATTAAAAAGATTGATCAATGAAAAATCTGTTTGATGATTTGTTGCCAGGGGAAAAAATTACCATCAGGCTGGAAGAAATGGAATTTTATGCTTTTCATGGTTGTTATTCGGAGGAAAGAATTGTAGGTAATAAATTTATCGTTGATTTGACCATTAAAATCAATAAAAATCAGTCTTGTTATTCTGATAATCTGAAACATACCATCAATTATATTGATGTTTACCGATTAGTGAAAGAACAGATGCAAATAAAAAGTCATCTTTTGGAACATGTTGCACAACGTATCATTGATTGTTTATATAAGCAGATCCCTGGGATTAAACATGTTGATTTAACGGTTAAAAAACTTAATCCTCCTGTCGGCGGACAGGTTGGTGCTGTTTGTATATCGCTTGCAAGGTAAGCCGGGGGTTATTTAAAAGCGACATTATTGCTTTATATTTAGTTTTTTTGTAATTTTGTAGTCCAAAAATATTTGGTCTCTTGGCCGAGGGGTTAGGCAGCGGTCTGCAAAACCGTTTACGGCGGTTCAAATCCGCCAGAGACCTCAGATTAAAACCGGAAAATTATTTTTCCGGTTTTTTTATTTAAAGCATACAAAATTGTAAAAAACAAGGCAAGGTTTGGTATATTTGGATATTGTATATTTTCTGTAATATTTCAGAAATTTATCATTTAATTCAATCATTTATATGCTTCATAATAAAATCCTTACGATTTTAAATGGAGATATGAAAAATGGAGATTCTCCGTTTAGCCGAAGAATATCTGCTTTAGCAGAAAGTTTAAGTACAGATTATACAGTTCGTTATTTCAGACTGGCAGATATGCAGTTACATTATTGTTCCGGTTGTTTTTCGTGTTGGTGGAAAACCCCCGGATTATGCACTTTTCAGGATGATGCCGGCCAAATATTTGAATCCTATATTCATTCTGACTTTGTAATTTTTGCTTCACCCCTTTACGCAGGTTTTACAAGTTCGTCATTAAAAAAAATAACTGATCGCCTCATCGTTTTGCTGCATCCTTATATAACTATCATTGATGGAGAATTGCATCATATGAAACGATATCAATCTTATCCTGATTTTGGATTAGTGCTTGAAAAAGAGTGTGATACAGACGATGAAGATATAGCAATTATCAATACCATCTACGACCGGTTTGGATTAAATTTTCATGCCAGGCACCGGTTTACCAGATGGCTTGAGAACCTTAGTAATGAAGAAGTAAAACATGAAATTGATCATCTTTAATGGTTCACCCAGAGGGGTAAGTAGTAATTCAATCTTGCTTGCACAGCAATTTATTAAAGGATTTAATACTTTGATTGCGGATGAAGTGCCGGTATATAACCTTGCCCGTTTACAAGAAAGGGAAATTCATCTTCATGCTTTCAGCGAAGCTGATATCGTGATTTTTATTTTCCCCTTATATACCGATTGTATGCCAGGAATTGTCAAAGATTTTTTTGAACATCTATATCAAACCGGATGTCATAATGAAAAAAGTTTAGGCTTTATTGTACAATCAGGATTTATGGAATCGCTGCATTCGGTATTTATTGCCAGATACCTCGAAAAGTTTACGTTTCGGATGAAATGCAGGTTTATAGGTACCGTAATAAAAGGTGGAGTGGAAGGGATTAAAATAAAACATCCGGTGATGACAAAACGGCTTTTCAGGCAATTTTTTGAACTGGGAGTGTATTTTGCCAAGACCAGTAATTTTTCAGAAAAACTTATCAGGAAAATGGCAAAGCCAAACCGCTTATCAAAAATTCAGATATTTTTTTTCCGCCTGCTCTCATTGACAGGCATTACGAATTTTTACTGGAATATGCACCTTAAAAAATACGGCGTTTTTGAAAACAGATTTGATACTCCATACATGTCATAGCTGATTTCCCTTTTTTCTGAGCTGTAATTATTGAAAAGCCAGTTGTTTTTTGGTAAAATAATATGAAACCTGGCTCAATGTGCTTGCATACAAATCTTCGTATAATTGCTTGTATTGAATAACTGACTGGTAGATATTATAATGACGTGCAATAAACCTTCGTGCTTCGAGCCCCATTTCAAAAGTCAGATCAGGGTTGAAATACATTTTTATTAAAGCTGTTGCAATTGCTTGTGGATTATTTTGTTGAATTACCAAACCATTCTGGTTGTTCATTACAAGGTTATTGATACCTCTGGCTTTGGTAATAACCGGCGCTATCCCCATCGACATGGCTTCCAATAAAGACATTGGCACTTTTTCACCTTGTTTCAAAGGAAGTACAAATGCATTGCTTGCGGCTATAATATTCAGTAAATCAGATCTTAATCCAAGAATATGAATTTTATCCAGATTCTTAGATTTTATCAAAATGCTGTAATTTTTTCGGTTCAATAAATTGTTGCCTACAATAATAATGTGAATCGGAAGATGATGGGGTAAATAATTCAGGGCTTTAATCAGGTATTGTATCCGGCTGGCTGAACCATCATGAATATAACAACTCACAACAAATGAATTACCCGGAATGCCAAGTTTATTTAAATCAGCCGGTTCGATATCCTGATACCATTTCAGATTGACTCCTTTTTGAATAGACACCATTCTTTTCGGATTTAACATGTTGCTTTTCGTTTTTATATGATCAGATAGGGTTTCATTAATGCAGATGATATTATTGACTAAAGAGCTGATGTATTTCAGAATATAAAAAGGTTTTTGCCTGATATCAGTAATTCCGTTTAAAAATAGCACTTTAAGGGGTAAATTCCATGCGGCAATTACTCCATTGAATATTGATAAATTATTGTTTAACTGTAAAATATTGTATTTTCCATCGGTCAATATTTTTCTTAAATTTCTTATGGTATTGAAATCAATGATTTTTCCGGGCTGGTAATCTAAAATCTTCATCCCTGCCTCATGGAATTTATAGATATATTTGGTCCATCTATCTGTCATGATATCGATTTGCGCTCCAAATTTATGAAGTTCTATCAAAAGCTCAGCTTCAGGATTAAATCCCGGATTATTATCAAAACTACTGATTACTAATATTTTAACTGCCATAGTAATTGAAAATGATTTATTATCTAAATTGTATGCAAGTTAATTGCTGAAGGTTGAATGATTTGAAAATGAAAATTACCTTTATATTGTAATAATGTTATGAATTTTAACTAAAAGTTATCATGGTGTTTAGAAATAGTATCGGCTTCAGGGTTGTAATAATTATTTTTATTTCATTTTATAGCAATATTTTACATGCACAAACCATCAGCTTTGCCAGGAGTATCATTGATACATTAACATCACCCTATTTCTACGGAAGGGGATATTGTTGCAAAGGTGATTCATTAGCAGCACGTTATATTTCAAGCCAGTTTGAAAAACTAAAATTGATTCCTTTCGGAAATAATTATTTTCAATCTTTTAGTATCAGTATTAATACTTTCCCGGGAAACATGCTTGTTGTGGTTGATAGTTTGATTCTGAAGCCTGGTATCGATTACCTGATAAGCCCTTCAGCTTCCTCTTTATCCGGAAAATTTCCTGTGAAACATTGCTCCGTTACGGAGTTATTTTCCTGGCAATTATTGGAAAATGTAATAAGAACAGCAGCAGATTCGTGCCTTTTTATACACGAAACAGATTTCCCACTTACAAAAAATCAATCCGATAGCATTAAAATCAATATTCATAAAATTGAAGAAGGATTAACGGGAATAAGCCTTATTCTGATCGAACAAAAAGAGCCGTTAATCTGGGGAATAAGCCAGGTGCAGCATCAAGGTGCAGTTTTGTATATTAAAAAAGATATTTTAAGTGAAAATGCAACATTTTGTGAAGTAGAAATTGAAAATCATTTCTTTGAACATTACATTACGGCAAATGTTACAGGTTATATTCAAGGGACACAATTTGCAGATTCATTTATTTTTGTAACAGCGCATTACGATCACCTTGGAATGATGGGCAGGGATGTATATTTTCCAGGCGCCAACGATAATGCCAGTGGTGTGGCTATGATGCTTTCACTGGCAAATTATTTTGCAAAAAATCCACTAAAATATTCTGTCCTTTTCATTGCATTTTCTGCAGAAGAACCTGGATTGCTCGGGTCAGTAAATTTTGTAAAAAACGCTTCTATTGATCTTAAAAAAATAAAATTTCTTTTAAATTTTGATTTGGCAGGAACAGGGGATGAAGGAATAAAAGTCGTTAACAGTACCATATATCGCAATGAGTTTGAAAGAATGAAACGAATTAACGATAGCCTGCAACTTGTTCCGGCTATTTTAACGCGGGGAAGAGCTTGTAACAGTGACCATTGTCCTTTTGACCAGGCAGGAGTACCGTGTTTTTATATCTATACCCTTGGCGGCATCAGTGCATATCATCATACCAATGACAAGGCTGAAACCCTGCCGCTTACCATTTTTGATAATTATTACAATTTGATAATCAAATTTTTAGAAGGTTTTTGACAGGCAATTATTTAAGTAAAAAATCAAAATTATTTCCGGAAAACAATTCAACGGGCTCTTTCCCTTTAATAAATATGCGGCACGGATGTTTCCCGATATATTCAATATGATGATCAATAATTTTAAACATACAGCCTTCTCGTAGCCCGGTTACATAAATTCCAGGATTGATTTCAATAAATTCCATAATTCGGGCTTCTCGTGTTTCGCCACCAAAACCTTCCGGGTTTTTATCAAGATAATGCGGATTTATCTGGAAAGGAACCAGGTTAAATGCATCGAAACCTTTTGGGTCAATGACAGGCATATCATTCGTTGTACGGATAGTCGGACAGGCAACATTCGACCCGGCACTCCATCCAATGTATGGAATGCCTGAAAGGATTTTTTTCCGAACAGGCTCTATCAGGTTATTTTCCCTGATCATACGAAGCAGTTGCCATGTATTTCCTCCACCCACTACTATCGCCTGTGCTTCATCAACAGCCTTTTCGGCATCAGGGAATTTATGGATACTCTCAATGTCATGACCAATTTCATTAAAGCGTTCCCTGACTTTTTCCTCATATTCACCGAATGAAAAAGTTACTGCAGCATAAGGCAAAAACAGTGCTTTGATTTTCCTGGTACCTAAAAATTTTTGAATTTCCAGTTTCGGGTAGTCAAGGTATGCTTCACCCGGATTGGTAGAATTACTGATTAACAATAGGTTCATTTTATTTAAAGTTTAGAATTATTCGGGTAAACGGTATTTATCATCATTTCCACCGGTAATAGAAAGATAACTTTTATAACGGGTCCAGCTTATTTCATTTTTGTCGAGAGCCTGTAAAACAGCACAATTAGGTTCGTGAATATGAGTGCAATTGTAATACTGGCAACAAGAAGAGAGTCTGAAAAATTCAGGAAAATAATGCGAAACTTCCTCTTTTTTCATATCAAAAGTGCCAAAAGCTTTAATACCTGGCGTATCGATTATATAACCCCCAAATGAAAGTTTAAACATTTCAGTAAATGTAGTGGTATGTTTGCCACTTTTATGGTATTCGCTTATTTTGGTTGTTTTTAAATTTAATGCAGGTTCAATGACATTGATTAAGGTTGATTTACCTACACCAGAATGGCCTGTCAGCAAGGTTATTTTGTTTTGAAACAGTGTTTTAATACTTTCAATATTCATCAATTCTGCGGCAGAAGTGTCGTAACATTCGTAACCAATGCCGGTATAAATATTGTGATACCATTTGAGTTTTTCGTGTTCAGAATCACCGTAAATATCAATTTTATTAAATATTATGGCTGGTTTAATTCTGTAGGCTTCGGCTGTAACAAGGAACCTGTCTATAAATTCGGTTGATGTTTCAGGCTGTGCCATGGTGGCAATTATTACAGCCAGATCGATATTGGCTGCCAGTACATGAGACTGTTTGGATAAATTAACTGACTTTCGGACAATATAATTTTTGCGATCGAAAATGTCATGAATAATGCCCAGGTTTTTATTTTCATCCCGCTCAAAATCTACCCAGTCACCCACCGCAACAGGGTTGGTACTTTTAATTTCGCGTGTGCGTAACTTTCCTCTAATAATGCATTCACAAATCCCTGTACCGGCAGCTTCAACCCAATGTTTTGAACCGGTTGTTTTTATAACCAATCCTTTCAAAGAATATTATTTTATTTGGCTTGTAAGATATAAAAAGTGTGCTTTCAAAAAAATATTTCTTTATTTCTGTTTTATATCAATATTATATATTTGTTCAATATGCAAGTTGCTCCTGTTTTCAGCGTTGCAACACCCTAAAAATTTTTACAGATGATCTGGTATAA
>CAZLJX010000026.1:0-53676 GCA_964559985.1 uncultured Bacteroidales bacterium
TTCAGCTAAGTCTTTTTTGAGGGGGCTTACTTTTGAAAAATATGAAAACAGCAAAAAATTTTAACTGATAATCAGCACTTTTAGTTTTACTAAAATGAATAAACTATTTTTATCGGACAATAGTGATTAATTTTATTATTTCTTCACAGAATCAATAGATTTAAAAAAAATCACAATGATTCCTTCAACTTTTTTTTCTTTTTTTTAATTACTTGCAATTTTGTTCAATAACCGGTTTTACATTAATTAGCCCCAGACTAAAGGCTTTTTTCCAATAATAGCAGGCAGAATCAGGTTCGTTTAGTTTATAATAACAATTGCCAATATTTACACTAACATTTGGGTTGTCACCTTTTTCTTTATGTAATTCTAAAAGGATACCCAGTGCTGCATTCCAATTATTTGTTTTAATGTATACATTCGAAATTCTAAATAAATATCTTTGCTTATTATGTTTATCAATCTGGCAGAGTTTATTATAAACATGAATACACTTTTCATAATCCTCGAGCTTCAGATAAATTTCTGCTTGTATTTTTAATATTTCGAAATCGTTTTTAAAATAAAGCAAACTTCTTGAAATGACCTTTAAAGTATTTTGAAAATCATTTTTTTTAATATACAGATTGATAAGATTTAAATGGCTTTCGTAATTATAAGGATTTTTTTCAATAACATTTTCAAAATGAATACTTGCTTCACCAAATTCACCGGTACTTGCCAGAATAATACCCAGATTATTATTTACCTGCTCATTATAAGGGTTAAGCTGAAAAGCTTTATATAAATATTCCTTTGCAATGCTATATTCTTTTAATTTAAAGTACTCCTTGCTTATATATATATATATTATTAGATGAGTCGATTTTTTGAGCCTTTAAAAAAAAGTTTATAGCTTCGTGTGGATTATTAAGTTGAGAATAAGTAAGGCCTAAATTCATATAGGCTAACGTTGATGGACTAATTTTTAAGGATTTATTCAGGTCTTCAATTGCTTTAGAATAGTTTTTCTCGTATAAAAAAGCCTGGCCTCTTTCGTTAAATGCTAAAAAGTTATCGGGATATTCTTGTAATACTTTTGTCCAAACCTGAACCGAATCTTTCCAGTAAAATATATAAGAATAAAAGTAATAGCAATTTATTGAAATTAGTGATATACCTAAAAAAAATAAAACCTTCTTAAATTTTTTAATTAAAAATAATGGGAAAAATACACCAATGATTGCAAGGTAGGCATATCTGTCAGAAACAAAATCATTACCGGTGGGAATAATTTTTAACATAAAAAAAATTGTAACCAGATAGAACACTAGTCCAGCAATGACAATCCTGTTTAAACGTTTTCGAATATTAAAATAAAGGATTATAGGAAGGATGGTGAAAACCATTATGTACATATAATTTGGCAGCCATCCGTCTGTTATTTCAGGATAGAAATGCTTTGGGCATAAAGTAAAAGGAAATAAACTGATCTGAATATAATAAACAAGACTGTATAGTACCAAAATGATTCTGTTGAATATACTATAAATACCAGAAATATCCCTTATAAAATTATCTGATTGCTGGGCATAAATATTGATGATACCAAAAATAAAAGATAACAGAAAAAAAGGGATTACTCTGAAAATATTAGGCCATGAAAAAATTTTATCATTTCGAATATAATTGATTACCAGCATTACTAATGGAAATGATACTGCTGCAGATTTTGAAAACAATGAGAATATAAACAGCATTATAGTAAATGAATACATGATTACCGATTTGGTTTTGCAGTAATTTAAATAAGTTAGCAAGCCTAAAAGGTAAAACAAAACATATAATAAGTCTTTCCTCCCTGAAATCCACGCTACTGACTCAATATGCAAAGGGTGAATGGCAAATAAAATACTAATAAAAAAAGAAACACCTCTTGAACCTGGAAATAAATTCATTAAAAAATAAAATACTAAAATGCAATTTATGGCATGCAATGTAATATTTGTTAAATGATATCCGAATGGATTAAGGCCAAAGAGAAAATAGTCAACCGCAAAACTTAATGTAACCAAAGGATGATAAAGCCCATAAACAAATGTTGAAAACATGTGATAAAGGCCATTCCACGATAAACTGCGGATTACCATGTTTTCAATAATCAATGCATCATCATCATAATTCAATAAAAAATTGAACCATAAAGCAGGTGAAAAGACAATAAATGTTAAAACAAACAATATCAATATTAACCATTTGGTTTTAATTCCTGAAAAGTATTGTTCAATCATTTTTGATATTTTAATGTCTTTTAATTCAAAGTAATTGCTAAAGCAAATTAAATAAACCTAGATACAATCAAATAATGTACATCTAATCCCTTCCTAAAAGGCAAATTTTCAACATTAAAATGGCCAATAAGTTTGTAAGATTTTTTACGTTTCATTTTTCAGTTTGTTAATTTTGTCTTTGAGTTCTTTTAATTCTTTTTCGGCTTTCTGGGCCTGTTCTTTTGCCAGGGTAAGGTTTTCGATGAGTTTTTGCTGGGCGGTGATATCTTTTGAGATGCCAAAAGTGCCGGCTACCTGGTTCGAAGCATCGCGCAGCGGCATTTTTGTAGTCGAAACAAAGGCATGGGTGCCGTCGGGCCGGGTTTCTTTTTCAACAAGGTCGACAATGGGAATACCTGTACGGATAATGTTTTGTTCGGCTTCGTAAGCCGGCCTGGCATGATCGGGTGTAAAAAAGTCAAAATCAGATTTTCCGGCCAGTTCTTCCATGCTGCTTAGCCCAAAGCGACGGATTACCGATTTGCTGGCAAGGATAAACCTGCTTTGCAGATCTTTGAAATAAATGGCATCAGGAATATTATCCATCAGGTTTTCCATCAGGTATTTTTCTTTCTGGTATTGTTCATTTATTTTTTCCATCTGCTGGTTTTTGCGCTCTATTTCATCCTGCGTGGCCTGCAGCTCTTCGAAGCTCTGGCGCATCATTTCTTCCTTGGAAGCCAGTTCATCGCCCTGAATCTGTGCCTGTTTCAGCAGTTCAGCTGTTTTTACAGCCACTTTTACCGATGCAATGGTTGATGCAATGCTTTCGCCTATTTTTTCCACAAATTCAACCTGGTATTTTTCAAAGGCATTGAACGAAACCAGTTCGATAACGCCGTACACCCTGTCGTTAAGAATCAGCGGGACAAGCAGAATGCATCGTGGGTTTGCACCACCCATGCCACTGGTTATTCTTACATAATCCTGCGGAACATCAGACATTAATATGGTAAGTTTTTCAAATGCACAGCGTCCTACAAGCTCTTCGCCAGGCCTGATGTCTTTTTTCAGGAGTTTACGGCGGTCGAAAGCGATGGCTGCTTTGAGCTGGTAAAAGATATCGTTTTCGTCGGCATCGTTAAGAATAAAAATTGCACCCTGATTGGCCCCGGTGTACGATACCAGGTTTTCCATCAGGTTATACGAAAGTTCTTCGAGGCTTGCCGTGTTTTGCCTGAGAATTTCACTAAAACGGGCAATTCCTTTGGTAATCCAGTTCTGACGGTCATCTTCGATTTTTCTTTTCGCTTCTTCTTCTTCTGCCTGCTTCAGGCTGAGCTGCATATCTATCAATGATTTTCCAAGTACGTCGTTATCGCCCAGTTTTTCAAAGCCGGCATCGAGATCACCGTTTCCTATTTGCCGGGCAAAATGAGCAGTACGGTTTAAACCTTCAACCAGTTTATTCACGGCGATGGTCATTTCGCCAATTTCATCCTGGTTATTATATTCAAGTTTCTGAGCGCGGTCGATTTCACCTTTTGCCAGTGTTTTTAATGTATTGATGGTGCGGGTGATGGGTCGGGTAATATGCCTTGCAATAAAGGTAACGGTAATGGCAAGCGCCAGCAGGCCGAAAACAGCTACCATCACTGCTATTAAAAGTGCATGATTGGCAGGCTGCATGATAACACTCACCGGTACAACAATGCCAACAGACCATGGGGTGGAGGTTTTACCGATAAAAACCGGTGCATGGGTAATATAATACGAAGCATTCCTGGCCGGATCGATAAAATAATAAGAGAACTGAATACCTTTCTGCACATTTTCAACCACTTTGAAATCATTGTTTACCGTTTCAAATTCCTGTTCAAAAAGTTTTCCGATTTTATTTTTATCGGGGTGGGCAATAAATGACCCGTCATTGGCCAGCAAAAAGCCATAGCTGCCTTTCACAGGTTTTATTTTATCGACCAGTGTTTTGTAAAAATCAAGTCCAAGGTCAATTCCGGCCAGCCCTACGAATTCACCATTCCGTAAAATCGGCGCAGAAAGTGTAGTTTCGAGGATATTATCGGCTTGCTGATGGGTGTAGGAATACCAGTAAGGATTTATCACATTTTCGGCTTTTAAGGTTTTAACCTTGTAATACAAACCCGAAGTGTTATCTCCGTCAAGATTTACCGTATCTTGTTTATAAAGAAGTTGTTCGCCCATACGATAGTAAGTAAATCTTACCCTTCCGTAATTTTTATTCCAGGTTGAGTCGATGGTCCGGTATTCCCAGTGTGTCCATACTGACAGGATATGAGGGTTTTCTTCAGCAATATTCCTGATGATATTACGATAAAATTTCAGCCTTGTTTTCACCGGAATTTCGTAATAATTTTTAAACGATTGCGATAAACTCCGCGCAATGGCCATATCAACATTCAGGGTATTACTTATTTCCTTTGCATTTTCGCGTGCCATGGCATCGATGGTGCGGGTTGAATCATTAAGGGTGTTATGGCGCGTAACATAGGCAATATAGCCGATGGTAGCGATAAAAATGAAAAGGCTGGTCATCAGGATATAAAATACCAGCTTACGGTTGATATTGAATTTCAGATTCAGATGGAACATAATTTTGGCATTTTAAATTTCTGTCTAAAATTGATCGTATAGAGCCACTAAAGATATAAAATTTGTCATTGTTCAGGTTTAATAAGAAGGTAAAAATATTTTTACCTGTTTCAGAGATTTTACAAGAGTTCTGTGATTAATACCTTAATCTTTTTGGCGGGTGAAGGGTACAAAACGCACCGGCAGGAGGTTTTCTTTTTTTATTTTTCCGTTTTTACGGTTTATCAGCACAAGTTCCTGGGTCTGGTGTTCTCTGCCAACCGGAATGATGAGGTAGCCTCCTTCGGCCAGCTGGTCTATTAAAGGCTGCGGAATATGGTCGCAGGCTGCTGTTACAATGATGATGTCGAAGGGAGCATGGGCAGGCCAGCCTATATATCCGTCGCCTTGTTTTACAATCACATTGGTGTAGCCCAGTTCTTTCAGTTTTTTTGATGCACTAATAGCCAGTTCGGGAACAATTTCAATCGAATAAACGGTATCGGTAATTTCGGCCAGCACTGCGGCCTGGTAACCGGAACCGGTGCCAATTTCCAGGGCTTTTTTCCCTGTAGCAGGATGCACGGCCTCTGTCATAAAGGCAACAATATAGGGTTGTGAAATAGTCTGGCCGTTACCAATAGGGAGCGGGCAGTCGGCATAAGCCATATCGATATACGCATCGGGCACAAAGCGATGTCTTTCCACTTTTTTCATCGCTTCAAGGGTAAGATGGTTTTTCACGCCCCTGGCTTCAATCTGGTTTTTAACCATCTGAAACCGTTGTTCATTAAACTGGTCTTTTTTCTGACCGTGAGAGATCACTGACAACATCAACAAAGGTAACATAACAACAGGTTTCATTGCTTTAACAGAATTTTCTGTTGCAATTTACGGCAATTCAGTATGAAATTCAAGAGCTGGAAATGCTAAAGCATTCGATCCTTATTCGTTATGGGCCGGCAACGAAAAACTGAAACGGGTTCCTTTTTCCAATTCACTTTCAACCCAGATATCGCCATGGTTTTTCATAATGAATTCTTTGCACAGGATAAGACCCAGTCCGCTTCCTTTTTCACCCGAGGTACCTGCTGTTGAATGGCTGTAATCGATCTGGAAAAGGTGTTTTAATATTTCAGGTTCAATGCCTACGCCGGTATCGTTGATGGTGATGATATGATGATTGTCTTTTGAGATGGCCGAAACACTGACCTCACCCCCTTCGGGAGTGAATTTTATGGCATTTGAAAGCAGGTTTCTCACAATGAGGCTTATCATATCTTTATCGGCATGGGTGATGTAGCTTCCGGTTATCTGGTTTACAAACCGGATATTTTTCTTCATGGCAGTTTCTTTCATCAGGTTCATGGTGCCCTGTATCAGTGCATTGAGGCTAAAACTTTGCGGCACCACAGCAATACGGCCGCTTTGCGAGAGTGACCATTGCAGTAAATTTTCAAGTAAAGCCGATGCCCCGGTTGATGAGTTATAAATGATTTCGATAAAATGTTTTATTTTTTCATTATCGTACAGATCGATATTGGCAGTCAGCAGCTGTGCAAAACCGGCAATGGTATTAAACGGGTTTTTCAGGTCGTGGGCAATGATGCTGAAAAATTTATCTTTTGTAGCATTGAGTTCTTTAAGGTTTTCGTTAAAAACCCTGAGTTGTTCTTCGGCCTTTTTACGTTCGGTAATGTCGCGGAAAATATTGAAAGTGCCTGTAAATGTACCTTTTTCAAATTTCGGGGTGGTGGTTACCAGGATATTTCGTTTTACGCCGTCGAACCTTTCCACTTCAATTTCGGTGATGACCGGTTCGCCTTTTTTTCTTTTTACAAGGCTATGCTTTAATATTTCAAGCTGTTTGGGTGAAAGAAATTCAGCAAGATTATGGCCAACAATATTTTGCATATCGATACCGAAAATGGAAAGTGCGGCATGGTTTACAAATTCAAATTTCAGTTCGGGGTTTAAAACGCCGATTCCTTCTTCAACCGATTCGACCACAGTGCGGTATTTTTCTTCGCTTTCGGCAAGTATTTTTTCAACCTGTATGCGCTCGGAGATATCCTGAATTGTGCCGAAAATAACAGGATTTTTTTCTTTATCGGCTACATATGCAATGCTTTGCACGTATTTTATTTCGCCGTTCATTTTTTTAATCCTGAATTCCTGGTTAAAGTTTTTTCCTTCAATTACCAGCTGGTCAAGCAGGAAATAGATGAACTCACGGTCGGCTTCGTAAATGGTGTTTCTGAAAAGGTCAAAGCTCGGAGGGGTAGAAACGGGGATATCAAGAATGCGATAGGTTTCTTCCGACCAGAACGACTGACCGGTTTGCAGATCGAGTTCAAAATGCCCCATCCTTGCAATTCGTTCAGCTTCTTTTAGCCGTGCCTGGTTTTTCTGAAGTTCAATTTCGGCTTTTTTACGGGTAGTGATGTCGATGGTGGAAAGTAAAACACCAACAATGCTGTTGCTTGCGTTAAATACCGGGCTGTAGCGAAATTCAAACCAATATGATTTCTGGCTTACCGACGAGAAAATATATTTTTCGACCCATCTTTTTTCGCCCGACATGCTTGCGTTGAAATGAATTTCGAATTCCGGTTTATCAAAAATATAAGCCAGGATATTTTGCCCCTCTTTCAGTTCTACGCCATAAACATCGAAATTGATTTTTTCGGCAGCTTTGTTAAAAGTTTTAATGGTTTTTTCAGGGGTAATCCAGATAATTGATTCAATGGTATTGTCGATAAAATCTTTCAGCTGGGCTTCCGATTCGGTAATACGGCGGTTAAGTTCGAGGGTGTTGTTCAGGGTAAGTTTCAGTTTGTTTTCACTTTCGCGAAGAGCATTTTCTACCATTACTTTTTCTGTAATATCGGAAACAGCAAGGATAAGTAATTCACCTTCTTCGTTTTTAAAAGAAATGCCCCTGAGAGAAACATAAAAAGAAACATTACCGTTTTTACGGTTAAGCACAATCATTGTTTTGCCCTGTAATCCGTCCTGGCTGAAAAATCCACCGATATTGACATCAGGCCAGATATCAGAAAGCCGCATTTTCATAAATTGTTCACGATCAATCTGGTACAACCTGCATGCATTTTCGTTAATATCTTTTATCATCAGCGAGGACACATCGGCAATAATAAGCGATTCGGTAACAGCATTGAGATAAGTTTCATGCATTTTTTCCCTTTTCTGACATTCTTTCTGCGTGGCATTTTTCAGTTCAATTTCATGTTCCAGTGTCTGATTTTTAATAAACAGTTTTTCAATATGATAGATGAGCGAATCAATTTCATGGCTGTGATTCCGTATTTTATTAAAATAATCGCGGTTAAAGGTGGCTACAGCAATTGTAAGGGTCTGGAAAGGCCGCAGAAAATAAATCCGCATAAAAAGGTATACCAGCAGGGCCAGTAAAAGTCCGGTAAAAAGAGTAATAATTACCTGATGTATAGATGATTGCCATAAAAGCGCAAAGTAACCGGAATCGATGGTTGCTTTCAGCCACACTTCGGGTTTCCCGTATTCGTTATTTAAGGGAAGCAAAAAAGCATTGGTCTGAATTTTAGCTGCTTCATCCGGGGAATTAATGATTTGAATACGTGTTTGAGAAAGCCTGCCTAATTCATTTAAATATTTATCATTCCATATTTTCCCAGTGATAAAATATCCCTGAGGGGCACTTATCCTCAGGGTGTCGGTACCGGGCTGAATGGCAGCAGTATGTAGTTCAACAACCTGGTTGTTGATGCGGGTGAAAAAATGCTTGAATGCCCCGTCATTGAAAAGTTTAACAAGGTCGGTGTTCAGGTTCTGGTAAATGGCAGCATCAGGAATGCTTGTATAACGCGAAAGTGTAAGCCCTTTGGAATATACCCACATCATATCGGTATGAAAAACTTTCAGGGCAGGTTTAAGGTTTAATTCTTCCCATTCCCTGGATGGATTTTTTGCAAAAACAACCATGTCATCCCAGAATGAATAATCAAAAGCAAGGCTTTTGCAATATTCCGATTTGGCCGAAATGATTTCCTGTGTCAGTAATTTGCGGTCATTTATTTTTTCTTTTGTAACGGTCTTGTGACGCTTGTTTTCAACAAGAAACATTGCTGAAGTAAAGAGGAGTACAATAAAAACCATTACAACAGCAAGTATCCCTATACGGTCGCTAATCCTACGCATATAATGACTTTTTAGACATTATCTGATTTTACATTTATTTGTGGGTAAAGTTACCATTATAATTTATTTTGTGGTAAAAATGCCGATTACGAAAGTACAAAATATTCCTGTATTTCAACCATTGACACGCAAATTGTTCATTTTATGGTAATTGTTTATGTTTATTCCTCTTTTTTGCCAGAAATTCAATTTTGACCAACAGCAGGAATGGTTATTCAGAATTTAAAATATTAATTTGCCCGTAAAATCATTGCTTTGTACCTTTACAAAAAAACGTTGCTATGAAAAACATTTTTACATTCATTTTAGTTTTGGCTCCTTTTATTAATCAGGCACTGACAATAGCCGAAGCCAGAAATTTACCCGCCGGAACAGTGGTGACACTCAGCGGGATAGTAACCAACGGACAGGAACTCGGAAATATCAGGTATTTTCAGGATGGCACTGCAGGTATTGCTGCCTACGGAGCTACAGTAAGTTCGATATTAAGAGGTGATTCCATTACAGTTACCGGAACCCTTAAACAATACAACAACCTGCTCGAACTCGATCCTGTGTCCGGGTTTACAATTCATTCATCAGGCAATACCTTACCGGCAGCTTTGGTCATTACTCCATCGCAAATCGGAGAATCTTATGAAGGACAATTGGTTAAAATCAATGATGCAATGTTTCTCAATGTACCCGCAGGTTCGAATTTTTCGGGTAATACCAATTACAATTTAACATCCAACGGACAAAATTTTGTAATCAGGGTAGTAAACACTTCTCCATTGGTCGGGAAACCCATTCCGGCTTCTTTCTGTAAAGTAACTGCCATTATATCGCAGTACTCAACATCCAACCCATCATCAGGTTACCAGCTTCTGCCGCGCGATCAAGACGATATTGTCTCACTGGCTCATGTAGCTTTTACATCGCCGGTAACACAAACCATTATTGAAACCGATCTCATTGAACTGGAATGGACTACAGACAGCATAGCCACTACCGAAATTTATTACGGCACAACACCAGCCCTTGAAATGGGGCATCTCAGTTTCGGTGCGCCATCAACCCTCCACACCGCTACCATTGAAACCGAACCGGCAAGTATGGTTTATGTCAGGGCTTTTTCGGTGTGTAGCGGCGATACTGCTTTCAGCGGAATAAGTGTTTTTGCTTCCAGGTCGCTTTCAAGCGGAGCGGTTAAAGTATATTTCAACCATCCTGTCGATGCCTCGGTTGCCACCGGAAACATAGCACAAGCCATTCCCGGAGCTTTTACCGATACGGTCATTGCCTATATCAACCGGGCTGCTGCAACCATCGATGTTACAATGTATGATGTTGATAATGAAGAAATAATTATAGCTTTAAATGAAGCCTATGCCCGTGGGGTGGCCGTACGTTATATCACCGATGGTGACGACCCAAACCCGGTTCTTGAAAATCTCAGTGATGGAATTCCTTTACTGGGTGGAAATTATGATGCCATCATGCATGATAAATTTATTATCATTGATGTTGCTGATCAGGCTCATTGCCAGGTTATTACCGGATCTACCAACCATACCAATGCCAACCTTAACCTTGATTACAACAGTATGATCATCATCCAGGACCAATCATTGGCAAAAGCTTATGTGCTTGAATTTAACGAGATGTGGGGAAGTTCAACCATGGTTCCCAACCCGGCACTGGCCCGATTCGGTAATCAGAAAACCAATAATACCCCGCATCAGTTTATCATTGGTGGAAAAAAGATGGAGCTCTATTTCTCTCCCAGCGATGGCACCAACCAGGCCATTGTCAATGCATTGGCTTCATCTCAGTATAATATTGAATTCGGAATCCTTGTTTTTACCGAAAATACCCTTGGAAATATCGTTAAAGCACGTCACGATGCAGGGGTTGATGTTAAAGGCATTATTGATTATGTGGAGTATACGGGCAGTGAATTTGATATGCTGGTAGCCAATAATATCAATGTGCTTGATTATCAGAATGCCGATGGAAGCGTATGGCCCGATGGAGCTACGTTTCATCACAAATATGCCATTATTGACCGTGACCAGCCCGGATCTGATCCCATTCTTGTGGTCGGGACACACAACTGGAGCGCATCAGCAGAAACACGCAATGATGAAAATACCCTGATTATTCATGATGCAGGCCTGGCAAATTTATACCACCAGGAATTTAACAAAAGATATTTTGAATTGCTGACCCCGGTTGCTTTCGACGATAATGCCACAGGAGCAGCCGGCGAAACCCTTACGGTGCACATCATTGCCAATGATTTTATTCATTTCCAGTTATCTTCCACTACCATTGATATATTTCATCAACCCGTACATGGGACAGTTGAAATAACCGGCAACGATCTTCAATATACCCCTGATCCAAATTTCACCGGGCAGGACAGCATTGGTTACAGGCTTTGTAATGGTTCAATGCCTTCGTTATGCAGTGAAGCATGGGTTAGGGTTAAAATTTTACCCGGTTATACCCTCGTTGCCAATGATGATTATGTATTTATTGAATATTGGATTGTTAAAGAAAGTGTTCATATTGACCTGTTTAAAAACGATTCAATTCCCGTAGGGCTGGATTATGGTTTTGAAATTATTGCGCAGCCTGAATTCGGAACCGCTGCTTACAACATTGCCGACACGTTGCTTGATTACAATCTGAATCAAATGCCATCGATGCATTTTTTCGATTCACTGGTTTACCGGATTTGGCTCACCGATTTTCCCGACATTGCCGATACAGCCACATTATTAATAGAAAATATGATTTTTATTGATAATATCGCTGAAAATAAAGCATTTGCACCTATTATTCATCCCAACCCTGCCCACGATCACTTATTTATATCAGGATTATTACCGGGGATGGTTAACATGACATTGTACGATATTTCAGGAAAAATGGTGACAGAGAAATATATTGATACTGGCAGTTCCGGAAAAGCAGTTGTTGAACTTAAGGTTGAGCCTGGATTATACGGGATGGTATTGCGTCAGGGTAATATTTCGCGAATGATAAAACTGGTAATCAGGTAAGTAACCTTCATCAGGAAGAAACTCACCTGTAAAAACTTCATGTATTTTCTTTATAATTCAATTTCTGGGTTATAGAAAAGATTATATTTTTATTAAAAATGTTTTTACTGGCTTGCATATAAAATGCTGACCGGTGAGGGGGTTTCACTTTCGATATAATACATTGGTAATAAGGGTAATGATAATAAATATGTTTTAGAACATGCGAAAGAAAACCGATATTTTATTGAGGAAATGATAATAAAAATATAAATTTACCACTTGAAATAAAATTTAAAATTTTGCTAATTAGTTGCAGAACCTCAAATTATTAACGACATGAATATAAAAATGAATGAGAATGAACTCGACACCGTTGTTGTCCGTTTTTCGGGCGATTCGGGCGATGGTATGCAGCTGACCGGGACCTTGTTTTCCGATACTTCGGCTTTGGTAGGAAACGATATAGCTACCTTTCCCGATTATCCGGCCGAAATCAGGGCACCACAGGGTACAGTTGGCGGTGTTTCCGGTTTTACGGTACATTTCGGAAGCCGTAAAGTGAACACTCCCGGCGATATGTGCGATGTACTTATTGCCATGAATCCGGCAGCATTGAAAGCCAATACAAGATGGATCAAAAAGGGTGGCACCATTGTCATCGACAACGACATGTTTGATGAAAAAAATCTTCAGAAAGCCGGATACAAAACTTCAGATCCGTTTACAGAGGATAATCTTACCGACAGGACCATAATCAAAGCGCCTATCACTTCGCTTACACGCGATTCGGTGAAAGATATTCCGGTTGATAATAAATCGGTATTACGCAGTAAAAATATGTTTGCCCTTGGGATGGTGTATTTTATGTACGACAGGCCTTTAGACCATACAGATGCTTTTTTCGAAAGTAAATTTAAAAAAGACCCGATCATTATACAAACCAATAAAACTGTACTGCGTGCAGGTTTCAGCTATGCCGAAACCATTGAAGCCATGCCGCATTACCGCATTAAACCTGCCGAAATTGATAAAGGTAAATACCGCAGCATCAACGGAAATACAGCAACAGCCTGGGGTTTGATAGCTGCTGCCGAAAAAGCAGGACTGAAATTATTCTGCGGATCGTATCCCATTACCCCGGCTACAGAAATATTACAGGAATTATCAAAACGCAAAGATCTGGGTGTCATTACATTCCAGGCTGAGGATGAGATAGCAGGCATTTGTACAGCCATTGGAGCCAGTTTTGCCGGTGCATTAGGCGTTACATCCACATCGGGTCCCGGACTGGCATTAAAAACCGAGGCCATTGGTCTTGCAGTAATGACCGAACTTCCGTTGGTTATTGTTGATGTTCAGCGTGGTGGCCCTTCAACCGGTTTGCCTACCAAAACCGAACAAAGCGATTTGTTGCAGGCAGTTTTCGGACGAAACGGTGAATGCCCGCTGGTAGTGATTGCAGCAAGCACTCCGGCAAATTGTTTTGATTATGCTTTTAAAGCAGCCAAAATTGCCCTTGAACACATGACTCCGGTTATTTTACTCACCGATGGTTATATAGCCAATGGAACACAGCCATGGAAAATACCACAGATGAAAGATTTTCCGGCCATTAAACCACCCATTGCCAAACCATCGGGTGAGAAATATCTGCCCTACAAAAGAAACCCTGAAACCCTGGTAAGGGAATGGGCTGTAGCAGGCACACCCGGACTTGAACACCGCATTGGCGGCCTTGAGAAAATGAATATCACAGGGACTGTTTCATATGTTCCCGAAAACCATGAACTGATGACCAACCTCAGGGAAGAAAAGGTGAAAAGAGTTCAGGCCGAAATTCCGGACGTCGTGGTTGAAGGTGAAAAATCAGGCGATTTGCTGGTTGTAGGGTGGGGTGGTACCTATGGACATCTTACTTCGGCCGTTGAAAATCTGCTGCATGAAGGCAGAAAAGTTGGTTTGGCACATTTCAACTATATTAATCCGCTACCCAGAAACACTGCTGAAATATTTAAAAACTGGAAAAAAATAGTGGTTTGCGAAATCAACCTTGGCCAGTTTGTCAAATACCTGCGTATGAATTTTCAGCAATATCAGTTCAGGCAAATAAACAAAGTGCAGGGTTTGCCTTTTACCATTGATGAATTGCAACAAAAACTCACACAAATTTTAGAGGAGAAATAGTCATGAGCGAAAATACAGTAAAACTTACCCCGCAGGATTTTAAAAGCGATCAGGAAGTAAGATGGTGCCCGGGTTGTGGCGACCATGCCATATTAAACAGTATTCTCAAGACATTTGCCGAAATGGGATACCGTCATGAGGATTTTGCAGTAATTTCTGGTATAGGATGTTCATCGCGCTTTCCATACTACACAAATACTTATGGTTTTCATTCCATCCATGGAAGGGCGCTTGCCATTGCTTCAGGTGCCAAAGCCGTTAACCCGATGCTTAGTGTATGGAATATTACCGGTGATGGCGATTCAATGGCCATTGGCGGAAATCATTTTATCCATGCCATTCGCCGTAATATGGATTTAAATGTGATTGTATTCAATAACCAGATTTACGGCTTAACCAAAGGCCAGTATTCTCCCACATCAAAACTGGGAGCGGTAACAAAAACCTCGCCTTATGGAACCATTGAGCATCCATTCAATCCCGGCGAACTGGTGATAGGTGCAAACGGTACCTTTTTTGCCCGTTCTATCGATACCAATGTCAAACTTTCAAACGAAATATTTACCGAAGCAGCCCATCATGACGGAACATCGGTGGTAGAGGTATTACAGAACTGCGTCATTTTTAATGATAAAATTTTTGCAGCCATTACCGACAAAGAGCATAAGGAAGACCGTCAGATTATATTGAGGCATGGCCAACCCATGATTTTTGGTACCAACCACGACAAAGGCCTCATTCTTGATGGCTTACGGCTGAAAGTTGTAAAAATTGGCGAAAATGGTATTACCGAGAAAGATATCCTGGTTCATAATGCCCATGAAATTAATCCAGGTATTCACATGATGCTTGTTCACATGAATTACCCCGATTATCCTGTGGCTTTAGGGGTCATCAGGGAAATTGCAGCGCCTTCGTATGACCAGATGGTTAACTCCCAGATTAAAGAGGTTCAGGCAAAAGCAAAAATCAAATGCATGGACGACCTGCTCAATAGCGGAAGTACCTGGGAAGTATAAAATTTTATTCAGATGAAGCCGGAATTCAATGTAAGTTATTGGATTCCGGTTTTTTGCACTATAAAGCTGATTATGAAAAAATTACTTATTCAATGCATGATATTTTACACATTCTTCACTGCATGTGAAAAAGTAATAGATTATCCCATCGTGCCCGATATCAGGTTTAAAAGCGCCATTGCTACCTTTGCCATCGATAACCTGGGAAATCCGGTACAAAAAGTGGAGCTTACTTTTACCCTCAGGGATGGCGATGGTGATATAGGTCTGCAGCCGGGAGATACCAACCCGCCTTATACCGGAAAATACCGTAGTAATTTTTTCCCTGCCTTGTATATTAAAAAACAGGGCAGGTATGAGAAAGATACCTCGGTAATCGTTTCAAATTATATTATTCCTTATATTGAACCGCGGGGACAAAATCCTGCCCTTAAAGCCGATATAATTGTTGAGTTTAATTATTCCGTTTTTGCAGGGCAACCCCCCAAATATGACACAATACGGTATGAATTTTATATGGTTGACCGTGCTTTACATCACAGCGATACGTTAATAACACCTGACATTTTTTTCAGATAAACAACTGCCGTTTAAAAAAGCAGCAGATTCCTGGCCAGCTGATCAAGGTCGTAATCCTCATCTCCGTTGAGTGTGAAATGGGCTTTCGAATATACCGGTTCTCGTTCACCGAGTGTTTTATTTACAAATTCAAGCATTTCTTCCGGGGTTTTATTGCGAAGCAATGGACGTTCAATAAAGGCATTGGTAAGCCGGTTCGCCAGAATTTCGGGTAATGATTTGACATACAATGTCGTACCGAAATTATTAAGTGTATCCATCACATTGCCAAAGCAGGGAGTCCCTCCACCGGTAGCCATCACATAATTGTCTGATTTAAGGAAAAGATTCAGCACGTCAAGTTCCATAGCCCTGAATTGTTCCTCTCCGTCGGAGGTGAAAATTTCAACGACTGATTTCTGGAATTTTTTTTCAATTTCTCTGTCAAGATCAATAAATTTAAGTTCAAGTTTACGGGCAAGTTTTCGTCCCAGTGTTGTTTTTCCGGCACCCATAAATCCGACAAGAAAAATGCGCATACCTTCTCTGTTTTTTTTACTCCCGAAAGTTAAAATATTTTCATTTGTTCGGGCTGGGAAAAATCATCCTTATTCTTTTTATTTTCAGTTTCAGGGCTTGATGGTTCATTATCAGAATCTTCATCATCCAATAGTTCAATGATCTGCTCTTTTTCGAGTGGCTCAATCACTTCAACCCGCTCTACCTGGTGGTTCGACAACCTTTTTCCACGGGCTTTCACTCCTTTTACAGCGATAAATTCATCTACATCAATTATTTCCGGAACCTGGCGACCTTTGATATGTACCTTAAACTGTGGGAAACGGTCGTCATTGACCACAACAAGATACGATCCCTCTTCCTCGCTGATGAAACAGGTTTCCTTCAGGGTTTCTTCAACCTGAAACCGTTTGATATATAAATAATTCTGTACCGGATCGAAGTAAACTGCTGTTAAAACTTTCCGCGGGTTGAATTTTTCAATCAGAATTACATCGTCGGGGTAATGGTTTGCAAGATCAAAGCTGGTGAGCAGATAACAACCGTTTTTACGGATAACCAGTATTTTGTCGTTTTCAACAAATTCACCCAGCAAACGGCCTCTGCCGTCATCGTTAATGCGCAGTACGGTTTCGTCCCACCAGATGTTACGGCCACCAAGGGTCGACATCCCTTTTTCTTTCAGTTGAATGCGATGAATGGCGTAGCGGGTAAGTATGTTGCCAAGCGATTGCCTGCCTTTGATGGCAAGGGTACTGAAATCGAGGTCGAAAAAGAGTTTTTTCATTTTTGGCCGTGGTTTGAGCGTTACCCGCACCGTTTCTGCCTCTCCGTTTGGGTTGGCACTCAGATACAGGATGCGTGAACCTTCCGATCCTTTGGTAACATCATATTCTTTATCGCGTGTGATGCCTGTAACAGCAAATCGTTTCATATACACCGGACCGTATTTTCCATCATTATATACCACGTTGTAAATGGTGCGGTTATCGTTTTTCTTGAACACATCAATATGAACAATGTCTTTACCCAGGAATATTTTTTCAGCAACCTTTGTTACAATATATTTTCCGTCGCGGCGAAAGGCAATAATATCGTCAATATCGCTGCACTCGCAAACATATTCGTCTTTTTTCAGGCCATATCCGGCAAATCCTTCGGCCTTGTTGACATAAAGTTTCTGATTGGCTATCACTACTTTGGATGCTTCAATGGTGTCGAAACTCCGTAATTCGGTTTTCCGGTCTTTACCGGTTCCGTATTTTTGTTTTATGCTTTCGAAATAGCTGATGGTATATTCAACCAGGTGCGCCAGGTGATGGGCAACCTGTTTCAGTTCTTTCTCAACATTTTTTATGTGTTCATCGGCTTTTTTGGTATCAAATTTTGAAATACGTTTGATTTTAATTTCTGTCAGCGAAACGATATCATCGCGGGTTACTTCGCGCCGGAGTTTCTTTTTAAACGGATCAAGGCCTTTATCAATATTGTGGATAATCTGTTCCCATGTTTCGCATTCTTCAATGGAGAGGTAAATGCGGTTTTCGATAAAAATTTTTTCCAACGATGATAAATGCCAGTCATCTTCCAGTTCACGACGTCTGATTTCAAGCTCCATCTTCAGCAGTTCGAGCGTTCGTTGTGTATTGAGCCTGAGAATTTCATTCACACTGATAAACCGGGGTTTATCGTTGTCTATTACACAACAGTTGGGTGAGATTGAAATTTCGCAATCGGTAAATGCATAGAGTGCATCAATGGTAATGTCAGGTGAAGTTCCCGGTGCAAGATGAATAATAATTTCAACCTGTGCTGCAGTATTATCGTCTATTTTACGGATTTTTATTTTGCCTTTATCGTTGGCTTTGATAATGGAGTCGATCAATCCGGTGGTTGTTTTTCCGAACGGAATTTCGGTAACCGATAATGTTTTATTGTCGATTTTATTGATTCTGGCCCTGATTTTTACTGCACCTCCCCTGAGTCCTTCGTTATATTTACTGCAATCGGCCAGGCCACCGGTCGGAAAATCGGGCATCAGGTTGAATGGCTGGTTTTTAAGATGGGCAATAGATGCATCAATGAGCTCAATAAAGTTATGGGGAAGTATTTTCGAAGCAAGTCCAACGGCAATACCTTCCACCCCCTGTGCCAGCAGCAGCGGGAATTTTACCGGTAGCGTAACAGGTTCCTGGTTGCGGCCATCGTACGATAATTTCCATGGGGTGGTTTTTGGGTTAAAAACCACTTCAAGGGCAAATTTCGAAAGTCTTGCTTCGATGTAACGGGGAGCAGCAGCACTGTCGCCGGTATAAATGTTACCCCAGTTTCCCTGGGCATCAATAAGCAGTTCTTTTTGTCCAAGCTGAACCAGGGCATCGCCGATGGAAGCATCGCCATGGGGATGAAATTGCATGGTATGGCCTATAATATTGGCAACCTTGTTGTAGCGTCCGTCGTCCATGCGCCTCATTGAATGCAGAATACGCCGCTGAACGGGTTTTAATCCATCAAACAGATGGGGAACTGCTCTTTCGAGGATGACATAAGAGGCATAGTCGAGAAACCAGTTCTGGTACATTCCCGAAAGATGGGTCTGTGTATGGGTTATTTTATCGGTCAGTTCGTCGGTAAGGCCATAATCTGCTGCAGCATGAAGCTGGTCATCTGGGGACTTTTCTGCATCTGGCTCAGCATCGGTTCCATTGCTTTCATCCAGTGGTTTGGTCAAATCATTTTCGTCAGGCAGGGATGAATTTTTTTTGTTTTTCATTGTTGATGTAATGCGTAAAATTCAATAAGTTATTGACTCATTTCAAAATGATATGCACCAAGCCTGATCAGCTGGTATAAGATCATGGCTTCGTGCAAAGCATCATCGGCTGCCCTGTGGGCCTCGTGGTACCCGCTATGCCTGAAGAAAAAATCCCATGCTTCCTGCACATTGGGCCATTTGGGGTTGCTGTAACCTTTTTTCGACGGGAGGTTCAATACCGGGCAGGCTGTTTTCATGATACATGGCAAATCGCGTATTACAAGGCCTCTTGACCTGAGAAACGGGAAATCGAAATCTTTGTTGAAGGCGGTAGCCCCTGCAGGATATCCATCTAAAACAGATTGCATTACCGGTCTGACATCTTCAAAAAGCGGTGCTGCAAAAACATCGGCGGGTGTAAGGTCGGAATGTTGAAAAATCCATCCGAATGGGTGACGGGTATGACTGATACGGAATGCTTTTTCGCGCACTACCGATTCGAAGACCAGTGCTGTATTTCCATTGTCGGTATCGAGTTCGGCAATGGCCACTTCAACAATCAGTCCCCCCTGGTTTAAAAAACCTGTGGTTTCAATATCAACAACAGCAATTTTTGAGAAATTATTCATTTTTTAAATCAGTTCAGAATCAATTCTTTGGCATTCACCAGGTCTTCTTCAATTCTGAGGTTTTCGATAATGAAATCCTGTCGTTCCTGTGTGTTTTTTCCCATATAAAATTCAAGCAGGGCAGCAACCAGATCGTCTTTTTTCATAATGACAGGATCGAGTCTTATATCTTCGCCGATGAAATGAGAGAATTCGTCGGGTGAAATTTCGCCCAGCCCTTTAAATCTGGTTATTTCAGGATTAGGTCCCAGTTTTTTTATAGCATCAATACGTTCTTCGTCCGAGTAGCAGTATTGGGTTTTCTTTTTGTTCCTCACCCTGAACAGGGGTGTTTGAAGGATATAGAGATGCCGGTTTTTAATCAGGTCGGGGAAAAACTGCAGAAAGAAAGTGATGAGCAGCAGGCGGATATGCATACCATCCACATCGGCATCGGTGGCAATAATTATTTTGTTATACCTGAGATTTTCAATACCATCTTCAATGTCGAGGGCTGCCTGCAACAGGTTAAATTCTTCATTTTCGTAAACAATTTTTTTTGTAAGCCCATAGGTATTCAATGGTTTGCCTTTCAGGCTGAAAACTGCCTGGGTATTTACATCACGCGATTTGGTAATGCTTCCGCTTGCAGAATCTCCCTCGGTAATAAAAATACAGGTTTTTTCGGCCAGTTCGTCTTTATCGTTCAGGTGAAGCCGGCAATCGCGAAGTTTACGGTTATGCAGGTTGGCTTTTTTTGCGCGGTCGCGTGCCAGTTTTTTAATGCCCGAAATTGCTTTGCGTTCTTTTTCCGAATCAAGGATTTTTTTCAGCAGAATATCGGCTGTATCGGGATTTTTATGGAGGAAGTTGTCAAGTTTTTCTTTTACAAAATCAACGATAAAATTCCTGACTGAAACACCGTTTGGACTGATATCTTTTGAACCGAGTTTTGTTTTGGTCTGCGATTCAAAAACCGGTTCCTCCACTTTTATGCTGATGGCTGCAATGATGGATGTCCGGATATCGGACGGATCAAAATCTTTGCGGTAAAATTCCCTGATGGTTTTAACAATGGCTTCACGAAAGGCAGTCAGGTGGGTTCCGCCCTGGGTGGTATGCTGGCCGTTAACAAACGAATAAATTTCTTCTCCGTAGCCATGTCCATGGGTAAGAGCCAGTTCTATATCTTCGCCCGAAAGGTGAATAATGGGATATAACCCTTCTTCGCTCATATTTTCGACAAGCAGGTCGAGTAAGCCATTTTTTGACTGGTATTTCTGCCCGTTGAAAACAATGGATAAGCCAGTATTAAGGAATGTATAATTCTTAATAAGTTCAGCAATGTATTCGCTTTTGTAGTGATAATGGCCAAAGATTTCAGGATCGGGAATAAAAGAAACTTCCGTGCCGTTTGGCTCGTGGGTATTTGTCAACGCACAATCATCTATCAGCTCGCCGCCGGCAAAATCCACTTTTTTCAACATCCCTTCCCTGACCGATTTGATGGTGAAACGTTTCGATAATGCATTTACTGCCTTGATACCTACACCATTAAGTCCAACTGATTTTTTAAAAGCTTTGGAGTCGTATTTGGCACCGGTATTCATTTTCGAAGCCACATCAACCAGTTTTCCCAACGGAATACCACGCCCCATATCGCGTATGGTAACTGCCCCTTCAGCAACATCAACGGTGATGGTTTTTCCAAAACCCATCATATATTCATCTATCGAATTGTCCATCACTTCTTTAATCAGGATATAGATGCCATCATCGGCCGATGAGCCATCGCCGAGTTTCCCGATATACATACCCGGCCTGCGCCTGATATGTTCTTTCCAGTCAAGTGTCCTGATACTATCGTCAGAATAATTCAGTTCGGGTGCCATTTTTTTTTAATTTGGCCAAAGATATTGAAAAGAAAACACCCGGTGTTGATTGAGTTATCAACAACCGGTTAAAAACCTGTGGAATAATTTTTTTAATATCAAAAAAACCAATAACTTGCATCACAGTTAGTACCATCCCTGCCCGTTAATATGTTGAATAAACCGCTTAAAAAAATACCCTTCGAAGTAAGAATTTCAGTGATTTATATCATTGTTGGCGGGTTATGGATTGCATTTTCCGACAAGGCTTTACTACTTTTTTCAGACGATGCACAGGTCATTACCGGATACCAGTCCATCAAAGGATGGTTTTATATTGCATTTACGGGCATTTTACTGTTTGTTTTTGCCCGTAAAGAATCACTCAAAAGAAACAACATTGACCGTGAACTTATCAGGGAAAAAGAAAATGCCATTAAAGCTGAACATACAAAATCGGTTTTTCTGCAGAATGTTTCTCACGAAATACGCACCCCAATGAATGGAATTATTGGTTTTTCAACCTTGCTCCGCGATCGTGATTTAGATGAGGAAGAACGGAAAATTTTCATTGGTATTATCAACGAACGTACCCACCATCTGCTTGAGGTAATGGAAAGTATTCTCGAAATTTCAGCCGTTGAAAACAACCAGATTGAGACCGAAATATTAGCCTTTGAACTGACTGATTTGTTGAAAGACCTGTATTACTATACAAAGGACCAGCTGGCTGTAAACCGGAAAACAGAAATTGAATTACGGATAAATGTATTGCCGCAAAACAACAGAATTTATATGTTGACCGATAAAAAGAAATTACGCCGTGTTGTGAGTGCCCTGCTTTCGAATGCCGTTAAATTTACCCATGAGGGTTTTATTGAACTGGGCTGCCAGGTAAATGAAAATAAAAGCATTACCATCTTTGTACGCGATACGGGAATTGGAATTTGCCGCGAAAAATTTACCCATATTTATGAACCATTCAGGCAATATGATGAAGGAATTACCCGTATGTATGAGGGCCTGGGTATAGGACTGGCCATTGCTCACAGCTATTGCAAAGCCATTGATGCCCGCATTGATTTTGAATCGGAAGAAGGAAAAGGGACCTGTTTTACGGTAAACCTGCCTGAAAAATCATTGATAAGATTGGAAAATTTATCCCGATGTTAACCTGGTTTATACTGCATACAGTGAAGGAAAAGCCGTTTTATGGGAAATTGGTCATTTCGTAACAGTTGCATAAAAAAGTTATTAACTTTATAGTTCCTTTTCATAATGCATGAACCGGGAAAAAACGCAGCAAATGCTTTTGAATTATATTTCGCTTCGCAAATACACTGATCATGAAACAGAAATGGTTCTGATCAGCTTACCACCCGCCTGCGTATTAATAAAAAATGTCGGGGCAAGGGATGTTTTTACGGTTGATGGGCTGAAACAACTGATTCTATTTTTTATATGAAATTGTATATGATGAAATTGAAGTTTTTATTTCTGTTTGTTACAGGGTTTTCGTTTTGGGTTTCCTGTTGCGATGCCCAGGAACTGACAGCCAGAGAAATTATCAAAAAAGCCGACGATAAAACCCGCGGCAACAGCAGTGAGGGCGAAATGACCATGACCATTGTCAGAACAGGATGGGAACGTTCGGTTACCATGAAATTCTGGTCGCTGGGTACCGATTATTCGATGGTTCTGATCACCAGCCCGGCAAAAGAAAAAGGGCAATCGTTCCTGAAAATAAAAAAGGAAATGTGGAACTGGGTACCATCTATCAACCGGATGATAAAAATACCACCATCGATGATGATGCAGTCATGGATGGGATCGGATTTCACCAACGACGACCTGGTAAAGGAATCATCCATATTGCATGATTACGAACACACCCTTTTGGGAAAAGAAACAGTAAACGGGAAAACCTGCTATAAAATTCAACTCATCGCTTTACCCGATGCTCCGGTGGTATGGGGTAAAATACTGGTATGGATTACCTGCGATGGTTTCGACCAGTGGAAAGGCGAATATTATGACGAAGAAGGCGAACTGGTAAATACCATGACAGCTTCAGAGATCAGGCGTTTTGGGGATCGTGAAATGCCTTCTAAAAGCGAAATAGTACCGGCAGGTAAAAATGGACAAAAAACCGTTTTAATCATCAGTAAAATGATTTTTGACAAACCCATTGATCAGGGTTTTTTTTCGCAGCAAAACATGAAAAAACTGAAATAATGATGATTTAATATCGCATTAAAACAAGCTCTTTCATATCCAAACCCTATAAGTTAATTAAAAACTAAACCCTATGATACGAAAACTACGCTTCCTGCTTTCAACCTTGTGTTGTCTCGCGTTTATCAATAGCCACGCCCAGGTTACCCGCGGCTGGCAGCCGGGTGAAATATACCTCTCAAGCTCATGGTATTACAATGAACAAAACCAGCTATACAGTGGCATCTTTTACAGTAAAGACAATGGCCGTACCCTTGGGCTTTGTTATAAATCGCTTGAAAATACTGATAGTATGCCAGTGGGAGAATTATTTAGAGATGCAACTTTAGGCGTTTTATACAATAGTGCATATTCTGGTTTATACAGAAGTTTTAACTACGGGAAAAATTGGGAATACATTGTTACACCTGGATCAAATGGCCATTATGCATGCGGAATCTTGAATGGAGAAATATATAAAAGCAGTGCAAATTATGAAGGAACTATATGGCATAGCATTGATACTGGAAACACTTTCATTCCTTTATGTTCTAATAGAAAATACAATATTGTAGGTGGATTTTTAGAAGGTGAAATATTAGGTCTTGACGGTTATGATTATGGTACATTCAAATTGTATAGAAGTACTGATTATTGTGTTCATTTTGACACAATTGATATAAATCCAGAAGTTGGTGGAGGAGTTCTTTCAGGCAATTACCCAACAATTTCTGTTGGAACGACATTTGGTGAGTTGTATTTAGTAACTTGGCATTTACCTGCCATATATAAAATTTTTAAAAGTACAGATTATGGTCACCATTTTAACTTGCAATACATTTCTGATACCTGCGATTTCTTTTTCGAGGGTTATGATTTTACTGCTGGCAATGCTCCAGGTAGCTTCTATATTGTAAAATATGATTCCAGGTATTGGGGGGGTATGACAGAAGTTACCATTTCTTACAGTTCTGATTCGGCAAAAACTTTTACCTCTAATGTTCACCATTTAGATGCCAATTGGGTGGATACTGCATGGAATTCTGTCTATTATCCTGATAAACAAAACATAATTAGCATTTCTCAAAACTTTCCAAACCCGTTTTCTGTTAAAACAACCTTTCAATATAATGTGGGGAATAATGAAAAAAATGTTTGTCTCGAAATTTTTAATTTAAATGGAGAATTAATTCAAATCATCCCTATGAAAAATTTTAACAAATCAACTCAGGTTGATTTAACTTTTTTACAAAACGGAATTTATATATATCGCCTTAAAACAAGCTCTTTCATATCTAAACCCTGTAAATTAATTAAAAACTAAATGCCATGTTACGCAACAATTTACTTTTACTTGCAGCGCTTAATATTTTTGCAGTGGGTAATTGCCATTCCCAGATGACCCGTGGTTGGCAGCCAGGCGAAATATACCTCTCCAGCCCTTGGTATTACAACCAGCAAAATCAGCTTTACAGTGGTATCTTTTATAGCAAAGACAATGGACGCACACTTGGCCTTTGCTATAAATCACTTGAAAATACTGATAGTATGCCTATTGGAACAATTATGTCTGATGCTTCAGATGGTGTACTTTATAATATTATATATAATTGTTTATACAGAAGTACCAACAATGGGGAAAAATGGAGTAAAATTTATCAGGATAAGATCGGAAGATACTTAACAGGATGTAATCCGGGTGTAATTTTTCAAATACTTTATCCTAAACTATATCTTAGTATTGACTTTGGCGAAACATTTGAAATACTAAGTGAAAATCTAAATGCAGGTGTCTCAGAATTAGGTTCTTCATATGGTGAAATGTATGGTTGGGGTTGGAATGGGGATCCTCCATTTACCTTTTATTACAGTGAGGATACTGGTTCCAGTTTCAATTCCTATATTCTTGATTCTGAAATTGGAGGTCTAAACGCACAAGGTCATTATCCGAAACTATCAAGAGGAACATTTTCAGGAGAAATATATCTAGTAACCTGGCATGTTCCAGCAAATTATAAAATTTTTAGAAGTACAGATTATGGTCAACATTTCAACTTACAATATATATCGGATACATGCGACTTCTATTATGAGGATTATGATTTTACTGCCGGTAAAACTCCTGGTAGTTTTTATGTGGTGAAATACGATTCACGGTATTGGGGAGAAATGACGGAGGTTACCATTTCTTATAGTTCTGATTCAGCAAAAACATTTACTTCTTATGTTCACCATTTGGATGCCAATTGGGTGGATACTGCATGGAACAATATGGTTCAGCCGGTCAATAATAGGGTTAGCTTATTACAAAACTATCCAAATCCGGTTATTGATTATACAACTATTCCTTATGATCTGGACAACAACATCAACCATGCCTTTATCGAAATATCCAATTTAAGCGGCGCTGTTATTAAAAATATCCCGGTTAAGAAAAATGAAAAAATAATCCCAGTTAATTTAACATCCTTACCTGATGGAATTTATATATATCGCATTAAAACGAGCTCTTTCATTTCTAAATCCTATAAATTAATTAAAAACTAAACTTTATGAAACTACATTTCCAGCTTTTTGCTTTAATTGGTTTTCTAAGCATCCAAAATATGTTTGCCCAAACATGGGTAACATTTACCAAAACCAGTCCGGCCGGTCCGGTCTTAACTTTAGTCACTAACACGAATCAACAGGTAAAATTCACTGCCGAAATACCGGGTATGTTTACCCGCGCAGTATCTGAACAAGGAACAGTGTATCAAAGATTGGCAGTGCCGGATTATCCTGTTATGAAAATTGAAGGCAGCCCTGAATTGCCTTATGTAAAGGTTTTACTTGCTGTTCCGGAGTGCAGTAATATAGGTTTAAATGTTACCGTAAACTCTTCACTTACTCTAAATAATTACATCATATACCCAGCTCCCGCTCATCAGGAAATAACAAACCCTGATGGTTCAAAATACCTCGCAGAAGTGTTTGCCAAAACCCTGGCGGTGTATAATACCAACCAGTTTATGCCTTCTATGGTGGCTGAAATTAAAAGCACGGGATATATTCGTGGCCAGAAAGTGGCTGAAGTATGGATTTACCCCATGCAATACAACCCAGTTACTAAACATATTTCAGTTAACAGTAAACTACAGCTTACCCTTTCTTTTACCAACCCAACCAGCCCGGTATGTGCCAACACGGGTATATTCAGCAATGTTTGCGAAAGCAGCCTGCTCAATTACACCTTAGGTGGTTTAGGGGCTTCAATTAATACAAGGGTTGCTAATCCCGGCACTGTAAATTGGGTAAGCGTAACCGACACGCTTGGGCTTATAACTGCCGATTATCTGATAATTACCGATAACAATTTTTATAACCCTCACAGCCCTTCACTTGATTCTTTGGCTTTGCATAGAGCTAACTTCAACGGTTTTGATGTAGCTATTGTAAATGTTAATTCTGTTTTGAATAGTTATTATCCAGATGATAATGATCCTCTTAACCCATATATAAAAGAACAAAAAATCCGCAATTTTATCAAAAAGGTATATGAAAGCGGTACGGCCAACCACACTTACGATGGGCATTTGGGATTCATTTGCCTGGTAGGGGACGTTGGGCCGTTTAATACCGGGATGCCTACGAGTTATTATAAAAATGGATTTACCACATCATATTCGGTTGCTAACGACTATTTCTTTAGTTGTATAAAGGGGAGGTACAATAGTAATTACGATTATTTCGGTGATGTGTTTATTGGCCGTATTTGTGCAGGGGATGCATTTGAACTGACAAATGCTGTTTTTAAAATTATACGCTACGAAAAAGAGGCAAATTTTTATAACTGGAAAAAGAATGTTTTACTAACCTCAATGCCTTATGATTATGATGTATATGTACCTGGTATTGAAAATTTAATAAACACAATCGCTGATCAAATCATTGATACTTCGCAATATATTGTAAACCAAGTTACTCCTGCATTAACCACACAACTTTCGATTGCCCAGGACCAGATGCGTTCCTTCATCAATACCGGGCAGTTGTTTGTATCATATTACGGGCATGGTAATACCATATCCATGATACCCTTCAATATAAGTGATTTTAATAAGCTTAACAACGGCGACAGGCAGCCATTTTTTGCAAGTATTGCCTGTTATAATGGTCAGTTTGATATTGCTCAAACCTTTCCTGGTCAAAATACCGATTGTTTTGCTGAAAGGTTTACCAATGAAAGAGAAAAAGGATCGATAGGATTTATAGGAGCATCAAGGGCAGGTGACTGGGATGAGGAATTTTTTAAAGGGTTACACTCTGCAATTTGGTCAGATATGATGTTTGTTACCTCTGAGTTAACATTAGATGCCAAGTTCAAATATGGTGATCCATCAATAAATGCTGTTTTTAACTTATTTGGCGATCCGGCCATAAACCTGATGAGTGAGGGCTTTATTGTATCAGAAAGCAAAACTCTTTCAAATTTCACAACAGGCTGGTACGAGTATGTAGATAGTTGTCCGCACTGCAATGTTATCATTGATACTATTTATCACCCTTTTGATACGGTATTTATTTCCGTTTCAACAGATGTTACGGTACTTTCGGGAGTAACCCTGACCATTTCAAAAAATTCTGTTGTGCATTTTTCACCAACCGGAAAACTGATCATTGATGAAGGAGCTACGCTTATTATTGAAGACAATGTTGAAATTATTGGTCAAAATCAGGGAAATAGCATAGAAATATACGGTAATATCAGCATTGGGAACCATGTTTCTTTTATCTCGTGCAACAACCAAACCTGGTCTGGTATAAAATTATTGAATCATAAAATGCCTGTTATACTAAACAATTCACTTTTCAAAAATTGCTATCTGTCAGGATTTAGCTCAACTTTAGATTCAAGAAATTGTTCTTTTGTAAATTCCGGTATTGATTATTCTATGGGAAATGTAAACCTGAATGGTTCAACTTTTGTTAATTCCAATGTTGTATTTACAAATGCCGGTTCAAAAACCGGATATGTAAATATAGAATATTGCACATTTGATAGATCTCCTAAGACAGCAATCAATATCGATGGTTACCCGTTATTTTTGATTGAAAATAATGAAGTTAAAAATTCGGATGGCGATGGTATATGTCTGATAAATTCCGGAATTACCGGGAATAATTCCAATCAGGTGTTTAGCAATAGAATTGAAAATAATACCCTTTTGGACGACCTTTGCTTTGGGATTAAAGTATATAATAGCAAGGTAAATATTGTAAGCAATATTATTACCGGTAATTCAAATGGAATAGCCTGTTTCAGGGGTAGTTTCATCAATCTGGAAGGAAATAAAGATGCTGTTTTTGTAAATGAGACTCAAAATATTGTTCAAAATTCTATTTATCAGTTGTTTGTAACCGATAATAGTTTTCCCTATAATTTCAGGTTTAATGCTGTTTATGGCAATGATTTGCATCAATATCCTTTGGTGTTATATAAAGATAATAATCTGAAACATTTCGAAGTGTCTTATAATTATTGGGGTGAAGATTTTGATCCTGAGCTTGATTTTTTTCCATCCGGCCTGTATTTGTATGAACCTGTCTGGTTTTTGGAAAACACCATTCCACAGCAGCCACAGCCTGAAACACTGTTTAAAATGGCGTATGAAAATATTGAAACCGGAAATTATTACCAGGGAGAAACTACATTGAAACAGATTGTATCCAATTATCCGGAATCGGTTTACGCACTCGCAGCACTAAAAGTGTTGTTTTCAATACGCGAACTTACCGATGGTGATTATGACGGATTAAAAACTTATCTGAACAACGAAACTGCCATTGGTTCAGCGGATGGTTTAAATAAACTTGCCGGTTACATTTCAAACAACTGCGATATTAAATTAAAGCATTATCCCGAAGCTGTTTCGTGGTTCGAAGACAAAATTTTAAACCCTGTTTCGTTCGAGGATTCCATTTTTGCTATTATTGATCTCGGTTATTTATATCTTTTAATGGAACAAACAGATCAAAAAATTGAATATATTGGAAAATTACCGGAATTTAAACCTAAATCAAAAGAACAATTCTTTTTAAAACGTGACGACCTTTTAAAATTATTGTTTGAAAAAATAAATAATAATCAGAATATTTGGCCATTAACCGATGACAAAAATGGAACACCATTTTTAATTAATATTTTTCCAAATCCTTCAAAATCAAATACAAATATATTGTTTAAAACAGGAACACCATCTTTGGTTCAATTAAAAATTTTCAATGCTTTTGGACAGGAAGTTGGTCATTTTATTAATAAAATCATACCTGAAGGAAGCCATCAGATTGAAATAACCACAACCGAATGGCATGAAGGAATATATTATTACCGGCTTATTGTAAATAATAAAATAATTGGAACACGCAAAATGTTGATTATTAAATAAATTTATTGATTTTTTACTTAGGAATAATTTTTCATGTTAATGATTAAAATTTTGGAGTAATAATTTTTTTAAAATTAAAGCAATTCTGAATCTTTGTTTTACTAATTTTAACGTTTGGAATATCATCCGGCTGCAAAACCTGGTCAGAAAACAGTGTATATGGTTGACAAAATGATCTTTAACAAACCATTGTAAGAAACATTTTTTTCGCAGCAAAACATGAAAAAACTGAAATAACCATGATGTACCTGGCACTTGCATGGCGAAACCTCTGGAGAAACCGCCGCCGTACGCTCATTACCATGGCATCGGTAGCCAGCGGGGTATTGTTTACCATTGCCATGACATCCATCCAGGAAGGTTCGTACCAGCAATATATTGATGTTGTTGTGCATTCATGGTCAGGGCATATTCAGATTCACAGCCTTGGTTATACCGACGACCCGCAGATTAATAACCTGATGGAAAACGTTGACAGCATATCATCCGTATTGGAAATTAATAAGGACATTTTTAACATGGCTATGCGTATCGAATCGTATGCCCTTGCTTCGGCGGGTAGAACAACCAAAGGAGTTGTGGTGGCAGGAATTCAACCAAACATGGAAGACAGAATAACAGCTGTTTCGCAAAAAATGGTAGCAGGTATTTATCTGAGTGATACTTCAAAGGGTGTTATTATCGGAAGCAGATTGTCGCAGTACCTGAACCTGAAAACCGGTGATACATTGGTGCTGATAAGTCAGGGATATCATGGCGTAAGTGCTGCCGGGCTTTTCCCGGTGGAAGGAATAATCAAACATCCGTCGGTTGAGCTTGACAAGCAAATTGTTTTTATGAACCTTTCAACCTGCCAGCAGTTTTTTTCGGTTGACCGAATGGCTTCATCCATTGTATTGCTGGTACGTAACAATGAAATGATGAAACCACTGCAAATAAGACTGAAAGAGATGCTTGGAGAGAATTTTGAAGTGAAAAACCTCGAAGAAATGAATGCCATATTGCTGAAACAAATTGAAAGCGACCGTGTGCAGGGATATTTTACCAAAGGCATTCTTTATATGGTAATTGGCTTTGGAATACTTGGCACTTTGATGATGATGCTGCAGGAACGCCGCCGTGAATTCGGTGTGCTCATTGCCATTGGCATGCAAAAATACCGCCTTTCGTTAATGATGATGGCAGAGGCTTTTATGCTAACCCTTTCAGGTGTGATTGCAGGGATTGCAATTTCATTGCCTGTCATCTACTATTTCTATTTTCATCCTATCCCGCTCACAGGGCAGGCTGCAGATATGATGGCCGAAATGGGATTCGACCCTGTTATTTCGTTTTCCGTACATTACGATGTTTTTTTGTCGCAGGCACTGGTGCTGCTGGCTATCACCTTGTTTATCAGTTTTTATTCGGTTAACCATATTTCGAAGCTGAAAGTGATTTCGGCGCTTAAAACATAACCATAATTCAAAATGATGCTTATTCTGTTATCGTGGAAAAATATCTGGCGGAATCCCTGGCGTTCGGGGGTTGTGATAATGGCTTTTACAGCCGGTATTTTTGCCGGGGTTTTTACCATCGCCCTGATGAACGGAATGGTGAAACAACGCATCGATGCCATTACAGGAACCGAGACCGGACACATTCAGGTTCATGCTCCCGGTTTCAGGGAAAATATGGATATTAACCTGCTGCTGGGTAATTGCAGCCGTTACGACAGCCTGTCAGTAAAAATACAGGGTATCAAAGGTAAAAGCTGCAGGTTGGTGATGGGAGCTATGGCAGCTACTGCCCAGGCCAATACCGGAGTGAAGCTGCTGGCTGTTCATCCCGGAGATGAAAAAAACGTTTCAAACCTCTGCCTCCGGCTGATTGAAGGCAATTACTTTGAAGATGGTAAAGAAAACCGCATCGTTATTGGTCGGAAACTGGCAAAGAAACTGAAAACAGGAATCAAAGGGAAGATTATCATTACCATGCAGGATATAAACGGAGACATTGTAAGCGGGGCTTTCAGGGTTGGCGGAATATTTGAAACCGACAATGCCAATTATGATGAATACAATGTTATAGCTCAGTTTAATGATATTCAGATACTTACGGGTATTTTGCCCGGTTTTTGCCACGAAGTGGTTTTAACTGTATTGCATCCCGAAGAAACCGAAAAAATAAAAAACCAGCTTGCTGCCCGGTTTCCCGATGCTGAAGTGATGGATTGGCTGAGCCTGAGTCCCGAAGCCGGTTACCTGGTAAGTGCCATGGATCAGTACATGTATATTTTCCTGATCATTATACTGCTGGCATTGTGTTTTGGTATTATCAACACCATGCTCATGGCCGTACTTGAAAGAATCAGAGAAATTGCCATGCTGCAGGCCCTTGGGATGCAAAGGCGAAAAATTTTTTATATGATCGTGCTCGAAACTTTTTTCCTGGCTATTACGGGTGGAGCAGCAGGAATGGCTGCAGGATATTTTGTTTCGGTTTATACCGGCATTCATGGTATTGATTTCGGTATATGGAAAGAAGCTTACTACGAACTGGGATATGCCTCGGTTATTTACCCCGCTATTGATTTAAAAACTTTAATAATCAGTTCGTTATTGATAATGCTCACCGGTTTTCTTTCTTCGTTGTATCCATCGGTGAAAGCAACCCGCATTGATATGATAAAAGCCATCAGAACAGAATAATCGACTTTAGTATGAATTGTATTGAAATTAAAGGACTTCACAAAATCTACGATGAAAAAAGCCTGCCGGTTCATGCCCTCAATGGCATCGGCCTGTCTATTGAACCGGGCGAATTTACAGCCATTGTCGGCCCATCGGGATCGGGAAAAACCACACTGCTCAATATTATCGGAGGGCTCGATCAACCAACCAGTGGAGAGGTGGTGATAGACGGGGTTAACATCTCAACCCTTTCTTATAGTGATTGTACCCGTTTCAGGCTGCAGAACATTGGTTTTGTATTCCAGTCGTATAACCTCATTCCTGTTTTTACAGCCCTCGAGAATGTTGAATTTATCATGCAATTACAGGGTATTGATATCAAAACCCGCCGGCAAAAAGCAAAAGAATTACTCGAAGCTGTTGGTCTTGGCGACAAAATCAATGCACGCCCTGCTAAGCTTTCGGGTGGACAGCAGCAAAGGGTAGCAGTGGCAAGGGCTTTGGCTTCGGGCCCAAAGTTTATTCTTGCCGACGAACCCACAGCAAACCTCGATTCAAAATCGGCATTTTCCCTGCTCGACATGATGGAAAAACTCAACATTGAACAAAAAATGACATTTATTTTTTCTACCCACGATGCCCGGGTAATGGATAAAGCCCGCAGGGTAATTGTGCTCGAGGACGGTAAGATTAAAAGCGATACAGTTAAGGAAGTGACAAACGATCAGCTACGGCAGAGTTTTTAGTGATAAGCTATCCACTACGGTGGATTGAAAAATAAGTATTTACCCGGAGTTTGTTTTGAAATTGTAAACCGGATACCGGCAATGAAATATTTTTTTTGTATTAAAGTATTTAATTTATCAAATGACTATTCTTTATTTGCGTAAAGCAGCTATGATACCTTCATTGTCTGCTTCCTGCAGAATCGACAACTTCTCTTATGCTGTCCAGTGTCTTTTCTTTTTCATAGTACCCTAAATTAAAAGTAAAAACTCAAATTTCCAGACCAGTTATTTAGGGGGGTAATGAGTTTTTATTTGAGTCCCTGATTCCAAAAATTTTTAAGCTTAAAAGAAGATAATATTGAAGAAAAACCGCTGGGCAACAAGATTAGGCAAAATTGGAGAGTTACGCTTAATTTTAAGAATTAAATATGGAGCATTGAATATTGGAAATTGTTCTTGATTAAGTTACATTTAGGTTCTGAAAATGGTAGCTTTTCCGGTTATAAGGGGATGAAAAGAATTATGAAAAAACAACCGTTGCAGCCGATATGATGAAATGGCCTATTCTTTTTGTATTCATAATGAATATTCTGTTTTTACAGGCACAGGATTCTATAAAAATGTGCCATTGGGAACTGAATGGTTATCTGAGCAATGTTCAATCGGCAATCTTCAGTAGGGTAAAAGGCGACTGGGTCACCGACCAGGTTGTCCACAACCGTTTGAATTTTAAATGGATGCCTTTTGAAAAACTCACTGTTGCTGCCGAAGCACGCAACCGTTTTATTTACGGGCAAATGCTGCAGGTAAACCCGATGTATGCTTCCGCGCTCGAAACCGGCAGCGGTTTGTTCGATCTTAGCACCAATTTATCTGAAGGAAAATCGTTTGTACTAAACACAACCGTCGACCGGCTTTATGCCGATTACCAGCAGGGCAGCCTGCAAATTACCCTTGGCCGGCAGCGTATCAACTGGGGGCAGTGTTATGCATGGAACCCCAACGACCTGTTCAATACCTATTCATTTTTCGATATCGATTATGAAGAAAAGCCGGGCTGTGATGCTCTTCGGCTGCAATATTACCCTTCGCCGGTATCGGCTGTTGAAATGGCTGCCACTGCCGATAGCAGCAAAAAAATTACCTGTGCTTTGCTGTCGCGTTTTAATAAATATGGTTACGATTTTCAGTTTCTGGCAGCCTGGTACAGGCAGTATGAAGTGGCAGCCGGTGCAGGATGGTCGGGCAATATTTATAATCTGGGTTTCAGGGGCGAAGCTACGGTATTTATTCCAACCTGCAGAGATTCAACTTCAACTGCTTTGTTTTCGGCCGGACTTGACTATGTTTTCACCAATTCATTGTACCTGAATGTGGAGTTTTTATATAATCAGCATTCCGTTTCATTGTCTGACCCGGCAGCATTTGTTACAGGGAATATATTTTCACCCAAAAATATATCGTTCTCCGAATACAATGCCCTGTTTCAGGTATCATATCCCATAACACCGCTTTTCAATACTTCTGTGGCAACCATGTATTTTCCGGATTTTGATGGTTTTTTTATTAGTCCGTCAATCAGTTACAGTTTATCGGCCAATTCGGCTGTCTCGGTGGCTTCACAATCGTTTGGCGGGAAATTTTTCGGGAATAATACCATGAGTTATATGCATTTTGTTTACCTGCGTTTAAAATTGAATTTCTGAAATAATTTAGTTTTTAAACCTTTGGCATAGAAGGTAAGTGCAAATGACAAAAAAAATTATATATTTGCTATATAATCAAAACCATCTATGAAAAAAGCATTGCTGGTAGTTGTTCCTGAGCATCGTGTTAAAATTGAAAATGCAATAAAAACTGCCTTTTCCGGGCCTATTGAATTTTTATATGCCGACATCTCTGCGGGGTTGGAAAAAGCAATACTTGAATCTCCTGATATTTTGGTTGTTGAATCGGCCGATAATCATGCAACCCTCAGTTTTTGCCGGCAGGTTAAGCAGGTTGAAAAAATCAGACCTGTTCCTATGGCCGTGATTCCTGCAGGAACATTTAAAAAGTCGTTACGGTTTGAAGCGATGGAAGCGGGTATTGAATATTTTATCATGAATCCCGACGATGATCAAGAACTGGTCATGCTATTGCGGTCGATGTTCAGGATAAAAGAATGGCGCGACAGGATTAAACATGAAAAAGAGCAGCTCGAAAGTCAGGTTTTGCAACGAACACAACAACTGGAGAAGGAACTCAGCGAACATAAAAACACATTGCATGAATTACGCCTGAGCGAAGAAAAATACCGCATTGTGGTCGAAACAGCCAACGAAGGAATATGGAGCCTTGATAAAAGCCTGAAAACGGTATATGTCAATAATGCTATGGCTTTGATGTTGGGCTATGCTGTTGACGAACTGGTAAAGATGCATTGGAAACAGTTTTTTTTTCCTGAAGATTATCAATTTCACCGTCAAAAAATGTCTGAACGGAAAGAAGGGAAGGATGATATTTACGAAGTCAGGTTTAAAAGGAAAGATGGTACTGAATTGTGGACGCTGACATCATCGAAAGCCATTATGGATGAATCTGGCCGGTTTAAAGGCTCTTTCGCCATGTTTACCAATCTCAGCTCGCTGAAAAGAGCTGGTGAACAGGCTAAAAACATTCGTCAGAATCTTGAAACGCTTTTCAATAATATTGATGACTTTATCTTTGTGTTGAATATACAAGGTAATTTGATCAGTGTGAATCCTGCAGCCCTGAAAAGGCTCGGATACACTCTCGAAGAACTGGCAGGGCAGCCATTCAGAATACTTCTTGAGAATGACCATTGGGATCAGGCAGAGGAAGTTATTAAGGATTTTATGGCAGGTAAATCCAGCATATTTAAAATTCATTTGATGGCTAAAAGTGGTGAATGTATTCCGGCAGAAACTTTTATTTCAAAAGGATTGTGGGATGGACAGGAAGCAGTTTTTGGCGTTGGCCGCGATATTACCGGCCGGCTGAATGCTGAAAATATGTTAAATATGAGCCTTCAGCGTAACAAAGCCTTGCTCGAAGCCATTCCAGATATGATGTTTTTGTTTGATGATAAATGTAATATAATTGATTATCACGCTGCAAGACACGATAAACTATATGCCCCACCTGATACTTTCCTGGGAAAAAATGTATCTGAGGTTTTACCCGAAAATCTTGCACGTCTTACCTATGAAAAAATTGAAAAAGTAAAAAAAACCGGGAAAACCCAATACAACCAGTATCAATTGGAAATAGCCGGAGTTCCCATGCATTTTGAAGCCCGGTACGTGTTATGCGGTAATGATATACTGGCTATTGTGAGGGACATTACCTATATGGAAAAAGCAAAAGAAGACCTGAGACAAAGCGAGGAAAAAATGAGCAGCATTTTCAGGGTAGCACCAACCGGCATCGGACTGGTGAAAAACCGTGTCATTTTTGAAGTCAATAACCGGATTTGCGAAATGACAGGCTATACCAAAGAAGAACTTATCGGCCGGGATGCTATCATTTTTTACCCCTCCCGGGAAGATTACGACTTTGTCGGACAAGAAAAATACCGGCAGATAACCGAAAGAGGTTCAGGAATGATCGAAACACGCTGGAAACATAAAAACGGAACCATTATTAATGTCTTACTGGCATCAACACCAATTGATTTCAACGATTTTTCAAAAGGGATAACTTTTGTAGCTCTCGATATTACCGAACGAAAGCTGGCCGAAGAAAAACTGAAAATGCAGAACGAAGAATATGAATCGCTCAATGAGGAACTTGTACAAACCAATCTTGAACTCATTAAAGCAAAAGAAAAAGCAGAAGAATATAACCGGCTTAAAACCGCTTTCCTGGCCAATATGAGCCACGAAATAAGAACGCCAATGAATGGCATTCTGGGTTTTATTGAGTTGTTGCAAAAACCTCGTCTGACATCAGATAAACAGGAGAAATATTTTGATGTGGTGAAAAGCAGCGGAGAGCGCCTGTTGAAAACAATTAATGATATTATTGAAATTGCCAGAATTGAATCGGGACAGACACTTGTCAGCCTTTCTGAATTCGACCTTAATAAATCACTGGATGATTTATATCATTTTTTCAAACCCCAGGCTGCAGCAAAAAAATTAAAGATTGTACTTAAAAAGAATTGTTCTGCTTGCTGTTATATCAGAAGTGATAAGAGCAAACTTGATTCTATACTGACAAACCTGATTAAAAATGCTATTAAATATACCGAAAAGGGAACCATTGAAATTGGATGCCGGATAGCAGGTGAGATGATCGAATTTAATGTGAAAGATACCGGCATCGGCATACCGGAAGATAAACTTGAAATTATTTTTGAAAGATTTGTCCAGGCCGATAACGAAATGTCAAGACAATTTGAAGGCTCCGGGCTGGGACTTTCCATAGCCAAAGCATATACCCTGATGCTGGGTGGTAATATATCCGTCAGATCCAAGTTGGGAGCAGGTTCGCAATTTGTTTTTACCATTGAATATCATGAAGTGCCGGTACTGAAAGATGAAAAACATAAGAAAAAAGCATCCATTGAAGTTAGTACGCCAAAAGGTAAAAAAACAATTATCGTTGCCGAAGACGATGATGCTAATTTTTTCTTTTTTGAAGAATTGCTTACAAACGAAAATTTTATTGTCCTGAGAGCCAGAAATGGCAACGAGGCTATTGAGATGCTTCAAAAACATCCCGAAACTGCTTTAATCCTGATGGATCTGAAAATGCCGGTTATGGATGGTTACGAGGCAGCAAATACCATCCGGCAGTTTAATCAGGAAATTCCAATTATTGCACAGACGGCTTATGCTCTTGAAGATGACCGAAACAGAGCCATTGATGCCGGATGTAGTGATTATATTTCAAAACCAGTTCAAATAGACGATCTGAAGGAAATTATCCGTAAACACTTCAAAAACTAATGTAAGCCCCGAAAAAAGTGTCAGATTCCAGCATTGACATTACCGGTTGTGATTACCATTGTGAATTTTAAAGCGCTTGATTAATAAATAAAAGGAATATGGATATTTTTGTTTCAGGAGTATTAAGTTTGAATGGTTAAAATATTTTATCTGCCAGATATTAAAGAGTGATGATGAAAAATGCTGCACCTGAACCAAAAAACAAGCCCTATAATGATTATTCATCTTATGTTTTGAGGCTTTTTGGCTGCAGGGTTCAGAAAATATCCATCCATGCCGGTTTTTCGTGTCCCAACCGCGATGGCACCAAAGGCTACGGTGGTTGTTCATATTGCCTTAACGAATCATTCAGCCCGTTTTATTGTCACCAGGAAAAACCTGTTGAGCAACAGCTCGATGAAGGGATAGCTTTTTTTGCCCGTAAATACAAGGCTATGCGATACCTGGTTTATTTTCAGACTTATACCAATACCTATGCGGATGTTGAGGATCTTGGAATATTGTATCGCAAAATGCTGAATCATGACAAAGTGCTTGGTTTGATTGTTGCTACGCGTCCCGATTGCATTGATGCAGAAATTCTATCGCTGCTGGCCGGTTTGTCCAATAAGCATTACATTGCCATTGAACTGGGTGTGGAATCAACCCTCGATAGAACGCTGCAACGAATTAACCGCCACCATACCTACGGGCAATCGGCCGATGCCATAAAACTGGCAAAGCAATTCAATATTCCATGCGGAATCCATCTGATAATGGGATTGCCCGGCGAAACGGTCAGTGATATGACAGACCACGCTGTAAAAATTTCGGAATTGCCAGTCAGTTCACTGAAAATTCACCAGTTGCAGGTACTCAAAGGGACATCCATTGCCCGTGAGTTTGAAACAAAAAGCACTGATTTTCATCATTTTGATGTTGATGATTATATTGACCTGTGTATTGATATGCTCGAAAAACTCAACCCAGCCATTGTCATCGAGCGTTTTATCAGCGAATCGCCGGTTGATCTTGTCATCCATCCCCGATGGGGTAAAATTAAAAATTTTGAATTTGTCAGCCGGCTCGAAAAACGCATGTATGAAAGAAAAACATACCAGGGTAAGTTGTTTTGTGCAACATCATAAATCAAAAAAAACAAGTGCTTTGAAAAATCAGGCAGGATGAACTGTAGCCTGTGTTCGCAATAGTGCCTTTTATCTCATGTCAACATTCAAACGAAGATGTCCTCCAAGACCTTCGTTTATTATTCTCATAAGGGTTGAAAGTCTAATGTCCGAAGCATTATTTTCTATCCTGGAAATGTAAGTTTTTGATGTACCACATTTCTCGGCGAGTTGTTCTTGTGTTAACCCTTTTTCTTTACGTAATTCTTGGAGCATTACACCGAGCCTGAAAGCTTCAAATCCTTCTTCGTACCTTTCACGCTCCTCTGTACCTCTCTTTCCGTATTGCTCATCCAGGTGGTCTGCAAACGAAGTAAGGTTGTTATTTACTTTCTTTTTCATCGAAGTATTGTTTTCTAAGTTTCTCTGCCAATTCAATTTCTTTTTTCGGAGTCTTCTGTGATTTCTTCTGGAAACCATTAACGAGTATTACAAGTTGTCCTTTGTCAAAGAAACTGAAAACTCTGTAAATGTCATTTCCTGTCTCAACTCTCACTTCATAAATTCCATGTGTTCCCTCCATATGACTGAAAAACTTTGAAGGAACTTTTTCAACGGTTGCAATTAGTTGCAATGTCCAGTTGAATTTCTTTTTAACTTCTGGCTTCAGTTGCCCAAAGAAGTCCAGATAATAATTCTTGTAATAGAAAATGTTCCTTATTATTTTTTCATTCATGCTACAAAGTTATCTATTTAGATAACTAATTCCAAATGTTTTGTCAAAGATGTTCTTTGGTTGCAATCTTTCCAGGCATTATGGCTAACCCAATGGTATCTGCAATGGTCACTCCGTTTGCTTTTAACTGCTTCACAAGCCCTTCAATATTCTGTACCCTGTAATTAATCATAAATTCTTTTTTTGACGGAGAAAAATAGTTGCTGCCTTTCGTGAACGGACTCCATTGAAGGTAATTCATTTCATCCGGACGATCAGCATTCCTGAATGCAAAAGTCGAACCATAAGGTATAATCTCAAGTTTCAGGTTTTTACCATACCAAGCTTTTATTTCTTCGGGATGGTCTGAAAAAAAGAAAATGCCACCAACACCGGTTACTTTGGGAGTGCTGTCATGCATAGTGGCAGTTCCTTGAATCTCTGAAGGCTGACGATCATTGTTTTTAATATTGGGCAAATTACAACCGGCCAGAATTGTCATCACTGAAATAACCGCAAATATATTTTTCATCTTTTTGTTGTTTAATGTTAGTAAGTTCATTTAAATAGTAATAGATTATAAATGAATGATAAACCAAATATACAGATTTTTATTTCATGCAGAATCAGAAGGAAATTGATTGTTGAAATATTTGACAAGTAAATTTTTATGGGAATGACATTAATTAACACTAAAATCTGAAAAAAACATTTTGCCCCGGAGGATTCATTATGTATTCAATATATCCCTGCCTGTTGAAAATGTCAAAAACCTGGACATTAAACACAATAAAATTTTTTTATTATATTAAGCAAGATTTATCAAATGCATTAGAGACAAATATCTTTCATTTGTTCAGAAAAAATAATACCAAATGAAGCAGCAAATACTACCGTTCACCTACATGGAAAGCATCAACAGGGTAATTTATTATATTGATACCCATGTAGGTGAGGATTTTGACCTTGAAAAGCTGGCATCGGTGGGTTGCTTCTCACCATTTCATTTTCACCGTATTATTCGTGCTTACCTTCACGAGCCACTCTGGAACTATGTAATCAGGCAAAGACTTGAAACGGCAGCCCGCCTCATCAGATACAGCGATGAACCTATTGGTGAGATCATTTTTAAAGTAGGTTACGATTCTCCGTCTGCTTTTTCAAGGGCATTTAAAAAGCGATTCGCAGTCAGTCCCCAGGAATACCGAGTGATGAACAGTGCATTCAACCCGGAGTTCACTCCTGATTATGGTTATGATTTTAAAAAAGCTAAACCCATGAAAGAAAAAATTGTGGTTCTCGACCCTGTAACGGTGGTTTATATCGAGAGCAACCAGGGTTACCGCGAAGAAATTATTGAAGGTATCTGGAACCGTCTTACCGCATTTATGAAGAAAAACAGGCTTTTCTGGTTCAACACAGCCTGCATTGGCATCAGCCTTGACGACCCAAAGGTGACCGCTCCCGGACAGTGCCGCTACCAGGCATGTTTCACGGTCAGAAAACCTGTCAGGCCCGAAGGTGAAGTTTGTTGTAAGGTAATTGAAGGTGGCAGATATGCTGTCTTCCGCCACACCGGGCCATACGAAAATTTTGAAAATACCTACGACTATATTTACGGTCAATGGTTATGCCAGTCATCACTCAGATTGCGCCATTGTCCGGGTTTTGAAAAATATCTCAACCAACCGGGAAAAACCAGGCCCGAAAAACTTAAAACCGATATTTATATTCCTATTGAATAATCATAAAAAAATAAAACGATGAATCCCAACAATCAGTTAAAACCGCTCTGGAAAGCAAGCAGCAAAAAAGTTACGCTAATCCAGGTTCCCGACCTGAAATACCTGATGTATGATGGCCATGGATATGTCAACAATTCTCCTGATTTTATGCAAGGGATCGGATTACTATTCGGATTGAGCTATACTTTAAAATTTATGTTGAAATTTATGCCTGAAATTCAACCTGCCGGATATACCGATTATAAAGTGGCCACCCTCGAAGCGCTTTACTGGAGCCCGACCGGTTGTTTCGATCCTGCCGATGATACAACATGGAACTGGACAGTGATGATTGCACAACCTGATTTTATTGAACGTCCGTTAGTTGAACTTGCTGCCGTTGAGCTTGAAAAGAAAAAAAAGGTGAAAGGCAACTGGAGAATTGAAACCCTTCCCGGATCGCTCGCTGCACAATATATGCATATTGGACCCTATCAGCAGGTTGGTGATGCTTATTTCTTTTTATCGGAGGGGATTGATAAAATGGGATATCAGCCGGTAGGAAAACACCACGAAATTTATCTGAACGACCCCAATCGCACGACTCCGGAGAAGCTTAAAACAGTCGTCAGGTTCAACGTAAAACCAAAAAATTTATAATTAAGGTCCGGAATATTTCACAACGAAAAATAACGACGGATTTCTTCCATTGTTTTTAAAGCTAAATCATTGGCTTCCTGCTGGCTGCGCGCCTCGGTATAAATGCGTATGATAGGCTCAGTATTTGATTTGCGAAGGTGAATCCATGCGTTTTCAAAATCTATTTTTAGCCCGTCAACTGTATTGATGCGGTCGTTTTTGTATGAATCCTTAAGGAATGCAAGAACATCGTCAGGATTCAGCCCCTGGGTGAGTTCCATTTTATTTTTAGCCATGAAATAGCTCGGGTAAGTTTTACGCAATTCGCTGCATTTCAACCTGGTTTCTGCCATGAAACTTAAAAAAAGCGCAATACCAACCAAAGCATCCCGGCCGTAATGCAATTCCGGGTAAATTATACCCCCGTTGCCTTCCCCACCGATGACAGCACCTGTTTTTTTCATCATTTCCACCACATTCACTTCGCCAACAGCAGCGGCATCATAAGCAACCCCATTTTTTGCCGAAACTTCACGCAATGCTCTTGTTGATGACAGGTTAGAAACCGTGTTTCCTTTCTGATGTCTCAGTATATAATCGGCAACTGCAACCAGGGTGTATTCTTCACCGAACATACTTCCGTCTTCACTGATGATAGCCAGGCGATCAACATCAGGATCGACCACAAACCCTGCCGATGCACCGGTTTCAACAACTTTTTGCCGGATCTGAGTAACGTTTTCGGGCAAAGGTTCCGGGTTGTGGGCAAAAATTCCGCTGGCTTCTGTATTTATTCCGGTAATATTTTTTACCCCAAGCGATTGTAATAGTTTTGGTAAAATAATTCCTCCTACTGAATTAATACCGTCGAAAACAATACTGAAGTTTGCATTTTCAATGGCCTTTTTATTAACCAGTTTGAGTGATAAAATTTTTTCAATATGTAACTCATCCCATCGCGAATTTTCAATGGTTCGGCCAATTTGCTGAACAGGTACAAAATTGAACCTTTCGTCGTTTGCTATCTGAAGAATTTTTTTACCCTCTTTATCCGAAATAAATTCACCTTTATGGTTGAGTAGTTTTAATGCATTCCATTGCATGGGATTGTGGCTGGCCGTGATGATGATACCTCCATCTGCTTTTTCACCCGTAACAGCCATTTCAACGGTGGGTGTCGATGATAATCCCAGGTTTATAACATTCACCCCAAGAGCATTTAGTGTGTTGGTTATCAAATGCATAACCATTTCTCCCGACACCCTTGCATCACGTCCAACAACAATGGTGTTTTTTTCGCGGCCGGTTTGTTCACGTATCCATGTACCGTAGGCAGCAGAAAATTTAATAATATCAACAGGAGTAAGGCCTTCACCCGGAAACCCGCCTATTGTCCCCCTGATTCCTGAAATGGATTTTATAAGTGTCATGGTTTAAAAATTTATCATGCAAATTAAAACAAATCATCAAGCCCTTAAAAAACTTATCTGAAATAACCCTGCAATTTATCTTTTATTCCGTTTAAGTATTTATTTTTGACAGATTAATGATTAAGTTTTTCATTTTTTCGTAATTTGCATTCATGTAACTTGTTTTGAAAAACAGCCGGAAGATACAAAACATGATTTGATTTGTTAATTAAGAAGTTATTAATCAGAGAACTGAACAATAGGATGGATATAAGATGATAGATAGATGTATCAAAACAAAAATTTTTAAATATAACCAAAACCGTACCTGAATGATGAAAGGGAAAAATACAGGATCAAAACCCCAGCGTTTTGTTATTAAACGTGAGGGACAGGCACAGGGAAAGCCTGTAAAAACCAGCCGTGATGAATCAGCCCGCCCCAGGACAGGGGGAACTCAAAAACCGGTGTACTCGGCAAAACCAGCTTACCCTTTTCCGAAGCCGGGTAAACCACGCAAATCAAGGTCGTCGCTGCCCGACAGCTACAATCCAATGGAAAAGGAATTTACAGTCCCCAGGTATAAAGCCCGTGTTAATCAGCCAGAACTTATCAGGTTGAATAAATATATTGCCAACAGCGGTTTATGTTCACGCCGTGAAGCCGATGAGTATATTCAGGGTGGAAAAGTTACGGTAAACGGACAATTGGTTACTGAACTAGGGGTAAAGGTTAAACCGGCAGATGAAGTGAAAGTCAATGGCCGGTTACTGATGAATGAGCAGAAAGTTTACCTGGTGATCAATAAACCCAAGGATTATCTCACCACCCGTGAAGATGGACAGGGCCGGCGCACCGTGATGGATCTTATAAAAAATGCCTGTTCCGAGCGGGTTTTCCCTGTAGGCAGGCTCGATCGTAATACCACAGGTGTTTTGCTGCTTACCAATGACGGGGAACTCACCGAAATTCTTACCCATCCTTCATACGCCAAGCGCAAAATATACCAGGTTACCCTCGATCGGAAATTATCACTTTCCGATTTTGAAAGCATAGCTAACGGCATAGAACTGGAAGATGGAATGGTAAAAGTGGATCAGATTGATTTTATTAATCCGGGCGATCATGCTACCCTGGGGGTTGAAATTCATTCAGGGAAAAACCGCATTGTCAGAAGAATTTTTGAACATATGGGATATAAAATCAAAGCACTTGACAGGGTTTATTTTGCCGGTATTACTAAAAAAGGTCTTCAAAGAGGACACTGGCGATTTCTTACACCGGCCGAAGTGAGTATGCTTTATACCGGAAAAGGAAGTTGATAAACAAACGGCCTTCATCTTTATTTAACCGAATGGTATTGATTTATTAATTAGAAAAAAAATTTCATTAAATCAAAAAGGTTTATTATTTTGCATGATTATTTTTTAAGGTATTCAGTTACAAAGGGAATCGTGATATTATGATAAAAAAAGATGTTTTGGTAAGTCATTGTGGTTGTCTTAAATTTGAGACAATCAATGAGTTGCTAAGACAGCTAAAAATGAAACTCGATTCCATGGATGTGGATCTGAATATCCGGCGAAGGGTCTATTCCGTCATGGTAGAGTGTCTTGAAAATATTTTTAAACACACCGATTGCCGCACCATCATTCCGCATATTGCCAATAAAAAAGATTTTGATCCCCGTTTTTCAGTTACCCTTACCAATGATAATTTTATTTTATTGTCATCGAACCTGGTGTCGGAAAAAGACCGTGAAATTATTTCACAGCAGATTGACATGCTGAATCATTTAACCAAAAAAGAAATCAACGAACTGTACAAAGAAAAAATTACCAGCAATACTATTTCAGAAAAAGGTGGGGCAGGTTTAGGGCTGATTGAAATTGCCAGAAATTCACTGAGTACTATTAAATATGATTTTTTACCTGTTTCCGAAAGGTACTGGTATTTTGAGCTTATTGTAACTATTTCAAAAAAAAAACTTTAACCGAATTCTCTATGGAACCGCTGTTGATACATGCTACCGAAGCAACTCCAAAAGTTGAACTTGACCCTAAAAACAATGTTTTCTTGTTTGAAGGATGCTCGCGGCCCGAGAATGTTCGCGAATTTTATACTCCTGTGCTCGACTGGCTCGACCGCTTCAGAAAAGAATTGAAAAATAATAAAATCACTTACACCGATAATGCCCTCATTTTTAAATATAAACTCAGCTACTTCAATTCATCTTCGGCTAAATTTATTCTCGATATTTTAATGGAAATCAATAATTTTTACGCCGATGGAGTAAATGTCAAGATTGAATGGTATTTTGAAGAGGGTGATGAAGATATGAAAGATGTGGGCGAAGAATTATCCGAAATGGTGCATTTCCCCTTTGGCTATATTATGATGAAAGAAAATGAATAAATGCTGATTTATTCTCAATTAATTGATTTTTAAATTCATGCGGGCATCATTAATGAGCTCGTCAATGGTTGGCTGATAATTATCCAGTTGTGATTCTATCTTACCCATTTCACGCTCTTTCCAGAGCCTTATTTTTTCTTTACCGATTTCAAGTTGTGCCTGCATTACGGCATCAATAAATTCTTTATTATTTTTCAGTTCGGCATCCAGTTTCATCAGGTATTTTTCGTTTTCAACAGCTATAGACCTGTTCATATTATTGCGACTTGCTGTAATATCCTTGCGTGCCTGGCTGGTAATGTTGAAACGTTCAAGGTCGAGAAATTCATCATAAGGCCCTCTTTCAGAAATCAACTTTACAATGATAGGAGAAACCTCAATACATATAAAAAGCAGAATGATAAACCAGCTTGCCAGGGCAATGCGGATATTATTTTTTTTCAGATCGGAAAAAGCTTCCAGCCTGGCAAGGAAACCTTCGGCATTTGCATCGTCATATGCCTGGATCCCTGCGTCAAACTGACGTGCTTTAATCTGCATCAGCGCTTCAATGCGTTTATTGTTGGCTGTTATAAGCGGTTCAAATATCTCTTTGGTTTTTAACAGGTCAGATTCTATTTTATCATATTCGAGTTTCTTTTCACGATATACCGGTCCTTTACCAATCAAACCATTCGGACTGCGCCCTTCAGCTTCGGCAATAAACAAATCAAACAAATTGCTGCGCTTATCTTCCAGTTTTTTAATCTGGTCGTAATACCGTTGATTATCTGCCTTCAGTGTTTCAATTTCATTGAAAGCTTCATTGATGCCGGTTTTAATCAGTTGTTTTTTCCCCTGAACCAGGATCTGTGTTTGTGTTTTAATTTCTTTTTCAAATAGCCTGAGTTCAAGCGGACGTGCAATAATAACAGCAATGAAAACGGCAAGAATAAACCTTGGAGTGGCTATGGCCAGTTCTTTTTTCAGGTTGTTTTCTTTGCGCAAACTTGAAACAAGGTACCAGTCGAGAAAAAAAATGATGAGTCCCCAGAAAAATCCAAAGAGTAACGCAAGCCAGGGGTCGTTAAAAATGGAAAAAAAAGCGTAACTCCCGGAAATGGCAGCAAGAATTCCTGTCATAAAAACAATGATTCCAATACCAAAAAATATATTGAAATCTGTTGGACATTGTTTTAAAATGTACATCCTGGCACCCGAGCACCAGCAAAAAAAACGGTAGGTCAATCCCATTTTTTCTGAATTTGACGCTAAGGTCATTTTTCTGGTTTCCATTTTACTTCTTTTTTACAAAAAAACAGCATTTTAAACATACAACAAAATTATTTATCCAAATTTATATATAATTTAATTGTTCAGCTTTGGTTATTTTTTAACAAGGTCCAATCATGAATTAAAAACTGGAATTCGCCTTCATAAAAAACCTATTTATAAAAAAGCCGGAATTGCAATTTAATAATTTTGGTTTTTGATTTTAATTTATTTATATTTGTTTATATTGGATTTAACAAGTAATGCTATAAATCAATACATTAAAAATGTCAGGTATGAAAACACTCAGCATTTTCAGCACCCTGTTAATTGTTGGCAGTTTTATTTATGGACAAGGGTTGACAAACAACGGCGCCTATATTAAAGTTGCTTCCGGAGCCTACCTTAAGGTTTCCGGCATTTCAGGAAATTTCAATAACAAAACAGGTTCGCAGATCGGGCTTGTCGAAATTAATGGCAATATGCAGGTAGCAGGCAATCTGAACCTGTTTCCAAAAAGCAGGCTTACCATCAATGGATCAGGCAGTGTTTCAGGAAATCTGAATATATACGCCGATGCCACAGGTACAGGTTCGTTGCTCGATTACAGCAATTTGACCATTGCAGGCACCACCAATGCACAATTGTTTTTACCATTGAGTTCAAGATATTATTATGTTTCTTCCCCGGTAACAGGAGCTACTGCCGCCGCTTTTGGTGATATTGCCACTACCGACAAGTTGTATTACCGCAATACAGCTGCATCGGCATGGGTGCGGATTACCAATCCATTGGCCAGTATACAACCACTCACAGGGTATGCCACACAACAGGATGCAAATAATGTAAACATAACACTTTCCGGAACGATAAATACAGGCGTAAAAAGTCCGGGTATTATAAACAGCGGTGATTCCTGGAACCTGATCGGTAACCCTTATCCTTCGGCTTTGGATTATGGCAGTGATAATTTTCCTGTCAGCGGATGGACAAGAACAAACCTTCGTAATACTATCTATGTAAAACATGGGCCGGTTTTTGCTACCTGGAACACCGCAGGAGACGGCACGGGATCAAACGATGGCAGCCGTTATATTCAGGCCAACCAGGCATTCTGGGTAAAAGCAACAGGTGCTGCTGTGCTGTCTATGAATAACAACGTAAGGGTGCACCAGGGAACCTCCTTGCTGAAAGAAGCACCTTTCTGTTACCAGTTGCGTCTGAAGCTTTCTTCAAGCAGCATATCGGATGAAGCCATCGTCAGATTTCATGAAGATGCCGACGAAGATTTTGATAAATTTGACGCTGAAAAATTTCTTGTTACCGATTTGAATGTTCCCCAGATATGGTCGGTGTTGGGAACTGAAAAAATGACTATCAATACCTATACTGAAATACCTGAAAGAAAAGTGGTTGAGCTGGGTCACAATACAGGAGGAAAAGGTGATTTTAACATTACTTTCAGCGAACTGGAAACATTTCCTCCACAAGCTGTCATTTATTTGCACGACAAATTGATGAATAAATATGTTGATGTCCGTCAAAACCCGGTCTATGCCTTTTATTCGGAAAGCATGAAGGAAGTTAACCGTTTTGAGCTTGTTTTCAGCAACGGACTGGTGCGTTTTAACCCATACGATGATAAGCCACTTTCACTTGATAATGCAGCAAAGGATATCAAAATATTCAGTGCTGATAAATCTGTTATTATCAAAAGCAATGTCAACCTCGACGCCACCGTTAAAATATATAACATTATTGGCAATGAAATCAGTAATTTTCAGATGAAAGGAAGTTTTTACCAGGTTGACCTCGAAGTATCATCTGGCTATTACTTTGTAAAACTGATTGATAATAAAACCATCATCACGCAAAAAGTACATATCAGGTAGTATCTGACAAAATATTTCTGAATTCCATGCCCGTTGATGAAAATTGACGGGCATGCTTTTTATAAGCATACCTCATCGAAAATTTTTGATTTGATTTATTTGGCTTATTTTTGCGCCGTAATGATGCTGGAGAAAAAAACATTTTACATTGAAACTTATGGCTGCCAGATGAATGTTTCCGACAGCCAGGTGGTTGCTGCCATCCTTGAAGATAGTGGTATGAACCGCATTACAGCTCCTGAAAAAGCCGATGTTGTATTGCTCAATACCTGTTCAATACGCGAAAATGCAGAGCAGAGGGTATGGGGAAGACTTAGGTCGTTAAGAGGGAAAAAATACGGCAACCCGGTAATCGGTGTGATTGGTTGTATGGCCGAAAGGGTGGGAGATGCCTTTGTTGATAAAGGGTTGGCCCGTATTGTGGCAGGTCCTGATGCATACCGTAATCTTCCGGTTATGCTTGCCGAAGCATTTCAGGGGGTTACGCAGGTCGATACCATGCTCACTACCCATGAAACCTATGCAGGTATATGCCCCGATCATCTGGCCGATAGTCATGTCTCGGCTTTTGTCAGTATTACACGGGGCTGTGACAATTTCTGTTCGTACTGTATTGTCCCTTATACCCGTGGACGGGAACGCAGCAGGCCGGTGAAAAGCATCCTTGAAGAGGCTGCCCGTATGATAGAAAATGGCGTAAAAGAAATAACCCTGCTGGGGCAGAATGTAAATTCCTACCAGTTTGGTGATGGAAATAGTCTTACCGATTTTCCCCATTTACTCGGACAGGTGGCTATGCTCGACACCAATGTCAGAATCAGGTTTACAACTTCTCACCCAAAAGATATGTCCGATCAGATTTTGGAAACCATTGCCCGTCACCGGAATATCTGCAATCATATTCATCTGCCATTGCAAAGCGGCAGCAATCGCATATTACAACTTATGAACCGTCGTTATACACGGGAATGGTATATGGGACGTATCGAAGCCATCAGGAGCATCATTCCCGGTTGTGGAATTACAACCGATGTTTTTGCCGGTTTTTCGTCCGAAACAGAAGACGACCATAAAATGACACTTGATTTGATGGAACAGGCTGCATTTGATTTTTCATTTATGTTTAAATATTCTGAACGCCCGGGAACCATTGCTGCGAAAACCATGCCCGATGATGTGCCTGAAGAAGTGAAACTGAGAAGACTATCTGAAATTATTACCCTTCAAAACAGGTTATCGGCAGAGAGTAACAGGCGAGATGTCGGGCAGACTTTTGAAGTACTTGCCGAAACAATTTCCAAAAAATCAGAAAATGAACTGGCAGGCCGGAACCAACAGAATAAATCCATTGTTTTTGTGAAGCAGTATTTTAGACCCGGCGATTATGTAAATGTTAAAGTAAAAAGTTTTACCCAGGCAACGTTGAAAGGCGAACCTGTTTAATAATATCTATCTATGAATGAGAAAGTAAAGCAGTTCAGATTGTATCGTCAGGCGATGAACGAAAAAATCCTTGCCGGTAATAACCTTGTGATAAAAAGAATTTATAACATCGATACCAACTGTTATACCGGTGGTGCTTTGCCCTCGAAAACCAAAGAAATGCTGGGTCTGGCAGCAAGTATGGTATTGCGGTGTGACGATTGCATCAAATATCATCTCGAAAAATGTTATGAGCTGAAAGTCACTACTCCTGAACTTTTTGAAATTTTTGCCGTTGCCAACCTGGTTGGGGGAACCATTGTAATACCTCATACACGAAGGGCACTGGAATACTGGGAAGCACTTTCAGAAGATGAATAAAAGAGAATAACCCATTTAACCCTGAAAAATATGAAAGCAAAATTTATTTTTTTAATGGTACCAATTTTTATGTTACATGCCTGCAATACAAAACCTGAAAAGAAAGCAAACCCCGATGGTTTCAAATTTCTCACCGAGCAGTTTGCCGATATAAAAATCATGCGCTACCAGGTCCCCGATTTTGACAGCCTGAGCCTTAAACAGAAAGAACTGGTGTATTATCTCAGCCAGGCAGCCCTTTGCGGGCGCGATATCGTCTTTGACCAGAACTACAAAAACAACCTGTTAATAAGACGCACTCTTGAAAATATTTACGAGCATTTTGAAGGTGACCGTAATACCGATGATTTTGCCCGTTTTGTGGTTTATCTTAAAAAAGTCTGGTTTTCAAACGGCATTCACCACCATTACAGCACACAGAAATTTATCCCCGATTTTTCGCCTGAATACTTTGATTTTCTTGTCAGTAAAAGCCCCTCTGCTCAATTTGCATTTTTAAAAGGCGAAAATATGGATGCCTTTATGAAACGAATTACCCCTCTGATATTTGACCCTGCAATAGATGCAAAAAAAATATGCCTCGATTCATCCAAAGACCTTATTGCAGAATCGGCAAGCAATTTTTATGAAGGGATTACTCAAAAAGAAGCGGAGAGTTTTTATGCAGCCATGACTAAGCCGGGCGATCCCGAGCCGATATCGTATGGCCTGAACTCAAAATTGGTAAAGCAAAAGGGTAAAATTTTTGAAAAAACATATAAAGTGGATGGAATGTATGGGCAAGCCATCGGAAAAGTAGTGTACTGGCTCGAAAAGGCACTGGTAGTGGCCGAAAATGACCTGCAGAAACAATGGCTTTCAAAACTTATTGATTATTACCATACAGGGGATTTAAAAACATGGGATGAATATAATATTCTTTGGGTGAAAGATACCCTCTCAATGGTTGATGTTGTAAATGGTTTTATTGAAGTTTATGGCGATCCGATGGGCATGAAAGCCACCTGGGAATCAGTGGTGAGTTTTAAGAATATTGAAGCTTCGCGCCGTACAAAAATTATTAGCGACAATGCCCAGTGGTTTGAAGATAATTCACCTGTTGAGCAAAGATTTAAACGGGATAAGGTAAAAGGAGTTTCAGCCAAAGTAATCACTGTTGTTCAGCTGGGAGGCGACTGTTACCCATCCACACCCATTGGCATAAACCTGCCCAATGCTGACTGGATTCGCGCCCATTATGGCTCAAAATCTGTAACCATGGAAAACATTACCTATGCTTACGATCAGGCATCTTTAGGAAACGGTTTCCTCGAAGAGTTTGCTGCTTCTGAAGCCGAAATTGACCGTTATCGTTTATACGGATCCCTCGCCGATAACCTGCATACCGATCTGCATGAATGCCTTGGCCATGGTTCTGGAAAAACCCTTGAAGGCGTTTCGACCGATGTGCTGAAAAATTATTATTCGGCTATTGAAGAAGCACGTGCCGATTTATTTGGCCTGTATTTCATGGCCGATAAAAAGATGATTGAGCTGGGTCTTTTCAGTAGCCCTGAATTGCCAAAGGCACAATATGACCACTATATCCGTAACGGATTGATCGGGCAACTGGTGCGTATTGAGCCCGGAAAAGATATTGAACAAGCCCATATGCGTTGCCGGAAACTCATTGCCGAATGGGTTTATGAAAACGGCAAAGCCTTAAAAGCTGTTGAAAAATTCAGCCGTAACGGGAAAACTTACGTCCGTATCAATAATTATGAAACTGTCAGGACACTCTTCGGAAAATTACTGGCCGAAATACAACGTATTAAATCAACAGGTGATTATGAAGCTGCCAAAAACCTGGTGGAAACCTATGCTGTAAAAGTTGACCAGGAACTTCACCGCGAAATACTTGAAAGGTTTAAAAAACTGAATCTTGCACCCTATGGCGGATTTATCAATCCCCAGTTAACGCCTGTTTACACCAATGATTCGTTAATGGATATCAAAATATCATATCCTGACGATTTCACCAGACAGATGCTTGAATATTCAAAACATTACAGCTACCTGCCTGATTATAATTAATCTAAGTTGCTAGTTATGTGTTATGATTAAATTATTCATTGTATTAT
>CAZLJX010000027.1:0-48276 GCA_964559985.1 uncultured Bacteroidales bacterium
GGCGAAGCGGTTAAACTGATTCAACACAGTTTTTTTAACCCCTCCACTATTCAGCAACAAACCAATATTGAAGCGTTGCCATTTCATCCGATTCAAAAGGGAAACAAAAAAAACAAATTTAAAACCTTTCCTGAATATTTATTGCATCCACAAAGGGAGCAATTAGCTGAATTATTAAAAAATGAGTTTAAGACTGAAAAAGGTAAAGGAATTCGATTAATGATTGAAGTATTAAACAAAAATAATCCTTCAATAATGAATTATGAAAACAGGCAAAGAAGTGCCATTTTTAATGCTATAAAAGAATATTTTAATAGGGATATAGGAACATATCAAAGCATTTTTGATTATAAGTACAATCCTAATAATGCTTTAAGCGATTATAAAAATATTGAAAATAGAATTATTTTTATTTTAAAGTCATTAGAAAACAATAAATAAACTGCTTGTAAAACTTGTTTATTCTTGAATACAAGTTTAAACAACTAACAATCAAAAAATTACAATAAAACAACATTTACATTTGTACGGATAAATTTTAAAACCGTACAAATATGACAAATCCATTCGAAGTAATTGAAGCAAGGTTAAGCAATATCGAAACCTTACTGCTCGACATCAAACACAACCCCAAAGAACAAGCAAATTCAGATCGCTGGTTCAATCTTGATGAACTTTGTAATTATCTGCCTGATAAGCCAGCAAAACAGACTATTTACGGTTATGTAAGTGCTGGTTTAATTCCTGTACACAAACACCAGGGAAGTAAAAAACTCAGATTTCTAAAATCAGAAATTGACGCGTGGTTAAAATCAGGCCGAAAAAAAACCATTGCTGAAATTGAATCTGAATCTGATGACTATCTGATTAATAAAAGGAGTGTGAAAAAATGAAAAGTCCTGCAATTATAGCTCTTCAATCATTGGCCATTGCTGAAGCTAAAAATAAATATCCGGGCTTGCCTGAAAGCCATTATACCAGCACACGTGTTTACAGTGATAAAACGGCCAATGAACTTACAAAATGTATTATTGACTGGTTGAGGTTAAACGGCCACCAGGCGGAGCGGATCAATTGCACCGGAAGGTTAATTGACAACCGGCGTACCTATGCAGATGTTACCGGAAGAATCAGAACCATAGGTACAAAGAAATGGATTAAAACCAGTGGCCAGCGTGGTACAGCAGATATAAGCGCAACAATAGCTGGTAAATCTGTAAAAATTGAGGTTAAAATCGGTTCTGATAGGCAACGACCTGAACAAAAAGAGTATCAACGGCAAATTGAGCAGGCCGGTGGCGTGTATTTGATAGTAAAAGATTTTCAAAGTTTTTATAAGTGGTATCATGAAAATTCGTAAACCATTAAAACTGTTCGTTCCAAGCATCATCCATGACGAAATCTTAAAGTTTGCCACAGATAAGACAAAGGATAAGTATTTCTATATAGTACATTCGCTTTTATACACGCATTTGTGTAAAAAAAAGAATGAAGAGAAAGAGTTTGTCGTATTGAACTATAAAAAAATACAAAATGTAATATCCACAAATCCAATACCTTATATAAAAAAGTTAAGAAAATGCGAAATTATAAATTGTGATGGAATTTTTGAAAAGGGTAAAAAAAAGTATCATTATCAGATAAACCCAAAGCTATATTTAGACTGCAATTTCATTGATATTAGCATACGATCTAAATTGTATGATAATATCATGAAGCAGGTTCGCTGCGATCGTTCTCATATATCCTTGTTGCCACCTTACCAGCAGCAGATGTTTAAAAAATTTTTAGAAATTAATTTTGATTATAAAGCAGCATTTGACTGGATCCTGACAGTTCAGGATTTAAATAAGCAATTAAGTTATACTATGGCCATGAATGCAATTGAAAATAAAAATTTGCGGTATTTTAAGAGAAATATGACCAACAACCGGTTAGATACTAATTTGACGAACTTGAAAAAAGAACTTCGTCGATTTATCATTAATGACGATTTTATAAATATCGATCTTAAAAATTCACAACCATTTTTTTTATCAATTTTATTAGAATCAATTATGAATATAAATACAACACGTACTATATCATATGTTGATAATAATAATGATTTGAGTGTTATAAATTGTTGGTTTTCAAAAATTAATAAAAAATCATTATTTCGCAAAAATCAGATTTTTGTAAATTTTGCGAAATTAAAAATTGAAATTTCTGAATTAAAAACGTGTACGCTTCAGGGCAAGTTTTATGAAAGATTCATGAGTAAATTTCCTGGAGTTACACGTGATGACGTAAAAAGTATAATGTTCGCTGTTTTGTTTTCACGAAACTGGTCGAATAACGGCATTCCTTATGTAAATGAAAAAAAAGTTTTCGCCAGCGTGTTTCCTGAAATAAGTAAAGTGATTGAAATTATTAAGCAACGGCATCATGAAAGATTATCTATTATGCTTCAAAGAATCGAAGCTAACATTTTTATAGATACTATTTGTCCGATTCTGGTAAATAACAATATCATTCCACTAACTATCCATGACAGCATTATGGTTGAGGAAAAGCATAAAAATAAGGCATTAGGCATCATTCAGGACGTGTTTTACAAACGTTTTGGTGTTGTGCCTACATTTGAATTGCAGGCGCAGAAAAGGCCTGAAAAATCCATATATAAATGGCTCGATGGCAGACGATACATATTGGTTTATCGCCAAGCGGTATAGATTTGAATTTTAAGAATGTAAAAAATATTAGCCTTAAAAAAACAAATTATAACATTTAAACACTATTTAGTAATAAATTGTTACTTTATTTATGTTTTTAATTACAATTTATAATTAATCGAGGTAACTTTGCATCATGATTTGAAAACAACAAAAATCAGCAAAATGGGATTGAGAAAAGGGCAATGCAACAACAGAAAAGGCAGGCCAGTCGGTTGTAAAAATAAAACAACGGCTGAAATCCGGGAACTGATTGTAAATTTTGTCAGCATGAACATTGACAACTTGCAGAATGATTATAATTCATTGGATGTAAAGGATAAACTCATATTCTTTGAAAAATTACTCAAAATGATAATGCCAAAACCGGAAGGTGATGTTCAAGTTTATCCAATTGATTGGAGCGAATTGATTGTTTTACCGGAAGTACCCAAGAACGGCCCGGAAAATTAAATAAAAAGCCGGGTATTTCTCCCGGCCTCATCATTTAGAATCTTTCACAAACAGGCTGGTAATTCCTTTAACCTCCAATCTTAAACCGCTTGCCCTGTCTTTCGTCAGCATCTGGCAGCATTACAACAGCATCAAATTTGACAACGACGAAGGTTTTACCATTATCCTGTTCATATCGGAATTATGGAGGTGGATGACTTAAAATAAAATTGAAAAAAGAGGGAGAAAAAGGCCAATTTTTTGAAAATGTTTGTCCTTTTGTTTGTACAAATGAAAAGCGGTCACAAGGTAAAGATCCTGCAACCGCTTAATTTTGTTGGTCGGGGTGGCCCGACTCGAACGGGCGGCCCTCTGCTCCCAAAGCAGATGCGCTAGCCAACTGCGCCACACCCCGGATATAAAACCCTGGCGGAGAGAGGGGGATTCGAACCCCCGGTACCAGTTGCCCAGTACGACAGTTTAGCAAACTGTTGGTTTCAGCCACTCACCCATCTCTCCGGGTTATTATATGCTGAATTGTTAAAAAAAATTAAAGAACGAAAAAGCCTCTCAACAGAGGCCACAAAAATATAAAAAGGTTGTGTAAAACCAAACAATCCTAAAAAATAAAAACAAAAAAGGGAGAGAACTCCCTTTTTATCCTTGAGTTATTCAGGTTTCAGATCCGATTTGCTTAACGAATCACGCATGGCAGTATCGGCCTGTATGTTTTTAAATTTGTAATAATCCATAATTCCCAAATTACCAGAGCGGAACGATTCGGCAATGGCCATCGGAATCTGTGCTTCGGCTTCTATTACCCGGGCACGGGCTTCCTGTGCTTTGGCTTTCATTTCCTGTTCGTTTGCCACAGCCATGGCCCTTCGCTCTTCAGCTTTGGCCTGTGCAATATTTTTATCGGCTTCGGCCTGGTCTAACTGCAAGGCAGCACCAATATTTTTTCCGATATCCATATCGGCGATATCTATCGAAAGAATTTCAAATGCAGTACCGGCATCCAATCCTTTAGCCAGAACTACTTTCGAAATACTGTCGGGATTTTCCAACACTTGTTTATGCGACATGGCAGAACCAATGCTCGAAACAATACCTTCTCCAACACGGGCTAAAACAGTTTCTTCGCCTGCACCACCCACCAGTTGCTTGATATTGGCACGAACAGTTACGCGGGCTTTGGCAATAAGCTGAATACCGTCTTTGGCAACAGCTGTAACAGGAGGCGTGTCAATTACCTTGGGGTTTACCGACATTTGCACGGCTTCGAATACATCGCGACCGGCAAGGTCGATGGCGGTAGCCATTTTAAAACTCAGGGGTATATTGGCTTTTTCGGCCGAGACCAGGGCATGAACCACCTGAGAAACACGTCCGCCGGCGAGAAAATGGGCTTCCAGTTCGTTCGGATTCAGGGTCAGCCCGGCTTTGGTGCCTTCAATCATTGCCCTTACAATGACAGAAGGCGGAACTTTCCTGAAACGCATCAGTACCAGCTGAATCAAAGAAATTCTGACTCCTGACACCAATGCTGAAAACCATAATCCGATAGGAATAAAATAAAGCAGGATGATAACGGCAATAAAAATCGCCACAATGGGAACAAGGTACATGGTATTTTAATTTAATGGTTTGACAATGATTTGATTATCTTCGATACGGTATATTTCAACCCTGGTATTCTGATCAATAAAATTATTCTGTGTTTTGGCTTCGTAATATTCGTTGTTAACCATAATTTTCCCCATGGGGGCAAGCCGGGTTATGGTAACTCCCTGATCGCCGGGTTTGATTTTTGTGGTGTCAAATTCATTAACTTTCCCGTCAATATTATCTTTGAGCGACATTTTTTTCCAGGTTTTTGATTTCAGGGCAAAATACAGGGTAAATGCCGATACCACAATCACTCCACCGAGTGTATAGGTGCCTCCTGCCATACCATAAGTGCTGTAGGCAAAATAAATGCCCGCAACCACCATCACAAGGCCACCAATGCCAACCACGGTAGTACCAGGAATGACAAGTATTTCGAGAAGTATCAGAAGCAGCCCTACGGCAATAAGTAAAACAATAGCTGTTATTTCCATAATAAATTATTCAACGGTAGCAGTTAAACCCTTGTCGATAAGTTGTTTCTTGTAATTATGCAACAACTCAAACCGGCCTTTTTTTACATCGCATTGCCCTTTATAATGAGTAATAAGGGCACATTGTTCTGCCTGTTCCGGATCGTGATTGCAAACTTCAATCAGCGATGAAATAACGTGATCAAAAGTATTGATTTCATCGTTATGCAAAACCAGAAAATGGCAGAGACTATTTTCAGAATCCTGGTTTATTTTCGGATTATTTTCATATCCATTATCAAACGCACGCATCATATTTCTTTTTAACCATTATCGAAAGTGCAAAGTACGTAAAAAAAATCCATGTCTCAAAATTTTTACCGGTATTACGCGGGCTGGCAAAATGAAGCACCCAAAAATCCAGGTCTGGATGCATTGATTTATGCATTGGCTGAAAATGCAGCTATATAATGGATGCCTTATACAGCAAATGAAAGTATTATAGAATTATAAATCATTATTTTGTAATTTTCGGTAAAATATCTTTATTCATTTGATTGTACAATAAACTTTAATTTTACTTATTTGTTTTAAAAAACGATGTTTAAATAAAAAAAATAAAATGATGGCAAAACTAAAAACAGGTGACCATGCACCGGATTTTTCGGCAAAAAATCAGCATGGTGAAATTATTTCTTTATCTTCGCACAGGGGAAAGAAGTTGATTTTATATTTTTACCCCAAAGATAATACGCCGGGTTGTACGGCCGAAGCATGTAATTTCCGCGACAACCTGGAATATTGGAAAAAACGTGGATTTGAAATTATTGGCATAAGTCCCGACAATGAAAAATCGCATAAAGGTTTTGATGCCAGGTACCAGCTTGGTTTTCAGATTTTAAGCGATCCGGATGCTGAAATTCTCAAGGCTTATGGTGCCTGGGGCGAAAAGAAAATGTATGGAAAAGTGTATGAAGGCGTTTTACGTTCAACCTTTGTTATTTCGGAAGAAGGAAAAATTATAGATATTGTGGATAAAGTTGATACTAAAAATCATACTGCTCAAATTATAACTCAATTAAAATTAAAATAATATGGCACAAAATCAGGACTCAAACCAGGACAAATTAAAAGTTTTACAAATAACCATTGATAAAATTGAAAAAACCTATGGCAAAGGTACCATCATGAAGATGGATGACAGGCCGGTTGAAGATGTACCGGTTATCAGATCAGGGTCCATAGGACTCGATCTTGCCCTGGGTATCGGGGGCTATCCGCGCGGGAGGATTGTTGAAATTTACGGGCCTGAATCTTCCGGAAAAACCACCCTTTCTATTCATGCCATTGCCGAAGCCCAAAAAAGCGGTGGTATTGCAGCCTTTATTGATGCTGAGCATGCTTTTGACCGGTCGTATGCCGAAAAACTTGGCGTAGATGTCAAAAACCTGTATGTTTCGCAACCCGACAATGGTGAACAGGGACTTGAAATAGCAGAACAACTGATCAGAAGCGGCACCATTGACATTATCGTGATTGACTCGGTGGCTGCCCTGACACCAAAAGCCGAAATTGAAGGCGAAATGGGCGATTCAAAAATGGGACTGCAGGCAAGGCTTATGTCGCAGGCGTTGAGAAAACTTACATCAACCATCTCAAAAACAGGAACATGTTGTATTTTTATCAACCAGCTGCGTGAAAAAATCGGAGTCATGTTTGGTAATCCCGAAACCACCACCGGCGGTAATGCCCTGAAATTTTATGCATCGGTAAGGCTCGATATCCGCAAAATAACCCAGATCAAGGAAGGTGAAGATGTGTCAGGCGTAAGGGTAAGGGTAAAAGTGGTGAAAAATAAAGTTGCTCCCCCTTTTAAAAAAGCCGAATTTGATATAGTTTACGGAGAAGGTATATCACGTATTGGCGAAATTATTGATCTTGGTGTAGAACAAAACATTGTAAAGAAAAGCGGTTCATGGTTCAGCTATGGCGAAACCCGTCTCGGGCAGGGTCGTGATGCTGTGAAACAACTGCTCAATGACAATCCGGAACTGATGGAAGAAATTGAATCTAAAATAGTGGCAGCGCTCAAACAGGCCTGATATATCGCCTGCATATTTCTTTGCTGTTTTGCACATTGGCAGCGTTCATTTTTTTACATTGTTAAAACGTATTGTAAATGAAATTTTTAATCAAAACTGTCCTGTTTTTATTTATATTTACATCCGCCACAGGTTTTTTCTTTTCGTGTTCACAACCAAACAAACCTTCAGGTACTGGTAATAAGGACTCGCTTCAGATTGATTCACTTACAGCAGTGATAAGGTCTGAGCCCCGAAATCCGGATGCCTTTCTTGCCAGGGCTGCTGTATATTACCGGCTAAACAACCTCAGCGAAGCCATCAATGATGCCACCATTGCTCTGAAGCTCGATTCATTGACCTGCCGGCCTTTCCTGGTTTTATCGGAATATTACCTTAAAAAGGGAGAGTCGCTGCAAAGCCGCACACTGCTTGAAAAAGCAGTAAAATATTTCCCCGACAGCGTTGACCCTTATATCCGGCTGGCTGATTTATACTTTGTTGTAAAAATGTACAACAAAGCCTTTGGTTTATTAGCCGATGCACAAAGAATTGCACCTGCCGATCACCGTATTTATTTTTTAAAAGGACTCATTTACCGCGAAAATAAAGAAACCCGTAAAGCCATTGAAAATTTACAGGTTTGTGTTTCTTACCAGCCTGAATATTACGAAGCATATATACTTTTAGGGTTGCTTCATGCCACGCTGAAAGATTCCCTTGCCCTGGTTTATTACGACAATGCCCTGCGGATAAAACCCCGAAGCTATGAAGCCTTTTACAACAAAGCCATGTTTTATCAGGATAATAATGACCCTGAAAATGCCCTGAAAACCTATGAAACGATAACACGGCAACTTGGACCCAATACTTATGTTTATCATAATATGGGATGGGTCAATCTTTCGTTTTTCAAAAACTATTCAAGGGCTGTTATGTATTTCGATTCTGCCATCAGCCTTAACCAGAACTATCCCGAAGCTTATCAGAACAGGGCTTTTTGCCTGGAAATGACGGGAAAATTTACTGAGGCTGCTGCTGATTATAAAAAAGTACTCGAAATGGTTCCCAATTACGAACTTGCTATCGAAGGCCTTAACAGGATTGATAAAAAAATCAAAAAATATTAACCCTAAAAAATTAATCAGAATGAAAAATGTTTATATACTTTTCTTTGCCGTCCTGGTATTTATGGTTGTTTCCTGCCAGAAAGGCATCAGGGAAAACGAGGCATCCTTTGAAACACCGCTCACCGGGGCCGAAATGGCAAAAGGAATACTTACACCCGAAATCATGTGGAAATTCGGGAGGTTGGGCGAAGTGTTACTCCTCCCAGATTCCAGGATTGTTTACACAGTAACCCGTTATAACCTGGCTGCCAACAAAGGGAATGGTGAAATCTTTATCCAGGAAAATCCTGCATCGTCTCCTAAAAGACTTACAAATACCAGTGAAACTGAATTTAATCTTGCTTACAATCCTGTCACCAACAAACTGTTATTTATTTCATATGCCAGTGGCGAGGGGCAGATATGGGAAATGAATACTGACGGCACAATGCTCCGGCGCATCAGTTCGGTTGAAAAGGGAATCAATGCTTTCGGTTTGTCGCCCGATGGCAAAAAACTTTTTTATATACAGGATGTTAAACTTGAAAAGGATGCACATGACCTGTATCCCGATATGCCCCTGAGCAACCTTCGTATTGATACTGCCCTGATGTACCGCCACTGGAACGATTGGAGCGACTACCAGTACAGCCATATTTTCATTGCTGATTTTGTTAATGGTCAGGTCCCGGCCGGGAAAGATATTATGGAAGGGGAATTATGGGATGCACCTCTCTCTCCGGGTTTTGATGTCAACGAAATAAAATGGTCGCCCGATGGGAATTTACTGGCTTATACCTGCAAAAAACTACATGGGCGTCGGGCTGCCATAAGCACTAATTCTGATATTTACCTGTATGACCTTAAAACCGGAAAAACCATTAATTTTACTGGTGGAATGCCCGGATATGACCGCAACCCTGTATTCTCACCCGATGGAAAATACCTTGCATGGCTGAGTATGGAAACTCCTGGCTATGAATCTGATAAAAACCGTTTATTGATGGCTGAAATTGCTACCGGTATTAAAAAGGATATTTCGGCGCAATGGGATCAGAATGCTGATGATATGAAATGGTTTGCTGATTCGGTGATCTATCTTGTCAGCGGCCTTAAAGGCACACAGCAGGTTTACAAAGTCAACCCGTTTACAAGCCATTTTACGCAAATCACTTCCGGGAAACATGATTATACGTCCGTTTATAAAACAGGCCTTTGCCTGGCAGGAACAAAAATGTCGATGTCACAAGCCTCAGAAATATACCTGATTGACGAAAATACTGGAAACGAAACACAGTTTACCTTCATCAATAAAAACATATATGAACATATCAAAACAGGTCGGGTTGAAGAACGCTGGATAACAACCACCGATGGTAAACAGATGCTGACATGGGTGATTTACCCTCCTGCGTTCGATGCTGCAAAAAAATATCCTGCTTTGCTGTATTGCCAGGGCGGACCGCAAAGCACTGTAAGCCAGTTCTGGAGCTACCGCTGGAATTTTCAGCTGATGGCTGCCAACGGGTACATAGTCATTGCACCCAATCGGCGTGGGTTACCATCATTCGGGAAGGAATGGAACGATCAGATTGCCGGTGATTACAGCGGTCAGAATATTTGCGATTATTTCTCGGCCGTTGATGTCCTGAAAAAAGAGCCATTTATTGATGCTGAAAAGATTGGAGCTGTTGGTGCCAGCTATGGCGGATATTCGGTTTTTTACATGGCCGGACACCATCAGAAAAGATTTAAGGCTTTTATTGCCCATTGTGGTATGTATAATCTCGAAAGTTTTATGGGGGCAACGGAAGAATCGTTTTTCCCCATGCACGACCTTGGAGGTGCATACTGGGAAACAGCCAATAAAACTGCTCAGCGTTCCTATGCCAATTCACCACACAAATTTGTACAAAACTGGGATACACCCATTTTGATTATCACCGGTGGTAAAGACTTCCGTATTCCATATACCGAAAGCCTTCAAGCCTTTAATGCTGCTCAGCTCAGAGGAATACCTTCTAAATTGCTCTTTTTCCCCGAAGAAACCCATTTTGTGCTTAAACCTCAGAATGCTGTTGTATGGAACAGGGAATTTTTTGCCTGGCTCGACCAGTATCTGAAATAATCAGGATTTTGTCAATAAATTGATGGTCAATGCTTTTGCAAAATTTATATTTTTTATAATACAGGAGTGATTTGAATTGCAAAACAGAAACTGCTTAAACATTGCGGCGGAATATAGCGTAAAATCGAATTTTCGGAACTAAACCTTATCTGTCAGATTTTTCAAATTCTTTCAATTTTGAAAATCTTCTGCTTTTCAATCTTTTTGCCAGCATGGGCAAGGATGTAATCATTGGTTTCATCAGCAATAAATATTTTCTTAACGATAGCCAGTCCTGAATTATTGATCTGACTATCAGAATTAAATAATAACCAGGTATTGGCAGTAGCGAATTTTTGCTGTATCGCCTGTCCGGTAACCTCTAAAAACGATGCAGTGACCAATTGAATATCTTTCATATTTTCAAACGGATATGAAATAAGTGTGCTATTTTGGGGAAGTTCTTCCCACTCCGTCAGGTTTTTTAAAACAGGTCGCAGGTAAGGCGTGAGGTGGGCATTTTTAATATGCTGCTGGGTAATGTTCAAGCTATCTTCATCGGTTGTGGCCAAAAGAACAGGGCAGGACGATTGTTGCCTTTTTTCCCATGCTGAGGTGATTTTTCGCATGATATGCGGTTTATAATCTGCCCACTGCTGAAAACCGAAACTTTTCCGGAATTTGCCTGGAGGAATATCCAGTGCCATAAAAGCAGCTTCAATGGCAATGGTACCTGTACCGCACATGGGATCGACAAGCGGGTTTTGTTTATTCCAGTCCGATAATAAAATAATTCCGGCAGCGAGCACTTCATTCAGGAAACCTGAACCCGGGTTTTGCCGGTAACCCCGCATATAAAGGGGTTCGCCCGATGAATCGAGAAATAATTCGCACCGGTCGTCAGTAATTTCAAGATTAATACGTACATCAGGATTCTCAGGGTCAAACTCAGGCCTTTTATGATACAACCGCCTGAACTGGTCAACTATGCTGTCTTTTACTTTGAGCGAGCAATATTTTGAGCTTTTATAAAGTGTTGACCGTAGGGTTGTCCATACAGCAAATTTTTGTTCCGGGTTAAGAAGGTCACCCCAGTTAATTTCATTGATCCGCTTGTAAAGTTCATCCGTGTCTGAAGCCTGAAAACCTGCCACAGGTTTCAGAATTGAAATGGCTGTACGGGTTTCGTAATTGGCACGGTACATTACTTCATCATCGGCCGTAAATTGAACCTGCTTTTTGCCTTTAACAATATCAGTAGCCCCTGTAGCAATAAGTTCCTGAGCCAGAATATTCTCCAACCCAAAAAAAGTCTTGGCAATAAGTTTATGTGGTTCTACCGGCCGTCGCATAACAGATTTTTATCGTGCGAATATACGTTAAAAAAAATTTTGCGATGGCTGAATTCTTGATTTATTTTGTAATATTGAAACGTTATTATTGCTGATGTTAAGCGTATTTTATTTTTCAATCCATTAATAACCAAAATGTTGTTTTATTATTACTGTTTGTGCCGAACCTGAAAACAAATATATATTGTTATCAATGAATGGATTAGAATAAAATTTACTACCCATAACTGGTCATTGAATGTACATGGTGATAAAATAAATTATAATTAATTATTTGATATACAAATAAATGTAATATGAAAAAAGTTGTGATTTTTGGTGCCGGAATGGTTGCCCGCCCTATTATCAGGTATCTGCTTGAAAAAAAATACCAGGTTACCGTTGCTTCCAATACGCCCGACCGGGCACTTGAACTGATTGGTGGTTATTCAAACGGCCAGGTTATTGATTTTGATATTACCCGTCAGAAAGAAATGCTTGAAAGTATTGTATCGCAGCACGATCTTTCAGTAAGTCTGTTACCTTATGTTTTCCATACCGACGTGGCCCATGCCTGCCTGAAACATAAGAAAAATATGGTCACCACTTCTTATGTCAAACCCGAAATGGCTGCCCTTGATGGAGCCTGCCGCGAAGCGGGTATCATCATACTTAACGAGCTTGGGCTTGATCCCGGGATCGATCACATGTCGGCCATGCGAATTATTGACCATATTCATGGAAAAGGTGGAAAAGTTGAGGAGTTTTATTCCATTTGCGGTGCGCTGCCTGCTCCTGAGGCTGCAAACAATCCTTTCAGGTATAAGTTTTCGTGGAGCCCGAAAGGGGTGGTTATGGCCGGCAACAACGATGCACAATTTCTGAAACATGGCAAAGTTATAGAAATACCTACCAAAGATTTGTTTAAAAATCCATTCCATGTTGATTTTGAGGGAGTAGGACTGCTCGATGTTTACCCCAACCGGAATTCAACCGATTATATCGATATTTATGGCATACAGGAAGCACAAACAGTATTTCGCGGAACTTTCCGTTACCCGGGATGGTGCGAAACCCTCGATGCTATTAAAGCCCTGAACCTGATTTCGAATGAAGTGATTGAATGTAGCGGTTTTACATATGCACAGTTTACTGCAGCAGCTGCTAAGGTATGTACCTGTGGTGGTATAAAACAAAAATGTGCTTTTAAACTGAATATACCGGTTGATGCTCATGCCATCAGTGCTATTGAATGGCTGGGACTGTTTTCTGATGAACCATTAAACCGCGAAAAAGCCAGCCCGTTTGATGTTACTTCAGACCTGATGATTGAAAAAATGCAGCTGGGTAATGATGAACGCGATATGGTTGCCATGTTGCACCAGTTTGTGGCTTCTTATCCCGACGGAAGCAAAGAAGTAATACATTCAAGGCTGCTCGACTATGGCACACTTCGTACCGATACTTCTGTTGCCCGTACAGTGGCACTTCCTGCTGCAATAGGCGTTGAGATGATACTTAACGGAAAAATCAACGAAAAAGGCGTTTACCGGCCGGTTATTCCAGCTATTTATAATCCGGTGCTGAACGAATTGGAAAAGATGCAAATAAAAATGGTGGAAAGGTTTGGTATTCCTTATGAAAACAGGATTAAATAGCATTATTGAAAATAAATCATAACTTTGTGGCGGGTTTATCTAAAAAATGGTATGTCAGTCGATAGTAAAATCAAGATATTTTCAGGCGAATCGACCCGTTATCTTGCCGAGAAAATTGCTCACAGCTATGGAACACATCTGGGAAAATCACAACTGGTGAAATTCAGCGACGGTGAATTTGCTCCCTCATTTGAAGAAACAGTCAGGGGTGCTTATGTGTTTATTGTCCAGTCTACGTTTCCTCCTGCCGATAATCTTTTTGAATTGCTGCTGATGATTGATGCTGCAAAAAGAGCATCGGCCTATAAAGTAATAGCGGTTGTACCTTATTTCGGTTTTGCCCGTCAGGATCGTAAAGATAAACCCAGGGTATCAATAGGAGCCAAACTCGTGGCCGATATGTTGCAGGCCGCCGGAATTTCACGATTGGTCACCATGGACCTTCATGCCGACCAGATTCAGGGTTTTTTCGACATCCCGGTCGATCATCTTTATGCATCTTCAATATTTGTTCCTTATATCAAGAAACTTAACCTGGACGAACTGGTGGTAGCTGCCCCGGATGTGGGAGGAACAAAACGAGCCAATGCTTACGGCCGGTTTTTACAAACTCCCATGGTGATAGCACACAAAACCCGTGAAAAAGCCAATGTAGTGGGCGAAATTACCATCATTGGCAATGTAAAAAACAAAAATGTTGTCATTATTGACGATATCATCGATACAGCCGGAACCATCACCAAAGCTGCTGAAGTGATTATGAGTCATGGCGCACGAAGCGTAAGGGTATTTGCCACCCACCCGGTTTTCTCAGGACCAGCTTACGAAAGAATTGAAAAATCGCCCATTTGTGAAGTTATTGTTACTGATTCAATACCTCTGAAAAAGAAATCGGAAAAAATAAAAGTCATCTCAGTGGCGACCATTTTTGCCGATGTGATTGAAAAAATTTACAATCATAAATCAATTAGTTCCAATTTTATCCAATAAGTATTATATTTGCAAACTTTTTAATAAAACTATTGTTTAACGTGTAATGGGAAATAGGTTTTAATACTGCATGCAAGTGTTTGTATGTTAACATTAAAGAAAATGCCTGTTTTGAGTAGCACACAAAAAAACCAATTATGAATTCATTCACTATTAAAGGAAACATCAGAGAAGGTGCCGGAAAAAAAGATTCGAAACAATTGCGTAAAAATGATTTTATTCCTTGTGTTTTATACGGCGGAGGAGAAAACATTCATTTCAGCATTTACGACAAAGATTTACGACATCTGGTTTATACCGACAAAGTTTACCTGGTTGATGTGGAAATTGCAGGAAAAACCTATAAATCTATTATGAAGGATATTCAGTTTCACCCGGTAAGTGATAAAATCCTGCATATCGATTTCCAACAGATTTTTGAAGATAAAAAAATTACCTTATCATTGCCCGTACACCTGACCGGCGCAGCCGAAGGGGTTAAAGCCGGTGGTAAACTTAAACATGAAATGCGTTTGCTGAAAGTGAAAGCTTTCTACAAAGACATGCCCGACTTTATTGAAGTCAATATTGAAAAACTTGAAATCGGGAAAGCCATACGTATAGCCGACCTGGATGTTCCGAAGGTGGAATTTATGGATTTCAAAAACCTCGCCATCGTTTCGGTACGGTCAACCAGAACAGCTGTGGTTGAACAACCCACTGAATAATTTTAATCCGGAGGAGATTTGAAGTATCTTATTGCCGGTTTGGGAAACATTGGCGATGAATACCATCATACACGCCATAACATAGGATTTGATATATTGGACGCTCTTGCCGGAGCGTCCAATATTGTTTTTGCAGCTGCCCGGTATGGCAGTATTGCAAAGGCCCGCATCAAGGGAAAAACCCTCATACTTCTTAAACCTTCAACCTATATGAACCTGAGTGGCAAAGCCGTTGCATACTGGTTGAAAAAAGAGCAGATCGACCTGAAAAACCTGCTCATCGTTGTTGATGACCTTGCATTGCCTGCAGGTACTATACGCTACCGCAGCAAAGGCAGCGATGGCGGCCACAATGGTCTGATAAGCATTATAGAATGCCTTGGTACAACCGATTTTGCGCGGCTGAGGTTTGGTATTGGCAACCAGTTCAGCAAAGGTGCCCAGGTTGATTACGTGCTTAGTCGTTGGGATAACAACGAAATGGAACAATTGAAACCCCGCATTGATGCAGCCGCATTGTCTATTAAAACTTTTGTGCTTGAAGGCATTGACCGGACGATGAATCAGTTTAATACCTAAAAGATATTTTTGGTACTTTGGTACTTGAATGCCGGAATACAAAAATACAATTATCTTCCCGCTGTTGGCTATTCGCTCCGCCGTGGCGGGTCTCTTTACCCTCTACCCTATTCTGTCAATCAAAACCCTTTTATAAGTCAAGGAAATTTTTTTTCCACTGATCTATCCGTCATTTAATTGCATTGAACCTGACCTTTGCAATATTATTTTTCTGTAGCACAACGCCCCTTGCAAATAATTCGTCTTATTAATTTGCCTTTGGAAGCATAAGATGGGGTGAATTTTGTTATTTTTGGATTTCAGATAAAACCGGTTCATGAAAAAGCTAATTTTTTTCTTTCTTTTACTGCCATTTTCGACCACGCTACTTGCTCAGCCAAAAATAACCGACAGTACCATTATCACATTAATGAATCATGTCAGTTCCGATTCTGTAATGGTTCATCTGAACGGATTGCAAAACATGGGCACACGCAATGCATTGCAAAACAACAGGAAACAGGTTGCCCTGTACATTGCAGGAAAATTTCAGAGCTATGGAGCCGACACGGTATATCTCGATTCTTTCCTGATTAATTCTAATAATATTTCTTATTGGCAATATAACGTAAAAGCGATGGAATATGGATGGGCCGACACTTCAGAAAAAGTGGTTTTCGGAGGCCATTATGATTCTATGCCTGAGGGTATTGTTTCTCCCGGTGCCGATGACAATGCTTCAGGGGTAACTGCTGCGCTTGAAGTTTGCCGTGTTTTAAATCAGGCTGGTTTTCAGCCACGTTATACCATTTATTTTATGGCATTTGCTGCCGAAGAATATGGCCTGTACGGAAGTGAACACGACGCACATAAAGCCAGGCAAAATGGTGAAAAAATACGCATCGTATTCAATCATGACATGATTGCCACTGCTGCCGATTCAAACGATTTTAAAATTAAAATTCATGTTTATCCAAAGTCAGAATATTATGCACAACAGGTTTACCAGGCTTGTCAGCAATATTCAGTGTTACAACCTTTATATACATCTTCCGACAACGAGTCAAGCGATAGCTGGTCGTATCATGGTGAAGGCTTTCGGGTGGTTTATTTCAGCGAGTACCGGTTTTCGCAATATTACCATTCTGTGCGGGACCTTGTACAAAACTGCAATATTGTTTATTGCACCGAAGTAATCAAAGCATCGCTTGCCGGTTTACTGAAAGTGCTCGACCAGCCATCATCTGTTTCCGGACTGGAAATCATCAATCCGGCCAATGGTACATCCCTTACAGCATGCTGGCAGAAAAACCGGGATAATTCAGTAACCGGTTACCACGTATCAATTGACACCACGGAAAACAACAACGGACCGCAATATTTCACTGCCGATACCCTTTTTATTTTCAATGACCTTATGGCCGGATACAAATATTACATCACTGTTTATGCATCTGATGCAGAAGGAAATCTGAGTTTTCCTGTCACAAAGTGGGCTGTACCGGCTACGGTGACACTCGATCATGGCATTCTTATTGTCGATGATTCAAAAGGAGGTATTATGAATCCATCTGATGAAACAGTTGATAACTTTTATAAATACATTACGCGGCATTTTGATGTATCTTTTTTAGATGCCCATGAAAACAAAGGATTTAACCTTTCCGACATCGGACCTTATTCTACGGTCATTATACATCAGGAATCAAGAATCGATAATAATTATCTTTCGAAAAACCTCCAGGAAACAGGATATTACCTGCAGCATGGCGGGAAAATGCTCATTACAGCATTTAGCGCTACTTCAGCCCTCACCGGAGGACCACCAGCCAACGGCAACATTACATTTCTTAACCATGAAACTGCCAGCAAATATTTAAAAATTAAATCAGTCGGCTACAATCAGGCTTGTTATTTTATCGGTGCATGTCATAATGCTCCTCCATATAATGATTTAAGAATCGACACCGCCAAAACTTACGAGGCTTATCATTATCACATCCGTACTACAGAAATTATTGAACCTGAATCTGATGCATCTGTAATTTACACATATCATTCTGAATATAATCCAGGTACGGCAACCTGTAATTTTGAAGGACAACCTGTCGGAATTCTTTATGAAGGATCTTATAAGGCTGCTTTCCTCAGTTTTTCACTGTATTATATGAACAAAGACAATTGTACCCAATTCATTGATTATCTTATCAATGGGGTTTTTGAAGAACCTCTGTCTGCCAGGCTTCCGGAAACACAAAAAATATCTGAACTAATTATCGCACCTAATCCTGTTGCCGATTTTACAAACCTCTATGCATTTTCGCCTTTTGCCATCAGCTCAGAGCTGGTCATTACCAATACCATGGGGATGATTGTTTATAATCAGAAAATAAAACTTTTAAAAGGCAACAATGTGATTAAAATCAGTACGGCAAACCTCAACGATGGCATGTACCTTGTCGCTCTTAAAAACCAACACCAGATTCTGACGGCAAAAATGTTAAAATCAGGGGTATCGGAATGATTTTTTAATTCATTAAATATTGTAAACCAACAATATAGTATCTTATGCATGTCAAAAACCCATACAGGTACTACCTTTTCCTGGCAGGCCTGACAGGTATTGCCATGCAATTATGCTTTATTCGCGAATTGCTTATGCTTTTTTCGGGTAACGAAATGCTGATAGGCATTACCTATGCTTTCTGGATGTGGTTTACAGCAATTGGCTCAATTACAGTAAAAAACATAAAGCCAGAACCTTACCAGATAAGGATTACTTTCATTTTTTTTATAATAATACCACTTATAACATTATTGTTAATCCGTTATCTAAAACCGGTCATTTTTACGGTAGGCCTTGAACCTTCATTCTGGGGTACTGTTTTATTTACGGCTATTTCAATGGCCCCGTTTACAATAATTTCAGGCATGCTATTTACCTGGTTTTCCACCATGATCAATTCAGATCAAAAATTTGTTTCTGATGCTTATGCTATCGATTCGGCCGGAATAATGGCCGGAACGGTCATTTTACCTTTATTTCTCACCGGCTTTGTGTTTTCAATCGAGGCAATTCTTTATATTCTGGTTTTTAACCTCATTGTAATCAGTTTATTATTTTCAAAAAAAACAATCCGGATTTTCTTATTTTTTACCCTCATGATGATTTTTGCGCTGATGTTTTCAGGCCATAACCTTCTTGTTACTTTTGAAAAAGCCACCTTGAAAAATCTTTATCCCCATCAGGATATCACCGCCATTTACCCGTCGAAATATGGTGAATTGGTTATAACCCGTTACGATTCGCAAAAAATGATGTTTGAAAACGGAACGTTGATGATGTGCGACAAAAATATTGCCGGAAACGAAGAAATCGTTCATTTTGCGCTATCTCAGCAACGCAGACACCGCAAAGTATTATGTATTTCGGGCGATATAACAGGAATTGCTGAACAATTGCAAAAATATCCTGCAACCAATACCTGGTTTATCCAGCTAAACCCTGGTCTGATAAAAGCAGCAGGCAAACATTTTAATTTGTTACCTCAATTTACTTATATCCATGTCGATCCGTTTATTTTCCTCGATACGACCAAGCATCATTTTGACTATGTATTGATGCCCGTCCCTTTGCCATCGAATTTCTATCTGAACCGTTTTTATACCCTTAATTTCTTCAGGCAGATAAAACACAGAATGGTCCCTAACGGGATTTTTATTGTAAAATTAAACCTTTCGGCAGACTATCTTGCCAGGAAAGAACGCCATCTTGCGGCTTCGGTATACCATACTTTAAAAAGCCAGTTCAGAAATGTGGTTCCTGTGCCAGCCTCAGCGCTCTACCTGATGGCTTCAGATAGTGTTATCAACCTTAAAATAGCAGAAACTGTGGATTCGCTGGCCATCGATAACGAATTTGTGAATAATAATTTTATGAATTATAACGATATTGCAGTAAAATCAGATAAACTGACGCATCAAATATCAGGATCACAAAAAATTAATACCCTTGAAAACCCTTCAACCGTTTTTCTGTATCAGCTTCATTATTTTGAATTTCTTAAAACCCGGAAATATTCTGTGCTAATATTGGCGGGAATTTTAATGGTGGTGGTACTGTTTATTTTAACCCGTTTGCAAATAACCGAAGCAGCTGTGACACTGACAGGATTTTCTTCGGCATCGTTGCAGATTATTGTTTTTCTGTTATTTCAATCAGTTTTCGGATTTCTCTACAGTGCTTTGGGTTTCCTTACGTTTGCCTTTATGGCAGGGCTGACAGCTGGCTCCTACCTCGCCAACAGGCTTATAAAACCTTCGCCCCACAGGTTTCTCTCTGTTCATCTCCTTTTCGTTGCAATAATTATTTTGACTGCACTTTGTATTCCTGCAATGTTTAAATTCCAGCTTTTCAACATCATATCGAAAACGATCTTTTATACGGTTTCATTATTTGCAGGTTTTATAACCGGGTTGCAGTTTTCATGGTCGTTATCAGAAAATGTTACAAAAGCACGCAAATCACTGCCTGTGGTATTTTCGGGCGATTTACTCGGAGCCGGCATTGGATCGCTGGCAACTTCTGTAATATTAATACCGGTATTTGGATTTGGAATTTCCTTATTATTGCTGTCTTTATTAAATTTGTTGTTCTATATCATTTGTCAATTTATATGGAAGACGAGAACCAGCAGCCACTGATCAGCAGAAGGGATTTTTTTAAATACAGCCTTCTTGGAATAAGCACTTTGGCTTTTCAGGGATCTTCTGCAAAATGGTTAGCTGCTTCGGGAAAATTTAAAATACCTGCCGATATTGAAAAATGGAAATGGAAGACCAAAGCACGGCATTGTTCTCCTTTAGGGAACTCGATTCAATGTGAATTATGCCCCAATTTATGCCGTATCCGCAATGGGCAACAGGGAATATGCCAGGTGAAAGTAAACTTTAATAACACCCTATACTCGGTGGGATATGGAAACCCTTGCGCTGTGCATGTCGATCCGATTGAAAAAAAGCCTTTCTTTCATTTTTTACCATCGGGCAATGCCTTCTCTGTTGCTGTAGCCGGCTGCAGCCTGTCATGCCTTAATTGCCAGAACTGGTCTATCTCACAGGCAAGCCCATTCGATACCGAAAATACCGACCTGATGCCCGCTGAAGTGGTCAAAAAGGCTAAAAATGCAGGTTGCAGCGCTATTGCCTATACCTACAGCGAACCCATGGTTTTTTATGAATATGCCTTTGACACAGCAAAACTTGCCAGGGCAGCAGGAATAAAAAATATTTTCAAAACATCGGGTTATATCAATGAAAAACCTTTGCTTGAACTTATTCCATGGATGGATGCTGCCAATGTTGACCTTAAATCGTTCCGGAACGAAACCTACCGGAAACTCAATGCCGGAAGCCTGGCTCCTGTGCTGAACACGTTAAAAACATTGAAAAACAATCAGGTGTGGGTAGAAATAACAAATCTTGTCATTCCGCAATGGACCGATGATGCCGTGATGATTCGAGAAATGTGCAGGTGGCTTGCCGAAAACGGTTTTAAAGATACTCCGCTGCATTTTAGCCGTTTTTCACCCATGTATCAGCTCAATGGCCTCCCTCCCACTTCACCCGAAAGCCTGCTCAATGCTGCCAAAATAGCGGCTGAAGAAGGATTACAGTTTATATATATCGGCAATTACCCCTCGCTGGGCTATGAAAAAACCAACTGTCCGGGATGTGGAAAAACACTGATAGAGAGAAAAGGATTCAGCGTAAAATCAAATTTTATAAAACAAGGGAAATGCTCTTTTTGTAACCGGGACATTCCCGGCGTATGGCAATAATCCCTCTAAATTTCTAAAAATGAATAATATACATTTATGACTCAAGACCAGGTAAAAAACGAAATAGAAAATCTCCGCAGGCAACTCGACGAACACAATTACAGGTATTATGTACTTTCACAGCCGGTTATCTCTGATTTCGATTATGACCGGATGATGGACAGGCTGATTCAGCTTGAAACGCAAAACCCGGAATTTTTCGATGTAAACAGTCCATCACAACGTGTAGGGAACGACCTTACAGGCGATTTTGTGCAGGTTGAACATCGTTTCCCGATGTTGTCGCTTGCCAACACCTACACTTTTGAAGAAGTGGCCGATTTCATCAACAGGGTCTATAAAAGTATAAATCACGAAATTGATTTTGTGTGCGAACTGAAATACGATGGCGTTTCAATAAGCCTGACCTATGAAAACGGGCAGCTCATCAGGGCTGTTACGCGTGGTGATGGCACAAAAGGCGATGATGTAACAGCCAATGTAAAAACAATCAGGAGCATACCATTAAAATTAAGGGGTACGGATTACCCTTCAAGGTTTGAAATCCGTGGCGAAATCATTCTTCCCCGCCTCGAGTTTGAGCGATTGAACCGCATTAAGGAAGAAAACGGGGAACCCTTGTTTGCAAACCCGCGAAATGCAGCCTCTGGTTCACTTAAATTACAAAAAACCAGCCAGGTAGCTAAACGGGGTCTCGATTGCCTTTTGTATTACATTGCAAGCGAAGATATTACCGTTAAAACCCATTTTGATATTATGAACAAAGCCCGGCACTGGGGATTCAAGGTTCCTGAATATATGAAGCTTTGCCATAATCTCGACGATATTACCAGTTATCTGAACCAGTGGGAAAAAACGCGGGTCAACCTTCCTTATGATATTGATGGAGTGGTTATTAAGGTTAACCCTTTACAAATACAGGAAGAATTGGGTTTTACTGCAAAAACACCGAGATGGGCTATTGCGTACAAGTTTAAAGCCGAGCAGGCATTGACACGCCTGCTGTCTATTGATTATCAGGTTGGCCGTACTGGAAGCATCACACCGGTTGCCAACCTTGAGCCGGTACAACTGGCCGGAACGACAGTAAAACGTGCCAGCCTGCATAATGCCGATTTTATTGCAAGCCTCGATCTTCGTACAGGCGATATGGTTTACGTGGAGAAAGGTGGTGAAATTATCCCGAAAATCACTTCTGTTGATTTAAATGCCCGTCAGCAAGGAAATATTCCCACACGCTTTATCGATCGTTGCCCTCAATGCGGTACTCCATTGGTAAGAAACGAAGGCGAGGCTAATCACTACTGCCCCAACGAATGGGGTTGCCCTCCACAGATAAAAGGAAAAATTATTCACTTTGTCAGCCGAAAGGCAATGGACATAGAAACATTAGGCGAAGAAACCATCGATTTGCTGTTTGAAAAAGGACTGGTAAGAAATATTGCTGATTTATACCTGCTTAAAAAGGAGGATTTACTGCCGCTGGAACGCTTTGGTGAAAAATCGGCCGAAAATATTATCAGCGGCATTGAAGCTTCGAAAAAAACACCGTTTCACCGCGTTCTCTTTGCTCTTGGAATAAGATATGTGGGAGAAACCGTAGCGAAAAAACTCGCACGTAAATTAAATTCCATCGACCAGATAGCTTCTGCTACTTTTGAGCAGTTGACCGGAATTGATGAAATAGGCGAAAAAATTGCAGAAAGCATTATCCGGTATTTTTCTATTCAGAACAATAAATTATTGATTGATAGGTTGAAATCAGCAGGAGTTCAGTTGCATGAAGAACAAACCGAAATAAAAACAGATGGAATATTAGAAGGAATGACCCTGGTGGTAACCGGAACCTTAAAAAATTTTACCCGTGACGCCATTAAACAATTCATCGAAAGCAACGGAGGCATTGCAACTAATTCGGTATCGAAAAAAACCCGCTTTGTAATTGCCGGTGAAAATCCCGGAACCAATAAAACTGAAAAAGCCATGGAACTGAATATTCCGGTTATTTCTGAAGAAGAATTTTTAAAAATGTTTGAAAAATAAGCTGCCCTGATATCATCAAATAAATGTAGTTGACTTGCTGCCAGCAAAATGGCGTATTAAAACCTATAGTTTTAAAAAAAATACCGAACTATTTCCTGATTAGGTAAAAAGGTTTATTTTTGCAAGTCTTTAAAAAATAAATAATATGTCGAAAGAAAAGCTTAACCCAAAGGATGAAAACCTGCAAACTGTAGAATCTGCATTAACACGAAGCGAAAAATTCATTGAAGAAAATCAGAATCTGTTGCTTATCATTATTGCTGCCATTTTCGGGGTAGTGCTCCTGGTGCTGGCTTTCAACAGGTTTTATATGGGTCCAAGAGAGAAAGAAGCTCAGGCTCAGATGTTTGTTGCCGAACAATACTTCGCACGCGATTCATTTAAACTTGCGCTTAATGGCGACGGGCAATACCTTGGTTTTATTGATATTATTGATGAATACAGCATGACCAAGGCAGCCGATCTGGCTCACTACTATGCAGGTATCAGCTATCTTCATTTAGGTCAATTCGAGGATGCCATTGATTATCTTAAAGGTTTTGATTCCGACAGCCATATCCTGCAACCTGTTGCTTATGGAGCTATTGGCGATGCTTACAGCGAACTTGGAAACAATGAAAAAGCAGCCGTTTACTATACAAAGGCATACAAAGAAGATAAAAACAATCTTACTGCTCCTGTTTATATGGTAAAAGCAGGTAAAACATACGAAAATCTTAAAGACTATAAAAATGCATTAAAAGCTTTTGAAAGCCTGAAAGAACAATTTCCAAAAACCCAGGAAGGCCGTAATGCCGAAAAATATATAGCACGCATTAAAGCCAAAGCCGGAATGGAATAATCATCAAAAAAAAATGTGATTGTGGGGTATTTTAATCTAAGATATCCCACTTTTTTTAAATCAAAATACCATGGCTACAGCATTGAAAAATCTTTCTGATTATAAACCTGATGAAGTCCCTGATGGGAAAAAAATGAAAATCGGAATTGTTGTCTCTGAATGGAATCATGAGGTCACAGGCGCACTTCTTGAAGGTGCAAAAGAATGCCTCAGGAAGCATGGTGTTAAAACAAAAAATATTCTTATCAGGCACGTTCCGGGCAGTTTTGAACTTCCATTGGGTGCACAGCTCTTATTTCAGAACGAAAAACCCGATGGCGTAATCTGCCTTGGATGTGTGATACGCGGCGAAACCAGCCATTTCGATTATATCTGTTCGGCAACATCGAAAGGGATCATGGATGTGAATCTGAAATTCGGAAAGCCATGTGTTTTTGGTGTTTTAACAACCGGGACCTATGAACAGGCTATGGATCGTGCAGGGGGAAAACATGGTAATAAAGGCACCGAAGCCGCAATTACTGTTTTAAAAATGATACAGTTAGATAAAAAAGCCTGATCCCTGATCTTTTAATTATTGCATTTGTTCAGGTATCTTTTTAACATGGTATAAAGTTCTGATGTGTTTACCGGTTTTTTAAGGTAATTGTCACAACCTGCCTGAAACAGTAATTCTTTCTGGCCCACAAGCACAAAGGAAGTCTGCGCAATTACCGGCAAATCTTTTCTAAGGGTTTTTATTTTTTGAGTTGCTGTATAACCATCGCTGTCGAGTAATTTTATATCCATCAACACCAGGTCAATCCGGGGATTATTTTTACAAAGCTTTACCGCCTGCACACCACTTTTTGTCCATATCAGTTTTGCTCCGGTAGCTGCAATTTCTTCGGATAGAAAAAGGTAACTTGCTTCCTCATCTTCAGCGATGAGAATTGTTTTACCCGAAAAATCAGGAACAACCAGCGTTTTTGCCATAAAATTCAGATGATTAAAAACTAAATAAAATTACAAAAATTAGCTGGTAATCATTATTTTTTTCAATTTTTTTTTATAAAAATAAAATCATTGTCTGCTAAAGCTATTGCATAAAATATGGCATTGAATTATTTTATTTTTTTCCGGAAAATGATCTGTCAAGATTATTTTTATTCAATATCCCGAAGCATGGACAGGGGTTCAACAATAAACCTTGTATCGGTCAGATGTTCGTCGTGTTTATGATTGATATTGACAAAGAATTTTTTTCCAGGATCATCGGCAAGGCAATATAATGCCCAGTTCGAAAAACGGTCAGTGGTTTCAATAGTTGCTGGTTGATATGGAAATTCATATTCCTGATTTTTCCGCTCAAGGGTATCGCGTATAATAATGGAGAAAAACTTCATGTTGGTAAGGTAAAAATCAAACCTTTCAACATATACCAGGATGGCACCTCCTTTGGCGTTTTTCCTGAAATAATCGGCCGATCTGCGGTAACGTTGCTCATCCCAGTTTTCAAGTTTGGCTGTATCGCGCACTTTTACCATCAATTGTGTATAGGTCAAGTATGCAATATTGGTTACCGGGCCAAATGCAGCAGAGTTGCGGTATTCCCATTCGCCATACACATGGGTTATTCTTGTTCCATAGGTAATGTATACTGTACCATCGCGCAAAATCAGGCGTTTTAAGCTTTCATCAATCTGTGGTAGTGATAATGAAGTGGTGGCCAGTACAAAAAGGATTGAAAATATTGCTTTCATGGTTTTAATGTTTGGTTTATTAATAAAACAACCACATCATAAAAAACCCTTATAGATTCATTTGTTTTTTATTAAAAAAGGCCCTTCTCCCGGTAAATTGAAATATAATTTACGATTCAGGAATTCCAGTACAGAATCTATTGGTTGAAACGGAATAATGGCCGTTAAACTTACCCTGTCGGGATTTTTTATTAAAATTTCAATGTCTGTACCGTAATAATCTTCAAGGGTTTTAATAACATCTGTCAGTTTCTGGTGACTGAATTCAAATTGTCTTTTCCCGATATTGGTGCTTCTCAATTCTATGGTTTCAACAACTTTAAACTTTTTCTCACTGCGCGAAAAAATGATTTGTTGGTTGGGTAATAGCTCTGTTTTTCCATTTTTCCCGGCAATGGATACTTCAACTTTTCCTTCTTTTACCATGACAACAACCTGGCTGTTTGCCGGAGAAGCATTGACCAGAAAATGGGTGCCGGTCACCTCAACCACAAGGTCGCCGGCATAGACCTTGAAAGGCCTGCCTGTGAGAGCAGTAACCTTAAAAGATGCCTCGCCGGTGAGATGAATTGTCCGTCTCTGGTTAAAAAAATGCGCATAGTATTTGATTTCTGTCTGGTCACCGAGTGTAACCTGGCTACCGTCGGGCAAAATATGGCTCATTTGGTTATTATTGCCTGAATGAACACTGATTTTACCCTGATAAAAAAACACTGCAGAGATCAATAACGCAAAAAAAACAAAAACCGCTGCAACCGCAGAAAGTTGAACCCATAATGGCCTCTTTCCGGTCGCTACACATTCGGTGCTGATTCTTTCCGAAAGGCTATGCCAGTCTTTTTCCACCTCATTACCGGCATCTTGGTCGGGAAAAGAGGTTGCATCAGCAATGCCCGATAACAAACCCGAATATTCCGGATTACTATTTATCCAATTTTCAACCAGTTGCTTCTTTTCAGGGTTTATTTTCCCTGTCACAAACGAAACAAAATCGGGATGTAATTCAAATTTTTCCTGCATATCATCAATTATAACAACCAGGCTATTGAAAACCCTTACTTGTTTTTAAATTTTTTAATTTATTCCTCAAAAAATGTTTTGCTTTATACACTTGTACCTCCACTGTTTTAGGACTTATCCCGAGTGAATCAGCAATATCAGCCTGTTTTTTACCTTCAATCACAAACATAAGAAAAATCAATTTGGCCCTCTCAGGCAGGCTGTTCACGGCATGCCACAGTAAATCGCGCGTTTCCGGATCGGGATTTTCGTCGCAGGCAACATTCAATAATTCCCTGTAAAGTTCAAAATCCCTCGCATGATTTGCTACAACAGAATTATGCCGCTGGTGATTAATCCACAAATGGGTGACAATGGCATAAAGATAAGATTTAATATGCAATGAATCAGGTAATTTTTCCCTATAATCCCATAACTTAACATATGCATCATGCATCAGGTCGAGGGCAAGCTGTCGGTTTCCACACAATGCGGTTGAATAGTTTATCAAATTAGTATATAATGCTTTATATAATTTTTCTAACCCATTCAGCTTACCTGCCCTGATAAGGGATTGTATTTCAATAAAATCAATTTCAGCCATGGGTTTAAGCGGAATTATTGCAGAAAAAAGGCAGGAAATGATACCTGCCTGTATAATAATTAAATATCTTCGTCGATAACCTGCTTGGATGCTTTTGAACTTTTAGCCTTTTTCAGTTTTGCAGCATTTTCGGGCAGGTAAAGTTCCTGGTTGGCATTTTCAATGATTTCTTTCATCCTTCGAAGAAACTTCGAAACATTTTTCATTTCAAAAGAAATAATGGTTTTATCGGTTTCAATTACTGCCTTGCCCACCATACTGCCATCTTCCTGGTATAAACCGAATTTAAAATTATCGGTAGTACGGTAAAAAAACTCGATTCCCTGGTTATTTCTTTTAAACGGAGCATATTGTTTCATCATCTCATCAATGGCAATCAGAATGGTAGTGTATTCTTCCTTATCGAAAACTACTTCAAGCTGATCAAACGGGCGCTGAACATCTTTGGCAGTAATTTTCCTTTCGTTGACAATTACTACTTTAATTCCTTTTCTCACTTCCTGGCTCCGGCTATTATCATACGCTTCAACGGCCGTAAAATACATATGCATTTTATCGCGCCCCTTCAGTTCATCAATGGGGTAGTATTTAACAACTCCGGTAATTCCTTTCGCATTTAAAAACATGCCCAGCCTTGAATTGGCAGGATTATTATAATTAAATGACTGAGCAGATAATACATTAACTGCCAGCATCAGAAAAAGAAAAAATAATGGTTTCATATGTCTGTTATTTTAATTTGATTTGAACTTGAAATATTTAAACAATTAATAATGAATTTAGTTAAAAAAAAGTCAGATACTTTCGATAAAAACTCCAAGTTACATAAATATTATTTAGCATCCATTAACTTTATCAAAAATATAAGCCAATATCAACCGGACTGGCTGTTATACGACTTACCGTTATTTTAAAAATTAAATAATCAATAACACAAAATGATCTATCAGAATTATAAAAAATCAAATCAATTAATTTTTCTTTTGCGCAAATTCCCTTCCGGCTCTAAAAGCTTTCAGGTTCTGATCAACGACATCCTCTCCTTTCCTTAAAAACAAATCTCTGATTCCCTGTTCAATAACTTCAACAGGCATATCAATAAAAGGAGAAGCTGCACCCAGCATCACCATATTGGAAGCGCGTGCCGAACCCATATCTTTGGCAATCTGATCGGCATTAATGGTAATTTTGTTTTTTAATTCCGATAATGCTTTAAAAATAAGGTTTTCATCAGGATAGTCGGGAATATTTTTAAAAGGGCTCACATTGGTAACCACCCATCCATTGGGTTGCAGCATATCCAGGTATCGCAGTGCTTCCATAGGTTCTACCGAAATGATAATATCGGCTTTACCAAAAGGTATCAGATCGGAAGCTATGGGTTTATCTGAAAATCGGAAATGCGATTGTACCGCTCCACCACGCTGGCTCATTCCGTGAACTTCTGATTGTTTCAGAAACAGGTTATTTTTAACGGCTGCCAGTCCAATTGCAGCAGCAATGGATAGAATTCCCTGGCCACCAACTCCGGCCAAAACAATGTCGGTTTTCATATTTTTTCCATTTTACAGGTTTATTTTTTCTGAGATTTCAGCCTGCGGGTTGCAGTCTGAATACATTCACGTTGTGGTATAATAACCGAAACACCTTGATAAGCAAGTTCTTCGGCTATAACTGCAATATTCTGATCCAGGTTTTTCTTTACAGGATTTATAACCCTGATATGGGCAGGGTCAACACCAAGCCCCTTGCAGATATCGACAAGGCGCCCAAAGGCAGCTGAATCCTGTCCACCGGTCATACCGGTAGTGCTATTGTCTGAAATAATTACAGTTACCGGAGCGTTAGCAATAACGGCATCAAGCAAACCGGTCATCCCTGAATGTGTGAAGGTTGAATCACCAATTACAGCCACAGCGGGCACCAGCCCGGCATCGGCAGCTCCTTTTGCCATGGTAACTGATGCACCCATATCGACACAGGAATTAATCGCATTGAAAGGGGGTAACGCACCAAGGGTATAACATCCGATATCTGAAAAAACACGGCCTTTGCCGTATGGTGTAAGGGCAATGCCAAGCGCTTCATATACATCCCTGTGCCCGCAGCCATTACACAATGCCGGAGGACGTTGTTTCACAATACCGGGAATATTGGGTTTTATTTCCTTTTCAAATCCAAGGGCAACAGCTACTATATTGGGGTTAAGTTCACCATCACGCGGCAGCGCTCCGCTTAACCTGCCAAGAATGGGCTTTCCATAATTAAAAAAACTTTTTAGCTGCTCTTCTACAACAGGGTAACCATCTTCAAGCACCAGGATACGACTGCATTCTTTTTCAAGTTTTTCAATAAGCCTGCGTGGAACAGGATATTGCGAAACTTTTACCACCGGGTAAGGTGATTTGTGATCCTGAAAATTCTCAATCAAATAGTTAAAAGAAAGTCCGCAGGCAATAATTCCGAGGCTTTTATCATCACCATCCATATATTTATTGAATGAAGAATTATCCGATTCTGCTTCAAATTCATGCTGATGGCTGAGCAATTTTTTATAATTGCGCCGGGCAATGGCAGGCAGCAATACAAATTGCAACGGATCATCGGGTATTTTCAGGATATTTTGTTCTTTTGGTGTCCCTGGCTGAACATCGGCCCGTGAGTGTGCCAGCCTTGTTGTAATACGCATCATAACAGGAACTTTGAATTTTTCGGAAAGTTCAAAGCCATAACGGGTCATTTCATATGCTTCCTGCTGGGTAGATGGTTCAAGAACAGGAATTAAGGCAAATTTTCCGTAATACCGTGAATCCTGCTCATTCTGAGAGCTATGCATCGAAGGGTCATCGGCTGACACTATGATCATTCCGCCATTGACACCTGTAATTGCACTATTCATAAACGGATCGGCAGCAACGTTTAAACCTACATGTTTCATACAAACCATGGTTCGTTTGCCGGCATATGCCATTCCCAATGCCGATTCCATGGCTGTTTTTTCATTTGACGACCATTTGCGGTGTATTGATTTTGAAGCTGCCTGTTTTGAGTGCTGCACATATTCCATAATTTCTGTGGATGGAGTCCCGGGGTAGGCGTATATTCCGGAAATACCTGCATCAATGGCTCCCTGTGCTATTGCTTCATCGCCAAGCAATAATAATTTTTGTATCATAATTACTTATTTTGAATCATGGTTGGTTTTTCATTGATTCAAAAATAACATAATTTTTGGTATGACCAATTTCAATTTTTTGTCAATTTTAAAAAACGGATGGATTTATTTCAACTGATGAAAGTCAGGAAAATTCTTCGAGGTCCTGCATGATTCCGAAACTCACAAAGGTAGATTCCCTGCCAGATACCCATTTTCAGTTTCCGGTTCATCACCGGAATATTTACCGACTGCCCGATTAAAGCTGTTTTAATATGAGCCGGCATATCATCGCTCCCCTCAGTATCGTGTGTGTAAAGGGTTGTACTGTCCGGAATATTCCTGTCGAGAAACGATTCCATATCCTTGCGGACTGTGAAATCAGCATTTTCATTGATACAGAGTGCAGCTGACGTATGCATCAGAAAAACATTAAGCAATCCGGAATCTGCCTGTGCTGGAAGTTTTTCTTCAATCATTCCTGTAATTAAGTGTATACCTCTTTTCATCGATGGTAAAACAATTTCGGCCTGGTAAATCATTATTAAAAAAATTATGTAACACAATAATATATTTACAGCTATGTTTCAATAAAAAACTATTTTTGTCTGCAAATTATCAGCCATAGCATGATTTATAAAAATAATTTTTTCTCTTTGCCTGGCAAAATAAATATTTAACCCGATGGTGCATTATAAATCGTGTTGTTTTATCATCATTTTATTAATAGCAGCACATGCTACTTTATCGCAGGGGCTGGTTTATGGAATCATTACTGATGAAACATCGCGGAAAACCGGAATGGTAAATATTGCAGTGACAGGTTTGCCACTTGGCACCACTACCAATGAGGATGGTTATTTTGAATTGAAAGTGCCTGCAGGACATGAAGTTGAGCTGGTAATTTCGTATATGGGATACAAAACTGAGCGATTGATGCTTAATCTACGCAACGGTGAAAAATACAAAATTGATTATCAACTTATTAAGGAAGACCATTTCATTGGTGAAGTGCGGATTGAAGATGCTGCAATGCGCAACACCAACCTTATCCGGATAAACCCACGCTTCACTTCAGTTATTCCGGATGTTTCGGGCAATATTGAAGCCATTGTAAAAACTCTTCCCGGGGTGAGGTCAAATAATGAGCTTAGTTCCCAATATACGGTAAGGGGAGGAAATTTTGATGAAAACCTGGTATATGTCAATGGCATTGAGGTTTACCGGCCATTTCTTGTCCGCAGCGGACAGCAGGAAGGGTTAAGTTTTATCAACCCCGATATGGTATCATCGGTTTTATTCTCAGCAGGTGGTTTTGAGGCAAAATACGGCGATAAACTTTCGTCGGTGCTTGATATTCAATATAAAAAACCAACCGTAACCCGAGTCAATATTTCGGCAAGCCTGCTGGGCAGCAACCTTTCATTTGAAGGCACAAGCAATAACCGCCGTTTGACTTTTATTGCCGGCACAAGGTATAAAACCAACAAATACCTGCTGAAATCGCTTGATGAACAAGGAAGTTACAATCCACGTTTTTTTGATTTCCAGACCTATGTTACGTATGACCTGACTGAAAAGATTGAACTTGCATTTCTTGGGAACTATTCACAAAACCGTTATAATTTTATCCCTCAGGACAGGGAAACATCCTTTGGTACCCTCAACGAAGCTTTACAGTTGAAGATTTATTTCGAAGGGCAGGAAGTTGATATGTTCAATGCAGCTACCAATGCGCTAAGTATAAATTACCAGGTAAACAGCCATCTGAAAATGATGCTTACTGGCTCTGTTTTCAATACTTCCGAAAAAGAAACTTTCGATATCCTGAGCCAATACTGGATTAATCAACTCGATAATCAGTCAAATGCGGGCGATAGCGTAGCTTCAATCGGTGTGGGTTCGTTTCTCGACCATGCAAGAAATTATCTCCACGCATCGGTATATTCACTTGAATATAAAGGTATCAGAGATCAGGATAACCACATTTTGCAATGGGGCATAAAAACCCAGCAACATCAGACTTCAGACAAAATAACAGAATGGAAACTCATCGACTCAGCCGGCTATTCAGTACCTTACAATGATACCATTATTTCACTCAACCGCTATTATCACAGCAAAGGGTCGCTCATTTCAAACAGCGTGCAGGTATATATTCAGGATGCATTACGTTTTCAGTTAAGGCCTGGTAACCTGATGGTCAATGTTGGATTACGGTTTAATTACAGTGATTTAAACCAAAATTACTTTATCACTCCAAGAATATTAACTTCATTTACCCCGGACTGGCAAAGACTTGTAGTTTTCAGGCTGGCAGGCGGATGGTATTACCAGCCACCGTTTTATAAAGAATTGCGTGATAAAGCAGGAAATATTCATACGACAGTCAGGCCACAACAGTCATTTCATATTGTTGCTGCTACCGACTATGAATTCCGGATGTGGGGAAGGCCTTTTAAAATAGTTGCCGAAGCCTATTATAAACATTTGACCCAACTTATTCCGTATGATATTGACAATGTGCGCATAAGATATTATGGGAACAACATAGCCAAAGGATATGCTACCGGAATTGACCTGAAAATAAATGGAGAATTTGTCAAAGGAACCGATTCGTGGCTAAGCATTGGCCTGATGAGAACCCGGGAAGATATAATCAACGACAGCTATAAACGCGATACTGTTACTGTTTACCCCGGATACATTCCCCGCCCTTCGGACCAGTTGCTTAATGTTGGCCTTTTTTTCCAGGATTATTTTCCAGGAAATCCAGCTTACAAAATGAACCTAAACCTGCACTTTGCCACCGGCCTGCCTTTTGGACCTCCCGACTCGGACAGGTACCTGGCCACTGCCCGCATGCCGGCATACCGAAGGGTTGATATCGGATTTTCGCGGCTGATAAATGCCGAAAATAAAGTTGAAAATATTGGATTCTTATCGAATTTTCAGAGTATCTGGATAGGGTTCGAAATTTTTAACCTCATGGATACGAAAAATACCATTTCCTATACCTGGGTCACCGATATACGGAGCAGGCAGTATGCAGTTCCGAACCTACTCACCGGACGCCGGTATAATGTCAAATTAACCGCCTCTTTTTAACGTTTACCTTATGCAGTTCATTTACCCACTTTTCCTTTTTGCACTTTCAGCTATCGCCATACCAATTTTGATACATCTTTTCAATTTCAGGAAACATAAAACAGTATATTTCAGCAACCTGAGGTTTATAAAAATCATTGAAGAACAGCAACGAAAACGCTCCCGGTTGAAAAACCTCCTGATACTTGCCTGCCGGATATTGGCCATCATTTTCCTGGTATTGGCTTTTGCCCAGCCATTTATCCCGGTTGATGAAAAAAATAAAATGCATGTTGCCGATATTGTATCTATTTATATCGACAACTCTTTCAGCATGAACGCCGAAGGTAAAAACGGCCTGTTACTCGAGGAAGCAAAAAGTAAAGCGATTAAAATCATTGACGCCATGCCGGCCAATTCACGTTTCCTGGTTATAACCAACGATATGGATTACCAGGCACGACATTTCCTATACAATGAACAGGCGGTCAATTACTGTACATCAGTAAAAATTTCGCCAGCTGCTCCTGGCCTTGATAAAATAACCAACCTCGCAAAACAATATTCCATTTCACTTAACAATGGCAAACAGCCAAAAGTTTCACTTTTTCTTATATCAGATTTTCAAAAATCAACTTCCTTTATCCACCAGATTATACCCGATTCATTAATCACCCTCATTCCGGTTCCGGTTTCAGTGCAGAATTCACCTAATATTTTTATCGATACAGCATATTTTAACAAACCATCGCATCATTTTAACCAAAGCGAGCAACTTACCGTGGATATTATCAATAATACAGGCAATCCTTTGCAAAACTTGCCTGTGCAATTATTCATAAACGATACCCTTAAAGGAATCTCAAATATTTCTGTTGAAAATGGCACTTCACAAAAGGCAACATTCAAATATACAAACACTTCAAAAAACATTTATAAGGGGCGTATCGAAATTGCCGACTTTCCTGTTACTTTCGATAATACCTGGTATTTTTCTTATACAATCAATAAAACATTAAACATTAATGAAATAGGACTTAATAAACCATTACCATGGTTTAAATCACTATTTAGCCAGGATTCCGGCTTCAGATATACTTTTCAATCGGTCAACCAGATCAATTTAGATGTTTTATATAGCAGCAACGCCATTATTCTCACTAACCCTGACCTTCTTTCGTCGGGATATGTTTCAGCACTTGAAGATTACCTCAGAAACGGAGGAACTGTGATTCTTTTTCCTCCCGACACCCGCGATTTGAAAAGCATGAATAATATGCTTACCACATTCGGAATGCCAGCTTTGGAACATACGGATACGTCAGGTGTTAAACTGCGGAAAATTAATTATAACCATCCTGTGTTTAGCAATGCATTTGTAAAGACCCATCGTGATTTTGAACTTCCCGAACTTCAGAAAACCTATTCTTTTTCCGGCCGGCATACTTCGCCGCACGATTGGTTGTTGGCAGATATCTTTGACCGTCAGATCATGATTGAAAAGAAATTACAAAAAGGCACTTTATATGTATTTAGTTTCCCTGCCATAAAGCAAAATTTGACATTCTTTGCCCATCCGCTTTTTGTTCCATTGATTTATAATATCTGCCTTCTCAGCCAGCCTGCACAAAAAACTGATTATACCGCCGGAAATGATCTGACGGTATTTGTCCCTTTTACAGGTTCGGAAAACCAGATGCTGCGCATCAGCAACAACGAGACAGAGATGATACCCGGACAGCGCACTGTTGGTAATGGCACTTTATTGTTTATTAACAATATACAAAAAGCCGGGTTTTATTTCTATGCAAAAAACCACACTTTGCTCGGATGTCTTGCCATGAATTACAACCGCAATGAATCTGACCTATCGTGTTTTTCTGAAAAGGAAATAACTGATAAATTTGAAGGCAACAATCTTGATTTTAAATTACTGCAAGGTAAATCTGATACAGAATTTATCAATAACCTCAACGAACTGAATAAAGGCATCAGATTATGGCGTTGGGCATTATTGTGTGCAATCCTATGTATTATTTTTGAGATGCTCCTGATAAGGTTGCTGAAAGATTAATCCAAAACTATAAAATTGAAATTATTTATTGTGCGGCATTTAATACATCATTATATATGTGTAAACACACAAAAAAGGAGGTCATGGATGTATAAAATATGTGAGATTAATAATGCTAAGCGCCATGCAAACAGCAATATTAAGCATCTTGGGTTAAATTCTGGTAAAATTTTTCTACAACTCTGCTATAGAATTAACATTTACCAATTGATTGTATAATCTACAAAATATCCCAATGTTGAAAGGAAAATGATGCTGCCTTCACTGTTTCTTATCAACTGCAAAATTCAATTTCTTCAAATTATTCTTGAAAACCGGCTCATCATACCATTCTTTTATTATACCTAAAACCAAAGTAAAGATCATAAATAAATAGAATCATAGTGAGGTAAATGCATTTTCCCTACTATGAATTACAAAATAATCAATCATCCTTTAAGCAACGGACAGAAACTCCTTCTTCAACAGGGTCGTAGTAGCGTAACACAGATCCGAGTCCATAATTTAAATTACGGGACCATACGTTTGTAGCATCGTATAATGTACTGCTCCACCATGTACCGTTGTAACCTAAATCATAACAAGCACCGGTATCGCTGCCACGATCGCCACCCGGCAGAGCAGAGAATCCATAGTCATCGGTGCCATTACCTGCAGAATTCCAGCCGTTGCTCGCCTTAAGTTTTGTACCTCCATTGGTGCCACGCCAGCCAGTGGCATCAGGATCGTTTATGGTAGGGTCAACATAATGTTCCAGGGTGTACCATTCTCCATCAGTAGGAACATGCCAGCCGGTGGGGCAGAGTTTTCCTGTATTAACAGCGTACCAATTGTAAAAGGCCCCATAGGTATTGCCAAAATCAGTATTATTGTTATAATAACTATACGCCCCGGAGGTCATGTTTGCCCAGGTAGAATTGTTTGTCACCAGTTGAATCGGGGCACCATCATTGTAATGGGTGGTTTTAAGGTTTTCTTTCATCCATATCTGCGAGCCAATGGTTACAGTATTGTAAATATTTCCATCGTAATCGGTTACCGTTAAAACAGTTGTAAAATCTACCTGGTTACCATATGAGGTACCTGCTATGTTAGTAGCGTAAGAACGGACATAATATGTAGTTCCCGAATTTAGTCCTGTAAGATTACTGACAAAACTGCCTGTACCTGCGCCATTGCTGGTGATGCCCTGATTGTTATCGACGGTTGGGTTTTCCAAAGTGCTCCACACGACACCCCTGATGGTAATGGCTGCACCACCATCAGAAGTAATATTTCCGCCACTAACGGCCGTTGTTGCTGTTATACCGGTTACCGCCGTGGTGGTCAGAGATATAATACCATCGAGTGTTGAAAAGGTTTGCACATCGCCGTAACTGGTATCCGCACAATTGATAGCATAGGCCCTTACATAGTAAGTAGTCAACGGGTTGAGGCCTGCTAGGTTGCTGCTGAATGTGCCCATCCCTGTACCGTTATTGGTGATACCCAGATTGCTTTCGACCGTTGGATTGTATATTGTGTTCCAAACTATACCCCGGGCAGTTATAGCTGCTCCACCATCAGAGGTAATATTACCGCCGCTAGTAGCTGTTATGGCAGTAATGCCAGTTATAACTACGGTGGTCAGGGTTATGGTTCCGTCGAGGGTAATAAAAGTTCGCTGGTTACCATAACTGGTATCCAGACCATTTGTGGCGTATGCCCGGATGTAATAGGTAGCTCCCGGGGTAAGGCCTGTCAGGTTGCTGGCAAAAGTACCCATACCCGCACCCTCATTGGTGATGCCCTGGTTGCTTTCGGTCGTTGGATTCTGTATAGTACTCCAAACTATTCCCCGGGCGGTAATGGCTGCTCCACCATCGGAAGTAATATTTCCGCCACTTATGGCTGTTATGGCAGTAATGTCAGTTACTTCCACGGTAGTCAGGATGATGTTGCCATCGAGGGTGGTAATAGATTTGGTCTTACCATACACTATTCCATTTGAAGAATTGCAGTAAGCTCTGACATAGTATTGGGATGATAAATTTAAACCTACGATGTTAGCAGTAAAAGTCCCTACTTTGGGCTTTCCCAGGCTAATCTTGTCATCGATGATGGTAGGGTCGGTATGAGTGGCATAACAAAATCCATGATCATCGTTTCCTTCACCGCTCAGGTCAATTATTTTACCGGTCACAGACAATGATGTGGCAAGGGGGGTTATATTAACCGTTTCAACCTTTGTGACGGGTTTTACTTCAAACTTCTCGCACGTGGAGAAAATGATAATTGAAAGGGTAAGTAATATGAAAGATGTTATCTTTTTCATTTTCTTATTGTTTTCAATTTATTTTAACTAATACGCTACCATCACACTGTTGTCGTTGCCATAAAACAAAGGGGTTTGCTGCCCTGACATCTTCACTGAGGTTTCCTTAACGTTGTTTACAACATACTCTTTTAGCTCGCCAAGGGTAAGTGTTTTATCGCCATTGGCATCGGCAGATCCCTTCAAACCTTCAGCCATGAAATATGTAAACAGTCCTGTTCCGGAGTCATCGAGCCCAAGCGAAGTTTCCCCACCGGTTGAAGATAAAATCACGGTAAAGTTGGAGTCGGTAAGCCAGCTGTTTCCGGGTTGTACCTTTACTCCTTTCTGGCCTGTCAGGCTTACAGTGGGAAACTTGACCGAGTTACGGGAAACCCCGTTAAAGCAGGCATCGAATATTACATTAACATGCTTAGCCCCCAATTGGCTCAGGTTCCTATAAAGCTTTTCAATGTTGTATCCCTGGGTTTCTATTTGGGATAATTGTCCATCACTGGGGAAAAGGAAAACATTCTTTCCGTCTTTATCAGGCATTACGTGTCCTGAATAAAAAACAAACACCTCGCTTTCACCCTTAACAATAGCTTTACAGAGTTTTCCTGAAACCGGGTTAAAAATATCTTCAAAAGATGAGACTGTAACCTGTTCATTAGTATATTGTAATACCTGCTTCACGCCCAGCAGCTTCTCAAAGCAGGTTTTCATAATCCTGGCGTCGTTATCGGCATAGGGATCCGGAGGTAATTCGAGGTAATTGGCAATGCCTATCACCACAGCAACAGCGTTTAGCCTTTTAGTCTGTGATGGAGCTAAATTGTCAAAAGTAGCAACATTGGTAGTTTTTATCCTAAACCTGTCTGAAGTAAATTCGAATCGGGCACTGTTATTGTTAGCGGATTCCGGCGCTGGGACTTTCTCAACAATATTAGGTTTGGGTGGCATTTGGTCAAGGACAATGGATAGCTGTTGATTTTTCAGACTTCCTTTTCCAGTTTCATCATTAATTGTCAGGAATATTGGTAGCTTATTTTTAGTTGTGACATTACGGCTTGGGTTAAGTGTAAAATAAATTTCCTTTACTTCGCCTGGAAACATATTTCCAAGCTTTCCGCTTACCTCATCAATAAATATATCCGGATCGATGGTTGTAATACTGTAGTCTACATTTGTTGCATTACCCTGCCCAATATTCTGAACCACCAATCTGACTTTAACCTTCTCTCCTGCTTGCAGTTGCCTGTCTGGTTTAATCGCCATGATCTTTGCTCCCGCATCAATTATTTCATGCCCTGCTACTACTAATTGAGGTGCCTCATTGGCATTTGTATTTAGTACAAGGTAGGCTGTCTCCATATCAAAACCGTACTGATCGCTAATGTTGATGGCTATCCAATACGTTGCTGTTTTCAGGTTAATATCCGTGGAAAATGGTACGAATATCTCCGTTTTCTCGTTAGGATGCAAAACGTTAATTACATGACTGGTATTTTCAATTTTAAGGCTTTTATCTGTTTTTTCAAATGTTACATTTACTTTAAGCATCACGGCATCATTACTGCCCTGATTGCTAAGCGTAATTTTTAGCTTTGCACTTTCTCTGCTTTCTAATATCCCATTGCCATTCTCATCCATAAATTCAAGATATGCAAAGAGGTTGGGAGGTAAACTACGTGTATTTATATTCCGGGAAGGTGAAGTGGCTGTATATAATCTGTACCCGGGATCCGTAATAACTGACTGAGGTTGAATGTTCTTATGCTTTGACGATTTTGACATGATGCCAGCATAGTCAATCAGCCAAATTGCTATTCCCGCACCTGCCAATGCCAGTGAAACCTGCCGGTAGCGCATCGCCGAAGCATAATTTGGATCTTTGGAATGATGCAGGTTTGATGACTTATATAGACTATATTCATCATTGGAAATGGAGTAAGCTCCTATGGAACCTCCAATAAATCCATAAGCCATAAGCCCCATTAACCAGTATGGCTTCCCCTTTTTAAACTGGTAATCACCGGCACCGGGGAAAAGGGTAGAAAATGCAATTGCCTTTGCTGTACTTGCATAGGGAATAAGCTTAGCGTTAACACGGGCTGTAAGCTTTTCGTTAAGCCCAAAACCATCGGCCCTGGCATCCCAGGTAATCATTTTGTCACCAGTGCCTTGTATCAGGTTTATATCGCCCTGTAGGGTTTTTGCTTTTAAAAGTTGGTTCTTCTCGTTGAAAAACTCAACCCATACAACATAGCTATCAGATGATTTTCCATTAACAATTTTATAAGGGACCTGAATTTTATCATTGACATAACGAAGATCAACGCCAATTAATCGAACATCGGATGATAGCTGGGCACCTGCGCTTAACGTTCCAATGATGACTGCAATCCAGACATGGATTAACCTTAACTGTATCATTAATAATTTGTTTATTTGAGGTTAAGACAAATTTGTATAAATTTAATATTTTCTTATATTTTTCACAAAACTTAAATGTATTTATTTTATTAATCATAATCAATTTTATTAAACAATAAGCAATACAATGGTTCTTGCTGCTATGACAGGGTTGCCTATTTAATTTGAGATAAAGTTGTAACTGAATACGGTATGCCTATATATTTAAGGCTGAAAGATTAATATTATGGCAAATCCTTATTTTATTCATTAATGAAAAAGGTAAATCATTCATTTTATAAATTACAAAATCCTTTTTCCTTTCCACCAGGCATTTTATATATATTTTTTTCAATTATTTATTAATCTGGGTTTTATTTCAATAAATATTATTCACTTTTTCGTTCTATGTTCTTGCAAATGGCATGTGTGATAAAAGCCTGGATTTTGTAATTGAAGAATAAGGTTACCGGTACCCGATTAATCCACTATTTTCATTTAAAACTTATCGCTGCCATGCAGAATAAATTTTGTTTAAAAACAGAAAATTTAAACGAATGTTAACATTGCATTCAGTATATTTTGACGTATATTTGATTTATCAAAAAAAAATAATTTCAGTATCACTATCCTTTTAAAATTTGAAATATTAATAAGTAGCAATATGAAAAAGAGAGTTTTAATCCTCCTGACTTGTATTTTCCCTTTGTTTTTCAACGGGTATGCACAACTTACAACTTCCGAGATGAATGGAAGGGTTAGCAGCAGTTCAGAAAGCCTTCCCGGAGCTACTGTTATTCTGACACACCAACCCACCGGAACACAATACGGTACAATTACCAATACAGAAGGAATTTTTCATTTACCCAACTTAAAACCGGGAGGACCATACTCCATAAAAGTTTCATTTATTGGATATAATGAATATACTGATGATAACATTTTCCTGAGCCTTGGCCAGGTTTTCCGTTTAAATATCCGTTTAAGTGAAACTTCAACATCACTGGATGAAGTAAAAATTGTTGCCAATAAATCGGGAGTATTCGACGGAAATACAAATGGCTCAAAAACAACAGTATCAAACGACAATATTCAGAGGATTCCATCTATTGGCCGGGGAATCGGCGATTATGCCCGGATTACACCCCAGGCCAAACTGAACAGAAACGGCGGACTTGAGATTGCCGGTCAGAACAGCAGATACAATTCTTTTACCATTGATGGTGCTGTTCAGAACGATGTGTTTGGACTGGCTGAAAACGGCACCAACGGCGGACAGATAGGAATCAACCCGATGAGTATTGACATTATTGACCAGGTAACAATTTCACTCTCACCCTACGATGTTACCCAGAGTGGTTTTGCCGGAGCTGGTATCAATGCTGTCACAAAAAGCGGATCAAACCGTGTTGAAGCTACCGTGTATCATTTTTTCCGAAACCAGTCGTTTGCCGGGAAAACACCAGCAGATGATAAAAATATCAAAAGAGAAAAACTGGCCGACTTTACTTCTAAAACCTATGGCTTTTCAGCAGGGGGCCCGATTATTAAAAACACACTTTTTTATTATATCAATGCTGAATTACAAAGGGATAACACGCCCAAACCTTTCAGCTTTGCCACATACACCGGTAGTGCCAGGCAAGGACAGATCGATACCTTGTATAATTTTGTAAAAAACACCTATCATTACGATGCAGGCACATACGAAAATACTGATGCCAGCCTTAATGCAGAAAAAGTATTTTTAAAGTTCGATTATAATGTCAGCCGCTCACACCGGCTTACCATAAGACATCAATATTCAAAAGGTAAAAGCATCAGCCCCGGGGTATCGGCAGCCGATAAAATTATTTTTTCCAATGCAGGCATTGACTTTGCCTCACTTACCAATTCAACAACGGCTGAATTCAGGAGCCTTTTTGGCAGTAAATTTGCCAATAAACTAAGGCTGGTTGCAACCTTTGTAGATGATAACCGCGACCCCATGGGATCAAATTTCCCATACCTGTCATTTTCCGCAGAAAAAGTTTATCTGGGAAGCGAACCTTTTTCAACGGCAAACAGGCTTAAACAAAAGGTGATTAGCCTGTCCGACGATTTCAGCATGTATTTTGGGAAACACAATATAACGCTGGGAATGCATCACGAATATTACGACATGTACAATGTTTATATCAGGCAGAATTTCGGTGAATATGCCTTTGCTTCCATCCCAGCGTTTTTAGCCGGTAATCCGGCTACACGCTACGACCGCAGTTTTTCGGCACTTGACAATACAACGGGCGACAATACCAAAGCAGCTGCCGAATTTAAAGTTTTACAGTTAGGATTTTATGCCCAGGATAATTTCCAGATGGCCGACAATTTCAACCTGACATTCGGAGCAAGGATTGATTTGCCCATGTACCTTGACAAACCCAAAGAGAATCCTGATTTCAATAATTTTGTAATTCCTTATCTCGAAAATAAATATCACGTTGATTTCATGGGAGCAAAAACAGGGCAGATGCCAAAAACTTCTCCTTTGATTTCTCCGAGAATAGGATTTAATTGGGATATAAATAGCGACAAAACCATGCAGGTAAGAGGTGGAATGGGATTATTCACCTCACGGATACCTTATGTATGGCCAGGAGGTTCGTACAACAACAATGGTGTTACCATAGGCGGGATGAGTATCAAAACGGCTGGGGCACCTGAACTGGTGTTCAACCCTCAATGGGATAACCAACCCACTGTTACCGGAAATCCTTCAGGACAGATCGATATTTTTGCCAAAAACTTTAAAATGCCACAGGTTTTCAGGGCCAATCTTGCACTCGATAAAAAACTCCCCTACCAGATCAATGCCACTTTTGATGCAACCTTTACCAAAAATGTCAATAATGTAACTTACCAGAATCTCTTTGTTCAGGATACTGGTCTTACACTCACAGGGACAGGTGATAACAGGATTCTTTGGGTTGACGTAAAAAGCGATGTTACAACCAATAGCGGTGCATCGGGTAAATACACAGGTGTTTTTCTCGGCTCAAACACCAATAAAGGCTACAGTGTCAACCTGATGGCCCAGATGGATAAAACATGGGATTTTGGTTTGTTTGTAAGCTTTTCATACAACTACGGCATAGCCAGATCCATTAACGACGGGCAATCATCGCAAAACTCCTCGCAATGGAGGGTGCCCAACGGAAATGGCCGTAACAACCTCGATCCGGGATATTCGTTATTTGACTTAGGGCATCGTATTGTAACCAACATTTCTTATAAAATTAATTACAGCAAATTTGCCAGTACTACCCTGGGTCTATTCTACAACGGGCAGTCGGGAGAAAGATTTTCGTATGGTTATGACAACGGGGTTTCAGCAAATGCAGGCCCTGCTGGCGATAATACCGACGGAAAACACCTGACATTGTTATATGTTCCAAAAGATCAGAACGATATTATCCTTATTGATGTACTTGATGCCAACGGGGATGTTACATACTCCGCAGCACAGCAATGGACTGATCTGGATGCTTTTATCAAAGACAACAAATACCTGAACGACCACAGAGGAAAAGTAGTTGAACGCCATGCTCAAAGAATGCCCTTTGAACATATTTTCGATTTTAAACTAATGCAGGAATTCAGGTTCCCCGTTTCATCCGATCGCGAAAACCGGCTGCAGGTATCGATTGATATTTTCAATATCGGCAATATGTTGAATAAAGACTGGGGAAGAATGCACTACGGTCTGGGAGATTATAACACATATCGCCTGCTCCGATTTGAAGGATACCAGGCTGGTACAAAAAATCCTCAGTACACTTATATTAATAAATCGGGCAAGAAAACATGGGGCATTGATGATAGTGGCCTGCAAAGTTCACGCTGGCAGGCACAGATTGGGGTTCGTTACATTTTTTAACGGTTTGCTTTACTGATTTTTAGCTTAGATCAAAAAAAAGTTATATTGGTTCAACAGGTGGCTGCTGAAGGGTAAAAAAGAATGTACTTCCATTACCCGGCTCGCTTTCTACCCATATTGTACCACCATTTTTAATAACAAAATCCTGGCATAATTTTAATCCAAGCCCACTGCCTTTTTCACGGTTGGTACCCTGTGTTGAAAAGAATTCGAGGTAATTGAATAACTTTGCCTGGTTTTCAAGGCTGATACCCACCCCGTTATCACGAATTCCGATCTGTATGAATTCATCTTTCTCCGAACCCAATATCACAATTTCACCATTTAAGGGTGTAAATTTAATGGCATTGGCAAGAAGATTTCTTAAAATAGTGCGTACCATATTTTCATCAGCAAAAACTTCGTAATTCTTTGTTAATGAAGATTTAACTAAAATATTTTTCTTTTTGGCCTGATGGATGACCTGTTTGACTACCTCATTTGCCAAATTATTAAAAACAAAAACGGCAGGATTGGGATGGCTTAGTCCGCGTTGGCTTATTGACCAGTTGAGAAGGTTTTCGAGTAGCTCAAACGACGATTGTGCCATTTCAGTCAGCATGGTAAGCATGCGGTGCTGTCCCGCCTGATCAGCGGGTGCTGTGTCTGAGACTGCCATTTCAAGGAAACTTTTTAAATTCCCGATCGGCCCCCGCAAATCATGTGCAATAATTGAAAACATTTTATCTTTCATTGCATTGGAAGCCTTCAATTCACGTTGCTGTACCTCAAGTTGTTCTGCCTGCGCAAGGATTTCTTCCTTTTGCTGCTGCAGTTCTACGTTTTTTGATAAAATTTCTTTGGTGCGTTCTGTGATTATTTTTTCCAGCCTGATTTGTTTTTCTTTTAACTGCTTGATTCGTAAACGATAAAATAAAAAAACAAGGTATGAAAGGAACAATGTCAGCACTACATAGAACCATACTGTTTTATAAATAAACGGCCTAACCCTGAATGGCAAAGAAGCTCCGTCATTATTCCAAACGCCATCGTTATTGCAGGCAATTACCCTGAAAACATAGCTGCCGCCGTCAAGATTGGTATATGAAACGGAACGGCTATTTCCTGAATATATCCAATCCTGTTCAAAACCTTCCAGTTTATATTTAAATTCAACTTTTGATGGCTCATAAAAACTCAAAGCCGTAAAATAAAATGTAAATCGTTTTTTCCCTGGGGCAAAAACCGGCAGATTATCCCGATTAACTTCTACATTATCAACCAGTAATTTCTCAATAATCACCGGTGGAATATAATCATTTAAGTGAATCAACCCGGGATTAATCTGCGATAAGCCGTCAATAGTGGCAAAAAACAGCGATCCATCGGATGTTTTTAATGATTGTGTGGTAGGATTGCATTCAGAGTGATTCATCCCGTCAGATTTGTTGAATAACTGGCAGTTTATTACATCAGTTTGTTTATTTACCACATCAATGGCATCGAGTTTTTTAATTTTCATGATACCACTGCTGCAAGGCAACCATAAATTTCCTGAATTATCTTCAATAACATCATAGGGTGAATCATCTTTCAAACCATTACGGGTAGATATTAATGTAAATTTTTCTGCTTTATAATGATATAGTCCTCCGTCGCAGGCTATCCATACGTTCCCTGAGTAATCGCAATAGATATTAAAAACAACATCGCTGTCAAAACCCTGTTCTCTGGTAATTTTCTTAAGTTCTCCATTCGGAGCAAGCATATTCAATCCGCCGTCACCTTCGCTGGTACCAATAAAGAGATTCCCCTGCCGGTCCTCTTCGATGGCCATAATAAGGTTTGAGGTAAGTCCACTTATTACATTATAAACGATTGTTTTTTTATCGGCCATTATTCCGACCAATCCTGCATTGCGTGTGCCAACCCAGATGTTGCCCCTTGAATCTTCATAGGAAACCCTGATAAGATTATCAGGGAAACCCGTTGATAAGTTTGACCACTCTTCATTTCTGTTTTTACTGAGTTTTAATAATCCTGAATAAGTGCTGAACCAAAGATTACCGGTTTTATCTTTTAGTATATGCCTTATTCTTTTCCCTACCAGTGAAGCAGGGCTTTGATAATCACCTATCAATCCATTTTTTATTGTACTTAAAAAGCCATTGTCAAAAGCAACCAGGATGTTTTGCGTATCGATCTGGCAAATAGCATTTACCACCTGCCCTTTCAGGCCACTCTGAAGGGTATAATTGGTAAATTTACCATCTTTGATCCTTGACAGGCCACCTTTATAATTTGAAATCCACAATGTACCTTCAAAATCAAAACATAAATCATTGATAAAATTATATTGCAAACCGCTCGCAGTGGAGAGCCATTCCATCTGATTTGTTTTTGCATCAATTCGCATCAGCCCGTTATTGGTTCCTAACCAGATATTTCCATAGCCATCTTCAAGAATGCTGTTAACCGTAGCATTAACCGGCATTGGAACATTTGTTACGACTTCGTGCTGCATGAAACAAAGTCCTGAACCGGTGCCAATCCATAAACGGTTGTTTCTGTCATATAACAGGGAGTAAATCCATTCATTGGGAAGTCCGTTTTTCTTGGTATATATGGTAAAAATTCCATTTCGCAGGCAATAGAGACCTTCACCCATTGTGCCAAACCACATTTCGCCGGGTTTTCCCATTGTAATAGCCCTTACCTCTATATTTTCAAGATTTGACCGGTGTGATAAAAAAGTGTAAACTCCGTTTTTATAGGTAAACCATCCTTTCTCAGGCGATGCCGACCAGATCCGGTTTTCGCTGTCAATGTACATGGCACGATATACATGTTTAAGCTTTACTGTATCATCATGAGAAAAAAACTTTCCCTTTTTATACGAAACCAGACCACTTCCCTGTGTCGTTATCCAAAGCGTTCCTTCTTTATCTTCTGCCAATTTTCTGATTACATCGGTTTTAAATGCCGGAGTATTTTGCTTGTTAAAAACAACAAACGATTTTCCATCGAAACGTACCAGACCATTGTAACCTGATATCCAAAGATATCCGTCAGATGTTTGGCATATATGTAAAAGTGAGTTTGTTGGAAGGCCATCATTGGTGGTATAATTTTCGCTGATATATTGCACAAGCTTTTTATCCGGATCGGGATAGCGCAATGATGGTTGTGAACTTGCAATCTTACCTGAAACAATAAATAAAATCAATATCAGCAAAATATATGATTGCAATTTTTCCATAACACTTTCCCGCGCGTAATCGCTAAACAAGCGCATATTTTACCCGAAGATATATAATTTATTATCACTTTTAAAATAAATCCCTCCTTTAAAACAATAGTCCTTATTAATCTCTTTATAATCAATAAGGTATTGAAGAACAAACTTATTGTAGCTGAAAAACCTGAGAAAACAAAGAGGCTGTCTCAAAAGCCAGACAGCCTCTTTTTTTTTTTGTGCATATTGTTAAAAAAAACTTAAAGAAAAGTTTGCTTATTTGTCA
>CAZLJX010000028.1:0-47028 GCA_964559985.1 uncultured Bacteroidales bacterium
TTCCTTTCTTTGTCTACCATACAAAGAAAGGAACAAAGAAAAATCACCGCTACCGATCAATTTGCTGTATTGTAGCGAAAAATTTGTTTTCACGCGACCCAAGCCGTCCCGAAATGAAGTTCTTTACCTTAAAACGACCATTAAGCGTCGGGACTTGTGGATCGCTTACTTTGACCAGGCACACACAAATTTTTCCACAATACCACGCAAATTTCCCGGATGCGGTAGTTCAACCACAACCATAGATTTTGAGTTTCTGGCGGGTAAGCCATGGCAAAACGGCGGTCAGAAGCATCGTTTTGCCTTGATTTTTTGGTACTTTTTCATCAAGGAAAAAGTACATAAAACAATCATTGTACTTCCTTTCTTTGTCTTCCATACAAAGAAACGATACAAAGAAAAATCACCGCTGCCTGAATTTTTCTGCCAAATGGCAGATATACGTTATGCCTTGCACCTGACAAAGGACGAAAAGCTATCCACAATAACAACCTTTTATACTCCTTCCTTCGCGGTGAACCTTCATTAACTTTTTGTTATCCATTTTAAGCAAACTGATTCTGATAATCGTATTTTTAATTCGAGCAGATTCAGGTGATTGATCGCTGTAATTAACTGTTTTCCGCCAAAAAGATTTTCTTCCCATGTCATCAGGTTGTCGTCTTCTGATGCATCATTCATGGAAAGCAATCCGGAAAGGTCTGCCACAACATTTTTTTCGTTGACAATGGCGGACATTTCAGTTTTATAATTTTCTACCGATTCTTTGAGTAATGTGATTTTTGATTTGCCTTTTTTATCATCGAGTAAAACATCATAGACTGCCGATGTATTTTCTTTAAATGGAATATCGGCCAGAACAATTTTAGCGTTTTCAGTATATTCTTTCTGATGATTATTACTTGCTGAAACAAGTTCGGTTTTAAGTATTTCAATCTGCTTGATCAGTCTGTCTGTTTTTTGAGAAATAAGATCAATATTGGATGCTTTCATGCTGTCTTTGGCATGTATTTGCCGGGATAATGCATTGTTTTGCTCCGTTACCAGCTCAAGATTTTTATGAATCTGTTGTCCGGTTACCACCAGATTATCCAGCATATCTTTACTGACATTCAGGGCAAGAAAGACACTGATTACAGCCACATAGATCAGCAATGCCATAACAGCTCCGAATTCGGTATACGATTTGGTTTCACTTTTCTGATGAAAATAAATGTATACCGGCATAAATACCACAAAAGGCAGCAGCAATGCAAAAATCAGCATATAACCGGCACCCGGCCAGTGGAAAATTTTAAAAATCATGCCTGTAAAGTCAACAATTACTGTGATATAAATTGCGATGTACAGCCAGCGTTTCGCATGGTTTTGCAAGGTGCGGTAATGATTCAGCAGCATGGCCGGAAAAACCACAAAACAGAACAGGAATACGCCCAGGGTGAGTAAAACTTTCGCGCCCGGCCAGTGCAGAACTTTAAAAATTGCCCCGAAAAGTATTATATTCAGGTCAGCGATGGCAGCTATATAAATCAGTTTTTTCATTGTTGTAAAAATTAAGGGTTTATTCAATTATTTTACTTCACAAGTGATATGGCAGGCCTGGCTCTCAGCAAGAAGTACATCCTGCTCAAGCAGGCTGAAGACGTTCATAAGGTTCAGTAATGACTGTCGGTTGAAATAGTGTTCTTCCCAGCTTTTAGTTGCTCCTGACTCATTGGCCAAATCATTCGTGGTAAGAACACGGTTGATAAAGTCATGCTCTGCCGGATTGGTATGAGCAACAAGAAAAAGCCTGTATGCTGCCAAGTTGTTTTTGATCTGAAAGGCCAACCCACTCTTTTCTTCATTAAAATACAGCAACTGCAATGCTTTAATTTCGCTTTTATTTTTAATTTTTGTCCAGTCATGGGCTGCTTCCACTGCATGCTGATAATCTTTATTATCTGCCTGTTGGATGGTATAAATTTTTATACTGTCGAAAAAGTGAATCAGGGCTTGTGATTTTTTATGGATTTCAGCAATTGTTTTTGTGTTTATGGTATCAGCTTTCATGATGTTATGATAATATTTTTGCTGCTGGTTTTTGACAAAACTGTTGACAGAAACAATTTCTTTTCCGGTAATGATGAACTCCGAAAGCAGGTCTTTTGATAAGTTCATGGTCAGCAAAAACGATAAAATATTGAAATAAACAAATGCAATGCAGAGATAGATGAATTTTTCTGATACATAACTGATGGTACGAAATTGCCTGAATGCATAAAACGGCAGAAAAACTGCAGTCAGGGTAACCGAACCGGCGATAAGCAACATTGTTGCACCAGGCCAGTGCTCTATTTTATATAATATCCCTGCCAGGTAGAGAAATAGCGCAATATACCCGAATGATAACAGTAACCTGTCTTTCCTGTTATCAGCCAGTTTTAACTGGCCAAACAACATGGATGGTAAAAATATTGCCACAATAAGGACAATTCCTGAAAAAATTATAATTCCTGCGGCCGGCCAATGCTGGACTTTAAACAATACCCCGGCGCTGAAGGCGAAAAAACCCAGGTAAGCGGCAATACCAGTAAAAGTTTTTCCCGGAAGCTTTGACTCTCTCTGCATCACATAAATGGTAGCAGGCAAAAAGAAAAATAGCAAAAGGGAAAAGCCAATAACCAGTAAAATACTGGCTCCCATCCAGTGGTTGATTTTGAACAATGCACCTGTAGCCAGTAAAATCAACGAAACCAGCCCGGTCATTTTCATGGTGTTTTTCATGGTTCTGTAAGTTTTATCAATTAAATAAAGTGTGTCATCCTGGACTTTTTTCAGCCCGTTTATGCCTGCATTTCCGAATACTTTTGAAAATGCTTCGTTAAAACTCACCCCTGTTGCCATTTCCTGTTCAATTTCACAACACAAATGGTCAACAAGGTCGTCACGCAGGTGCGAAAATGTAATTCCTGCACTGTCGACACGTGAAGCGACCTGATGGATATTTTCAACCGTCAGATGCATAATTCCAATCCGTAATTAGGTTGAAGCAAAATCCTTATCATCTCAATAAATTCGCGCAACTCTTCAATTTTCTCTTCTGCAATACTTTTACCTGCCGGCGTGAGGCGATAATAGACGCGTGTCCTGTTGTTTACCGTCTCGCTTTCAGTGATGACCGAGCCATCGCTTTCGAGTTTATGAAGTATCGGGTACAATGCACCGAAGGTAAGCTTGATTTTACCGTCAGATAATTCGGCTACTTTCCGGGTAATTTCATAGCCATACATTCTGTTGTTCTCAGCCAGTAGCTTCAGAACAATTGATTTCAGGGATCCTTTGAGTAGTTCTTTTGATATCATATTTATAAATTATATATATAAGAAACTTGTATATTGCAAATATAGTATATTCAAACATCAAAAAGCAAGTTATTTTAAAAGTATTTTAATAATTCAGGGTAATGTTCTGATTAACAGATAAATATTTTTTTATCGCCGGTTTTCAGATTAGGTAAATGCAAAAAGGGGACATTACCAGAAAATATTTTCCATTGATTTACAGATGCTGTAATTTGTATCATTGATGCTCAATACATCCTTCATCTTGACGCACTTATAAAACGAGAGAAAAGATTGAAGAAAATGAGAACTTCAGGGCATTTAAAATTGCATAATAAAATCGGTTAGTCCCTGTTCGGTATTGAGATTAAGTTTTTTACGCAGCCTGTACCTTTTTTCTTCCACCCCGCGTGTTGTAATGCTCAGCATAGGCGCAATTTCCTTGGTAGTGAGGTTGAGCCTGAGATAAGCACATAACCTGAGGTCGCTTGGTGTAAGTTCGGGGTATTGATTTTTCAGCCGTTTGAAAAAATCGTGATAAGCCTGGTCGAAATGATGTTCAAATTGTTCCCATTCTTTATCGTTATCAAGGTTGCGGTCGATGAGCCTTTCAATATTTTCATAATATTTAGCAGGTAGGCGGTATCCCAGTTCTTTTTTCAGAATTTCAAATTCGTTTTTTATATCGTTCAGCACTTCATTTTTACGGCTTATCGACATGGCATTTTTGGCCAGCTGCATATTTTTAAGGGATATTTCTGTATGGAGCTTTTCATTGGCAAGTTTAATAATTTCTTTCTCAGCCTTTTCTTTGGCAATTCTGATTTTTTCATTTTCCTGCTTCAGGAATTTTTCCTGCTGTTTCCATTTTCGCCTTTTATAATTAATCCGGATAAGCAGCATCATTATAGCCAGTGTAAATACATAAGCAAACAATGCAATGTTAGTCAGATACCATGGTTTTTCGATGCTAAACTTAAGATGTAAGGGTGGTGTAACAATTCCCTTGATATCCATACTTCTGACCTGGAATGCATAATCACCCGGCGGTAATCTTAAATAGGAAACTTCGGTACGGTCGGTCCAATCACTCCAGTTTGTTTCAATACCATCGAGCATATACTGATAGAATTTTTTCCGGCCCGAAATATCTGCGCTGGCAAACGAAATATAAAAGTTGTTGTATTTACGCGGCAAATTGAAATGCTTTGTCATGGATGAAAAGGTAATTTTGTCCTTGTCGTTTTTTGAAAAGATTGCTTCGCGCAACACCGGCGGAGCTAATACTTCAGCAACCTGGTTAAGCCGGTAAATATTAAGCAGTGCAAATCCATCCTCGAGGCAGATAAGGTGCAGGCTATCGTTGAGTGAAACAATATTTTCGTAATTATCAACCATTTGAATGCCATACATTTTAGGGATGATACGGTACAGCAGTTTGGCATTACCAAACCTGACCTCAAACATACCTGTTTCATTACGGCAGATAAACCAGTATTTGTCGTCATTTACCGGTACTATATTGATGGCCTGGCTAAAATCACCCAGTTGACTGTTCAGATCATCGTACGGAATGGCCATATTTTTTAATGCATCCCATTGATAAAGAGATTTATTTACCGGTAGCAGGATCCGGTTATCGACTTTAAAGAATTTATTCATTGCCGGATCAATCCCTTGTTCAGTACCGAGTTTGATAATATTTACCGCTGATTTATAAAATGCATCCGGCTGTATTTTGTATAATCCCGTGATGGAATGACCAAGTAACAGATTACCAAGATAATCGGTTTCGAGAAAATGACATGGAGCGGTAAAACCCTGCATGATATAAGATTCTTTCCATATTTTGCCTGTTTTTTCATAAACAACAATATCATTATAGGTACTTTGCAAATAAAATTCTTTCCCGTTTTGTGTTACACTACACATGTTATAACCACCATTATGGCTGCCAACCTGTTTTAGAATATTATTTTCGAGAACATAAGTACCGTTGTTGAGTCCGGCATACAGGTACCCATCTATCACTTTGAGCATCCATACCTGACCCTGGGAATTGTTTATTAAATAAGGCTGAGAAAACCGTCCGGCAGGTTCAGGAGCAAAGCAAAAAATTCCCCGGTTGGTTCCTGCATAAAGGCAGTCGTTATAAAAAACGGCGGTATAGGCTGCCCCAAGTTCCGGATCAATATATTTTTCAATGGGCGATTGCAGCCATACAAAGTCAAATCCTTTATCCATGCCAACCCATAAATTCCCGTGGTTGTCGGTTTCAAGAGAAAGGACGGTATTGTTTTGAATGGCATTTCCGGTATGAAGATGATGCAGCAGTTTTCCGTTTTCGTCAATAATATAAATGCCTTTGAGAATAGTGCCAAAAGCAAAGTTGTTGTTGATTTTTATTCCATTGTTGAGTTTGTAGTTTTTCAGATTGTCGCTGATGTTTGTTTCCCAGGGAATAAAATTTTTATCATTGAATAAAAATAAACCTTCAGAGCTGGTGCCAATGATAAACCTGTTGCCTGGATATTCCATGATGGTTTTAATTTCGGTTTGTTTAAAAATCTCACTTCCGGCAATTTCAACCAGTTTGAGGTCGATGATTTCGTAAAGCCCGCCGTTAATTTTCTGCACAAAAAGCCTGTTGGCCGATTGCAGCAGAAAAAGCACAGAGCCTGGTAGTTCCGGCATACTGATTGTTTTACCGTCATAACAAAAAATATGGCCAAAACTCTGAAAAAAAATTTTTCCGCGATGATTTACAATTTTCCATATTTCATCGTTGTGAAAAGTTTCAGGAGGGATCAGATTCACCAGCGAATGATATTCCATACCCTCTGAAGAGGGAACCCAATATCCGAATTCCTGGAACGATCCGGTATAAATACGGCCACGGTAAAAAGCAACCGACCTGACAATGGTTTTGCCAGGCAATTCAAAAAGCCTCATTTTTGATCCGTCTATCACCAGCAAACCGGCATTATTGGCTATATACACCTTTCCCAGGCTGTCGGTGCAAATATCCCAGTTCTGATTTCCTCCGGCATAATCGGCCTTTGAATAAGAACTGACGGTATATTGAAAGTCGAATTGTTTCCGGGCTGCCCGTATTTCCAATGAATACAACACCAATAAAAAACAAAGCGGAAGCCAGGTCAACAATAATGCCGGAAGGTTTATTTTTCTGAAACGATATTTCGTGGAAATAATCTGGTGAACCATTTTCAGAGGCAGTTTTGTTGATATAAAAGTAAGATATTGCATTGTTATTTCCAAAATATGCGTTTTATATGGCGGTGTAAGAGTTTAAGAGATCTTTTAGTACTTCCGGATTTTTGACTATCTTCGGGTTTTGAATATCAGATTATATTATGTTCAAAGACCGGAATATGGTTTCGTTGATATTGGCCAATATCATTGCCATTTTTCTCACATTCAGCTATGGTCAGGATATTATCAGCGTTTTATGGCTCTAGTGGTTTCAAAGTTTTATTTTCTGTCTGTTTTCGGTTTTGAAGATTTTTTCGTTAAGAAGATTTTCGGCTGCTGATATTTCACCACCCATGGAGGATAACGACGTTTCGGCAAAAATGAAAATCGGAGTTATTTTTATCTTTTTTTATGGAATTTTTCACCTGGTATATGCTGTTTTTATTGGTGTTGCTTTTGGACTGTTTATTCCCCATCAGCCTGTCAGTAAAATTTTTCTGCTTATCGGGGTGGGAGTCTTTGCCCTGCATCATATTCGCGAAACGCTTTTCAGAAACGAAAATGATATTCCGAAACTGGGCGATGAATTTATAAAACCTTTCCGCAGGTTGATACCTATGCACCTGATCATTATCCTGGGACCATGGTTGTTTATCACCGGAGCTGTAACCGGTGCCGGTTCATTAAATACCGTGCTAATTGTTGCGTTCCAGGTGATAAAAACAGCGGTTGATGTACTGGCATATAAATGGTGGAAAAAAAGTGGCAAAATCAGAATAAAGGATTTTAAAATCAGGTAAGAAATGTAAATTGTTTCAGAAATGACCCGACATCAGAACCTTCATGCATTGATGATTTTATTTTTAAATGCATTGCCTTTGCTGGCTTCAGGCATCATTACCTGTTTTGTTTTTACGATATTTTTTTCATGCAGTTGCGTTCATAAAAACACCATACCCCAGGTGGTTTTTGATTCGGTGCCCGGCCTGGTTTTTATTCAGGGCGGCGAATTTCTGATGGGTGATCTGACGGGAGATGGTATGCCTTCAGAAAAACCTGTCCATCAGGTGCAGCTGAGCGGTTTTTATTTATCGGACCATGAAGTGACAGTGGGGGAATTCAGAAAATTTATTACAGCAACTGCCTACATTACCGATGCAGAAAAAAAGGACAGCAGCCTTGCTTATTTCAATGGCAGGTGGATAAAAATGAAAGGGGTAGACTGGCAGTACAATGCCAATGGCAGGTTAAGGCCGGATACAGAAAATGAACATCCGGTGGTTCATGTCAGCTGGAATGATGCCAATGCCTATTGTGCCTGGTTAAGCAAGAAATGGAACTGTAACTTTCATCTACCCACCGAGGCGCAATGGGAGTATGCAGCCCGTGGGGGTCCGACGGGTTCAGCTGTCAGGTACAGTGGTAGTAGCATGGTTGAAGAGGTTGCCTGGTACAGAGCGAACAGCGGTGATGAAACCCACCCTGTGGGATTGAAAAAACCGAACCGTCTGGGCTTGTATGATATGACCGGAAATGTATGGGAATGGTGCAGCGATTGGTTCGATAAGGATTATTATACCCAAAGTCCGTTGGTGGATCCCTGTGGCCCCGAAATCGGAACCGTCAGATCATTTCGTGGTGGATGCTGGTACAGCGATGAGGATTATCTCAGGCTAGGTTTTCACCAGTTTGGTAACTATCCCGACCAGTCATACGGCGATTTTGGTTTCCGCATTGCGCTGACTCCCTGAAACCTGCATTAACCAGTTTTTCGCGGTAAATGGTTTCATTTTCTTTATCAAAAACAGCAAAGAGCACTTTATAAGGAAACTGGTGCGTGTCAAGAAACTGAGTTACGGTTGAAATGGCTATCTCAGCGGCAAGTACTTTGGGAAAACGGTAAACACCTGTTGAAATATTGGGAAAAGCAATGGATTGCATCCGGTATTCTGAAGCAATCTGTAATGCATTAAAATAAGCCCGTTTCAGGATGTTAGCTTCATCCTGGTTGCCATTGTGCCATACCGGGCCAACCGCATGAATAACATATTTTGCTTTCAGGTTGTAGCCGGCAGTAATTTTGGCTTCGCCAGGCAGGCATCCGTTCAGTTGCCGGCATTCTTCGAGCAGTTTCGGACCTGCAGCACGATGGATGGCACCATCTACTCCTCCGCCACCTAAAAGGCTTGTATTGGCAGCATTGACAATGGCATCCACCTCAAGGCGGGTAATGTCGGTGGTAACGATGACCAATCTTCCCTGTTCGTACAATTTTACTGCATCATCCATTTTTTTAACGTATCTGTGCCCCAAGGCTTGTTTCGTATGCTTTTACCAGGCGTTCCATCATCTTATCCACCTGATCGTCGGTAAGCGTGCGGGTATCGTCGCGGAAAATGAAACTTACTGCATATGATTTTTTACCCTTGCCCAGTTTTTCGTCCTCAAAAACATCAAAGAGATTGACGTGGCGTAAAAAGCTTTTCTCGGTTGACTGGGCAATTTTTTTCACTGCATCAAATGTTACATTGTTGTCAATCAGCAGGGCCAGGTCGCGCCTCACTTCCGGAAAACGTGGCAGTTCGCTGAATGATATCTGGTTACGGGCAACAAGTTTGAGTATTTCATTCCAGTACAACTCGGCATAAAAAACCGGGTTTTTCAGGTCAAATTTTTTCAGCGTATTATTATGAACCACAGCGGCATACCCTATCATTTTTTTTTCGCCCGTTAATCTGATACCCTGGCTGAAAATGTCGTCCATGTCCAGGCTGGTATCAATCCCGATGCGGTTGGAAATGCCGAGCCGTGTAAAAAGCTGTTCAAGGGTTTGTTTCAGGTCAAAGAAATGCGTTTCCCGCTGTTTTTCTTTCCAGGTTTCCGCAATATTTTTACCGGTAATCCAGATTCCAAGACGTTGATATTCTTCATATTTGTCGAGAGGATTTTTTTTATTTTCAGGTTTCAGGAAATAGCAGTTCCCGAACTCGAATAGTTTCAGGTCGCTGTTTTTGCGGTTGGTATTATAGACAATGGTTTCCAGTCCGCCAAAAAGCAAAGTCTGCCTCAGGCAATTGAGGTCGGAGCTCAGCGGGTTGATCAGCCTTACACTTTGGTTTTCAGGATAACTTGTAAGATTCTGGTAATATCCGGCAGGAGTGAGTGAGTTGAGCATGATCTCGTTAAAACCTGATGCAGCAAGAAAATCGCCTGTTTTCATCAGCATTTTTTCGGGGTCGGGTTTCACCGAATAGGACAATGATGAGTGCATTTTGGCACTGATATCTATATTATTGTAGCCGTAAATACGCAGAATTTCTTCAGCCACATCGGCTTCACGGGTAACATCGGTGCGGTAATGAGGCACTTCAACCAACATCTGTTCTTCAGTCCGTTGCAGTATTTTCATATCGAGCGATTCCATGATATGCATCATCGTCTCTGCCGGAATATCTTTGCCCAGCAGCGATTGCACCTTACGGACATTGATTTTGACTTTTACCGGCGGGAGAGGATTGGGGAATACATCGGTAACACGGCTGCTGATTTTTCCGCCGGCAATACTTTTTATCAGCATTGCAGCACGTTTCAGGGCATATATGGTGATGTCGATATCGGCACCCCGCTCAAAACGGAATGATGCATCGGTAAAAAGTGCCAGGCGGCGTGATGTACGCCTGATATAACCCGGATCGAACCATGCCGATTCGAGAAAAACTGAGGTTGTGGCTTCCGTAACTCCCGATCTGATTCCGCCAAAAACACCGGCAATGCACATTCCTTCTTTCTGGTTGCATATCATCAGGTCGTTTCCGGCCAGGGTACGTTCAATACCGTCGAGCGTGGTAAAAGGGGTCCCTTCGGGCAGGGTTTTTACAACAACCGTTTTTCCTTCAATCATGGCCGTGTCGAAAGCATGCAGGGGCTGGCCGGTTTCGTGAAGCACAAAATTGGTAATATCAACAATATTGTTAATGGGATGAAGTCCGATTGATTTGAGCCTGTTTTTGAGCCATTCAGGACTTTCTTCCACTTTGACGCCCGAAATGGTAATGCCACAGTAACGGCGGCATGCTTCAGCATTTTCAATGATCACTTCCACCGGCAAATCTTCGTTGTCAATCCTGAAATCATCTGCCGACGGACGGCTAAGGCTTATGCCACCATTCAGCGACATAAAAGCTGCAACATCGCGTGCTACTCCGAAGTGCGAAGCAGCATCTATCCGGTTGGGTGTTAACCCTATTTCAAAAATATAATCGGTTTGAATGTTGTAATATTCCGAAGCCGGAATACCAGGTTTAACGTCCGGGGGTAAAACAATGACGCCATCGTGTGAGGTTCCGGTGCCAATTTCGTCTTCGGCACAAATCATGCCGTTTGATTCAAAACCTTTGATTTTGGTTTTTTTTATCACAAATGATTTTTCGCCCTGGTAAAGGGTTGTTCCCGGAAGAGCAACAACAACATTCTGTCCGGCAGCAACATTGGGTGCGCCGCAGACAATCTGCAAGGGTTCCCCATTTCCTGTATCAACCCTGGTAATGCTCAGGTGGTCGGTTTCGGGAATACGGCTGCACTCCAGCACACGGCCTGTTACAATACCTTTAAGGCCTCCGCGTATGGTTTCATGTTTTTCAAGGTTTTCAACCTCTAAGCCGATAGAAGTCAGAATTTTCGATAATGCTTCTGCCGGTGGGAGCGGGTTGATATACTCTGAAAGCCAGTTGTATGAAATTTTCATAAAATCATTTTAAAAAAATATAGCAGGCAAAATTAATGAAAATTTATGTTTGGCGATATTTTGAATGACTTGTTAATTATTATTTTGTAAAAATATTTTTCAATAATCATAAATAACATTTAAAAATACAGAAAGTAAAACAGTTCTTTGCAGGGTAAGAGTTAAATTTCATTATTGTCCGACAATGACAAAAAGGAGCAAAATGGTAATGACGCTTCTTTGTGTTATGTTCATAATGACAATGTGTTATTATAGCGAAAAGTAGCAAGCTCGAGGTAAATCCACCAGCACGCCCCATTTTTAATAAAATACCTCAACCGTACACCATTCTGATTAAAGGGACTTATACATTACTGAATAATAGGCATTAATGTATAAAAAAGCTTCGTGCAGGTTTCGATAAAAAAGACTATCTTTGAACCTATCAGTATTAAATAAAAGTTCTTAAAGCTTATAAGACATAAGTTTGAAATATCATGCAAATTATTTCATCGATAAAAAGTTAAGATATGCGAAATTGTTTAATGAAACTAAATGCAGTACTTTTTGCCGGATTATCTATATTACAGCTGCAGGCACAAAGCGATACGGTTGTGATAGATATTGACAGCAATATGTATAATACAGTCAGAATCGGCAAACAGGTCTGGATGGCTGAGAACCTAAAGACAACAAGACTGAATGATGGAACAGCTATACTACTAATAACGGATAATATGGCATGGAATAATCTTCGATCGGACGGAAAATCAGGATATTGCTGGTACAACAATGATAAGAAAAAATTTAGTGAATATGGGGTTTTATACAACTTTATGACTGTAAATACTGGTAAACTTTGTCCGACAGGCTGGCATGTTCCTTCTGTTGCTGAGTGGGAAGAATTGACGAATTATTTAGGCGGGGCAATGATGGCAGGTGACAAACTTAAAGAAACAGGAAATACTCACTGGGAAAGTCCAAGTCAAATTAAAGCTAGTAACGAAACTGGATTCTTTGCCACTCCGGGAGGTTATCGTAGCTATGGTGGAGAATTCGGGGGCATTGGAAAGATTGGTAACTGGTGGACTGCTACTGAGAATGATGACAAAATCGGTTGGTACATGAGTATGTATCACAATAACGGATATGTTCTCAAACTCTATAAAAATAAGCTTCATGGATACTCCGTCCGGTGCGTGAAAGATTAATCCGGATGCTTAAAACTGAATTTCAAATATTCCTGGGATTTTTTTTAACAGATTGTTATAATAACACTTACCTCACAATGGTTTCTTTCCTGTCGGGGCCTACAGATACAATGCTTACAGGAATCCCGGTTTCATTTTCAATGAATTGAATATATTTTTTCAACTCCGGTGGAAGCTGGTCAAACTTTGTGGCTTTGTTGATTGCAGTTTTCCAACCTTTAAAAGTTTGATAAACAGGAATTTTATCATCAGTATAGTCGGTGAAATGTTCGGTGGTATTATTTCCAGAACCATAACGCGTGGCAATTTTAATTTCATCGAAATCGTCAAGTACATCGGGTTTGGTCATTATCAGGTTGGTAACACCGTTTAGCATGGCAGCATATTTAAGCGCCACCAGGTCCATCCATCCGCAACGACGTGGCCTGCCGGTTGTTGCCCCGAATTCCTGCCCTGTTTGTCTCAGGCGATCGCCTGTTTCATTGCTGAGTTCGGTAGGGAAAGGGCCTGCACCTACGCGCGTGCAGTAGGCTTTGAAAATTCCATACACCTTGCCGGTGTTTGACGGCGCAAAGCCCAGTCCTGAGCAGGCTCCGGCGCATATTGTATTGGATGATGTAACAAAAGGATATGACCCGAATTCAATATCGAGCAGGGTACCCTGTGCTCCTTCGGCCAGAATTTTTTGATCGCTTTTTATCAAATCATTGATTATAAATTCAGTATCTGTAATTTTGCATTTGCGAAGGTTTTCAATGGCTTCGAACCAAGAGTTTTCGTTGCCGATGCTGGCAAATTCTTCGCCATAGGAACGGAGGATATGGATATGGCGGTTTTTGAGCTCCTTGTAAAGGGTTTCAAAATCGTTGCGGAAAATATCACCCACCCGGAGCCCGTAACGGCCGGTTTTATCCATATAGGTCGGGCCAATTCCACGCAGGGTGCTTCCTATTTTTGCCTTTCCTTTTGCCATTTCTGAGGCTTTGTCGAGCATTTTGTGGGCCGGAGTGATTAAATGGGCTTTATTCGAAATCATCAGTTTATCGGTTACAGGTATTCCCTGCAGGGTGATTCCTGTAATTTCGTCCCAAAGGGTAACCGGGTCAATCACAACACCATTGCCGATAATATTGAGCGTATCGGGCCTGAAAATGCCTGACGGAATGAGGTGAAGCACAAATTTTGCATCGTTAAAAGCCAGTGAATGCCCTGCATTTGGGCCACCCTGAAAACGTGCCACCACATCGTAATTTTCCGAAAGGACATCTACAATTTTGCCTTTCCCTTCGTCGCCCCATTGCAGGCCTAATAAGATATCTACCTTCATTGTCGTTGTCTTTGTTTTAATTTTTCAACGTAATTCGTTTATTGTATTATAAATCAATGCAAATAAAAATGCCTGACAATAATATCTTTCAATTCCTAAAGTAAGAAAAATTTTGATATAAACGTTTGAATTTGCCAATAATTATGAACATTACAGGTTGTCGGGGTTTTCATTGTAAAGTTCCATACGGCAGTTTTTACAATCGAACCTGAGCTTGTATCTGCGGTTGAAATTAAGCAGAAACAAATCAGCGGCGTTGCTGTCTTTGGGACCGCCTTCACACCATCCATTCTGGTAGCGGATACAGTAACGCATGGTCATCAGTTTTTTTCCGGTTTGTTCTTTTTTGTTTAACAATTCAAAAGCTTTTTGGGGCTTATTAATCCCATGCCGCTGATAAAATTTACGGGCAAACTGATTTGAAATATTAAGCTGAATATTTTTTTCCGATTCAGGAAAAGGATGACTGGTGGGTTTAATTTCTGTAAGGACTGCCTTGCCTGCCAGGAGTCTTTTTTCTTCAAGATCAGAAAGCGCGTCCCTACGCAGTTTATTGAGCAGTGAAACTGCCATAAAATATTTTCCTTCAGTAGAATCAGTAATTTTGGCGATATTGAAAATGGTATCGCCCGACTTTGAAAGCTGGGTGATAATATTTTCTTTCATAATCTCAGGATTCTCTGCCGGGTTTTTATGAGCATCGGCAGTGACTACTGCATCAATACCATCTTCATCAAGTGCCTGCAAAGAGAATCCTTTATCGGTTCCGGTAAAAATCAGTTCAACCGCTATGCGCCTTTCGGCCGATTTTTGCGATAGCTGCTTCGAAAACGCAAGGTCGTAATTCCGGTAAATAATGCTTCCGACCGGGATAAGAACCGGTGCCTGCAGATGACAATAACGGCCTTTTATTTTATTGATTCTGATTCCGGTAAGTCTTTGGTTCTGGTCGAAAAAACAGATGCCATCGCCGGAATTGAGTTTGATTTTGGTTTCAACAGCAAAAATACCGGGACAGGAATGAACTACTTTTCCGATTTCTTCCCCAACCGATTTTTGTGTATTCATCGATGAAATGGTTTTATTCCGACGGAGAAGGAAATACTGGGTCGAAAACCGGCTGAATGTTTTTTGCGGATCGGGTTCAAAAAAGATGGTACTTTTTCCTGAAGATGATTTTTTATATTTATCTGAATTTGAGAATAATGCATCAAGTTTTTGCCGGTAATATGCGGTAATGTTTTTTACATATTCCATATCTTTCAGCCGGCCTTCGATTTTTAAAGATGTAATACCGGCATTTAGAAGAAGTTCAAGGTTTTCTGACTGGTCAAGATCGGCCAGTGAAAGCAGGTGTTTGTTTTTAACCAGCATTTTGCCTTTTTCATCGGTAAGTGAATATTCCGAACGGCAGGCCTGGCAGCATTCGCCACGATTACCGCTGCGCCCCGTGACAGCATGGCTCATAAAACACTGGCCGCTGTAACTGACACACAAGGCCCCATGAATAAAAAATTCAAGTTCAAGATGGGTTACTGCCCTTATGGTTTCAATTTCAGTGATATGAAGTTCCCGTGCAAGCACCACTCTTTTAAAGCCAACATTTTCGAGAAACAGAATTTTTTCGGGAGATACATTATAGCATTGTGTTGATGCATGCAGGGCAACCGGAGGCATTCCTGCTTCAATAAGTCCCATATCCTGAATGATGAAGGCATCAACACCGGCATGGTACAAATTCCAGGCAAGTTTTATGGCTGGTTCAATTTCGTTATCATACAGAATGGTATTGAGAGCAACATATACTTTAGCCCTGTATTTATGGGCGTATTGAACCAGTTTTTCAATATTGCCGGTGGTATTCACTGCAGCTGCCCTGGCGCCATAGTTTTCTGCCCCGATATAAACCGCATCAGCGCCGTGATTGACCGCTTCAATGCCAATATTCAGGTTTCGGGCAGGGGCAAGTAATTCAACCGGAGTTTTCATAAGGCGAAAGGTAAATAAATTTTTTCAATCATCTCGCGATATTCATATTCAGGCTGGCTCATAAAAGTTATACCGCCACCACTGTGAAAAAGCAATCCGTCAGGGGTTTGTTCAATCAGCCTGATCAGAACGCACGAATCGAGGTTAATACCATCAAAAATGCCTGCAATGCCTGTGTACCAGCCACGGGGGCTGATTTCGGCTTCTTTTATCATTTCGACAGTCTTTTTTTTCGGGGCACCGGTAACCGATCCGGCCGGCAGGAGCGTGAATATGATATTTCCGATTACCTGATGGTAATTAACAGGAAGATCGCCACTGATTTCCGAACTCATCTGGTAAAGTGGAATTTTGCTGGTTTTTATCAGGTCAATATATTTAAAACGGTTTACCCGGATATTTTCAGCTACCATGGCCAGGTCGTTTCTTATCAGGTCGACAATGGTGGTGTGTTCGGCATTTTCTTTAATATCGGCAAGCAGTTTTTCTTTTGCTTCTTCTGTACCGGCTGCGATGGTGCCTTTCATAGGGAATGAAAATATTTTACCGCCGGCAATTTTTACAAAACATTCGGGCGAGAAACAGGTAAACTGTTTACGCAACCAGAGCCGGTAAGGCGATGTTGAACGGGCAAATATTTCCGGAAGCGTCAGGTTTGTGTTTATGGGTGTGGCAAAAGTAAGGTTGGCGAGGTATGAATTTCCATACTGAATGCCGCTGAAAAGGGTATCGAAGGCAATTTTGTAGGTTTCATAGCTTACCGGGAATAAATCAAAAACAACGGGTTGAGGAAAAGATACGGGTATTTCATCATTAAAATTCGAAAACCCGCCGATTGAATAAAGCAACTCATCGGCATCTAATTCAGACAGAGGAATTACCAGATGTTTCCCGTTATCGTAACCGATGACAAACAGGAAAGGAATGCGTTGAGCACCTAACCGGTTCATTTTCTCTGCAATGGGATTCATGGGTTCAAGGTCATACATGCCGTACCAAGATAAACCTTTTAATTACACTGAAAGTCAGGCTGCCGGTTGTTTTTTCAGTTTATGCCTGATAAAAGCCACCACCGGTGGCATAAAGCTGATTACAATGATAGCAATAATCACCAGCGAGAAATTGTTTTTCACAAAATCGTTGTTGGCAAAATAGAAACCGGCATAGCTGAAAATGCAACCCCAAAGAGCAGTCCCTGCAAGGCTGTAAGAGATAAACCGAACATATTTCATGGTTCCGACACCTGCCACAAAAGGGACAAAAGTCCGGATAATTGGCATAAACCGGGCGATGATGATGGTTTTGCCACCATGTTTTTCGTAAAACTGATGGGTTTTGTCGAGGTATTTGCGATTGATGAGCCGGTAGTTTTTTTCGTACACTTTTAAACCGATAAATCTGCCAATGAAATAGTTGGTATTATCGCCTGTGAATGCAGCAATAAAAACAATCGGGATAATAATTCCCAGATTCAGTGATCCGGCTGCTGCAAGAGCCCCGGCAGCAAAAAGCAACGAATCGCCCGGGAGGAAAGGCCATATCACCAGGCCGGTTTCGACGAAAATAATGGCAAACAGAATGGCATAAGTCCACTGGTCATAATCTTTAACAATTTCGAGCAGGTGTTTATCAATGTGAATGATAAAGTCGATGAAGGCATAAAACAGGTCAATCATAAAATCCTTTTTTTAGGTAGCGCAAGATAATGATTGAAAAGGAGAGTGGCAAGTGAAATGAATGCAGATTGGTAAAATGTGGGTTGCCAGATGTTTAGGATATGTGATTGAAGCAATGATTGATTTTTTTTAATTCTTAGTTGTATTCATTCAACCCCTTTAGGGTTGTGGGGGATTTTGTTGTTTTATACCACCCATTGCATGGGTGGTTAATTAAAATTCAACTCCTTCGGAGTTGCGTTGAAGCTGGTTTATTTCATTGTTTCAATTCAACCCCTTCAGGGTTGTTGGGGATTTTGTTGTTTTATACCACCCATTGCATGGGTGGTTAATTGAAATTCAACTCCTTCGGAGTTGTGCTGGGGATATCTGTTGTTATGGATAAATTCAGCTCCTTTGGAGTTGTAATGGGTATATCTATTGTTAGGGTTAAATTCAATTCCTTCTGAGTTGCAAAGGCCAGTCGCAGAGCGGGTTTGATATTTGACCAACAGAAAAATTGTTTTTACCAGTCTGATGGAATGAGCAGGAGCAGAAGTCCGAAGGACTTCAATTTCAGATGACCACCGGTGATAACCGGTGGTAAAACCACGGATAACCTATCTTACAACCCTGAAAGGGTTGAATGTTAGAACCAATATTTATCATTAAATTCAATTTCATTTTCTTTTAATAGTTTTATGTACTCATCCTTGAAATTGATTTTTTTATGATGTTCTTTTTGATGCTTAATATAATTTAACACTTTTTCCATATCTTTAACAGAATAAGTAAAAGCACCATATCCTTCTGCCCAACATTCAAAGTTGGAAAATATCTGATTTTGCTTAATCCAGCCTGAAGAAGAAACTTTTATGTCTTTAATAAAATTAGCTAATGCTACCGAAGGATGAAGATCGCAAAGAATATGGATATGATCTTCCATCCCATTGATTTGAAAAATTTTAATATGCTTGTTTTTTGCTATACCATAAATGTATTTATAAAATTCATCCTGGTTTGGACCAGATAAAACCGGTTGGTGATTTTTTGGTGAAAAAACAAGATGGTAAAGAATTTGACGGTAGCTCGACATTTTTTGAGTTGTAATATTTGTGAGTACTAAAAAGAAGGGAAAAGATACATAATTTTATTTTTTTCAGCTACTTTTTTGATGGAAAAAATTCAACCCCTTCAGGGTTGCTGGGGTTTTGGTTTGTTTTATACCACCCATTGCATGGGTGGTTAATTGAAATTCAACTCCTTCGGAGTTGTGCTGAGTATAGCTGTTGTTGTGGATGAATTTAACTCCTTCGGAGTTGCGTTGAAGCTGGTTTATTTCATTGTTTTAATTCAACCCCTTCAGGGTTGCTGGGGTTTTGGTTTGTTTTATACCACCCATTGCATGGGTGGTTAATTGAAATTCAACTCCTTCGGAGTTGTGCTGAGTATAGCTGTTGTTGTGGATGAATTTAACTCCTTCGGAGTTGCGTTGAAGCTGGTTTATTTCATTGTTTTAATTCAACCCCTTCAGGGTTGCTGGGGTTTTGGTTTGTTTTATACCACCCATTGCATGGGTGGTTAATTGAAATTCAACTCCTTCGGAGTTGTGCTGAGTATAGCTGTTGTTGTGGATGAATTTAACTCCTTCGGAGTTGCGTTGAAGCTGGTTTATTTCATTGTTTTAATTCAACCCCTTCAGGGTTGCAGGGGTTTTGGTTTGTTTTGTACCACCCATTGCATGGGTGGTTAATTGAAATTCAACTCCTTCGGAGTTGTGCCGGGTATATCTGTTTTTACCATCAATTTTGAAATTTTCCTTCTAAAAAATTGTTTCCTAAAAAAGAAACTTTTATCTTTGCAGAAAACTGAAACAGGTGACAGAAAAGTTTAAAGTTCAATTTCTTGAACAAGCCTTTGATTTCCTTGAAAATCTTGATGAAAAAGCAAGAGAAAAAGTGTACTATAATATCCGAAAAGCCCAGGTAACCAATGATAAGGAACTATTCAGGAAGTTGACCAATGAAATTTGGGAGTTTAGAACTTTGTTCAACAAAACTCACTACCGACTATTCGCATTCTGGGACAGGACTGAAAAAATTGATACGGTTGTGATTTCGACTCATGGATTGATAAAAAAAACAAATAAAACGCCAAAGGGGGAAATAGAGAAAGCTGAGAGACTACGAAAGATTTATTTTGAACAAAAAAATTAGAAATTATGAAAACACAAGGAATGAAAACATACGGTTTGGACGAAATGATTGACAAGCATATCGGTAAAAGAGGAACACCAAAACGTGAAGCATTCGAATACGAATTACGCCTCGATTTACTTGGTGAAGCAATAAAACAAGCCAGAAAAGAACGTCATTTGACACAAGAAGAACTTGGAGCGCTTGTTGGTGTAAAGAAATCGCAAATCTCAAAACTTGAAAACAGTTTGACCGATGCAAGATTTGAAACAATAATTAAAGTTTTTAAAGCATTGAATGCAAAAATTAACTTTAACGTTGAATTACTCAACCAGGAAGTTAAACTGGCCTGAAAAAAACTGCTGCTGACAGGTGGTTTAGCCTACCGTGGTTGATGATGCAGATACGAAAGTTTTTAATAATTTAGTTTCCTTTTAGCTGGGGATAATGCCGCTGGCTATTAACTTCCCGGCAGCCCAAAACACCGGTCGTTATAGTTAAATTCAATTCCTTCGGAGTTGCAAAGGCCAGTCGCAGAGCGGGTTTGATATTTAACCGACAAAAAAACTGTTTTTAACAATCTGATGGAATGAGCAGGAGCAGAAGTCCGAAGGACTTCAATTTCAGATGACCAGCGGTGATAACCGGTGGTAAATCCACGGATAACCTATCTTACAACCCTGAAAGGGTTGAATGTTAAAACAACACCTGTCATAAGGTTCAATCCTTTATGAATTAAATCAGACATAAATGTATTGAAAATGTAAATTATGTTTGTGAATAGCATTAAAATTTTCTTAAGCAGTCTTATTGACTTTGGTCAAACAAGTGATAAATTCTTTCCCGGTTCTCTCTATGAATTGATTTATTAAATATTATTGATGATAACCCGGTAATCCCCGCCAATACTTTACAGCAGACAACCACTGGCCGGATTAGGGTAATGTAGTGGTTTTAAAACACATCCTGTTGATAAACTGTGGATTATTAAAATCAGTTTGCCTGTTGTTATTTAAAATGAATTAATTATATTTATCACGCTTTAAAAAAACAGGTATTTTCAGGTTATGACCAACGATTTTTTTCTCGTCATACAAAAAGGTTTATTAATGGAAAAACATGAGTAATAGCTGTAAAAATACAATGAACAACCGGTTTAAAATTGTAAATTGCTGATGAGGCAAGGGGCGGCATACAAAATGTTTAAATTACCAACAAACCGGCTTATCAGCTTTAAGCCTGATATTTTTGCGAAACTAAGCTTCATGCTTTTTCCGGTTTTAATGATATTGTCGTTGGATGGGAAAAGCCAGAGCTGTGGTGGCTATATGGGAATTATAGGCACCTATAGTATTTTTAATACCGATAAACTTTGTGCACCCGTCACAGCCACATGGGAAGTAGGGTATACTAATGTTGATTATGGAGCAACCCCGGCAAATGCACAAATCAGGATTGCTTGGGGCGATGGGTCTATTATTGATTACCCATATCAGGTAGGGGCTTACCCAATTTTGAACAAACTAGCTCTAATAAATGGTGTTACGCATGAAGTCAGATTGTATACTACGCATACCTACCCATCCACTAATACACAATGTCGTTATGAATTAGAAGTATGTTTATTGATTAATGGAGATAGTTGCAAAGGTACTATACGAAAACAATTGGTTCTATCGTGGAATAATGAACAGGACGGGCAACAAGGTGAGTTATTGGTTGAAGAAACTGTCACCAATGCCAATATTTACAGAATTTGTGAAAATGAAACTGCTACCATCACGTTTACCGACAGAAGTACTTTTAACTGTGTGCCTCCTGACGAAGCCGATGTCCCAAATAACCAAAAACGATGGATCAGGTTTTTATATGGTACTTATAATAATGCCGGATACGCAGCACGGGGAAGAATTCCCAATATGAAAGTGAACGGTATTTTTATTACCGACGCTTCCGGAAACCTTATTAATAATTTAAACGGAAATGGATTAACAGAAGAATATTATGGAGGTTTGAGTATTTTACCCGGACCGGTTACCAGTTCCGGACTTCAGACTTACAGCATTATTATTCCGGCTGCCGGGAAAGTATCGGGGCAGGTTTTTGAAATAACCCTGCAGAACTGGAATTATTGCAATCCCTATGACACACTTGGCCCACCACCTGGAAGAAATGGTGATTATGCACCTAAAACAACCACAGCCATCATCGAGGTTATCACTGCCCCTCCGGATCTGGGGGCAATTAATTCAAATTTTTGTATCGGAGATAACCTTTCAGTTACAGTAAATCCTTCATTACCCGGAGGAACCATTCAATGGTACACCGATTTGGCAACGACCAATCTTGTCGGAACATTGCCAACATTTAACCCGTCAACTACACCGCCTTTATCAGCTGACAGGCTCTCAAATACTGTAGCCGGCACAAAAACCTATTATGTTACCGAAGCTTTGGGACCATGCGAAAGCGACCCGGCACCGGTAGTTTTTGTTGTCCGCAACTCCCTTACCACTACCGGCCCAATTACCTGCTCTAAGGCGGCCAACCTTTGCCCGGGTGAAACGGGGATTACCTACTCAGTTCCCAATGTCCCGCCCAATATGACCTATGGCGGTGCTACCGAATATGTGTGGAGCGTGCCTGCCGGCTGGAGCATTACAGCAGGGCAGGGAACCAAAACCATTACCGTTACGGTTGGCACTACCACCGGTAGCCAGACTGTGAGTGTTTACCTGCAGTATGCCACCGACCCGCGGTGCCCGGCAAGTTCCGTTTCGCTGGCAATAACAGTAAATGTTTTGCCCGGTGCCAATATCGGCCCGACAAACCTGAGTTACTGTAATTCCCAAAGCGGAAGTAATCCTGATGTGGTAATCAATTCCCTAGTCGGCCAGACACCTTTAACCGTTGTTTACGAATGGAATGCAGGTGCCAACAGCAAATCGATTACCATTTCGGTAAATACCACTGATAATCCTTTGCCCTGGCCTGGGGCAGGAACAGAAACCACCTATACCCTGAAAAGCGTTACCGACGTTGCAGGCTGCGTGGTAAATGCACCCCATGCCAACCTGACCGGAAGCTGTCTGGTTAAAATAAGGGAAGTACTTGCTCAGCCCCCTTTACTCACAGGCCCCACCGGAGTCTGCAGTGGAGAGCAGAATGTTATATATACCCTGCCGACTGCGCCTCCAACGCAAACTGTAGGTGGAACAACCCGATACCGCTATCAGGAAACCAATACAAGTGATGTAAATACCGACTGGCTGAATTATAATGACGGTACAGTTACTAATTATGATAATTACCAGACAGACAACGACCAGATGATCGATGTTTTAACCCACATCACCCAGGTTACCCGTCGGCTAAAGGTAAGACTGGAATACACTACTACGGTTACAAGTGGTTCGCGTTGTGAATCTAGTTATCGGAATAATGACATTACTATTTATCCTTTGCCTGATGTCGTAATATCGGGCAGCACCACCATTTGCAGCGGTACATCGGCTACGCTTACCTTTACAGTTACCAACGGCCCGGTAAATCTTACCTACACCGATGGCACAAGCACCTTCAACCTGAACAATGTAAGTACGGTGACTGCCAATACCGGTGCGCTTACCGCCAGTAAAACCTATACGGTTACCGCTGTTACACGTGCAACTGCACCGGCCTGCTCGGGGACTTACAGCGGCAGTGCTGTTGTTACGGTAAACCAGCTCCCCACAGCCGGCACCGATGATCCCGATGGCACCATCTGCCAGGGTAGTGATTTTACATTTGATATTGACCTGACAGGCGTAGCCGGAGGTAACTTCATTGTTGGCTATAAAATCAATGCTGGGGCTACCATCTATACCCCCGAATTTGACGAATATACTTACCATTTGACCATTCCGGCTGCATGGCTCACACCCGGTGCCGAAAATACCATCACCCTGGTTTCGGTTACACAAAATGTGGGTGTTGCCTCGCCCTGCAGCGGAACAATAGTTGTAGGGCAGGAAGAGGTGAAAGTTACCGTAAACCGCACACCAAGTGTGGCTAATGCCGGACCTGACCAATCGCTGTGCGCCACGTTGGTATCGAACCCGTTTAATGCCTCTGCTCCGGCAGGTGCATGGGAGTATGGTACATGGCAGAAAGTGAGTGGTCCCGGAGCGGTAGTTTTTCTGCCCGATGTCAATACACGGACAGCCACTGCCAATATTACGGCAGGGCAGGAGGGAGTTTACGAATTTCAATGGATCATTACCAGTGGTGTTTGCCCGGTTACCCGTGACACCCTGACGGTTGATTTCGGGGTTTCACCTACCGTTGATGCCGGCGGACCGTACGACCATTGTTTTCCTGCATTGCCTGCATTGGCTGCCAGTAACAGTGCCGGAACCGGTGTGTGGTCGAAAGTGGCAGGGCCTGGCAATCTTACATTTGATGGTCTGCATGATGTTGATGCTGAAGTAACAGCCGATGTTGACGGGGTTTATACCATCCAATGGACTGTAACCAGCGGTGCCTGTGTTCCGGTCTCAGACAATGCAACACTCACTATCTGGCCATTGCCTGTTGTTACCAGCCAGCCGGTAAACGATATCATCTGCGACGGAGGAAATGCGTCGTTTTCCATTCTTCCAAACAACCTGGTGAATTATGATTACCAGTGGCAGAAGGATGAAGGATCGGGATATTTCAATATTTCTGACGGAGCAGTTTACAATGGTTCAAACACTGCAAACCTCACCATTACCAATGCCGGAACGGCCATGTCGGGGTTTAAATACCGCTGCATACTGACCGAAAAATTGCATTCCTGCTCACAAACTTCTGATGAAGCAACCCTTACAGTTCACCCTTATCCCGCTGTTACTGACGATCCCGACAACCGTCAGGTTTGTGATGGCGGGAGTACATGGTTTGCCGTAGGTCATTCGGCTGCAATTCCGTCGTACCAGTGGCAGGTAAGCACTGATGGCGGCGGGACATGGAATAATCTGTCAAACAGCCCGGTTTATTCAGGCGTTGATAGCGATACACTCAGGCTTACCAGCATTCCGTTTGCTTACAACACCTGGCAATATCGCTGTGTTGTAACCCAGGCAGCATTATGTTCAACCAATTCATCTGCTGCCACACTCACGGTATATCAATACCCTGCAATTACCGACAATCCCGACAACAGCGAGATTTGCGAAAATGATAATGCCAGCTTTACCATCGATGCAACAGGTGGTGTGCTGACATTTCAATGGCAGATTTTCAACGGAACCGGTTATACCGATTTAATTGATGATGCTACCTATTCAGGTGTAACTACTAAAACCCTGGGTATAACAGCTGCCCCGGCTACCCTGAATGCTAAAAAATACCGCTGCAAAATTACCGAGTCGGGCTTATGCTCATCTTATACTACTGACGGAGTTCTTACGGTACATGCCTACCCGACGGTGAACACGCATCCATCGAACGATGTAACCTGCGAAACCGAAAATGCCTCGTTCAGCGTTACAGCAACCGGCGTTTCGCTGTCTTACCAGTGGCAAGAGGATTCAGGAAGCGGATTTGCCGATATGGCCAACGGTGGTATTGTTTCAGGAGCAACTACCTCAACACTGAATCTGACAGGAGTTCCATTTGCCAATAACAATTATAAATACCGCTGCCGCATTACCGAATCGAACCTTTGCCCCGTAAATTCAAACCAGGCAACCCTTACAGTGCATCAGTTCCCGGTTATTACAACACAACCTGTCAACAGGATTATCTGCAATGCCCAGAATACTACCTTTAGCATAGCTGCCACTGTTGTATCACCAACCTACCAATGGCAGGTTGACCCCAATACAGGAACTTTTGTAGATCTTACTGATGCCGGCATTTATTCAAACACCAATGGCACAACACTTGTACTGACCGTTGCCACTACCGCTTACAACGGATTTAAGTACCGGTGTATTGTAACAGAATCAACCCTGTGCCAGACCATTACAGATGAGGTAACCTTAACCGTTCATCCTTATCCGGTTATCAATACCCATCCGGTAAATGACGAAACCTGCACCAACGGAAATGCTTCGTTTTTTATTGAATCAACAGGGCCTTCGCTTACATGGCAGTGGGAATACGACAATGGCGGAGGCTGGATGAATGTTCCGGTGGATGGCATCCATAGCCAGGTTACCAACGATACGCTTCTGCTGGCAAGCGTTACTGACGCGATGAACGGATATAAATACCGCTGCAAGGTAACCGAATCGGCTTTGTGTGCTATCACTTCAAACCAGGCGCAGCTGGTTGTTTATCAATATCCTACCATTACTCAGGCTACCGACCAGGAGACCTGCAACGGAGGAAATGCATCGTTTGCCATTGCTGCCCCCGGCGCCGCATTTCAGTGGCAGGTAAAAAACGGCATGGTTTGGGATCCGCTCTCAAACAGCGGGGTGTACAGCGGAGTAAACAGCAATACGCTTACATTGACCGGTGTTGACATGAGCTATCATGGAAAACTGTACCGATGTATAGTTACCCAGTCGGGAATTTGTGTTACACCCACCAACCCTTACCTGCTGACTGTGCATAAACTGCCCGATATAACAAGCCAACCGGGCAGCCCTTCGGTATGTAATGGTTCAGGTACAACCATTGCGGTAATGCCCAACGATAACCTTGAATACAGCTACCAGTGGCAGGTTGATAAAAACGATGGCAATGGTTTTGTGAATGTCCCCGACGATGCAATTTACGACAATAACCTGACTGCCGTACTCAAAATTAATACCACCAGCCTTGCCATGAACGGTTACCATTACCGTTGCAGGGTTGACAGCACCGATACCGGTTGTACCAGTTATTCAGATTTTGGGACACTTACCGTAAAACCAATTCCTGTTGTTACCCAGTTGGCCGATATCAACCGCTGTGCAAATGTCCTGACCAGCATCAGCGCATTTACCAGCGACCAGGACCCGGTAAATCAGTTCAGATGGTTCAACAACAATACTTCGGTTTATACACCGGCTGGCTCAGGCACCGGCAATATGCCTTCGTTTACCACCCCGGCCAATGGAACTACCGGCAACCTGACCTCCATCATCAAAGTTGTGGCCGAAAAAAATCTCTGTGTTTCCGACACCATGCAGTTCAGCATCAATATTTATCCTACACCGGTAATCAATCAGTTAAGCGATACCAGTTTCTGTCCGGGAATCAATGTTTCATTGCCTGCCTTTTCGAGCGTTCCTGCCGGAGCCACTTTTACATGGAACAATGCCTTAAACCAGACAGGAATAGGTGCAAGCGGAAGCGGTTCTTTTTCGGTTTTTCCGTCCAGTGCTAATTTTACAGGGGTTCCAAAGTTTGACACCGTCATTGTTCATGCCCAGAGTGCCAACGGTTGCCCCGCCGTTGACGACACCATTGTACTTACGCTCAAGCCAAAACCAGTGGTTGGTAATATCGATGATATCTATAGCTGCCCCGGCGAAACAGTCAATATTCCAATCTTTACGGCTAATACTGCTGCACCCACTTCGTTTGAATGGACAAGAACCGGCGATAATATCGGCCTGGCCGATGCATCGGGCAACACAAATACCATTGCTCCGTTTACAGCGGTCACCAACAATGGATTATCAAATTATTCGGGCAATTTTACGGTTTATGCCACCAAAGACGGTTGCAAAAGCCAATCGAAAATTTTTACGGTATTTGTCAAACCAACACCCCAGATAAGCAGTCCTCTTTCACACCCGGCAGTTTGTCCGGGCGAGGACATCAGTGCCGTTTTTATAACATCCATTGCGGTGGATTCATTGCGGTGGATGATCAACAACAGCGATACAACCGGAACCGGTACTGTTTTGCCATTTGCAGCCCAGGCCAACACAACAGGATCGGATATTGTCCGGACATTGACAGCAAGGGCATACAAAACGGGTTGCGTTAGTCCTGACAGGGTTTTTAATATTAACATTAAACCCACCCCACTGATCGATGCCATTTCAGATATTTATGTCTGCCCGGGCGACAGCATCAAACCATTGCCTTTTCATTCGGTTCCGGCTTCCGACACATGGCAGTGGAGCTGTGATGAACCGCTGACAGGTTATTCTTCCGGAACGACCGATATGCCCGGAAAAATAGGCAATAACAGCTCGGCCGATACCATTGCCGGAGTGGTTACCGTAACAGGCAGCCTGCTAAGTTGCCAGAGCCTTCCACGCCACTTTACCATTGGTATTAAGCCAAAACCTGTGCTGAACGATATTGCCGGTGGTGAATTTTGCCCGCAGGACAGCATTATACGCAATTTCAGCCTTTTACAACCAGTAGTAATCATCCCGGGCGATTCCATGCTATGGTCCAATTCGAACACCCTGATTGGCTTGCCTTCGTCGGGAACCGGAAACCTGGCTTTTAAAGCCGGTGTAAATAATTCCGGGGCACAATATTCAGGGCTTGTCAAGTTAAAAGCTCACCTCAACGGATGTATCAGTAGTGAAAAAACCTTTACCCTGAAAGTCAACCCTTCGCCGGTAACGGCAGATTTCAGCCCGAATCCGGCCAATGTATGTGCATCGCAGGACACCATTAACCTGAATGTTAAAACCTACCGCGTTGATGGCACCAACGGAACTGTAGGCTCGACCTATTTGTGGGATACACTTTATTCTCAGCCTGATACAGCTATCCCTTACACATTTATTTACAATGGCAACCGTGTAACCGTTGAATTCTCGGTATATCCGTGGCAGGGACAGCTGCAGGCCATTGAAGTGAGCAACAAAGGCTGCCGTGGCATACCCAGGGTACTGACCATCAATTCGTATGCTTTGCCAATTGCTTATGCAGGGCCCGATATTGAAATTTGTATGGGGCAGCAGGCTTTTCTTTCCGGAAATGCAAGCGGTGGCTCCGGTTCAAATAATTTCTTTTATTCGTGGACACCATCATCAGGCCTGGATAATGCAAACAGCCAGTTTCCGGTATATTCCGGCACCGATTCCCGTGAATTTCTTTTGCAGGTTCGTGATAACAGCACGCTGTGCCTTTCAGTGTACGATACAGTTTCGGTTACCGTGAATCCCAAGCCTGACATGCCAGCCGCCGATAATGTGAGTGTTTGTTACGGCATTCATCCTATACTTACGGGCAGTTTCGACCCTTCGGCCGACAGCATTGTCTGGTATAAAGATGACATTGACAACAGATATTACCTGGGAGCTAATTGTCCGGGTGATACCTTGCCTGGGATATATTATTACTGGGTAAGCCAGTTCATTAGCGGATGTGAAAGTCAGAAAAGGCCTGTAACACTAACTGTTTATGCAAAGCCAGATGCTCCGGTTCCGGTGGCCATACCGGCCACGTGCCAGGGAGGAACAATACCCTCTTTGAAAGTGACCGGCCAGAATGATGCCATTTTTAAATGGTATTACAATGCCGTTCAGGTTTATATGGGCGGAAATACATACAATACGGGGCAGACAGCTCCCGGAATTTATCCCTATGAAGTAACACAGACATTAAGTGGTTGCGAAAGCCCGTCGTGTACAACAACCCTGACCATTAATGAGAAACCTGCCAAACCGCTGGTTGCCGATACCATCACCTGTGAAGGAGACCCCATCCCTGTAATTACTGTTGTTGGGAATAATGTAAAATGGTACCACGATGTTTTTCTTACCAACCTGATTGCAACGGGCAATAATTTTACACCTCCCGACACTACACCCACCACAACGGCCTATTTGTATTATGTTACCCAGGAGGTGAACGGATGCACCAGCGATAAAGCCACGCAACGATTTACCCGTAATCCGGCGCCCGATATTATTTCAGCCATCCGCACCAATCAGACCGTTTGCAACAGCGGCGACGGAACCATCGAGATCAATGTACAGAACCCGCATAATCCTTTCCAGTTTTCGGTTTACAATGGCATAGATGGTTCATGGGAAGGGGCCACTTATCCTACCAGTCCGGGTTACAAACTGTTTACCGGTCTTTCTACCGGAAATTATCCGGTGGTAGTTAAAAATAAATTCAATTGCAGTACCTATGGCCCGGTATTGCAAATCTCGGCGGGTGATGCGCCACCTGCCCCTTCGGCCGGAAGCCCGCATACATATTGTTATGGTGAAGAACTCGACAGCCTGTGGGCACTAACCAATCCAACGGGCGATTCATTGGAATGGTATACCGATATTTTGTTGCAGAACCCTTACGGAACCGGCCCGAAAATATTACCGCTGAATTATGAAGATACCACCATCACCTATTATGTCAGAACCATTAAAGGAGGATGTCCCGGCCCTGCCAGCAGCGTTACCATTACCATCAACCCGATTCCTCCGCCACCGGCTGTCCGCGATACATTTATGTGTGAAGGTGGCGAAGTGCCTCCATTGCCTGTCAGCGGCAGCGGACTTGAATGGTTTGCCGATGTTGCCCTCACTGTGGTTTTATCGCCCAGCCAGCCTGAAGATGTGAGCGAAGGGCTGCACAGCTATTACGTCAGGCAAAATGTTAATAACTGCTCCGGTGCAGCACGCAAACTGAATTTTACCGTTTATTCCACACCTTCAACACCCGATGCCGATGATCAGACCGTCTGCTATGGGAATGAAAACGTTACTTTATATGCCGATGGCGGTACAGGTACTATTATCTGGTTCTCAAATGCCGGACTTACCGACACAGTGGCTTTTGGTGAAGAATACAATACCGGAAATTATTTAATCGGAACATATAACTACTATGTGGTTGAAGAACTTACAACCTCAGGACATAAATGCCGCAGTGCATCCGACCAGGTAACACAGACTATCCTGCAACTACCTGATCCACCTGCACATATCGGCGATTCAAGCATCTGCAGCAACGAAACAAAACCTACATTTACAGCCATAGGACAAGCCTCGGCAACCTACCGCTGGTACAATTGGGCTAATAACCTGGTTGGAAGTAACGTTACCTATAAACCGCCTTCATCGCTTACTACAGGACAGTATTATTACTATATCACCCAAACCGTGGGGCAATGCACCAGCCAGCGCGATACCCTGCTGTTTACCATAAAGCCGCAGCCGGCAAGGCCTGTGGCTAACGACACTACCGGTTGTTACGGACAACTGATTCCACCTTTGAAAGCACAGGGAACAGGTATTATCTGGACTGATGGTGATACAATTGCTTATGGCAATGTTTTTCATTCGGGAAAAACAGAAGAAGATACCTATACTTATTCGGTAACCCAAACAGTGAGCGGGTGTACGAGCAATCCGAAAGTTGTAAAATTATTTATCAGGCCTTCGCCCGAAATTCTGCAGGTAGATACCACGCAACAGTCGGCATGCAACGCTAATGATGCCGCTATCATCATTACGGCATCAACCGTTCCGGTTAGCTACGAACAAAAATATTCCATCGACAATGGCAATACCTGGAAAAACAATGGTTCGTTTACCGGACTTAGAAATGGTTTATATTATACCGTCGTCCGCAATAAATGGGGTTGTTTTGACCATGCCGATACAGTGCTGATCTCTGATATCGATACCGTGCCACCTCCCCTGGTATTGAAAGATACCGTTTATTGCAGCAACCAGGCACCGGTTCCGCTGTATGTGGCTGATGCAACTTCGGGTGATACACTGAGATGGTATAAAAATAATTTTAACGATACGCTGCATGTCGGAACATTTTATCTTCCGCAGATGATTCTTGGCCAGACCGATTATTATGTAGTCAAAGAGCGTTCGGGTTGCGAAAGCGATCCGGCAGTGGTAAAGGTCATTTTCAAGCAACAGCCGCAGCGTCCTGCTGTCAGCGATACGGCATTGTGCGAGGGACTTGTTGTACCCGACCTGCTGGCTGTAGGCGAAAACATTACCTGGTACCCTGACACTACAGACACTGGTTCACCTGGCGATATTTACACACCCCCTGTGTCATCTGCCGGCGTTCATGTGTTCTTTGCCACTCAGACTGTAGATGGCTGCGAAAGCTATGCGGCACCCGATACACTTACAATATGGCCAAAGCCAAATGCCAACTTCGATCTTAACCCATCACTTGGCTGCTCGCCGCTCGATGTATCCGTGATAAATCTCTCCAATGCCGATACCTGTTACTGGTATTTTCACGACGACACTGTTAATTCATTATCGCCGCCAAACTACGTTTATACCAATACCCGAAACCAGGTTTATACTTATTATGTCAACCTGAAAGCCATTGCTGAACATGGTTGTATCAGGTATGGCAAAGATTCGGTAAGGGTTAAACCCTTGCGTAATTATGATTTCACCCTCAACCCCGATACCATTTGTTCGGGCGAAACCATTGACTGCATTTCACAGCAGGGCGGTATTCAGTATATGTGGAATTTTGGCGATGGAACCAACCAGGATGCCGGAAATTATGTGATACACCAGTTTACCAACACCGACCCGCTGCCAAAATCTTACACGGTTACATTAAAAGTCAGAAACTCATTTGGTTGTGAAACACAAACTTATCAGAAAACAGCCCTTGTATCGCCCAAACCTCTTGCCGACTTTACCCTTGATGTAGAAGCCGGTTGTTCGCCATTTACTCCGGTGGTTACTAATCTTTCATCTGCCGGAACATACGCATGGACACTCGACGGCGATTTTTATTCTTCTTCCCCGGTTCCGGCATTGAACTTCATCAATCAGTACAGTTTTCCCGATTTTCATACCCTTGAGCTGGCAGTAACCAATGCGTTTGCCTGTACCTCTGTGCCTCATATTGAGCAAATAACCGTCAATCCTGAAATGATTGCTTCCATGGGCATTTTTGGAGATACTACCGGCTGTGGATCTTTACAGGTAAAATTCTTTTATACCGGCCGCCCGGCAAATCAATGGAACTGGAATTTCGGACAGGGACAACAATCTGATGTTCAGAATCCTCCTATTCAATCTTATTCAAATCTGTACAGTTTTGATACGGTGATTCACTATAAGGTCAGATTAAAAGCCATTTCAAATTTCGGATGTGCCGGGTATGACTCAACGCAGATTACGGTTTATCCTTCACCCAATGTCAATTTTACCGTATCGGAAAGCAATGTCTGTGCACCGGCAACGGTTATCTGTAACAATAACTCAGATATGTCACTGGCCTTTACCTGGAACTTTGGCGATGGAAGCCCTGATTACAACACAAATTTAGTCAGTGTATCCTACTTGTACGAAAATGAAAATCCGTTCCAGCAAACCCTGCCGCTTAAACTCACCGGAACTTCAGGATATGGATGTACCAAAACAGTGCAGCAGAATATCACCGTCAATCCCACGCCGGTAGCTGGTTTCTCATCGGTAAGAATGGACAGTTGTGGTACAAGTAATGTAAGTTTCTATAATTCAACCAATTTGTTTAGCTCAGTGACGTATAACTGGAACTTCGGCGATGGTTCACCAGTATCTGCAACCCGTAACACAAGCCACCAGTTTGTTAACAATGCTTTCGATACCATTGGACGGTTCCCGGTAACCATGACCGCCATATGGAACAACCGCTGCAGCGATTCATTTGTTGATACCATAAAAGTTTATCCTGTCCCAAAGGCAGCATTCTCTGTTAATCAATACAATGGATGCTCACCGTTTAATGTAATCACAACCAACAATTCTACCGGCCTGCCTGACGATATCTACACATGGACATTCGGCGACCCGACACCCGATACCATTGCATTTTCGGTTACCCATGTTTATGAAAATTATTCCCAAAGTAACAGCTTTGCCAACCTGAAACTTACGTCCGTCAACAGGTATGGCTGCTCCGACGATTCAACCGTTGCCATCACAATCTATCCTATGCTCCAGGCCGATTTTAGTGTTTCTGAAACATCGGGTTGCAATCCGCTCAAAGTTTATTTTTACAACAGCTCAAGCGGACCCGGTGGTTCGGCTTCACTCAGCTGGAATTTCAACGACGGAACCAGCCCTGTTGCAGGCCAGTCGAATCCGGTACATACATTTAATATAAATTCATACAGCCAGCCCGATACTTTTACAGTAGTCCTTACCAAAACCCATGGCGTATGTACCAGCATAAAAACCAAAGATATCATTGTTTACCCGACACCTTATGCTCATTACAATTTTTCGCCTGACGAAGGATGTTCGCCGCTGTTTGTTGAATTTAATACATCACTTTCGCAGGGAGCCGACAGTACCTGGTGGGTTTTCGACAATAATATTTCGCAGGAAAATGATTCTCTTCTGGTTCACCAGCTCTACCGGAACCAAAGTAGCTCAAACCCGGTAACTTTCAGGCCACGGCTCACGGTGTACAGGACTACCGGAGGAACCACCTGTCAGAGTGTTTTTGTCGATACAATAACCGTTTATCCGGAGGTAACTGCCAGTTTTGTTACTGATACAGGCAAATGTTCGGGTCTGAATTTCCACTTTCAGAATACCGGCTGGGGAAATCAGTATTACTGGTACAGCGATGATTTGAGCTGGACAAGTACATTTACCAATCCCGACAAAGCTTTTATCAATAATTCGCAGATTAATGATACATTAACAGTTACGCTGGTGAGCATTCTCAACGCCTACCAGCAATGCAACGATACTGTCACAAAATCTATTATCGTTTATCCCATTCCGGCTGTCAGTTTTAACATTACCAACCCTGCAGGTTGCTCACCTTTTACGGTTGAATGCATCAATACTTCTTCGCCTTCTTTCAGTTACCAGTGGAATGCAGGGACCGGATACAATGAACAGACAAACGATACCATGTATTTTACCTTTAATATCGGGCCTACCCAACCTACTGAAAAAACCATTTCATTGAAAGGAACAAGCCTGTATGGATGTTCGGGTTTATATTCCCGTCAGGTAACCGTTTACCCCGAAGTAATTGCTGATTTTTCAACAGAACCATCCCTGACTCAGGGTTGCAGTCCGCTAATGGTGAGGTTTACCAGCCAAAGTGTAGGCTTTGATTCAATCATATGGAATTTTGGCTGGGTTGATACCGCCATGCAAAATCCTTATCCGCTGGTATGGTTTACCAATCCTTCATATACCGATACTACCCGGTTTATGGCAAAATTAATAGCAAAATCGGCATGGTGTTCCGATACGGCGTTCAAAACCGTTACCGTTTATCCTGCTCCTAAACCGGCATTTTCAGTTACCCCGTACAATGAATGTTCACCTGTAACCATTACCATTCTTAATACCAGCCAGGGTGTAACGCAGTATGACTGGGATTTTGGCGACAACAGCCATTCAACCGACAACAGCCCGGTAATCACCCATACCTATCCGAATCCTCCAGGATATAACAATTTCAGGCTAAAACTCAAAGGCAGCAATGAATCGGGTTGTTATGCCACACAAGAACAGCCCATTTGGGTAAAACCATTTGTTGCCGCTTCATTCACAACATCGGTCAATTCAGGTTGCAGCCCGCTCATATTGTTATTCCAGAATACTTCGCAAGGGGCATCAGCTTTTAACTGGTTTATTAATAATCAATTCGACAATAATCAGTTCAGTCCGAATATTCTTTTTGAAAATGCTAAACTTACCGATTCTCTGATCCGGATAAAATTAAAAGTTGAATCGGCTTATGGATGTATCGATTCATTAGAGCGTACGATCACCGTTTATGCAACTCCTGAGGCTGATTTCAGCGTAATGCCGAATTCATTGTTTATCACTTACCCGAATATGACATTTGAGTTTTTCAACCTGACCAGGGATACAACCCCAACTGTATGGCAATATTTATGGGATTTTGACGATACGCAGTTGTCGCAGCTAAGGCAACCCGGCTCTCATACCTATGATACTTCGGGGGTTTACTTTGTCAATCTTACGGTTTCCGGGCTTCATTGCCAGGATACCATTACCCGCAGGGTTGAAATACGACTTCCGCCACCGGTTGCCGGATTTTTACCCGATACCGCCGGATGCAGCCCATTGACGGTAAATTTCAGGAACCTTTCATTATATGCAACGCAATTTAAATGGACATTCCTGCCTGGCTTGCCAAATTCAAGCGAAAAAGACCCGGTATTTACTTTCTATGAACCGGGTACCTACCAGGTAAGGCTCGATGTATCCAATCAGGCCGGGTTTGATTTTACCACCAGGGAAATTGAAGTTATTCAGACTCCTTACGCCGATTTCAAGGTGGCCCCGACATTCATTTATGTTCCGGGACAGGAAGTCAAATGTTTTAACCAAAGCTACGGTGGCGATACTTTTCTTTGGAATTTTGGCGATACAACCACTTTTGATACCATTCCTTTTCATCAATATCAGAAAGCCGGAAAATATAATATTACCCTCATTGCCAAAACCAACACCACACCGGTTTGTGCCGATACACTTACGCTACCGGATGTTATTACCGCCGAAAATGCCGGGCAGATTACCTTACCCAATGCATTCAGACCAACACCGGGTGGAAGCAACGGAGGATATTACGTCGAAGGCGGATATAACAACAATATCTTTTTCCCGCCTATCAAGCGAAGTGTAGTGGAATACCGGCTTGTCATATACACCCGGTGGGGACAAAAGATATTCGAAACTACTAATATACGCCAGGGATGGGATGGCTATTTCGACGGAAAACTTTGCAAGCAGGATGTTTATGTATGGAAAGTGGAAGGTAAATATGCCAACGGACAAACTTTCGCCAAAATGGGTGATGTAACTTTACTCCGATGATTATGAAAAAGTTCATTGCTGCCATTTGTTGTTTACTTGCCCTTTCACAGGTTTTTTCTCAGGACCCTCAGTTCAGCCAGTTTTATGCAGCACAGCTATACCTCGGGCCTTCCTTCGCCGGAATGACACAGGGATCAAGAGCCATTGTCAATTACCGTAACCAATGGACAGCGCTTCCCAATTCGTTTAAAACATATTCTTTATCCATTGATCATAATTTTATGTCAATCCGTAGCGGAGCCGGACTTATTGTACTGCGCGATGATATCGGTACCGGCCACCTTACTTTTACAGGCATCGGAGCCTGCTATTCATACCGTGTACGAATCAACAGGGATTGGACATACCGGCCGGGGCTGACATTCTGGTACATGAAACGTGGTATCGATTTTTTCCGTCTTCTTTTCCCCGACCAGGTGGGAACCGGTGGCGGAACCATTGAGGCACCTCCTGAGAAAAATAGAGGATACATCGATTTTTCTCATTCATCCGTTGTATATAACCGTAAAATGTGGTTGGGCTATACCGTCGATCACCTGATGCGGCCAAACCAATCGCTCAGTAACGATGTTGAACGTATTCCGTTTAAATATGCATTGTATGGGGGTGCAAAATTCCCCATCCGAGCCCCGATTGGAATGGTGCATTCTCCCGACGAAAGCATTACCACCGCCTTTCTGTACAAACAACAGGGCGACTGGAAACAGTTCGATGCAGGCCTTTACTGGAACCGTATGCCCCTCATATTCGGTGTGTGGTGGCGTGGCATCCCTCTTATCGGAAACCACTCTACTACCGATGCTTTGATATTTCTTTGCGGCTTCAGGTACGAAGACCTGACCATCGCCTATAGTTATGATGCAACGGTTTCACGGCTGGGAATAACTACGGGTGGTTCTCACGAAGTTTCAATCACCTATTTATTCAATACAAAACTGCAGGTCAGAAAACGCCGTGCAGCTTTACCTTGCCCCAGTTTTTAAAATATTACAGCCTTAAAAATTCAAAACAAAGCCAAAGTAAAAGGTCCTCTGAGAAAAAGATTCATAGAATTGTTCGGAATAATCGGCATTATAATTCACTATTCGGGCATTGCGATGGTTAAATACATTGCTTGCATTGGCAAAGCTGATGACCGTCAGGCTTTCCGAAACAGGCCAGTAGTGCGATATGCTCAGATCAACCCTCGAATAATCCGGTAATCTTTTATAAACAGGTATTTCAGCATAGATTGGCCGGTAAGCATTAATCCCATCAATCCATTCGGCACCCTCGACCGGCCTGTACCAGCATCCCTGACGGTAAATGGCAACGGCATTCATTTCCCAGTGCGTCAGGAAACGGTATTTGAGCGACGACCTGAGGTAATATTCAAGGTCATACTCCGATTTTAGTTTTATATCACCCTGCTTACGGTCAATTTTCATGTGGGTGAACGATACCGTTGCTTCAATTTTTTCATTGATGCGGTACTTCCCGAACAATTCATAACCATAGGCTTGATATTTTGAAATTGCCTCCTGGGTCTTTTTCAGGAATACCGAGGTTTTTACCTCCCATATCCTGTTACTGAAAGAATAATCGGCCGATAACTGCTGCGACTTGAATAAATATACTTCGTGAAGCCCTTCACCCGGAAGCTGGTTTTTATGGTACTCTCCGGCCGATACCGTAATGCCTTGATTTTTTGTAAAATCATAATGTATGTTGAACTGGTAGCTTGTAAATCCTTTTGTTTTATCAACCGGTTTATTCCTCCTGATACCGGCTCCTGTTGTGAGCGAAGGCAAAATTTTATATTTGATGTAAATATAAAGTTCCGGCTCAATCACCGAATAAGTGGTATCCAGGTTCCAGCTGGGATGCCCCGGGGCAAGTGCCCAGTCAAAAGCTGCAACTTTTCCTTTAATGGCCGATTCCCTCTGTGACACCGAAAAACCGGTCTGAAAGCTCCACTTATCATTAAACCACAAATATCCGGCGGCATAATACAAATCCATATTAAATACATTCATATCCATATTGTTGAACCGGTAATTGGCCTTGCTGAAATTATTCCCATGGTCAACACTCAGTTCTGAATGCTGGTAATTTTTTCGTATATTCAGAATGGTAAAATTTCTGATTTTTTCCATTTCGTAATTTCCCTCGGCCGATGGATGCCTGAAACGGTAGGTATAACCTTCAATGTTTGAATAATTGAACAATTTAAAAATCAACCGGTCGCTTGCCTTGTACACCATATGAAGCCCAAGGTCGGAGGTGGTAAAATGTTTCAGGTCAGACAATGCTACCGGGTTTAATGCAATAATAGCGCCTGAAGGCTGGTAATTTCCAAAGACGGTAATCCCGGCCTTTTTTCCTGCCTTTCTGCTCATAATACCTCCAAAACTTGCCAGCGAGGCCGTGATTCCATACGATGATTCGGGAGGCAGCTCCTCGTCTGATTCTATGGCAATAAGCCCCGAAGTGGCATCACCATACGACAGGGGAGGGTTGCCCGGAAAAACATGCATATTCTTTACTATGGCCGTGTTGAAAATGCTGAATGTACCTATCCCGTTCAGTTGTGAAAATCTTACGGCATCATAAACCGGTACATGGTTGAAATAGATACCCGTTTCGGCTGGCGTACTTCCTCGCAGGCTTATATTCGCCGATTCGTCGGTAGTGGTCGACGATACCATTGATCCTACCGCCAGCAATGGATCAGCTTTTGAACTGGCACTCAGATATATGTCAAGTTTTTTCATCGATTCAACGGTAAATTCTTCCGATATCACCCGTCGGGCAACTACCACCGCTTCTTCAACTTCATGCATCAGTTCGTCAAGTGCAATGTGCACAGGTGGTTGTGTTTGCAGCATTTTGGCAGCTACCAGCTTGTCCCTGTATCCAATAAACGAAATCACCACACTGTCAGTCAATAGTTTTTCAGGAATCTGTAAGATAAAACTCCCGTCAGCCATGGTAGTTGTTCCATATTTCCAGTCGGTTTTGCTGAAAATATTGGCTCCTGTAAGGGGTTCGCCTGTTTTTTTATCGGTAACCACCCCTGTTAATGTATGTTGCGAAAAAGCCTGTATCAACGGACAAAACAGTATTCCTGTCAAAATTATCTTCAATCCCATCATAAATGGTTTTATTCTTTATTGGTATCTGGTGAGGTATTCTGAAGTTTTTTCAACGCTTCGGGCAACAGAACATTCTTTACCCAATGAAAATCGGGTCTCACCCTTAACGCTTTTTCAAAGGTGGTTTTTGCCTCTTCATTTTTTCCGTTTTTCATCTGCGAAATACCATACCATGCCAGTGCATCAAGATATTCCCAGTTATTGGCAGGCTGGGTATCAACGGCTTCAAATAATGCAATGCTTTTGGAATAGACTTCCATCGATTTTTTAATATCACCGCCATAATTTTCAGGGGTAAAATACAACGAATTGGCTTTTCTTACTGCACATTGCGGCAGGTCTGGTTTCAGGCCTATGGCTTTTTCAATCAGTTCGCTGCTTTTTGGCCCGTAAAACATTCCTTTCCATGGATTGTGCGCCATCGATGCACTGTACAAACCTGCCCTGATGCAGACAAACCTCGCATCGCCCGGATTTTTCTCCATCAACTGTTCCGTTTCTTTTTCAGCAAGGTCAATGTATTTCGAGTAGGTTTCTTTGTCCTTTCCGGCTATAGTGCTGTATATCAATCCATAAAGTGTGTTCAGGTAAATATAATCACCTTCTGTACCTGTCGGGTTTTCATTCCTGAATGCCGTAGCTTTCTGCAAAGCATTGGTCCATAACGTCTGGCTTTTTGTGAGGTAGGCCATGGCAGTCATTTGCCGTATCTCGTCTTTACTTACCTGTGCATTTACCATAGTGCTTATTGCCAGGGCAATGAATACTAATGTATAAAACTGTTTTCTCATGATTAAATAATTTAATAGTTATTTTTTTTTTACAAATTTATTCCAAAAAAGCTGGTTGTTTATTCAAAATCTTGCTTTATTTATTTTGTGAATTGATAGACAAGTTTAAAATATAAACCATAATACTAAAAAAAATCAGGGTTTCAGATCGATATATTTTTTTAATGTTTCAACATAATTTTCAAATGCAGTAATTCCTTTTGGGGTAATCCTGCAGGAAGTCAATGGTTTCTTGCCCCTGAAACCTTTTATGATTTCGATATAGCCGGCAGCTGCAAGTTTGTCGATCTGCACCGAAAGGTTTCCGGCTGTGGCTCCGGTCTTTTCTTTCAGGTAAACAAAATCGGCCTGGACAACGCTCACCAGCAACGACATGACAGATAGCCGCAATTGTGAATGCAGCATGGGGTCTAAGGTATCAAACATGGCTGCGGTTTTTTGATCTTAAACAATATCCGGGTACAAGATAACCCAGGATTATTGCGGCAGCAGTGACCAGCAATTGTAATTCATCTGTGATCAGAAAATTGACAACAGCCGACGCCCATAAAATTATTCCTCCGTAAATCAGCGCTTTAAAACGGATTACAATCCCCGAAAGATAAGTACTGGCACCTGCTAATATCAGTATCAGCGGATTTATGTTGTAATTGAGCGATTTCATAAAAAACAAAATGATGAAATAGCTCACCAGAAATGCCAGCCATACATGCCCGTAGATGGTGTCAGTGTAAGTGGTAACTTTTGCCGTTTTACCTTTACGGTAACCATACCAGAACGAGTAAATAAACGCAGGAATCATGACCAGCCATGCTATTTCGGGATGTGCCGCAGCTTTAAAACTGATGAGTATGTACTGTAAAACGCAGGCAATGGTTACTGTCCATCCCCAAATCAGGAAAAACATATATTCTCCCCTGATGTTCCCTTTCGCCTGTCTGATCATATCTGCAATCAGATCAAGACTTTCTTTACTGTTTAAATTTTTTTCTTCTGTTTCCATAGTTTTAAATGTTTCTGCAAACATAAAGTAGTTTATATTATAAACCAAATAAATTTTGATTTTTTTTTAAAGTTTTTGTCAAAAAATTTTTCTGCCATTTCATAATGCAGGTTTCAGCAACATCATCTGTGATGAAAAATAAAAAAGTGAAAGTTTTTTCCCCCTGACAGGAAGAAATATAAAAAGGGCACTCATTGGTGCTGGCATTATTGCATTACAGAAACGGCAATGAGTTGTTCCCTGATTTAAGATAAGTATTTGATTGGTCTGGCGGGTCCAACAATGGGAAATGCAGGTTGAAAACAAGCAAAAAAAATACGAGAGGACACCACTCCTCTCGCATCGTTATTAACCCTTAAAACCATGACGGCTTTCGCCGATTCATAGTGCAAATATAGGGTATTTTTTTTGCTAAAGCAATAGTTTTGTTAAATATTTCTTTGTTTACACACTTTACAGCCTTTTCAGATGATTTGAAAAAGGGAATTGTCTATTCCATTTCAGAAAACCGTTGCATCATCACCTGTAATATTGATTTTCCACGGTTCAATAAGGTGGTATCCTGTATTCCGGCAGTTGATATTTTTGATAGTACCTGCTTTTTATCACAATCATAAACTACTGTTTGATGCGGATCAATAATCCCAAATCCATTATCAAAAGTGTAAAAGGCAAAATGATTGCAATAAGGATTAAAAATATTCTTGCTGAATTCAAAATGGCCGTTTTTTAAATTCAATTGGGACAGTATGGTTGAAGGAAAATCAGGCTGCCCGGCAGGTAATGAGAATATTTTTCCTTTGTATTGGGTTTTTAATACGTCTCCCATCAGTAAAAGCGGAATTTTGAAGCGCAAAGGTTCGTTGTAATCCCTGTTGTTCGGATGCGTATTGGCATGATCGGCCATGATAATAAACAATGTATTGGCATACCAGCTTTGTTGTTTTGCTTCATTCAGGTATTCCAGAAGGCAACTGTCGGTATAATGAATGGCGTTTTTATATTTCGAAGAGGGTGTATCGTCTTTAAATATTTTTTTGAATTTTCCATTACAAGGCTCGTGCGAACTACTGGTGAGAAAAAGGGTGAAAAACGGAATTTTACTTGCTTTACTTTTTTCTATCTGAAATTGAAACAGGTATTCATCATAAGCGCCACTGTTGGTCCGTTCAACATGCTGAAAATCCTGATCACCGTAAACGTGGTCAAAAAGCCCTATTTTAAGATATTCATTCGTCCTGGCATACGCCAGATCGCCGGTATAGAAAAAATTCAGTTCATAACCGTTATTTTTTAGTATTGTGGTGAGCATAGGCAATTTAAACACTTTTCCCGATTCGCGCTGAATGGAAAACTGTGGCTGCGCAGGGAATCCGCTTAACAGGGCAACCAGTCCCTGTTCTGTCCGGCTGCCGGTAGCATAAAAACTGGTGAATAAAAGGCCTTCCCTTGCAATGCTGTCAAGGCAGGGGGCTATAGGTTCACTGCCACCCAGGCTCATCATATTTTCGGCACTGAAACTCTCCAGTAAAATCATCACAATGTTAGGACGCTGGTTTGTAAGAATCTGAATTGTAGTATCTTTTACCGGAATAATATATTGACGGAATGTTTCTTCAGCAACAGGCAGTTCAAAAAATTGATATAAAACTTTTTCATCTTTCTTCTCATACAGCGACATCATATTCCAGAACCCATTCACTGTTGCCAGGTTCAAGGTAGGATTATCAGAATAAACTCCGCGGCTTTTTCCAATCGGGTTATTGCCCCAGCCACCACGCATAAATGTAAATATCAGGAATAACAATGGAATAAAGAGCAGGTTTTTAATCCCTTTCACTTCGTACCGGGGTTTCAGGCGTATATATTGATGGTACAAAAAGATAAATATTGCTGTGCTTACAACAAACCACGATATTAATACCATATAATTAACGGTCAAAAAAGCCTGTGTCATTAATTCGGGATAAAAAACATACGACAGGGCTTTTGCATTGATCTTTGTTCCCCAGGTCGATACAAGGGCAGTATCAAATATATTGATCAGTGAACAAAGCACGATGAACAGAATAAAGAGAACGTTGATGATTTTAATACAAAATGCTTGCTGGAGTTTCACCCCTGTCATGATCAGCATAAGGGTTATCAGCATAAAATACCCGATGGTTGAAACATCGAGCGGAATACCGTATATATTCGACAGCAAAATATTGAATATAGTATTGTCTTTGATTTTTTCGAAATTGTAAAACAGGAAAAATAATCGCTGGGTTATGAAAAAGGCTTCGAAAAATATGATTATTTTCAGTAAAAATAAAACGATCTTTTTCATCTTTTAAAATATCCTTTTATCAATGCACAGCCAAAGGTAAAGATATTTTTTCCAGTACTGTCAGATTGAAATGGCTTTTATTGGTTGAGTTTTAGTTTTTGGTCGCCGGAAGGTACTTTTAACAGTTATATGAATATTAAAACCTGCATCATAAAAGCGTTACACAACACTGGTAAACCAGGTGAAAATAAGGACGGGATGGATATTTCGCTCTGCATATTTAAGCACGATTCAGGATTACTGCATTTTACGGGGGCTTACAACCCGGCTTACATCGTCAGGGCAGGAGCGGTGATTGAGCTTGAAGCCGATCGTATGCCCGTCGGAACCCACGAAAGACAGGCACTCCCGTTTACCGAAAAAGTATTTGAAACAAAGCCCGGTGATATGATATACCTGAGTTCTGATGGATATAAGGACCAGTTTGGCGGCCCCGATGGCCGTAAATACAAAGCATCGTCTTTAAAAGAATTTTTAGCCACTCTTTCAACCTTAAACCTTGAGGAGCAATGCCGGGCTTTGAGAGATAATTTCTTTCAATGGAAAGGAAATCAGCATCAGATTGATGATGTAGCGGTAATGGGAGTAAGAATTTAAATAATGTTATGTTTTTTATGGTGTTATTAGTGAATACCTTCAACTGAAGGTACGCTATTTTTTGTCAGATCCGGACGAGGAAATCAGCCGGCAGCAGGTGAGTTTTTCCGACGGGCTATGGATGCAATATAAATGCTGATTTCGTACATTGCATATAGCGGAAGTCCTGTTAATACCTGGCTTACCACATCGGGCGGGGTGATGATGGCTGCCACAAGGAAAATCAGGATGATAGCATGGCGGCGGTAAGTACGCATCAGGGCAGGAGTGATAATACCATTGACGGCAAGGAAATAAATCAGTACAGGCAATTCAAAAACCAGGCCGCAGGCAAGGGTGAGCGAACTGATGGTAATGACATATGAATCGAGGGCAATGGTATTGGTAACGGTGTCGCTGACGCTGTAATTAACCAGGAAATCGATGGCAAACGGGGTAATCAGGTAATAGCCGCACAAGACACCAAGCAAAAACAGCAGGCATATCCATATAATCCATTTCAGGGTTTTTCTTTTTACTGATGAAGAAAATGCGGGGGCTGTAAACACGAATATTTCGCGCATGATAAGCGGAAATGCAAGGATAAAACCAGCAATGAGTGAAACAAAAATATGCATTCTGAATTGACCTGCCATCTGCAGATTGACCAGTACCGGAGGATGCTGGTTGATGCAAAGGGTTGGAATATTCAAGCTTTGTGAAAGTCTGCAAAGCAGCATATTAGATGGAAACATAGGTTTTGACGGGGCAAAAAGCAGCTGGTCAAATAAAAATGATTTTACCATAAAAGCTGCCACAGCACCAAAACACAGGTAAATCAGAATTCTTACCAGGTGTTTCCTGAGAACATCGAGATGTCCGAAAAACGTAAGACGGTCATTTTCCGAATCTTCGGGTATCATCCTTTCATCGGGTTGTTTTCGCCCTTCTGGGTAGTATTTTTTTCTTCTTCGGTTGTTTTTCCTTCCAAACCGTTTTTAAACTCTCTTACACCTTTGCCCAAACCACGCATAAGTTCAGGTATTTTGCGGCCACCGAAAAACAACACTACCAGTAAAACAAGAAGGATAATTTCTGTGGTTCCGATCATTCCAAGAAGTATCATAATATGAGATTTTAATGCCTAAAGATATACATTCTATCCGAAATATATTGATAATATCTTTAATAAGCGGGAAAATTATTGTAAAACAATCACTTATTTGGAATATTTTTCTATCCCTATGAATATTGAATGATTAAAAACAGAGCAATTTTCCAATATCAGTCATCAAACAGGGGTTTTATCACTCCTTTTCCTTTCCATTTACCTGATTTATAATAGATCCAGGCTCCGGCCATACCAAAAAACCATGCTATCGGTATGGACCACCAGATTCCTGGATAACCTAATTTTCCTGATAAAATATAAGCAAGAGGAATGCGGATGATCCACAGTGAAAACAAGGTGATAAACATGGGTATGAGTGTAGCCCCTGCACCTCTCATTACGCCATTGGTAACAAACATGGTTGAGAAAAACAGGTAAAACATGCTGACAATGGTAAGGTATTCTGCCCCAATGGCTATGACATCAGCATCGTTGGTGAAAATCTGCATCAACGGGAAGCGGAAAGCTATGATCAGGATGGTCAGAAGCAGGCATAATCCGTTTGACATAAACAGGGTTTTGCGGTACCCGGTTTTAATGCGGTGAAATTTTCCGGCACCAAGGTTTTGCCCTGTAAAAGCCGATAAGGCCTGCGAAAAATTCATGGCAAACATGGTAGCGAATGAATCGATGCGTCCTGCTGCGGTATAAGCTGCAATAACATTGGTACCGAATGTGTTTACGATACCCATCACAGCCATCATTCCCAAAGCCACAAAACTTTGCTGAAGCCCGGTAGGCAAACCAATTCTGACTGATTGCAAAAAAATTACCCGGTCGAATTGCATTTTACGAAAGCTGATGCGCATCATTTCGTGTTTTTTATGCAAAAAAATCAGCATCCAGGCAAATGAAACGGTGTGGGCAATAACCGTTGCAACAGCTGCTCCGGCAATTCCCATTTTGAAGACCAGAATGAGTAAAATATCCAGGCCAATATTCAGCATGGTGGCAAGGGCAAGGAAATAAAGGGGAGTTTTTGAATCGCCAAGACCACGAAGAATAGCAGCTGTTCCGTTAAATCCAAAGAAAAAGACAAGCCCGGTAAGATAAATGTTTAGATAAAGCGTGGCATCGGGAATGATTTCTTCGGGCAAGTGCATCAACCTGAAAACAGGCCGTGAAAAGATAATTCCGATAACGGTGGTAACAATGGATGAAATAAATAAAACGATATAGAGCGTATCGATGGTCTTTTTAACCTCACCGGTACGTTTTGCACCAAAATACTGCGAAACAATAATAGTTCCTCCCATGGTGATACCGATAATGAGAGAAATTAGTACAAAAATAATGGGAAATGAAGCACCGACAGCTGCCAGGGCATGTTTACCGATAATTTTCCCGACAATGATACTGTCAACAACATTGTACATCTGTTGCAACACGTTGCCCAGAAGCATCGGAACAGCAAACCTGAAAATCTGGCTGCTTTCTTTTCCTTGTGTCAGGTCTTTCATACAGGTAAAAACAGCGTAAAAGTACTCTTTTTTTTCATTTTAACAGGCTGGATTGGTTATAAGGTAAATAATTACAAATATTTATTAAAGCAGGAAGCTGCCAGGTAAAAAAAGAGATATTGTCAACCTTTTCTGCCGGATTATACCTTACAGGAATTACTTCGGGCAATCAAACAGTTTATCAGAAAC
>CAZLJX010000029.1:0-45942 GCA_964559985.1 uncultured Bacteroidales bacterium
ATTTGTAAACGCAGCCAAAGCTGTCGAAGCAAGGCTCTCGGTAACGGAATAAGGATAAACAATGAAAAAGGGCAGGGTAACCTGCCTTTTTTTTAATCTCATAGTCAAGATGAAAAAACCGGATTGCTCTTAAAAACTCAATGTTGCGCATATCAGGAATATCTGCGGGAAATCATTTTCTTTTTCCAACTGATTCAGCAGACCGATACCGATTTAATCATCCATATATTGTAATCATTATCATCCGGCGCAATGCATCTGAAACAAATTGCCTCATACCTGCAATGCAGGAAAACATAATTTTCTCGGGGCAACTTTTTTACTTAAGCACTAAAAACTTTGAGGTGTTTCTGAAATTGGTGAAAAACTGCATTACATTTTCATAAATTTTTTCATAACAACGCCATTACGGGTATTGATTTGTAATAAATACAAACCGGCCGGTAAAAAAGAGATATCTGTTCCGAAGTCAGGAATGTCGGTTTTTTCAACCAGTAATTTTCCCATCTGGTCATAGATTAAAATAGCGGAAATGCTTTCATTTCCTGAAACATATAAAACATCAGCGACAGGATTGGGAGAAATATCAATCTGTGATAAGGAAGGCTGGCCTGTATGCAGTAGCGATTCGCATCTGAAAGGAGTACCCCAGCAAAAATTCTGAGTTTTCAGATAGACCATTTGGATGAAATGATGATTTGAAAAACAGGAATATCCTTCATACGGGCCGCTCAATTCCTTGAAAAATGTGTATTCAGAAAAGCATTCCCATAGCCAGTTAATTGTATCGTTGAAGTATGGAGAAAAAATTGCATTGGCAAATTTGTAGTTTTCATTGGCAACGAAAAAAGTTATCTCACTGTTTTGTAACGAGCATGGTTCATAAGCCAGTTTGTCCAGATAGCCATAATCCATTTTTGATTGCGTAAGATGTACGGTATCTAATGACCTTATAATGCCTGTATTGTTTTCTTCATACAGGCATAATGAATATATCTGGTATATGGAGTCAGATGTTATTTGACTCTGGAAGAAATGTTTTATCCATGATTTTAAATCATAATTTCTAAATTCCACCCTTTCTTCAAAAGCATGGATTTCATTACCCTGTGGAATCGAGAAGATACTTTCAGTGTTGATATTCTGATAGCCGATTAGCGGGTTACTGAAGCCGGAAATGATGAACGGCGGCTGTAAACCATTATATGGATAAAACAATTCCCAATCTGGAAAATTATAAAAATCGGTCAGTGTTAAAAACCCATAATTTTTACTGATTTGCAGTATCTGCCTGTTTGGGAAACTGTCTATCTCTTCTCCGTCTGCATTATAGCGAACCATTTCGATGGTTTTTACCGAATCGGAGATGCCGAGGAACGATATGGTATCTTTAGAGATAACCGTGGCTTCAATATACGAACCGTTTGGAAACGGATACAATATCCAGGATTGATTAACTACTAATAACGGGTTGATAATAATAGGTTTATGATTTTTATTATAGAAATACCATGTTGAGTCGTCAATATGCGATATCTTTTTACCAATCCACGACCCGCCTTTAAGGGTAAATAAATCCTGACATCCGTCGCCTAAAGGCCTGATCATATTGAAACTATAATAATCGGTAGTATCTCCATGATGAACTATCGAATCAATGCGGTAAGGAATCATATATCCCGACTGGGATTTAAAATGTACAGGACCATTCAGAAAGACAGGTTCATAAGCCTGAGCTACCAGTAACAGGCTGCAAAAAACCAACAGGGATAATAAAATAATTCTCATAGATTTATCCGGTTTTGGTAAGAAAATAAAAACCAATATACAACTTTTTTTTAATTCATCGTATACCAAAACATCAATATATCAATGAAAAAGGATCAATGATTTATGACTCAAACTCTTCTTTTTCCTCTTTTTCTTCTGGTTCAAAAGGTTCGTGGGATGATTGCATTTCCATCGCTTTTTCGCGGGTTATATCTACAGCAAGAACAAACACTTTATCGTAATCGCCATCCATATTTTTAAAAGGAGTGTAAGTTTCCCTGCACCATACATCGCCTTTTGATGTTTTATACTGGCTTATTCTTTCCGATGGCATGCCTATGCGCAGTTTTTCCCATAGTTCTTCCATATCAAAACTATCGAATGAGTCGGGCACCAGTAAATCGCGCTGAGGTTTTCCAATGATATCTGCAGCACTGATACGGAGGAATGAAGCAAATTTATCATTTACATTGGCAATGGTTCCGTACATATCCAGTTCAAGCGAACCTACGGTATTGTTAAGGGCATCAATAATTTCGCGCATTTCCTGTTCGCGTCGGGTCGATTCTTCCTGGGTAGCCTGTAATTCTTCCATATTCTGACGCATTTCTTCTTCCTGGGCAGCCAGTTCTTCACGGTGAAGCTGCGATTCGGCCAACAGACGGGCCGTCCGCTCGTTAATACGCACTGTTGAAATGGTTGATGCTATGTTCTCACCAAGTTTTTCCACAAATTCAACATGGTGAGGCTTAAATACTTCAAACGATGCCAGCTCAATCACTCCGAAAATACCATCGTTAAGTTTCAGGGGCACAAGCAAAAGACATTGTGGCCTTGCTCCTCCCAGCCCCGAAGTGATATTGATATAGTCATCAGGAATTTCCTTCAGCAGGATGGTCATTTTTTCAAAAGTACAACGTCCTATCAGGCCTTCGTTCAGTTCAACGCGTTTGTTCATGAGTTTGCTGCGTCCGTATGCAATAACGGCTTTAAGTTCAAAATGCAGGTCTTTCGGGTCATGATCGTTCAGGATAAACAAGGCTCCCTGGTTGGCATCGAGGTAGTTCACCAGGTTCGACATGATGGTGTTGGCCAGCTTGTTCATGTTATCGTTGTTTTGCCGGAGAATATCGCTGAATTTTGCAAGTCCCAGGGCTTCCCAGTTGCGTAATTCATCCTCGTGCTTGCGCTTTTCGTCCTCCTCATCGGCCTTTTTCAGGTTGTCGCGCATATTAATGAGCGAATTGCCGAGTATATCCTCATCACTCAGCGGTTTAAACGATGAGGTATAGATTCCTTTTCCTATCTCAAGGGCAAATTCGGCGGTTTCTTTGAGCGAAATAATAAAATTGTTGAGTGCTTCGGCCATATCGCCTATTTCATTATTCTCAACATGGAGCTTTTCTTTGGGCAATATTCCTTTTGACAAGGTCAGCAGTACAGTTTTTACCTGGTTAAGCGGCAGGGTAATGCTGCGTATGGTGACAGTGGCCGTAAAAAGGGATATTACGATTAAAATAACGCCCGACCAGATGATAAAGGTTTTAAAAACTGAAAACGACCGGTTCATCTCATTCACCTGGGTGTCACTTTGTTTCCTGATAACTTCGGAAATTTTAGTGATTTTGCCAAGTGCCTGATCGGTAAGGGCAAGAACGATACCTCCTTCTTCCACCAGGGGAGCAATTTCGAAAATGACCATCGGATCGTCATAACTTTCAAAAGTCCCTAACTGGTTCATAATATACATATGCTTAATAATCAATGTGTCACCAATTACAGCAAGTACCTCCGATATGGCCTTCCTCGATTCGGGATCCCATTTCTGGCTTAAAGCATTCAGGTTATTACGTAGGCGCGGAAAATCAAACTGATGAATCTGTTTTAAACGCAATTTATCGGGAGTATCACTTTTACGGTCGGTAACCCAGTTTTTAATGAGCATTTTGGTTTCGCTCACCAAATTGAAACATTGGTTTAACATTTCCACACTCGGGGTGTACACCTCCATGATCCTGCGGTTGATCCTTTCGTTCTTACTCAGGGTGGTAAAAGTAAGAATACTGCTTAAAAAAATACCTGCAACAAGGATGCCGAATCCTAACATCAGTTTACTGGCAATGGTGAGTCTGAAATTCATTGCTGCCTTATTTTATTGGTTAACAATAATTGCTAAATTTTCGAGGTAGGTGCTGGTCTTGAGTGAGCGGGCCTGCATGGCTGCCTTACTAAGCTCAAAAAGCACTTTCCCGTCTTTATATACAAAATTAATGCATGCTCCGTTTTTTATCATCCCGTCTTTATCGCCAATAATTAACGTAGGAAAACCCGATGTTTTGGCGATAATGTCCGGAATTTTCGCAGATGATTTAGTTCCGATAAACAGAATATGACAGGGTATTACCTGACTGATTTCATGAAATCTTTTAATAGCTAATACCTGGTTGCCAAGCGATTTTCCTGCAAAGGTGCGGCCTATTTCTTCGGCCAGTTCATCATCGTTGTATATTCCAATACTGAATTCCGGACTATTGACAGAAGAAGGCCATTCAACATGACGGGTAAAATTATAGATATACACCGCTTTGTATTTGATATTCTGACCAAATACAAAAGGATGGATTGTGCAGGCAATCAATATCAGAATGAAACTTCTTTTCATGTTGTTCGGACTAAACAAACATACAAAAAATTTTATTAACCTGTAAAAATACAAAAATTAAACAACAGAAGCTAAACTTTAATCCCTCTGAAAAACCAGTCAGTGTGATTGATATAAGCACCACAAATAGTTACTGTTTCTCATGTTTTTCAGAAAACAGCAATATATCCGACATGAATACGTGCATCTTTTACATAAAACTGCTGCCCGTTTTGTCGCCCTAAGGCATAAATCAGGGTAAAAAGGCCTGCCCTGGTGCTGAAAGTCATACCTGCACCGGCCGAGTTGACATGAAGATAAGCAGTTTTATCAACGTCCCGTCTGACAAGATAACCATAATCGGTCAGCAGGAAAAGCCTTGAATCCTGCCCGAACAAATAACCAATCTCAAAACCTGCAACAGCCAGTGAGGTTGCCTTAAGCGATTTTTCATCAAAACCCCTGACCGATTTTAAACCACCTGCCTGAAACATTTCGTTACCAAAAAACCTGTTGCGGGCACCACCCGGGTTAAATAGATCATGAGCCATAAATGCCCATTTACATGATACTGATGCTGCCAGCAGACCTGAGACCGGGTAAAAAAACCTGCTTTCAAATTGCCATTCATAAACCGGATTCTTCCGGTAAATTTGCCTTTTTGACAAGGTATCGGTATAACTTTCGGAAAATTCATACTTTTTATGCCCTGCAAGCATTTGTGTTTCAAATATAAAACCTTTAACAGGCATGTCCGGATCGTCAAGGCTGGCCAATTTATAAGCAAGCCCGTATTGCGACTGGGTGTACCCCAGGTTTTGCAGATTCAGACTGATTGATTTATTTCCAAGTAAATGTGAAGATTTGTAACTATATACCCCTTTCAAACCTGAAGAATATGACAATGATTCAATTCCGGCCGAAAAACGGTTTGTAATGTAGGTTGTATCCTGCTTCTGCAACTCATACCGCACCGACAAACCCACCGGAACAACATAGATGCCCGGAAATGCCATTTCGCAATTCAGATCCTGCGAATACCGGCTGGTTTTATGCCATTCGAACTGAATTTTTTCAGCCTGATGAAACGAATTGTATAATAGCAGGCTCAACTCACCGGTAATATATGTTTTGCCTGTCTGGCGGTTGTCGGGAACAAGCCCGGCAATGCCCGAAAAACGGTTCGATCTGGCAGATTTCAGTACAAAAACAGGTGTTGCTTTTCCGGCACTGAATAAAACCTGCGATTTGATTTCTTTCGATATAAACGGAAAATTCTGCAATTTCTGCTTCACATGGTCAAAACGATATTGACTATATGGCAACCCCTTATTTAAACCGGTAATGTTCTGAAATAATCCCTGATTAATTTTTACTTCAGATTCAATGCCAATCGTATCAAACACATAGTATTCGCCCGGTTGAATGAAAATTTTGCCCTCCAGCATCATACCGGGGTAAACAATACTGTCGAAACTTACACTGGCAAACGGATAACCGGTATTTTCAAATTCCCGGACAATCATATCGAGCTGGCTTAAAAATTCTGTTCGGTTGAAAGGTTTACCAATCTGCCTGTTTTTTATGAAACCTGCCTTTATAACAAATGGCTCCCATTGTTTGTCGTAATCAACCCGGCTTAAAATAACAGGACTTCCTTTTTCGATAAAAATATTTGTAATCCTGCCTTTTTTGTGTTGGTCAATCATTTTTGCTGCCGGATATCCCGACCATTGCAGAAAACGTATCACCGCATCCGTTTCGGACTGAATCAGGCTGGTATCGGTGATTTTTTTTTCTGAGATACGTTTTTTCGTCCCGATATCGGTAAATCTTACCTTTGTTTGCTGGCATAATACCCATGAGCCGGAAATGATTATCCAGAACACGATCATACCGCAACGAAAAAAAATCAATAATAAAACGGATGGCCCCTTATTCATCGTTGTTCATAAAACCTTGTTTATGAAGAACATTTAAATACAATTTTGAAAATAACCGGTTATCCTGTTGTTTATAACGTTTTAAAGTAAAAATCTGCGCCAGGTTTTCAGTCTGGTTCAGTTTTACCAGTGCTTTGTTTTGCTCCAGGTTTTCTTTATCATAATACAGCTGATCAATCTGCCGGTCAGAATAATTGCCATAGGTTTCATAATGAACAATGGCACTGAGGGGCAGGCGGTCGGTAAGGGGCGGATTTTCATCGGGATAACCCATTGCTATCGCCGTCACCGGAACTACTCCTTTCGGAAGTTTCAGAATATCAATTATTTTTTCGGCCATATAAACCGCAGTGCCCAGGTAGCAAATTCCCAGGCCATGTTCTTCGGCCATAAGCGAGCAGTTTTGTGAAGCCAGTACTGCATCAACTGAAGCATTGACAAACCATAAAAAATTATCGTACCCGGGCCGGGCATTGCGCATTTGGCACCATTTTTCAAAACGGTTGATATCGGCACAAAAAGTAAGGATTACAGGGGCCTGCAAAACCATATTCTGTTTAAAATGAGCCTCCCAGAGTAAATGCCTGAGTTTTTCATCTTTTGTTACTACAATGCTGTAAACCTGCATATTGCCGGTGTTTGAAGCCCTTGTTCCAGCTTCCAGTATCGAAGTTAAAACCTCTTCAGAAACAGGTTCCTGCTTAAATTTCCTGATAGAACGATGGGTAAATATCGTATTCATGGTAAAAACAATTTGATTATGTGGAATAACCATGCAATTTTAATAATATTGTTTGGTAAATTGAGTTTTTAAATGAAATTTTGCAAATGATTTGTCGGGAAAAAATCAATCAGACCCTGATCAGCGGTTTAACGGATAATTGCCCTTGTTGCCAAATTGCATGAATATGAAAAAAACTACACAAAAAGGTTTCAGAATCAATTTCAGATTATTTATCATTTTATTTTTCATAGCCCTGATTCTGCCATTTATTTATGTAACCAAAGGGCTTGACCCTGCATTATTTCCCCGTTTTTTTGGGTTGACCATTGTTGTTGCCCTGGTGAATGTCAGCTTATTATTTTCGCTGCGAAAAAAACAACAGGCCATTGCCCTTTCCTCAGCCGAAATTTATATACTTCTTGCCCTTGCCGGTTTTTGTGTCATTGCATTTGTTTCATCGTGGTTTGCCATCAACATGAACGAAGCCATATTTGAAACCCTCAAAATTTTCACCCTGGCCAATTTCTTTTTTCAAATCATTATATTATTAAAAACACAGGAAAATGCTTCCCGGTATCTTATCATCTCAACCTTAATATTTTCGTGTTGTATTCTTGCAATAGCTGTTTTTCAGTTTTTAAAACTTGATTTCACAGAATTTTTTACCCAGAAAGAGTATCTTGATTATTTCTACAACCAGCAAATGAATAAAGTTACCGGAACGCAGGCCAATAAAAACCTGTTAGCCTCCCTGGTATTTATTTGTACGGCTTTTGGTTTGCTCGGCTATATCTGGCTAAAAGGTGCCCTTAAAATGACAGGACTGGCAGTAACGATATTATGCATTGCTTTTATAGGATTACTGGCTACCCGTTCGGTCTGGGTTGGTGCACTTTTTGCACTGTTCGTCTTTATTTTACTGGCAGGAATAAACTTTTTCGGAAAATTATCAATAAAAAATATCAGCAACAAAATCAACCCAAAACATATCATTGCTGGTATTTTGTTGGTTTTTACCATAGGAGCAGGCTTATATGTAACAGCAACCTATAAAGAAGGAAAAATCATCGATCTTGTAGCCCGGCGTTTTACACAGGCATTTACCAAAGATGATCTGAACCGTCAGAAACTGATGAACCTTGAAAATCCTAATTCAGCCCAGACAAGGTTAATTGTATGGTATAAAACCATCGATCTTTTTAATCAGAATCCTGTTTTAGGTATCGGGCCGGGAAACTGGCGCATTGCCATACCCTCGCAAAACCTGGATGCTTTCGAGTATGATGTCAGGCAGGGATTAAAAAAGCTTGACCGGCCTCACAATGATTTTTTATGGGTACTGTCAGAAACCGGAATTTTTGGCTTTTTACTCTGGTATGGTGTGTTTTTTTATATTTGCATTCTTGCGGTTCTGATTTTTTTCAATGCAACCCAAAAAACCGATAAACATACCGGCCTGATAGCCATTGTTATTTTAAGTGGTTATGCCCTCATTTCATTTCTCGATTTTCCGCGTGAACGCATTGAGCATCAAATGCTATTAATGGTTTTACTGGCTTTAGTAATTCATACTTATGATAAAATGACCGGTAATCCTTTGAAAACCATAAAAAATACTGTCACCCTACCTGTTTTTGTGGTCATGAGTATTGTTTCGCTGCTTGCAGTATCTGCCGCTTATGGAAAATTCAACGGTGAGTTGCAATCAAACAAAATCATCCAGAGTCAGCTTAACAGCAACTGGAATGCAGAAATCAATTATCTGAAAAAAACCAACAGCTGGTTTTATAATCTTGATGCCTATGGCGCACCAATCGACTGGTACCGGGGTATTGCCCTGCTCAAAACCAACCAGTATGACAGGGCTGTTGCTTCGCTCGAAAAAGCATACCAGCGAAATCCTTATCACCTGGGAGTACTCAATAACCTGGCTGGTGCCTATTTTATTACCAACAACCTCGAAAAATCGGAGCAATATTATGAAAAAGCCCTTGCTGTTTCATCCACTTATGAAGAAGCACTTATAAACCTGGCTATTATTTATATCCGGAAAGAAAAGACCGAAAGGGCCTACCAGACCATCCTTAAAGTTAAACCAACCAATACCACGCCAGCCAATTACACGAAAGTGCTTGGAGTAATATTGCAAAAGAAAACTGAAAAACTCAGCCAAAAAGTAACAAGCAGAATTTTAGCAAAAAAACTACTTGAAATTTCTAAAGATCAAAAATATCTCGTTAATATTCAAAACAATGCGATAAAAAATCAAAAAACTTTTAAAGAACAGCTATTACTTTCGCTTAAAAAGTAATAACTTTGCATCAAATACCTTCGGTTTTAAGATTTATAAACACAATTTATTGAGTTATGAAGAAATTAAGAGTTATTGTGGCGCTGGTTGCAGTTGCAGCATTTGTTTTTGCATCATGCAAATCGACTCATTGTCCTGCTTACAGCTATGCCAAAACACAGCAAAAAACTGAAAAACCTTCATAAGGGATGCGGGACAATACCATCAGCATTCTTGTATTTGATCTGTTTATTGGTATTTACCCTCTATTCAAATGTTCATTTCGGGCAGGATACTGCCACGATAAAAAAACCCCTGGTTGACAATGAACGTACCGCAGCCATTAGTTTTAATTCCAACGGCTGGTCGGTAGCATATCGTTATGGAAAATACATAACCGGGTTTAGAAAACAACTTTACGAAGTTGATTTTTCAAACATCAAACATCCAAAAGAATACAAATTAAATAATCCTTACTTTCCCAACGAACGTAGATTTGTTTTCGGGAAAATGAATAATTTCTTTGTTTTTCACTTCGGGTACGGACGCCAGGTCAAAATGTATGAAAAAACAGGAAAGGGAGGTATTGAAATACGTTATTATTATCTTGGCGGACCGGTCATCGGATTCATAAAACCTATTTATTACGAAGTGATAAATTATTCCACCCTCGAAATCCGTACTGAAAAATTCAATCCCTCAGTAATACATCATTACAGCGATATTTACGGCAGGGCTTCTTTTTTTAAAGGATTCAGCGAATTACAGGTTGTACCCGGGCTTTATATGCGGACCGCAGCAAGTTTTGAATACAGCAAAAAAACCATGTCGTTAAATGCAGTCGAAGTTGGCATGGGGCTGGATGTTTATCCTAAAAAAATAGAAATTATGGCGATGCAGAACAATGCATTTGCCTATTTTTCGCTTTTTGTTACCTATCGGTTTGGCCGGATCATTGATCCTTTGGCTAAATTCCGTAATAAACAACTGAAAGAAAAAAATACCGGAAGCCGATTAAAAGATTTGGGTAGAGAATAATTTAATTTTTAATTCTGATTTTTTTTTTTAAATTGGCAACTTTGAACAGAATAGATTGATGCAAAATTTGAAATATTAAAGTTATGAAAAACAGCTACTTAATGATAATGATTGCATTTGGTGCATTGGTTGGAGCCATTTTTTTCGGACTGAACAAACCCGTTTCAAAAATGGAATATACCCCAAGGGATAACCAGGCAAGATATTCAAATTCGGTGAAAGATGCTGCCGATTGGCTTTATCGCCGCAGGGTTAACCTGAAAACCAACGCCATTGAACTGAATGATATTATCAAAGCAAGAAATGAAGCGCAGGCCATTTTCATGGAAAAAGGTACCAACCAGGTAAACGTTACCTGGGACGAACTGGGACCCGACAATATTGGCGGACGTACAAGGGCTTTGATCATTGATCGCAACAATTCAAATCTGCTTTTTGCAGGAAGCGTTTCGGGTGGTTTGTGGAAATCAACCACTGCCGGACAAAACTGGGTTCAGATTAAATATACCGCTGCTTCGTCAGGCGAACCGGCCAATTACGCCATTTCAAGTATGGTTCAGGCATCGAACGGAAATATCTATTTCGGAACCGGCGAAGGATTTTATTATAACTCAGGGGCAGGTACAGGTGGTTTTGAAGGAGCAGGGATATGGAAATCAACCGATGGTGTTTCATTTACCCAGCTTATTGCAACCTGGAACAGTACCGAAACAAAAAATGCATTTGTCAATGTTAACGAACTTGCTGTTGATCCGGCCGATGCCAATATCATATATGCCGCCACCAAAGTTGGCCTCTGGAAATCATCCGACGGAGGTACCTCCTGGTCAAAACTTCTGGTTCCGGAAACCAGCTATAATAATATGCCGGCACAGGATGTTAAAATCACCAGCGACGGAGCTATAATAGTATCTTTAGGCGCAGTTGCATGGGTTCGCGATCCGGGGGCAACCGCTTTTGTTAAAGTATCAGGACTGGATAATGACCGTGGTGGAAATGCCATTTCCGATTCAGCGGTTGTAAGGCTTGAATTTGCCATTGCTCCAAGCAATCAGAGTTATATCTATTGTGCTGCTGTCAATGACAAAGATAAACTTCGTAATATTTATCTTTCAACTGATAAAGGACATACCTGGAGAATCATTGGCCGTGGTGGCAGTGCTTTGTTCCAGCCATTTGGGCAACAGGGAAGTTATGATTGTGCCATTGCTGTTCATCCGCAAAAACACACAGATGTTTATGTTGCCGGTTTAAACCTATGGAAAGGCTATGACGTAGGGATGGGAAGTTACCAGTGGACTCAGGTGACTGATCAGAGCCTTCCGGATTTTCACCCCTTTTATATTCATGCCGATCAACACAGCATTCAGTTTGACCCCTCCAATCCCAGTATCGTTTATGTAACCTCTGACGGAGGAGTTGCCCGTGGAATTTACAATTACAGCATGTATACCTTCTCACCCAGGAACAATGGTTTTAATGTTACTCAATTTTATTCTGTCGGTTTCAATCCATCAGGAGCGGTTTTTGGCGGAACCCAGGATAACGGAACAATTATTATCAATCCGCTCGGGGCAACAAACCGTACCGGCTATCAAATGCTTGGCGGGGATGGTGGCTGGGCCTTGGGTAGTAATCTGAACCCGGATATTCTTATTGCATCATTATATTATGCAGGGATCAAGAGATCAAACGAATTTTATGCCAGATTTGCCGATCCATACGATCCGCTGGTGCTGGCTTTCCACGGATGGACAGCCCCGGGTGGTGGCTGGGAAATGGACCCGACCGAGGGACCATTTGTATCATGCTTTGATTTGTGGGAAACGCTTAACGACCCTTACGGACATGACAGTGTTGATTTTATCTGTAAAAAAGACTATTTCCAGGGACAGGTGGTTGCGATGAAAAGCCACAATGCGTATGAACAACCCATTTATGTGACAATTCCCAGAAACCTGCATAAAAATGACACCCTGCGCTACCGCGATCCATACGCAACCCTTTTCACCATGGGTGCTGCACGAATGGTATGGATTACACGTAAAATCTGCAACTTTAATTCAGTAATGGAAAAATGGGACTGGTTGCCAATTGTTACCCGACGTATGGGGACTGCCGGCACAGGATTACTCTATCAGGACATGTCTACCGCACTCAACCACGAAGATGTAGAACAAATTGCCATTTCTTCTGATGGAAAACATATTTTCTTTGCCACCAATTTCGGTAAATTATATCGTTCGTCCAATGTTCATCTTGCCAGGAATAAAGATAACGGATCGGCCTACAAAACAGATAATTTCTCTGTAGTAAATCCCAACTGTCTTGTTGTATCGCAGGTAATAGCCGACTTTGGCAGCAGAGCCATCACCAGTCTTGCCGTTGACCCGAACAATCCTTCAAACCTCCTTGTAACCCTTGGCAATTACGGCGAAGAAAATTATCTCTACCTCTGCACCAAAGCCGATACAACCCATAGCACCAACGTGAATGTCAACTTCCAGGCCAGGCAGGGTAACCTTCCTCACGCCCCGGTTTATGCCTCCCTGTTCCATTATAAAGGAGATACCGTTTTTGTAGGCAATGAATTTGGCGTGTTTGCCACTACCAACATTCATACCGACAACCCGGTCTGGGTATCGGCAAGTGAAGGACTCGACCCTGTTCCGGTATTCCAGTTACGGCAGCAGAAATGGCCAAATTACTGGGCTCACATCACCAATGAAGGGACTATATATGCTGCAACACATGGCCGCGGGCTGTTCCTTTCCAATACCTTTTCACGCCCCGACAATATCGGACCAGAACCTGATAATACACTGGTCATGAGTACTGCAAAATTGTATCCAAATCCGGCTGTCGATTATACCAACATCACCTTTAACGCTACTGTCGCCGGAAATGCAAGGATAAGCGTCTATAGTATTACAGGTCAATTGGTTATGGAAGATGAAATGGATATCCCGGTTTCTGATTTATATAATTATAAAATCGATGTATCATTATATCCTGCAGGCTCATACCTGGTTAATGTAACGAATGGTGCTCAAAACTATACGCTTAAGTTTTTAAAGAAGTAAATCTGTTGAGATTAGGTATAAGGTCTCAAGGTATTTTGAGACCTTTTTTTTGATAATAAAGTTAAATTTTAATAAATCAATAAGTTATGAATAAAATAAAAGTTGGAATCAATGGTTTTGGCCGTATTGGCCGCAATGTTTTTAAAATTGCACTCGAACATCCCGATATTGAAATTGTTGGGATAAACGATCTGACCAGCACTCAAACACTGGCACACCTTCTTAAATATGACTCAACCCAGGGAAGGTTTTTGGGAAAAGTTGAATTTGACGAACAAAATCTGATTGTCAATGGTAAAAAAGTAAGGGTTACTGCAGAAAAAACACCTTTGGCTATTAAATGGGCCGATACGCCCGATGTAGTGGTCGAATCGACCGGTATTTTTACCAAGCGCGAAAGTGAAAAAGGCGGTTATGGCGACCACCTTAAAAACGGAGCCAAAAGAGTTGTTCTGACGGTTCCGTCAAAAGATAAGATTGACAATATGATTGTAATGGGTGTCAACGAAGAAGCTTTAAAACCAACCGATCTGTGTGTTTCAAATGCATCGTGCACCACCAATTGCCTTGCCCCTATTGCCAAAATCCTGAACGACAAATTCGGAATTCAGAACGGGTATATGACTACCATTCACTCTTATACCAATGACCAGCGTATTCTTGATGCACCCCACTCCGACCTGCGTCGTGCACGTTCGGCTGCTGTTTCGCAAATTCCTACCACCACCGGTGCTGCAAAAGCCGTTGGAAAAGTTATTCCCGCACTGGCCGGTAAACTCGATGGCATTGCTATCAGGGTGCCAACGCCCACTGCATCGCTGGTCGACCTGGTAGCCAACCTGAACACCGAAGCTACCATTGAACAGATCAATATGGCTGTGAAAGAAGCCGCCAACGGCTCTATGAAAGGCATTGTGGAGTATACCGAAGATCCGATTGTATCGGTAGATGTAATTCACAACCCGCATTCAAGCATTTTTGATGCCCTCAGTACCATGGTGATGGGAAAAACCATTAAAGTGCTTTCATGGTACGACAACGAATGGGGTTACTCATACCGTGTGATCGATCTTATTAAACTCATGTTTAAATAATCGTCAGATTATAAATATGATCTTTTCCCGTAATGAGTTGTTCATTACGGGATTTTTTTATTTTTCAGGCCTTTAAAAATTATTCCTTACCCAATGAAGAAAGAATTACCGGTAATTCAGCTGACAATCACCGATTTTGGTGCCGAAGGTGTTGCCCTTGGACGGTTTGACAATAAAGTGGTATTTGTGCCTTTTTCGGCCCCGGGCGATGTTGTAAATGTGAAAATTGTAAAAAAACGCAAATCGTATCTCAAAGGAGTGATTGAGTCATTTGTTGAAAAATCGCCCATGCGCATTCAACCTTTTTGCCCTCATTTCGGTTATTGCGGCGGATGTAGCTGGCAGCACATCCCATATCATCACCAGGTTGAATTTAAAAAGAAACAGGTTGAAGAACAGCTCAGGCGAATCGGAAAAATTTCCGTACCACATGTAAATCAAACCATAGCAAGCGATTTCCAGGTAAAATACCGGAATAAACTCGAATTTTCATTTACTGCTGCACGATGGCTTACTCCCTTAGAAATTGCCGGTAAAGAACCTATTATTCAGCGAAATGGTCTGGGGTTCCACATCCCGGGACGATTCGATAAAATTTTTAATGTCGAAACCTGCCTGCTTCAACCCGGGATGAGCGATGAAATAAGAAATTTTGTCAGACAATATGCCATTGAAAACCAGCTCGATTTTTTCTCACCGGTTGAACAGACCGGATGGCTTCGCAACATGATTATCAGGAACAACAGCATGGATGAATGGATGGTTATTTTTGCCTTTACCCGTTTTGAAGAAAATAAACTATATGCTTTCCTTGACGCAGTATCGCAAAAATTTGAAAAAATAAAATCACTGATATATTTCATAAACGCTAAACGGAACGATTCCCTGTCCGATTTGCCCTATACAGTTTATAAAGGAGAAGAATTTATTAAGGAAAAAGCAGGAAACCTGGAATTTAAAATCGGGCCAAAATCATTTTTTCAGACCAATACCAGCCAGACCATTAAATTGTACAGCACTGCGCTTGAATTTGCGCAACTCACAGGTAAAGAAATTGTTTATGATTTATATACCGGAACAGGTACGATAGCCTGTTTTGTAGCATCACACTGTGCTAAAGTAATTGGTATTGAATGTATTGAAGAAGCTATTGCCGATGCATGGCTGAATGCAAAAATGAACCACATTGAAAATGCAGGTTTTTTCTGCGGAGATATTAAAACCATTCTGACCGATGGATTTATCAGGCAAAACGGCGCTCCCGATGTTGTTATTACCGATCCGCCACGAGCCGGAATGCATCCGGAAGTGGTGGAATTTTTATTGAAAGTTAGTCCTGACCGGATTGTTTATATCAGCTGTAATCCGGCAACCCAGGCCCGCGATTTGGCTTTATTGTCGGAGCAGTATAACATCGAAGCAGTGCAGCCGGTCGATATGTTTCCGCATACCCACCATATCGAAAATATCATCCTGCTAAGAAAAATCAAACCAGCAGCAATATCATTCTAAAGCAGCACAAACCAGCTTTACAGCACTATACAAAAAAACCATGTTGTAAAACATAAAAAAAACATTATCTTTGCAACATTAATAATAATCCGGCAATTTTATATGGTTCAGGATCAGTGCAATTGTAAACAATATTTTGAAAATGATAAAAGCATTTTCAAAATTCTTTCCGATGAGGAAAAAGATGTTTTATTGCGTAATCATCTGGACCTGCGTTTCAAAAAAAACCAGATCATTTTTGAGGAAGGCGACAGCCCGACAGGCTTACTTTACCTGACAAGCGGAAAAGTAAAAATTTTCCAGGAAGGAGTCGGAGGCCGCGAACAAATATTGCGCATGGCCAGACCTAATGGTTTTATTGGGTATCGCGCCCTTTTTGCCAACGAAAATCATATCTCATCGGCGGTTGCACTCGAAGAATCTTTTGTTTGTTCCATTGATAAGGCTCCTCTTTATGAACTGATCCGTAAAAATAGCGATTTTGCCCTTGCCATCATTCACAGCCTTGCTTCTGAGCTGGGTTATTCGAATAAACGAACCGTGGCACTTACACAAAAACACACCCGTGGCAGGCTGGCCGAATCACTTTTATTTTTAAAAGACACTTATGGCCTCGAAAGTGACGGACAAACCGTAAAAGTATTTCTCTCGCGCGAAGACATTGCCAACCTTTCGAGCATGACCACTTCCAATGCCATCAGAACCCTTTCGACTTTTGCCTACGAAGGAATTATCTCCGTCACCGGCAGGCGCATATGCATTCTTGACCTGGCAAGGCTGGAAAAAATCAGCGAAGTGGGCGAATAAAAAAATACAAGGATTTTAAATTTCCAGACTATTTTTTCATGTCGATTCCATTAAAAATTCAGTAATTTCTATAAACCTGATTACTTAATCAATCTATTGCTGCGTTCTGAAAAACCGGTACCCATTTCTTCATGATGGAATTTCTTTTCACCCAACGGAGCAACCAGGCATAAATCATGGCCAGACAAGGCTTTTGGTGTGAACCTCTTACAGCAGAACGAAACAAAATAACAGGGGAAAATTGCACTTTTTATATTGTTCCAATCAAAAATACTGATTATTAATTTATTATAAAAAAATTAAAATTTTTTATACAAATATGAATGAGAGTATAAAAGAAGCCCTGATTTTTATATTTTTGTAGGTTTTTAAGCAGGAAGGAAGTTTTTATTTTAAATGTATTCCATTTGTTTACAACAAAAAACGAATATAGCATGGAAATCATAAACAGAAATAAAGATAACTGTTTTTATCATTGTTTTCAGTCAGTAAAAACACTTCATGCATAGAAAATTAATACGTAATTAAAATTTTCCCGGATGAAAAAAATAAAGACCGCCCTTATCAGTGTTTATCATAAAGAAGGCCTTGAACCCATCATTCATTTTCTTAACAAAAATGATGTAAAGATCATTTCAACCGGCGGAACACGTTCCTATATTGAAAAACTCGGAGTATCTGTTATACCTGTTGAATCTTTGACTGCTTATCCTTCAATATTGCAGGGCAGGGTAAAAACCCTTCATCCCGTAATTTTCGGGGGTATTCTGGCAAGAAGGGGATTTGAGCCCGACGAAAAAGAAAGCCAGCAATACCATATTTCACCCATTGACCTTGTGATTGTTGATCTTTACCCCTTTCTTGACGGAATATCAAACAACCTGAGCGAAGAGGAAATCATTGAGTTGATTGATATCGGGGGAGTATCGCTGATAAGAGCAGCTGCTAAAAATTATTCCGATGTACTTATTATCTCCCACCGCGAACAGTACCCTGCGCTGGTTGATTTGATGGAAAAACAAGGGATGGAATCAAACATTGATCAACGACGTAATTTTGCCGGACAGGCTTTTCAGTACACTTCGCACTACGATGCCCAGATAGCCGGTTGGTTTTATGATGAAAATCAATGTATTATTTCCGGAAAAGAATACACCCTCCGTTATGGTGAAAATCCTCATCAGAATGCCATCTATACCGGCAATATGGAAAGTTGTTTTGATAAAATTTCCGGAAAGGAAATTTCGTACAATAACCTGCTGGATATTGATGCCGCCATGAACCTGATGGCAGAATTTGACGAAACTACCGTTGCCATAATAAAACATAACAATGCCTGTGGTATTGCCTCGCGCAACACCTTGCTGCAGGCATGGCACGATGCCCTTGCGGGTGACCCGGTTTCGGCATACGGCGGAATTGTAATAACCAATGCCAAAGTGGATAAAGTCACCGCCACTGAAATAAACAAACTTTTTTACGAGGTGCTGATTGCTCCTGACTATGAAGATGAAGCCATTGATCTGCTTTCGCAGAATAAAAAACGAATATTGCTCCGGTCAAAACCCTTCCGTTTTCATACCAAGCAGGTCAGGTCAATCCTTAACGGTTACCTCGTACAGGATCCGGATAATCATTCAGAAAATGAGAGTGATATGAAGGTAGTAACACATTGTAAACCCGATGACCAGCAGCAGGCCGATATGATTTTTGCCAATAAAATTGCTAAACATACCAAATCGAACACCATTGTGCTGGCCAAAAACAAGCAGATGTGTGCCAGCGGAACCGGACAAACTTCAAGGGTTGATGCTTTGAAACAAGCCATAGCCAAAGCTGAAAGTTTTTCATTCGATCTGAAGGGTGCGGTTATGGCATCAGATGCGTTTTTCCCTTTTGCCGATTCGGTTGAAATTGCCGGAAAAGCAGGCATTAAGGCAGTGATACAACCCGGTGGTTCTATACGCGACAAAGACAGCATAGATTACTGCAATCAACATCAAATCTCAATGGTATTTACAGGTTTCAGACATTTTAAACATTAAAAACAATGGGAATTTTTTCATTTTTAACACAGGAAATAGCCATAGACCTTGGCACCGCCAACACCATCATCATACACAATGATAAAATTGTGGTGGATGAACCATCAATTGTGGCTATAGATATTAACACACAACGACTTATTGCCATTGGTGAAAAAGCCCGTCAGATGCACGGCAAAACCCATGAGCATATTAAAACCATCCGCCCTTTGCGCGATGGTGTGATAGCCGACTTTAACGCTGCCGAACAGATGATACGGGGTATGATAAAAATGATAAACCCGAATAACCGTTTGTTTTCGCCGGCTTTGAAAATTGTTATCTGCATCCCGTCGGGCAGTACCGAAGTTGAAATGCGTGCTGTGCGCGATTCATCGGAACATGCCGGAGGACGTGAGGTATATATGATTTACGAGCCTATGGCCGGTGCGCTGGGTATTGGTATTGACGTTGAAGCACCAGAAGGGAATATGATTGTTGATATTGGCGGCGGTACAACCGAAATTGCTGTTATTTCGCTGGGTGGTATTGTATGCAACCGTTCAATCCGTATTGCCGGTGATGATTTTACTTCGGATATTATGGAATATATGCGACAGCAACATAATATAAAAATAGGTGAACGTACGGCCGAAGATATTAAAATCAATGTAGGTTCGGCATTGCCCGACCTTGAGGATCCACCTGCCGATTATCTTGTACGCGGACCACACCAGATGACAGCCCTTCCGGTTGAGATTCCTGTTTCGTACCAGGAAATAGCCCATTGCCTTGATCGTTCCATCACCAAAATTGAAGCTGCCGTATTGAGTACCCTTGAAGCCACTCCTCCTGAGCTATATACCGATATTTTCAAAAAAGGTGTTTATCTTGCCGGGGGTGGTGCTTTGCTGAGGGGACTTGCCAGGAGGCTCAGCGAAAAAACCAAAATACCTTTTAATGTAGCTCCCGATCCGCTGCATTCGGTGGCACGAGGCACTGGTATTGCCCTTAAAAATGTCGATAAATTCAAATTCCTGATGCGTTAATGGCATCCGGAAAAACATTTGTTAATCAGATTAAAGCATGAAAGAACTGCTTCGCTTTATTTCAAGGTATTCTTTTTTACTGTTTTTTATTGCTTTTCAGTTCATTTCACTTTTCCTGCTTTTTCAGTACAACGATTACCAGAAAGCATCTTACATCAATTCGGCCAATGCTGTCAGTGGCTATTTTTATGCCAAAGCCTCAAAAATTACAGATTATATCAATCTTAAAACTGTAAACCGGCAGCTTGCTGCCGAAAACAGCATCCTGCAAAACCAGTTGGTACATGCTGTACAAATATCACATACAGATTTTGATTCGACCTATTCAGGCCAGTATCGTGTAAGTCTTGCAAAGGTGATTAACAATTCTGTGAACAGACAAAATAATTATATTACGCTTCAGTTTGGTTCAAATGCCGGGGCCATGCCCGAAAACGGGGTTTATTGCCCTTCGGGGCTGGTCGGTATCATCAAAAATGTATCTCCCAATTTCAGCGTGGTAATTTCATTGCTAAATCCCGATCTGAGAATCAGTGCCATGATAGCAAAAAACGGGTATTACGGTTCGCTGGTGTGGGATGGTACCGACTACCGGTATGCCATGCTGAAGGAAATTCCCAACCATGTACAGGTTTTTACCGGCGATACCATCATTACCAGCGGATATTCCGCTATTTTCCCGAAAGGAATATTAATTGGCTTTGTAGAAGAAATTATGCCTGCGAGCGGGGAAAATTTCTATACTTTAAAAATCAGGTTTTCAACCGATTTTAAGAACCTGCAATATGTTTATGTCATTTCGAATAAACTGAAAGATGAACAAAAAAATTTAGAAAAACTGGCTGGATATGGTGAGGGAATTCATTAAATACGTATGGTATTTTGTATTTTTTGTTTTACTGCAGACACTGATTTTAAATAACATTCAGTTCAGCAGTTTTATCAATCCATATCTGTATATTTTCTTCATTCTGATCCTCCCTTTTGAATTACCTAAATTTTTTCTGCTGGCTGCTTCCTTTTTACTGGGATTAAGCATCGACCTGTTTTCAAATACGCCGGGAATGCATACTACTGCCTGCCTTACCATGGCTTTTACAAGGCCTTACCTGCTCGAATTTATTGCCCCGCGCGAAGGTTATGAAACAGGGCAAAAACCTCTGGCTTCCTATTTTGGATGGAGCTGGTATTTTCGCTATTCGCTCATTATGGTTGTTATTCATCATGTAGTCCTGTTTTTTATTGAAGTATTCAGCTTTCAGAATTTCCACCTTACGCTTTTCCGGACTTTTTTAAGTATTGGTTTTACCCTGGTGCTGATTTTTTTAACCCAGATGTTTTTTTTCAATACACGGCGCAGTGTATAAAATATATCCAACGTGAACAGATTCGGTTTCAGGAAATATTTCATCTTTGGCCTGATCATTATGACAGGGTTTATTTACCTGATACGGTTATTTTATATCCAGGTAATTGACCCGGCTTACAAATACTCGGCCAATAATAATGTGCTGCGTTATATAACCCAATATCCGTCACGCGGACTTATTTTTGACCGTAACCAGCATTTACTGGTGTGTAACCAGGCTGCTTATGATATCATGGTAATTCCAAACCAGCTCAGTGCTTTCGATACCACCGAGCTTTGCCAGATACTTGGTATTACGCAAAACTATGTAAAACAAAAAATTAAAGAAGCCAGAATCTATTCAAGGTTTAAACCCAGTATTTTTCTAAAACAGGTTTCTTCAGCAACCTACGCGGTTTTACAGGAAAAACTTTACAAATTCCCGGGCTTTTTTGTACAGACACGTTCATTACGCAATTATCCTTTCAATACTTCTGCCCATATTCTTGGTTATGTGGGTGAAGTAGACAACACCATCACAGCTAAGGATGCCTATTACAAACCAGGTGACTATATCGGCATCAGCGGGATAGAAAATACTTACGAAAAAGAATTGCGTGGCCGTAAAGGCGTAAATATTTATATGGTTGATGTTCATAACCGGATAAAAGGTTCATTTCAGAACGGCCGTTTTGATACCATCTGCGAATCGGGCAAAAACCTTACCCTTACCATTGATGCAAAACTTCAGATGTATGGCGAAAAACTGATGATGAATAAAAAAGGAAGCGTGGTAGCCATAGAACCATCAACCGGTGAAATACTGGCCATGGTGTCGAGCCCGTCATACGACCCCGAGCTGCTTGTGGGCAGAGAACGGAGCGTAAACTTTGATATGCTTCAGCGCGATTCACTCATCCCTTTGTTTAACAGGGCATTAATGGCAAAATACCCTCCCGGTTCTACCTTTAAAATTCTGAATGCACTCATAGGGCTTCAGGAAGGCACCCTCTATCCCGGTACCCATTATGGCTGCAATATGGGTTATTATGTCGGCCGGTTTTCGTTGAAATGCCACAGTCACCCCTCTCCGCTCGATCTGATAGGGTCAATCCAGCATAGCTGTAACGCCTATTACTGCAATGTATTCCGTAATTTTCTCGATCAGCGGTCGAAAGGCACCACAGGCGAAAGATACCAGCTCTGGTACGATTATGTTGCATCGTTTGGATTTGGAAAACCCTTGGGAAGTGATTTTATGAATGAGCTGAGCGGCAATTTGCCTACCCGGAAATATTACGATAAAATTTATGGTAAAGACCGTTGGGTTTCGCTGAATATTGTTTCGCTGGCCATCGGGCAGGGCGAAGTACTGGCAACACCTTTGCAGATTGCCAATATGGCGGCCATATTGGCAAACAGGGGTTGGTACATTATCCCTCATATAGCAAAAGCCATCGAAGGAAAGGCAGACATTGACATCAGGTATTTTGAAAAACATTACCCGAAAGTAAAACCCGAATACTATGAACCCATAGTTAAAGGAATGGAAATGGCCGTGATTGCCGGAACGGCTACCATTGCCCGGCTTCCCGACATTGTTGTTTGCGGAAAAACCGGCACCGCCGAAAATCCTCATGGCAAAGACCATTCGGTTTTCCTCTGCTTTGCCCCGAAAGATGACCCAAAAATTGCCATTTCGGTATATGTCGAAAATTCAGGCTTTGGCGCTACCTATGCAGCACCGGTGGCCAGCCTGATGATTGAAAAATACCTCACCGATACCATCAAAAGACCATGGCTTGAACAATATATCCTGAACATTAACCTGCTAAAAAGTGAACCCAAGAAATAGCATACTCAGAAATATTGACTGGATCACAGTTACCCTCTATTTTCTCCTTGTGGTGATGGGATGGTTTAACATTTATGCTGCGGTTTATAACGAAGACCACCAGAGTATTTTTGACATTACCCAGCGATATGGCAAACAACTGATCTGGATTGCTGCTGCATTGGTTTTACTTACTGCCGTTTTACTGATCGACAGTAAATTTTACGTCTTTTTTGCCTATCTTTTTTATGGTATTTTTATCATCATTTTATTATCGGTCCTTGTTTTGGGTTCAAAAATACATGGCGCCAAAGCATGGTTCGAAGTGGGAGGGATTGCCATTCAGCCGTCTGAGTTTGCCAAAGTGGCCACTGCCCTGGCCCTGGCAAGGTACATGGGTTCGTTTAATTTCAGGATGAACGAATGGAAATCACTTATCCTGTTATTTTCTTTTATCATTATTCCTGCCTTCATCATCCTTGCCCAGAACGATACCGGATCGGCCATGGTATTTGCTGCTTTTTCCCTGGTGTTTTTCCGCGAAGGGCTTAATGTTATTTATTTTATCATTGCAGGACTGGTGATCCTTATTTTCTTTGCTTCACTGGTTGTGAGCCAGGCAGTGATTATGCTGTGCCTTGCCGGTTTATCGGCTGCAGTATATTTTTACCTCAGCCGGAATGTTAAAAATACCCTCACAGGTATATTTATTTATGCAACAGCAGCGGTGTTACTTTTTATTGCCCGCGAAACCGGCATTATTCATTACAGGGCCAATATCCTTCTGCTGCTTTCTTTTGCTTTTACCCTTCCGGTAATGCTTACCATGGCCTTTATTAACCGCATCAGGTTTGTAGCCGCTATTGCCATATTCCTGTTTTTGTCAGCTTCATACAGTTATTCGGTCGAATATATTTTTTATCATATCCTCGAAAAACATCAGCAAAAACGCATCAACGACCTGTTTGGCATTGAATACGACCCGTTGGGTTCGGGGTTTAATGTCAACCAGTCGAAAATTGCCATTGGTTCGGGTGGGTTCAGCGGAAAGGGATTTTTACAGGGAACCCAGACCAAGTATAATTTTGTGCCAGAACAGGATACCGATTTTATTTTTTGTACTGTTGGCGAAGAATGGGGTTTTATTGGAACATCCACAGTTTTCCTGTTATTTTTAGGACTCATCTACAGGGTCATGGTGCTTGCCGAACGACAGAGGTCGGTTTTCAGCAGGGTTTACGGCTATAGTGTTGCATCGGTGCTGCTGTTTCATGTACTGGTAAATATTGGAATGACCATAGGGCTTACACCTGTGATAGGCATCCCGTTGCCTTTTTTCAGCTATGGTGGCTCTTCGCTCTGGGGTTTTACCATTTTGCTGTTTATTTTCCTCAGGCTTGATATCAACCGTACCGAACTGCTGGCATAAACAACCCCTTTTTCACTGACGCACTTTGGTACTTTTGCACTACGGCCCGTCCTTTCACTATCAGCAATATAATCTAATACAAATTTAATTCAGCAATCGTTTGCATTGTTTAAAATATTTTTTATCTTTCCACCCCCTGACTGCAGCCTTGGTGCTATGGCAGGGCAGCTACCCTTAAAACCGCCACCATAAAGGCAAAAAGAAATTTTTGCGTGTAATTATTTGTGTGAAACAAAATATAAATGGAACAAAAAAACAACCCGGAAAATGAAAAAAAATCCCCCCACATGAAGCGCTGTGCTTTATCGAGCTTTTGGCTCCTTACCCCTTTTTTAATAAAAATTCACAATTAAATACTAACCCTAAATTTTAAATTATGAAAAATTGGTTATTACTTTTAATCACAATGTTGTTAACATCTTTTTCCTTTGGGCAAAACCTGTCTGAAGGATTTGAAGGGACAACATTTCCTCCCTCCTATTGGACTCTTATTAATGGGGGAGATGCAAACACTTGGACACGATATACTACAGGCCCTCTCACAGGGGTTGCATGCGCGGCAATTGGTTATTCCGCCTCTGCCCATAACGATTGGTTAATCACTCCAAGGTTAAAACCTGTATCTGGAAATAATACCATCTCTTTCTGGGCAAAAAATGGTAGCGCTACATATATTGATTTATTTAACGTAAAACTTTCAACCACAGGAACATCAGAGGGTGATTTTACGATTACATTAGCTTCAAATGTTGGTCCGGGAACAACTTATACACAGTATAGTTATGACTTATCAGCTTATAATGATCAGAATATCTATATTGCTGTTCAGGCCATTTCAACTGATAAGTTGAGATTATATTTGGATGATTTTTCTGGCCCTCAAATTATAGTTATTCCAGCTGATGCAGCACCAATAAGTTTTTCAGCAACTTCTCAAACTCAGACCGGATTAACTGTAAACTGGGTTGATAATTCAACCAATGAAACCAAATTCAGGGTTTACATGTCAACTAACGAAACCAGTGGTTTTACCCAGGTGGGTTCAGATGTTACCTCTACTACAACTGCTGCAACAGGAGATGCATACAATTTACCAATAACCGGACTTGTACCCGGAACTACATATTATTTCAGAATTTTTGCTGTATATGAGTCTGAATCGACTGCTTATCTGGAAGGAAATGCTTCAACATTAGCACCAGGCGTCATTACTTCAATCGCTTCAGGCAACTGGAACGATGCGGGTACATGGAGTACCGGCGTTGTTCCCACAGCATCTGACAATGTTACCATTGCCGATGGCCATACCGTTACCATCAATACCAACGCAACCTGTTTCAATTTAACGGTTGGACAAGGCACCTCGGGTATCCTTACTTTTGATGGCACAGCCCGCACCGTTACTGTTAACGGAAGTGTTACTGTTGCTGCAGGCGGCGAATTCAATGCCGGCGCAGCCAATATTTCCCATACATTATATATAGGTGGCAGTACGGCCACGGCTATGACCACCGGCAACCTCACTGTTAATGGTATTTTTGATATGTATATGGGGTCCACTGCCGGTAAAGCCACCATTACTTTCTTTGGCTCACCCGATGCCTCCATTTCAGGTGCCGGAGCTACCTGCGATTTCAACGCCATTATCCTTAACAAAGGTGCTGTTACGGCCACCCTTACCGTAACCCCTCCGGTACTCGATATTCAACGCACCTTTACCGTGCAGGGAGCCAACATAGTAGGCCTTGTTTCAACCCATACCGCAGGTACCTTAAAATTCAGCGGTACTTACACCCTGACCACTCCTCCTTTTACCACGGCTGGTTTTACAATTCCTGCAATTGGTGGTTTGTGGCTTAATAATGCCAATTTTGCCACCACTGCACCAACAAGCACAGCTATTATAACTGGTTTATTACGAATCACCGACGGTACTTTTAATTATGGAACAGCCCAAGGAAACAGCGTTACATTATCAACCAATTCCGTAGTTATTATTGAGGGCGGTGCAGTTAATATAGCAGGCTGTTTATCGGTAGCCTCAAGCACAAACGTTACCAACTACAAGCAGACAGGCGGAACCATAAACCTGAACACGGTTGGGCAAACCAGCACTACCTATTATACTTTTGATATGGGTACATCAGCATCATCCTATTTCGAAATGTCGGGTGGTACCATCATCATACAGCGTGGGTCGGGAGCTTCCTTCAACAGCGGATATGATTACAGGGGCAACAACGGCCTTGTAAACATTACCGGCGGTACTTTGCAGTTTGGCTATGCTTCGGCACCTGCAGGCTGCCAGTACAAAATGATGAACAATACACCAACGGTAGTGGTTGATGCCACCAATAACCCGAATTTAACGCTGAATGCTAATACAACCATTTATGGTGACCTTACTTTTAACGGAACCGGTACCTTTTCAATGAATTTCGGATATTCCTTAACCTTTAAAGGAAACAGCATAGCTTACCCGGGTAATTTTACCAATGCCGGTACCTTTACAGCCAACGGAAGTGCCAGTAACATACTCAGCTTTAATGGTTCATTTGGCAACCAGACCTTTACCAATACCGGAACCATAACCGCCGGTACCATACCACAGATTGTTATCAACAATACTACCGGTGGCACCGTTACCCTGCCCGACAATATCAAAGTGAGCTACAGCAGCGGCACACCGGCCTTTACCCTGACCAAGGGAACTGTTACTGCCGTTGGCCTTCAGCTTGGCGATGGCGGCACAGCAGGTTTTGCTTTCACGCTGGGAGATGGCTCATTGACCAATGCCCCGTCGTTCCTGTTTGGTTCAGGTACGGTTAATTATACCTACAGCGGTACTTCACCGCAGATTACAGGCAGCGAATTACCTGCAAGCATCAGCGGCACATTGAAGGTAAACAATGCATCGGGCATTATTCTGAACGCAGCATTGTCGGCCGGTAAACTCGACCTGACTGCCGGCACACTTTATACCAGCGATGCCAATTTACTTACCGTTACCGGAACCGCTGTTGCTGATATCACAAGAACCAGTGGCTTTGTTTTAGGGCCGCTGGCACGTACCATTCCGGCTTCGAATACCACCAACGATTATAATTTCCCGATCGGAAAAGGAAGCTATAACCCGTTTGAACTGATTGATCCTGCCACCACAGCCGGAGGCAGTGTAGTAGTAAAAGCCGAAGTATTTGATGCCAACTGCGGCGGAACAGCCGGAACAGGACTGCAAACCCTGAACAGCGACCGCTACTGGAGAGCCCAGATATTAAGTGGTGCTGCCAACCTTACCAGTTCTTTTATAAAAGTTACCGATGCCAGCGCTTCCTCCAACCTGGCTCTTGGCCATTCGGACGTACAGGCAGGTACCTACACCAGCCTTGGCGGTGCACTTGCCGGACAAACCATTACCTCGGTTCAGTCATCAACCGAACTGAACACCAAAGGCTATTTTGTACTGGCCAGCAAAGCCCCGATGGTGTATGTATCAAGTACCACCAACCACCCGACCACTGCTGAAGTGGCAAAAGGAACGGCCAATGCACAGATTCTCTGCCTGCAGGTGGTTACCAACGGAGCCGAACCTGCACTGAATGCCACCGAATGGGTTTTCACCACTGCCGGATCGACCAATGCCACCAACAACAACGATATTGTGAATGCCAAACTGTATTTTACAGGCCTGAGCAATACCTTTGCCACCACAACCCCGATAGGTAGTACCATTACCGACCTTTCAACCGGTGTGCTTACCTTTACTGCATCGCAGGTTTTGGCCGATGGTACCAACTATTTCTGGCTTACCTACGATATTGATGCCAATGCAACCAACAACAATATCATCGATGCTACCTGTACATCAGTTACTGTGGATGCTACTCCACGTACACCTTCAGTAACAAGCCCTGCAGGAAACAGAACAATATATACTGCTTCACCCCTCTGCAATGAAAACTTCGACGGCAGCTGGCCTCCGACACCATGGCTCGACCCCACTACAGCCGGTACTGCTGACGAAGGCGTAAGAAAGTGGTACAGGGGAGATGACGCTATAGTGATAAATGGTGGTAACGCAGGTTTAGAACCTGGAAATGGGGGAACAGGACATTGTGCAGACTTCAATTCGTATGATATCCCCAGCGCTGGGACTGCTGAATTGATCTATGACGGAAATATGAATTTATCGTTGTATGGATCAGTATCACTCAAATTCTACCTGAAAAATACCTCCGGCACAGACGTAATACGCGTTTATATACGTGATGGTGCTGCTGCCTGGACCCAGATAGGTGCTGCAAGCTATGGTGTATATGCCAACTGGACCCAGATAACCATTTCACTGGATGCATACCTGGCATATACCAGCGCCGACATCAGGTTTGTAGGTACTTCTGATTATGGAACCACCAATATCGGTTTGGACGATGTAACAATCATTAATGATTTTGATATTCCCAACATGAAGTACCTATCTTCAACCACCACCCAGACCGTTACCACCCCTGTAATTGTCGGAACCACCAACAACCAGATTATTGGCGTACAGGTGGTAACACAATATTCGGGCAATCCTTTAGCCATGGGCGACCTGGTATTTAATGCCAACGGAACCACCAATGCTGCCAACGATGTTGACAATGCCAAACTGTGGTACACCGGAACCAGCAGCACCTTTGCCACTACCACGCAGGTAGGCTCAACAGTTACCGATCTGAGCGGAAGCTTTGTATTTACACCCGTTGGCCTCAACCTGGCTGCCGGAACCAACTACTTCTGGCTTACCTACGATGCCAAACCTGCTGCAACAGCAGCCAACCTGCTCGATGCAGAATGTACTTCGGTAACTGTCGGATCAGCCTATACGCCCACTGTTACAGCACCTGCCGGCACCCGTGCCCTTACCAACGACAAAATGCTTTCAAGCCTTACCATTACCCAGGCTTCTTCTGATATTGTATTTAAAGGCAGTTTAAATAACCCGATACTGAAAGCCGACTTTTATGTAACCGGTGCCGACAATACTTTGATTTTAAATTCGATTGAATTTACAGCACAAAACACCAACAATGCCGACGTTGCTGCCGATGGTGTAAAATTATGGCGCAACAGCGCTGATGATTTTGCCACCGCCACCCAGGTAGGTGCCGGAATCAACTTTACTGCTGGTGCTGCTGTATTTGGCGGACTGGCCTACGACCTGCCCGGCAACGGAGCCCATACCTATTTCTGGCTTACCTATGACGTGGCAACCAGTGCAATATCAAACAATACCCTTGATGCACAGGTTGGCATTAACAAGATCAATGTTGCCGGAAGTACTTACCCGTCAGTGGCTGCTAACCCTGCAGGAACAAGAAGAATTATCAGCCTGTACCCATTGCCATATACACAGAATTTCAATGCTGTTGCCGCTTTGCCAACCGACTGGTCGGGGACAATGAATGTAAGTGCAACACATGGAGCCAACACTACCAACGGGATGTATTATAACCTCTATAGCAGCGCTACCACATGCAATGCTGTAATGCCTTATACCGGGCCGGTTACTGCCGATGCCATCTGTGAATTCTGGTATCGTATTGTTAATTATACGGGATACCCTGGCACCGCTACAACCTATGCAGCCGGAAACTCAATCCAGTTCCAGGTTTCGACCGATGGTACCAATTTCACAACCGTTTATACCATCAACAATACCAACCATGTAGCATCTACTGCTTTTGCAAAGAAAACCTTCGCGTTAGGTGCTTATGCCGGCCAGAAAATTTTCATCAAAATACTGGGCACATGGGCATCGGGCGATTACTATATCGATTTTGATGATATGAAAATCTGGGATCCGCAGAAAGCGCTTGTATCCATTACCGGAACTACTCCGTCAACCTTGCCGGTTGTGCCCGGATCAGTCAATAACCCGGTGCTCAAACTCGATTTCAATGTTGAAGGTTACCTTGGCACATTGCCGCTCAATTCAATTGTGGTAACCGGAGTTAATACCGCCGATGCCGATGTTGATGCCATTAAACTGTTTGCTGCAACTACCGACAATTTTGCTGCCGCAACACAACTTGGCACCACAGCCACTTTCACTGCCAGCGAAGCATCATTTACTGCCCTGAACTATGAACTGCCCGAAGGGCACACGTATGTATGGGTCACTTATGATATTGCTGCCGGTGCAACACTGACCAATACCGTTGATGCCAAAATACTTCTCAATAATATCAATGTTAAAGGCTCAACCTATAATCCTGCCGATATTGATCCGGCTGGTACACGTACCATCAGTAATGATAAATTTATCAATTCAGTTACTGTAACCCAGGCATCAACCAAGGATGTTGACATTGCCTCGGTAAATAACCCGATACTGCTGATTGACTTTGATGTACTGGGAGCAAATGGTACATTGAACCTCAATTCCATTGAATTTACCCATACCTGCAGCAATGTTGCCGATATTGCTGCCAACGGGGCAAAAATATGGAGAAGCTCTACCAACGATTTTGCAACCGCTATACAAATTGGCTCCGGAATGGATTATACCGCTACGCTGGCCAATTTCACAGCCATTGACTACGACCTGCCAACAGGGCACACCTATGTTTGGTTGACCCACGACGTTTCAGCCACGGCAATTCCGGGCAACTACCACGATGCCAAGATTGCTGCCAATAAAATCAACGTTGCCGGAACCAATTATCTGGCAACCGAACAGAACCCAGCAGGTTACCGCAACATACTTGCTGCCCCTGTTACCACCTTCCCGATTGTACAGGGCTTTGAAGATGCAACTTTCCCGCCCACCAACTGGAGGGTTTGCCGTAACACAGCCGCTGATGGCGGATTTAACGGAAATGTACTGCTGAATACTGTGACCAACACCTGGTTCCGTTGTACTTCGGCAAGTTTCAGTGGAGCCGGTGCTACCTATATCCATACCGGAACTGCTTCGACTGCCCTTGGTTATACAGCTCCCGATTTCAACTGGCTGATAACCCCGCAAATGACATTCCCGGTTGCTCCGATGCACCTGAAATTCTGGCCATGGTTCTTTAACGAGCCTGATTATCCCGGTGATTTCTCAGTTCTTGTTTATGCCGATGGTGCATGGCAAAGTGTACTGCATTGGGATGGCTCTGCCGATGACAACCAGTTTAACTCAGCAGTTGAACTAGATCTGACAGCATTTGGCGGAAAAACAGTAAAAATTGCCTTTGTTTTCAAACAGGTTGGTAATTACCAGATGGCTATTGATGATATAGAAATTTTTGACGCTTCGAAAAAAATCAGCTCTATTACTGTGACTCAGGCGTTGACTACTCCGGTATTCCCAACTTCATTGCAGAAACGTATATTGAAACTTGATTTCAATGTTACAGGAACCGTTGGTACTTTACCATTGAACTCTATTACCGTAAATTCAGCCAATACCAGCGATGCCGACATTGCCACCAATGGCGTGAAACTTTATGTAAGCACTACCGATGACATTGCAACTGCAACCCAGCTGGGTACAGGAACCAATTTCACTGCCGGCGAAGCTGCATTTACAGCCCTGAATCATGACCTTGCTACTGGCCACAGCTATGTATGGGTTACTTATGATATTGCTGCAAGTGCTACACCAGGTAATACAGTTGATGCTATTATCAGGGCAAACCAGATTAATGTCGGTGGCAATACCTACAACTCAAGCGATGATGACCCTGCAGGCAACCGCCTGATAAGCAACGACAAATTTGTTGAAACCATTACTGTTACGCAGGCTTCAACAGTTCCTGTTCTGAAAGGCAGTGTTAAAAATGCTATATTGAAACTGGCATTTTCCGTAAGCGGACAGGATAACACCCTGCCGTTAAATTCAATTGAATTTACTTCGCTCAACACCAGCGATGCCGACCTGATTACACCTGATGGTGTACAATTATGGAGAAATTCAAGCGATGATTTTGCCACTGCTGTGTCCATTGATTCGATGGATTATACATCATCAAAAGCTTTATTTACAGGAATTAACTACGACCTGCCTGTTGGAACAACCTATTTCTGGCTGGTTTATGATGTAAAAGTAGCTGCCACCAATTATAACACGCTGGATGCTAAAATTGCTGCCAATAAGATTGATGTTAAAGGAGCAACATTCAATGCTGTTGAAGAAAATCCGACCGGCAACAGGCCAATTATGCCGGATGCTGTAACTTCATATCCATATATTCAGCCATTTGCTACTGTTCCGCCAACCGATTGGCAGGGAACAGGTGGTACCAACACATGGGCATTAAGCACAGGTGCTGCATACTGTAATTTCTGGAGCTGGACAGCAGGCAAAACAGCTTACCTGACAACTCAGCCATTTGATTTTACAGGCCTTGCCAAACCAAAGCTTTCATTTAAATGGTCGCATCAATACAATGCTTCATATCCGAATGATAAACTCGAAGTATTTATTTCAACCAACTATGGTTCTACATGGACCAGCATCTGGATGAAGACAGGTGAGGACCTGAATTCAAATGATGGTGCAGGAAGTACTACCCCTGGTACATATACTACTGCAACCATTGACCTTACTGCTTATGCAGGACAGGTTGTACGGCTCAGGTTTATTGGTACTTCAGGCTACGGACCTAATCTGTATATGGACGATGTTACCATCCGCAGTGCCAATAACAATGCCGATTTAACAGGTATCACCCTGAATTCCGGAACACTGGTACCCGCATTTGATGCTGCTACCATTAATTATACGGTTACACTCAACTGCGATGTAAGTGCAGTAACCATTACCCCTGTTAAATCCGATCCTAATGCCAATGCACTGGTCACCGATCCTTCAAACCTGAATGGCGACCTGGCTGCACGCACAGCTACTATTCTGGTTACCGCAGAAGATGGTACCACTACCAAAACATACACCATTGTGTTTGAATATGCTGCACCTCCTGCCATATTTACAGTAGGCGGTTCAGAAGCTTTATGTACAGGACTCAATGGAACGGTAACCCTGAGTGGCTCAGAAACCGGTGTTAACTACCAGTTGAAGAAAGATGGTGCCAACGAAGGAGCCGTTAAACCCGGCGATGGCAATCCGTTAAGCTGGACCGGCATCGGAGCAACAGGTATCTATACGGTTGTTGCAACCAACGCTACCACCAACTGCTCATCCAATATGACCGGTAATGCCGATATTCAGATACTGCCGTTACCGCTGAATTACGCTATTTCTGCACCAGCAGCTTATTGTGCAGGATCATCAGTTACCATAAGCCTTGCAGGTTCACAAAGCGATGTGAACTACCAGCTCAGGAAAAATAACGCCAACCAGGGTGCAGCAGTTGCCGGTACAGGCGACATACTCACCTGGACAGGCATGATAGCCGGTGAATACACCATTGTTGCTACCTCAGCACAAAGCTGTGTAAGAAATATGGAAGACACCATTACCGTTACCGAAAATGCATTGCCAGAAGTATTTAACTTTACTGCCTCATCGGCCGATTTCTGCGACGGAGGTTCAGTTGATCTCACACTGGCAAATTCAGTAGTAGGTGTTAACTACCAGCTTACGAAAGACGGGGCTAATTCCGGTGCTGCTGTTGCCGGAACCGGTGCTGCATTGGTCTGGGAAGATGTAACCGAAGGGGAATACCAGGTAATTGCAACCAATGCAAACAGCTGCTCTGTTGCTATGAATGGTACATTAACCATCACCAAAAATCCGTTGCCAACTGTTTATAACGTAAGTGCACCTGCATCATACTGCGCTGGCTCAACCATAGCAGTAGGATTAAGTGGCTCGCAAACCGGTGTAAATTACCAGTTGAAAAACGGCGGAAGCAACGTAGACGTTCCATTAGCCGGTACAGGTGTTGCCCTTGAATGGACAGAACTTGGCGAAGGCAGTTATACTGTTGTGGCTACCAGCTCATTTGGTTGCGTTTCAAATATGAATGGAACTGCCAATGTGGTTGAAAATCCGCTTCCAACGGCATTCCTTGTTTCAGCTACCACCAACGAATATTGCCAGGGATCATCGTTAAGCATCGATGTAAGCGGCTCACAGATAGGGGTTGATTATAATCTCTATAAAAACAATAACCTGCTTACAACCCTTGCCGGCGATGGTTCTGACCTTACTTTCATAGGGTTGACACAGGGTGTTTATTTTGTGATTGCCCAGAATGCAACCACAACCTGCACCAGGGCTTTATCAGATACCATTACCGTTACTGAAAATCCTGCTCCTGCAATTACCAATGCCAACGACCCGACAATCTGCGAAGGAACACAAGTCAATTATGTTCCGGTTGCCGATATCCTTGGTTCAACATTTACCTGGACAGGTAGTGTTTTATCAGGAAACATCAGTGGTGTTACAGCTTCTGGAAGCGGCAATATCAATGACATATTGACCAACAACCTCAATACGAATGGTGCTGTTAAATATATGGTAACCCCTGTATCGCCAAAATCATGTACCGGTACAGCAGTAGCTATCAATGTTACAGTCAATCCATCAGCCATTGAAGGAAGTATTCTGGTTGACGACGATGAAATCTGCTCTGACGAAACAACAATGCTTCATATTTCAGGACAGGTTGGTGTCATCCAGTGGCAGTCTAAAGTTTCAGGAACCCCGACATTTGAAGATATTGTCGGCGAAACTTCAGCTAACCTTGCCACCATGGTTACCAGCCAGGATATGATTTACCGTGCTAAAATAACCAGTGGTGTTTGCGCTTCGATATATTCTGATGAAGTACTGGTTGATGTAACAGCCGTACCAAACCCACCGGCCGCTCCGGATGTTAACGTATGTTTCGGACAACTTGTTCCTGACCTTGCTGCCACACCTGACGGATTAAATACCATTACATGGTACAGCGATGCAGGACTGACCACTGTTGTAGGAACCGGAACGACATACGAAACTGGTTTAACCGCCGTAGGAACCTACAATTACTATGTAACCCAGAAAGCTGGTTCATGCCAGAGTGCTGCAAAAACAGTAATCCTTACCATCAAACCGCTGCCGGTAGCAACTGTTACCAATTCAGCTGACCCGTCAGCCTGCGGTCTTACCGATGGAACCATTTCGGTTACTGATGATGTAAATTATACCTATTCATGGACCGGAACAACCCAGACCACTTCGACCATTACAGTTGGCCAGGGAACTTACACACCAAGCATTACCCTTAACGGATGTACCATTGCTCTGTCTCCTGTTACACTGAACGATCCGGGTGCTCCGACGGTTGCCCTGCTCAGCGATGATATGGACAATACCATTTGTTCGGGATCACTGGTTACCTTTACCGCTTCAGGTGCTGACACCTACGAATTCTTTGTTGACGGAGTTGCTTCGGGAACCGATAACCCGTTTGATACTGCACTTGTCAACAGTACGAGTGTCAATAAAGTATATACCTTATCTGTAGCAGGAACAGTAGCCGGTTGTGTTGGTAATGCCCAGATCAGCGTAACCGTTAATCCTGAATCCGTTGCAGGTTTTGCATCCGCTTCACCAGCTACTATTTGTGCCGGAAGCACCTCATCTATCTCATTGACAGGTTTCACAGGCAGTATTGCATGGAACCGTTCAGATGATTTCGACGGTACTTCAGGAACATGGGAACCCAATGGAAATACCAATTCAAGCTTTACAACTGTTGCACTGAATGCTGACAGGTGGTATAAAGCTGTTGTAACCAGCGGTGTATGTCCACCGGTTGAAACATTACCAATTAAAGTAGCTGTTGATCAACCTTCTGTTGGCGGACACGCTACTTCAGATGTATCCAATGTATGTTACAATAACACGGCCAATGTTTCACTGGTTGGCAATGTTGGAAATATTCAATGGCAACGTTCAACCGACGGTGTTTCGTTTGTGAACAATGCTTATACCAGCCAGTCGTTTACTACCATCCCGTTAATCAACAATACCTATTACAGGGCAAGGGTTACCAATGGCGTATGCCCGGTAGCTACCAGCGATACAGTAATGATATCGGTTACTCCGGTATCAGTTGCCGGTTCAGTGATTGCATCATCCACACTGGTTTGTGCAGGTGAAAGCATTGACCTTTCGGTGAACGGAAATATTGGAACCATTGCCTGGGAATCATCATCCGATGGAACTACCTTTGGATCAATGGCAAACAATAGTGCTTCGTTTAATACCACCATGACCGGAACATTATGGTTCCGTACCAAGGTAACCAACGGTATATGCGACCCGGCATATTCATCGGCTGTTAAAGTTACCGTTGATTTTATACCTATTGCAGGAGATGCCTCAGCCAACCCAACAGCCGTTATCCAGGGCGGTAGCACTACCTTGACCCTTACCGGCTACACCGGAAATATCCAGTGGGAAAAATCGTTCGATCAGGTTACATGGGTAAATGTTGCCGGAAACGGAACTGTACCAAGTTATACAACCGCTGCTATTAACCAGCAAACCTATTACAGGGCTAAAGTGATGAACGGAGTTTGTGCACCGGTTTATTCCAATGTGCTGACTATTACCGTTACCCCGGTTTATACAGTTAGCTTTAATGTTAATGACGGAACCAATAACCTCTACCAGGCAGATGTTACCCTGACGGGATATGGCACACTAAGTACCAACTCAGCCGGTAATGTTACCTTTACAAATGTTATCCCTGCAACAGGAATTACATATTCGGTAACCAAATCCGGGTATAATATTGTAAGTGGCACTGTTGATGTTGTTGATGCCAATGTGAACCTCTCTGTTACCATTAACCTAATTTACACGGTTACATTCAATGTTACCAATGATTTAGGGAATGCCGTGACAGGAGCCACAGTTACATTCAATAATGTTGCACAGCCAGCTGGTAACTATGTTGTTAATTCAGTAATTGCAGGTACATATCCTTATATTGTTGAAAAAGCCAACCATCTGGCTGCTTCAGGCAATGTAACGGTTACCAATGCAAATGTTAATGTAAATGCTTCACTGACACGCATATTTGATGTTACCTTTACTGTAAACGATGATGCCGGAAATCCAATTACCGATGCAGTAATCACTTTCAACAGTGTTGCTTACCCTGCCGGCACCTATGCATTCGACTCGGTAGTAGCAGGTACTTATAACTATACTGTAACAAAAGCTCATCATATTACAGGCACAGGAAGCATTACTGTCAGCGACCAGAATGTGGTTAAACCAGTAGTATTGCAACGCCTGTTTACAGTAACCTTTGCTGTAACTGATGGAGCCAATCCTATCAATGACGCTGTTGTAACATTCAATGGTGTTACCAACCCGGCTGGCAATTATGTATTTGCCGATATTGCTCCGGCTACAGGATATGCCTATACTGTAACCCGTGCAACATACAATACGGTTACCGGTACGGTTGATGTTGATGGTGACGAACTTGTTAACATTACCATGGATCTGACCCGTTACTCGGTTACTTTCAATGTAACATCAGGCGGTACAGCTCTTGCAGGTGCAACAGTTACCTTTAACGGTGTTGCTAACCCGGCAGGCAACTATGTATTTGCCAATATTCTGCCAGGCACCTATGCATACAGTGTTGCAAAAGATGGTTATATCACAGCTACCGGAAACGCTACTGTAGTTGCTTCTAACCTGGTAGTTAATGCTGATTTGACAATCATTACCTATACCGTTACTTTCAACATTACATCAGGTGGGTCAGCACTTACCGGTGCAGTTGTTACATTCAACAGCGTAACCAATCCTGCAGGTGATTATGTATTTAACAATATCGCCCCGGGCACTTATGCTTACACAGTGACCAAAACCGGTTATGTAACACAAACAGGCAATGCAACCATCAGCAGCACTGTTACTACAGTAAATGTTGATATGCCAATTGTTACATACATGGTTGTGTTTAATGTAACTTCAGGCGGTTCTGCTCTTGCTGGCGCTACAGTTACTTTCAACGGAGTGACCAACCCGACCGGAAACTATGTATTCAACAATATTGCCCCGGGAACCTATGCCTACACTGTAACCAAGGCAGGTTATGTAACTCAGACCGGTAATGCTACTGTTACCAATGCCAATATCATTGTACCAGTAAGTATGCCTTTGATTACCTATACTGTTACATTTGATGTTACCTCTGGTGGTTCTGCCCTTACCGGTGCTGTTGTAACCTTCAACAGTGTAACCAACCCGGCAGGTAATTATGTATTTGCAAATATTGCACCCGGAACATACGCCTACACAGTTACAAAAGCAGGCTATGTAACTCAAACCGGCAATGCTACTGTTGCTGATGCCAACCTGACCGTTCCGGTCAATATGCCGCTGGTTACCTACTCCGTAACTTTCAATGTAACTTCCGGAGGATCAGCACTGACAGGAGCTACTGTTACCCTGAACAGTGTAACCAACCCGGCAGGCAACTATGTATTTGCCAACATTGCCCCGGGTACATACCCATACACTGTTACCAAAGCTGGTTATGTAACACAAACCGGAAATGCCATCGTAACCAATACCAACCTGACCGTTAATGTTGATATGCCACTGATTACTTACACAGTTACTTTCAACGTTACTTCGGGCGGTGTTGCCCTTACTGGTGCAACAGTTACCTTAAACAGTGTTACCAATCCTGCAGGCAACTATGTATTTGCCAACATTGCTCCCGGAACCTATCCATACACAGTTGTTAAAGAAGGATATGTTACTGCCACAGGTAATGCCACCGTTGCCAATGCCGATCTTACAGTACCTGTAAATATGACACTGATAACTTACACTGTAACATTTAATGTTACCGATGGCACCTCGGCAATTACCGATGCTGTTGTTACTTTTAACAATATCACAAATGTTGCCGGTAACTATGTATTTACCAATGTTGCACCCGGAACAGGGTATGAGTATATTGTCAGCAAGGCAGGCTATATCGATGAAACCGGAACTGTTGATGTTGATGGCAACGAACAGGTTGATGTTGTTATGGAACTCATGACCTATACCGTTACATTCAACATTCAGTGCCAGGGCGTGCAAATTCCGGATGCAGTTGTTACCTTCAACGGTGTGGCTGCCGAACCCGGACAGTATGTCTTCAGCGGTGTTCTCCCCGGAACCTACAACTTTGATGTTGCCCGTGAAGGATTTGAACCGTATGCCGATGAAGTTGCCGTTGTTGATATGGATGTTGATGTTAATGTTGAACTGATTCCGAGTGTTGAACTCTTCTCGGTAACCTTCAATGTTAATATGGTAACTGCTCCTGAATTCGACCCGGTTAACGATACTGTCTACATCAGCGGTTCGATGAATGACTGGATGACTCCAGGTGAAAGCCAGTTGTTCCGCCTCGAAGATCCGGACAGCAACCTGATCTACAGCATCGTAATGCTACTGCCGGCTGATACCTACCAGTATATGTATTATATCAATGCTGGCCTGGCCGGAGGTGAAATTGAACAGCACGAACGTACTGTTTCAACCGATACTATCTTTAACGATAACTTCATCACAGTAGTTATCAACCCGACAACTGCCAATGTGGTTATTTACCCGAATCCGTTCGTATCCAACTTCTTCGTAACCAATGCAGAATGTGTGAACGAACTGATTGTATCTGACTATACCGGTAAAGTTGTTATCAAACAACATAATACAACAGGTAAAGTAATGGAAATCAGTACCAGCGAATTACCGCAGGGTATGTATTTCATCAACCTTATCAGCAACAACCGCATCAGCAGGGTTGTAAAAGTTGTAAAACAATAATCTCACAGGCTCTGAATTTAAAGGGCAGCCCAATGGCTGCCCTTTTTAATTGCTTAGCTTTGCGTTGCATCTTCCGGTTCTGCATAAACTGCCGGAAATAAAAAATTTACGATTTTCGGGTTGTGAAATCAAATACATTTTTTACCTTTGCAGCCCGATACCGGATTTAATTTTAATATTATTATACAATGAAAAAGGACATACATCCGAAAAATTATCGCCTCGTAGTTTTTAAAGACATGTCGAACGATTTTACGTTTATGACCCGGTCAACTGCCGAAACACGAGATACGATAACCGTCGACGGACAGGAATATCCGCTGGTAAAAGTTGAAATTTCAAGTACTTCTCACCCCTTCTTCACCGGTAAGATGAAACTGGTTGATACTGCAGGGCGTGTTGATAAATTCAGGAACAGGTATAAAAACCTCGACAAAAAATAATCCTGATAAAAGTATTCAAAGCCTGCCCTTAAAACGGCAGGCTTTTTTCTTTCCGGAACAGCGTTTTTTTACAAAGCCTGTTCACGAAAAAATCAGTAAATTTGTTGTTACAAAAAATAAATCTGCCCGTATGAATCTCATTTTATTCGACGACCGCTCCCGCGACAACCTGCTTCCCCTTACTTTTACACGCCCTGTTGCCGAATTACGCATCGGTATTCTTACCATGCGTGAACGATGGGAAAAACTTACCGGATGGCCTTGTTCATATCTCACACAGGATTATCTCAGTGCCAGGTATCCTTGCATGATCGCTGAAAAAAACCTGCTGGTAAATGCCTCTGTGATTCCCGATCAGGAGCTGGCCGTTGAAGTAAGTAACCTTCAGCCAAACCAGGCATTGATGCTTGATAATGATCTGGTAGCGGTTTGCCTCGGCAGGCAGCAAACCGAAACTTTCGATTATAAAAATACCGGGCAATTCAAGCCGACCAATATTTCAAAAAATTACCTGAAACTTGAATATCCCTGGAATATCTTTTCATACAACGGAGCAGCCATTGAACTGGATTTTAAATTGCTGACAAAAGGTCGTATTTCAGAACCAATACCCGATACAATGCAGGTTTTGGGAAAAGAAAATATATTTATCGAGACCGGGGCAAAAATGAATTTTTCCATCATCAACGCAGCCTTAGGACCTGTCTATATTGGCAAAGACAGTGAAATAATGGAAAATTGTGTCATCAGGGGACCGTTTGCCTTATGCGAAGGCAGTGTGCTGAAAATGGGTGCTAAAATTTATGGCCCGACTACCATTGGCCCACATTCAAAAATCGGAGGCGAATGTAACAATGTGGTAGTGTACGCCAACAGCAACAAGGCGCACGACGGTTTCCTCGGCAATGCGGTATTGGGCGAGTGGTGTAACCTTGGTGCCGATACCAACAACTCGAACCTGAAAAACAATTATGCCGAAGTGAAAGCCTGGAACTACACCCAGGAAAAATTCATTAAAACAGGCCTCCAGTTTTGCGGGCTTATCATGGGCGACCATAGCAAATCGGGTATCAACACCATGTTTAACACAGGAACCGTAGTTGGAGTCAGTGCCAATATTTTCGGGGCAGGATTTCCACGCAACTTTATTCCTTCGTTTTCATGGGGCGGAAATGCCGGAATGACAGAATATAAAATAGAAAATGTTTTTGAAGTGGCCTCAAAAGTGTTGCAACGAAGAGGTCAAACCCTTTCAGATATTGATAAAGACATATTAAGGCATATTTTTCAGATCACCGCGAAATACAGGGCTTTTTAATTAGTTTATTTTCAAGATTTTAGATTTTTTACCTTTTCTGGCATTTATATTGCATTACAAAAACCTTTGTGTTTGAATGACATTTTGACAATGTAAGGAGGATTATGAATTTTTTTGACGCTTTTAAAAGCAGGGATTTACTCAATGATGACCCTGAACCCGAAATAATACCCATTCTGACTTCTGACGAAGAGTTTACCGACCAGGTCAATGTGCCTGATATCATTCCGGTTTTACCTTTGCGCAACACCGTACTTTTTCCCGGAGTGATCATCCCTATTACCATAGGACGCGAAAAATCATCGAAACTGGTACGCTCGGTGTATAAAGGAAACAAAATGCTTGGCACCTTATCGCAGATCGATTCAAATATTGAAGACCCTCAACCCAAAGACCTTTTCAAAACAGGTACCCTGGCATTAATCATCAAAATACTCGAAATGCCCGACAATACCACAACCGTTATCATCCAGGGCAAGGCACGCTTCAGGGTGGAGGAGTTTGTTTCGGAAGACCCGTTTTTTATGGCCCGGGTAAGCAAATCAAACGAAATTATTCCCGATAAAAGCGACAGTGAGTTTCATGCCATTATTGGCTCCTTAAAAGATCTCACACAGAAAATCATCAACCTTTCGAATAACATACCGCACGAAGCTTCATTTGCCATCCGCAACATCGAACACCCGCTTTTCCTGGTAAATTATATCTCGAGCAATACCAACCTGGTGGTAGAGGCTAAACAGGAAATGCTTGAAATTGACGACCTGAAAAAAAGGGGTATCAAATTGCTCGAACACCTGTCGCGCGAAATAAAAATGCTGGAACTGAAAAACGATATCCAGTCGAAAGTGAAAGCCGACCTCGACAGGCAGCAACGCGAATTTTTGCTCAACCAGCAGATGAAAACCATTCAGAACGAATTGGGTGGCAATCCGGTAGAACAGGAAATCAATGAGCTGAAAAATAAAGCTAAAAAGAAAAAGTGGAACAAAGAGGTGAAAGAGTTTTTTAAAAAAGAACTCGAAAAACTGAACCGCCTAAACCCTGTTTCGCCTGAATATTCGGTACAGCTTAATTTTATCAATACTTTGCTTGAACTGCCATGGAATGAGTACACCACCGATAATTTCGACCTGAAAAGGGCGAAGGAAATTCTGGACCGCGACCATTTCGGACTCGACAAAATAAAAGAACGCATACTCGAACACCTTGCTGTTCTGAAACTGAAAGGAGATATGAAAGCACCCATCATCTGCCTTTACGGACCTCCCGGCGTCGGGAAAACCTCGCTGGGAAAATCGGTAGCCGAATCGCTGGGACGCAAATATATACGCATGTCGCTCGGAGGACTTCATGATGAAGCCGAGATACGCGGACACCGGAAAACTTATATCGGGGCTATGCCCGGACGTATTATGCAAAATCTGAAAAAAGCCAGATCGGCTAACCCTGTTTTTATTCTCGACGAAATTGATAAAATCGGGAAAGACTTTCACGGTGATCCGGCTTCGGCATTGCTCGAGGTGCTCGATCCCGAACAGAACTTTGCTTTTCACGACAATTTCATCGAAATGGAATTTGACCTATCAAAAGTAATGTTCATTGCTACCGCAAACCAGGTGGCTACTATCAGTCCTGCCCTACGCGACCGCATGGAAATGATTGAGGTAAACGGCTATATTGTGGAAGAAAAGCAGGAAATTGCCCGCAGACACCTTATTCCCAAACAACTCGAAAATCATGGGATGAAAAATGTTCAGCTGGAATTTCCCAATGAAGTGATTTCGTATATTATTGAAAATCATACCCGTGAATCAGGTGTAAGAACCCTCGATAAAAAAATTGCCACCATTGCGAGGCAGATTGCAAAAAAAATGGCCATGGACGAACCTTTCAACAAAACCCTGACAGTGGATGATGTGATTACTTTCCTGGGTGTTCCGGAATATAACCACGAAAAAACCGAAGATAATCTTGTGGCCGGGATTGTTAATGGCCTTGCATGGACAGAAACAGGAGGCGAAATTTTATTTATTGAATCGAGCCTGAGCAAAGGCAACGGAAAACTAACACTGACAGGCAACCTGGGCGAAGTAATGAAAGAATCGGCGGTGATTGCCCATGAATTTTTAAAAGCCCATGCCGATATGCTCCACATTGATGATGGTGATTTTGAAAAATGGAATGTCCATATTCATGTCCCTGAAGGCGCAATACCTAAAGACGGTCCATCGGCAGGGGTTGCCATGGTAACATCGCTGGCATCGTCTTTTACCCGCAGAAAAGTTAAAAACCGCATTGCCATGACCGGAGAAATTACCTTACGCGGTAAAGTGCTGCCTGTGGGTGGTATTAAGGAAAAAATCCTGGCCGCCAAACGGGCAGGAATCCAGCAGGTAATTTTATCGAAACAAAATAAAAAAGACATTGACGAAATCAAGGAAATTTATCGCAAAGGAATTGATTTTGTATATGTTGGAAATATTGAAGAAGTGCTGGCCATCGCTCTCGAAAATGCATGAATGTTTTGAGGGTTTGCAGGGTTATTAAAATTGATGTAGGTTTGTAACCCTATATAAAAAAGATGAATCAATATGGAAATTGTATTGAGCGGTATCCGTTCTACCGGTAACCTCCACCTGGGAAATTATTTTGGTGCCTTGCGCAATTTTATTAAAATGCAGCATGAAAATACCTGCTTTTTCTTCATTGCCGATCTGCATTCACTTACTACCCACCCTACTCCGGCCGACCTGCACGGAAATGTAAAACAGGTACTTACCGAATACCTCGCCGCAGGCCTCGACCCTGATGTGGCTACCTTATACATCCAAAGCGATGTGCCGGAGATTTCTGAACTTTACGTACTGCTCAATATGAATGCCTATGTGGGAGAGCTTGAACGTACCACTTCGTTTAAGGAAAAAATAAGGAAACAACCCGATAATGTAAACGCAGGCCTTCTGACTTACCCCGTACTGATGGCTTCCGATATTCTTATTCATAAAGCAAACAAAGTTCCTGTTGGCAAAGATCAGGAGCAACATCTCGAAATGACACGCCGTTTTGCACGCCGTTTCAACAATATGTACCAGACAGAATATTTTCCAGAACCGGAACCCTATAATTTCGGGAAGGAACTGGTAAAAATCCCGGGACTCGATGGAACCGGAAAAATGGGAAAATCAGAAGGTAACGGTATCTTCCTGTGCGACGAACCTGAAGTTATCCGTAAAAAAGTAATGAAAGCCGTTACCGATACCGGCCCTACTGTGCCAAACCAGCAAAAACCCGAGGTGATTCAAAACCTCTTTACCCTGATGGCTGTGGTTTCGAAACCCGATACAGTAGCCTATTTCGACGAACAATACAACAAATGCACCATTCGTTATGGCGACCTGAAAAAACAACTGGCCGAAGATATCATTACCTTCACAACACCTATCAGGGAAAAAATAAGGGAAATTGCCGCAAATGATGCCTTTCTGCACCAGGTGGTTGAAAAAGGTACCATAAAAGCACGGGCCAGTGCCTCGAAAACACTGAAAGAAGTAAAGGAAATCATTGGCTTCAGAAAATTTTAACAAAAAAGAGCAGGTCACCCTGCCCTTTTTTTATTGTTTATCCTTATTCCGTTACCGAGAGCCTTGCTTCGGCAGCTTTGGTTGCGTTTACAAATACGGTGACATTGAAAATTCCTGTACCCAACTGTGTTTTTCCGGTGGTCAGGGTGTTTGCGCCCGGTTGCAGTGTAAACTGCTCCTGTTTTCCGCACTTTTTTGCAACACCTGTCTAAAGTATTGAAAATCAATAT
>CAZLJX010000030.1:0-44048 GCA_964559985.1 uncultured Bacteroidales bacterium
GCTTTCTACCTTTCGCTGCTTATAGCCATCATTGTCAAAGAACTTTTTTATTCCTTTTCCGCAAATTCGAACCGGATAAATAACCATTCCTTTATTTGCGGGCTGCAAATTTAAATCTTTTTTAACTACCCACAAAAAAAAATATGATTTTTTTAAAAATTTTTTCAAACGGTTTTATATAAAACTGCTAATACCCCATTTTTAAAAATTTAAGATAAGCTTATAATTCTATGAAATTTCAGATTGCTTTAAAATTGATAGTATAAGATACAAGTTAGCAGATTGTTGTATTGTGCTCCACGCATAGCAAGCTGGATATTTGCATTTTTACCCCTGATAGGCACCAATGAATAACCAGCCCTGAATGCTGCTGAAAAGTTTGCGGAAAGTTTTAACTGAACGCCTCCTTGTATGGCGTATTCAAATCTTTTAAAATTGTTTTCGTGAGATGTTATAAGCTGGCCTGACGAATTGATTCCTTCTTCGAGTGAAGCAAATAAAACACCAACAGATGGTCCTACATCAATGATGTATTTATTTTTATAGATATATTGAAACAGTACCGGAATTTCTGCATAATTCAATCTCATTTTATAATAGGTTGATCCGGGTATATTTGGATCGATACGGTGATGACTTCCTTTCTGAATATATCTTAATTCTATCTGCAATACATTTTGATCGGATAATTTCCGGTTAATAAAACCACCAAAAAGGAATCCTGTTTTATGGTATCCCGAATAAAAATCACCATCTACCTGCGATGCAACTGCACCAATGGAAATACCCCCTTTGAAATCCTGTGAAATACAGTGAAAGGTTGATAAAAAAAGAATCAAAAAGAAATATATTTTCATACTTAACGTATTAATAAACCTTTTAAAGAAATGTTTTCAACTGATCAATAAATAAATCAATACCTTTTGTTGCCTTTTCGCTAATAATCCGGATGTTAAAGTTTCCTGAAAATTTTACAGGGTTAGGATCGATTAAAAAAACAGGTATGTTTGGACGGGTGTAGTTAATTAATCCGGCTGCAGGATATACATTAAGACTGGTGCCAATAATCACAAAAATATCTGCCTGTGAAGTAATTTCGGTGGCTTTCCCCATATTGGTTACATTTTCACCAAACCATACGATATGCGGCCTTAGCTGATGTCCTTGTTCGCATTTGTCACCCAACTTCAGTTCCCATCCATCAAGCTGATATATCAGATCGGGATTGCCTGTACTGCGAACTTTTCGTAATTCTCCATGGAGATGCAGAATATTTGTACTTCCTGCACGTTCATGGAAATCATCAACATTTTGTGTTATAATTTTAACTTCAAATTCTTTTTCGAGTTCTGCAAGTTTGATATGAGCAATGTTTGGTTTGCAATCAAGTAATTGCTTTCTACGTTCATTGTAAAATTTTAATACCAGTCCGGGATTTTTACCCCATGCCTCAGGTGTAGCCACTTCAGAAATATCATATTGTTCCCACAAGCCACCCATATCACGAAAGGTACGAATACCACTTTCGGCACTCATTCCAGCTCCTGTGAAAACTACAAGCAGAGGTTTATATGTTTCTTTCATAGATCAAAGGCTTTTAAAAGTCAGCGTTAGTTTTTCATCAATCCATTGATAATGGTTAGTAATTTCATCTTTGACGAAACCATTCTCGCGCCAATGCTGAATTTTTTGCCTTGTTATTTTAAAAATCTCATCTTCAACAGGTTTTAATTGCTGCCAGATGCCTGTTGATGTTGCATTTCCTATTATATATAGGTTAACATAATTATCGGCACCCTCAAACGGAAGGTCGAAGATGGATTTTTTAAGCCTGAGTGACCAATCACATATTGGAGCATTCAACCCTTCGGGAGCTGTAATAAGGGTTGGCAATTCGCTGGTAGCTCCAATCCAGAATGGAACAACGACAGTTGTAAGTGGAAAACCCACAAGGGAATAACCGGTTGTAAATAACGGATTTTCTCCGTTTTTAACTCCCTGTACCACCAGCACTGAAGTTGTATATTCCCTGATGATATAATCGGTAAGCGGAAAATATGCTGTTTGATGTATATTTTGAAATTCAGCACCAAGGTCACTGTTTATCTGCACATTTTTAAGACAGCGTGATGCATCCTGGATAAGAAATTCGGGAGTAATACGGTTTTCGGAATAAGCAGTTTTAATAATTTCTGAAGCTGTTTTATACCTGACATATCCAAAACCTTTGTTGGGAGTTCCTGAAAAAGAATAATTACTTCGGATGATATAACCGTCAGGTGCCGTTGCCGGATCGTTGGCATCATATTTTATCCATGAAAAATTATTTGTTTCAAAGTAAGCTGCACCACCCCAGGCATCAATAACACCAAAATTTGCTTCAACACCAAGCGGTTTAGGCATTTGTAGGAGTAGTTTTTCAAAATCATCAACGGTAACACATGTTTCAAGGGCTTTTTTCATCAGAAAGCCTTCTTTGTCTTTAATGGTGGTTGTATCTGAATCGGGTTTCAGATTATACGAAGCAGAATTCATAATGGCAAATCCGGCTGTATTATAGCCAGCCCATATTTCATGATATGGTTTGTCTTCGGAATTGACTAAACCGGCGTAATCAAATTTTCGTCCGTGGAAAAATACTATTTTATTATTGTACCAGTCAGAATCGCGGTGTTTCCATAGCAATGGCCTTCCATCTGCAGTTGATTTTCCGGAAAAAATGGCTGTAGTACAGGCAGTTGATTCAAAGCCGGTAACAATCAGCAAAAAGAATAATGCATACAGTTTCATTGTTTTGAGATTATTAGATAAATAATTTTTCAATTGCTTCAGATTTTAAACTGATAAATGTAATAAAACCAAAATTCATTTCAATTTCCGTAGTATATTTTGCTTAACTTTGACGATACAAAAGTAATCATCAAAGATATATTAAATCATTCTATTATAAATGATTGACCAGGTAACTATAGATCGTATTATTGATAATGCAAATATTGTAGAGGTAATATCGGAATTTGTAAAATTAAAAAAAGCCGGATCGGGTTACAAAGGTTTATGTCCGTTTCATCATGAAAAAACACCCTCATTTAATGTATCACCAGCCAGGGGGATTTATAAATGTTTCGGATGTGGAAAGGGTGGAAATGCCATTCAGTTTTTAATGGAACATGAACGCATTTCATATTATGAAGCCTTAAAATATTTGGCCAATAAATTTCATATCGAAATCATTGAAAAAGAATACACCGCTGATGATATAAAAGAAAAAAACGAAATAGAAAGCCTGAAACTGGTAACTTCTTATGCACAGAAATTTTATTCTGAATATTTATGGCAAAATCCGCAGGGTAGGGCAGTGGGCCTTGCCTATTTCAAAGAAAGAGGCTTCAGGGACGACATTATCCAGAAATTTCAACTGGGATATTCACCATCACAGCGCGATGCTTTTACAAAAGATGCACTATTAAAAGGTTATAAATCCGAATACCTTATAAAGACAGGATTGACGCTTGAAAAAAACCAGGTAGACCGATTTAATGACAGGGTAATTTTTCCCATTCACAATTTAATGGGAAGAGTAATTGCTTTTGGTGCAAGAATTTTGAAAGCCGATCAGCATGCAGCCAAATATCTTAATTCGCCCGAATCAGAAATTTATCACAAAAGTAAAGTTCTGTATGGAATATTTCAGGCTAAGCGTTCAATAAATCAAACCGATAAATGTTACCTTGTTGAAGGTTATACCGATGTAATTTCACTACACCAGTCTGGAATTGAAAATGTGGTAGCATCATCGGGCACATCACTGACCTCTGAGCAGGTAAGACTCATTAAACGTTTTACCAACAACATAACCGTTTTATACGATGGTGACATGGCTGGTATCAAAGCTTCCATCAGGGGTATTGATATTATTCTTGAAGAAGGAATGAATGTAAAAGTTCTGTTATTACCTGATAATGAAGATCCTGATTCGTTTGCCCGAAAAAAAAGCTCAACAGAATTACTTGCATTTATCAGTGAAAACGAAACCGATTTTATTACATTCAAAGCACAGCTGTATCTTGAAGAAGCACAAGGCGACCCGGTAAAGAAAGCGGGTTTTATAAAAGAAATTGTCCGGTCAATTGCATTGATTCCTGATAGTATAGCACGATCGGTTTATATACGTGAATGCAGCAAATTAACTCAGTTTGACGAAAAAATATTGTATTCCGAACTCAATAAAATCAGGCGTAAAAAATATGAAGATTTACACAGTAAGGATGAAAAAATATTGATTGATAATGAAATCGTAATTTCTGAAAAACCAACAATTGATACAAGCCAGGAAAAAACCAGCAGGGTTGAATCTGAAATTATGCGTTTATTATTGCTTTATGGCGATCGGGTGGCTTTTATGATACAGGAAGATGAACATACTGATCCGCATGATGTATATGTTGCTGAATTTATTGTGCAGGAATTTGAAAAAGATGGTTTGAATTTTGAAAATCAGCTTTATCAGAAAATTTTCACTGAATACCGTCACTATGTTTCCGAATCTTCAATACCTCCGGTACACTACTTTATTCATCATTTTGATAGTCAGATTAGTAAAATGACTATTGATTTAGTTTCTGATCAAAATAATCTTAGCCGTATCTGGAAAAACCCCGACGATAAGATACCCAAAGAAGAGGATAAGCTTGACGTAACCATCAGTAAAGCAATTAATACTTTTAAAAATGATAAAATTCTTAAAGAATTAGACAAAATAGAACAACAATTAAAAAGTTTACCGGGTAATGCGTCGGTTGAAGAATATATGAAGTTGCAATCGAGGTATATCTTTTTAAGCGATTATAAGATTAAATTAAGTAAAACATTGGGCGATAGAGTAATTCAAAAATAGCGAAAGGTTAAATCATTTTTGATTTCAATTCATCTACTTCCCTTTCAAGCTGTGCTATTTTTCGCCTCATTTCGGGCAAATATTTAAAAACAACGGCTGCTTTTGAACATTCATGAATATCAATGGCAGGCGATCCTAATAAAACAGAACCCTGTTTTCGCACATTTCCCGGAACACCAGACTGTGCACCAATTTTAACATCATCGGCTATGGTTAAATGCCCTGCAATACCAACCTGTCCTCCAAACATACAGTTTTTTCCGATTTTTGTTGAACCGCTTATGCCTACCAGTGCTGCCATCACAGTATTTTCACCCACTTCAACATTATGAGCAATCTGAATCAGGTTGTCCAGCTTTACCCCTTTCCGTAATATGGTGCTTCCCATGGTTGCCCTGTCAATGGTAGTATTGGCACCAATCTCAACATTATCTTCAAGGATAACATTACCAATCTGTGGTACTTTTTTATAATCGGTATTTGAATTAGGAGCAAAACCAAATCCATCGCTTCCTATTACACTACCTGCATGAATAGTACAATTAGATCCTATAATAGTTTCATGGTAAATTTTAACACCGGCATAAATAGTGGTTTTTGATTTTATTTCAACCCGGTCGCCGATAAAAACACCAGGATAAATTTTAACTTCATCACCAATTTTTACATTTTTTCCGATATAGGAAAAAGCACCGATGTAAACATTATTTCCATAAACTGCCGTTTGGTGAATAAAGCAGGGTTGTTCAATTCCTGTTTTTATTTCGGTGGTTTGCTGCAGGTACAAATCGAGAAGTGATGCAAAAGCCTGGTAAGCATCATCTACCCTGATTAACGTTGCTGAAATGGGTTGTTCGGGTTTGAATGTACGGTTTACCAATACGATGGATGCCTGTGTGGTATAAATATAAGGTGTATATTTGGGATTGGCAAGAAAAGCAAGGGTGCCTGGTTTGGCATCTTCAATTTTTGCTATATTACTTACACTTACATCGGGGTTGCCTTCAATTTCACCTTTTAGAAATGAGGCAATAAGTTGGGCAGAAAATTCCATAATATTAGTTTTATACAAATGTAAACGAAAATAATCTTATTATGAAAACAGTACCTTGGGATAACATAAGAAATATTTTTTAACCTCTTTCGATAGAACAGTAATATTAAACATATCAGATGCATCGGAAATATCTTTTAATTCATTGTTTTTAAAAAGTATTTCAATCCGGTCGTCAAGCATATTATAAGCGTTGTTGGAAATTTCACCACCAATGACCAAATCACTGGCATCAGATGCTGAAATTTGTAATTTGTAACTGATTTCATCAATTATTTTATTGCATTTCAATTCGTTAAGTGGTTCACGATAGATTTCAATTTTAAATAATTTGCGATTTATCAGGGAATTGCATAAAAAAGACAAAATCAAATCCTGATGTTGAGCCCACACTTTGATAGCCGTCATCAGATCATAATCATCGAGCTGGCAAAAGAAACCGAGGCTTTCTTCATCGGTTTTATTATTGAGGCAATTAAAATTGCCGGTATGATTTAATTTAAGAAAATAAATCAGTGCCGGGGTTCCAAACAATTCTGTCCCGGTTGAAAGAAGCTTTTTTGCCCTGTTGAATATGGCAACCAGCATCTGCTCGGCAATAAGAACCGTTTTATGCCAGTAAACCTGCCAATACATCAGTCTTCGGGCAACCAGGAATTTTTCGATGCTGTAAATACCTTTTTCATCAACAACCAATTGATCATCAACAACATTAAGCATTTTAATTATTCTGTCAGAGCTTATAACACCTTCTGATACACCCGTAAAAAAGCTATCCCGTTTAAGGTAATCGAGCCTGTCCATATCAAGCTGGCTTGAAACCAGCTGGTGAAGGAATTTTTTATGATAAGTATTATTAAAAATACTGATTGCCAGGTCAAGGCTGCCATTCAATGACAGATTCATAGTCTGGAATATGTTAAGAGAAATTTCTTCATGACTGATGCCGGTAATAAAATATTTTTCAAGGGCATGTGAATATGGGCCGTGTCCAATATCATGAAGCAAAATGGCTATCTGTAGCCCTTGTGATTCGTCGTTCGTTATTTCGTGACCTTTTAATCTGATGGTGTCAATAGCCTGGTTCATAAGGTGAAAAGCGCCAATCGCATGTTGCAGCCTTGAATGGTTGGCTCCGGGGTAGACCAGGTTGGTTAGCCCCAGTTGTTTAATGCGTCGCATTCGCTGGAAAAAAGGGTGTTCAATCAGATCGTATATCAGACCATCGGGAAGATTTATAAAGCCATAGACCGGGTCGTTTACAATTTTTTTTTGATAATATTTTGTTACTTCTTCCATGAATATCAATAAATTACTTATATAGACATAAAAAAATTTCAGGTAAAAATACCATAATAAAGAAATGAAAGTGGTTTATCAGCAATAAAATAATTTTGATTTTTGATTAAAATACCATATTTTTGTTCCCGGATTTTTGAGAAATTTAGCATTTAGGGGACAAAAGTCCCCTATTTTATTAAAATATCATGTATCAGAAAGAAACAATAGAAACAATTGTAAATAAATGGATTGACACCAAAGATGCGTTTGTTGTCGATATTATCATCAACCGGTCTAATGCCATAAAGGTTGAAATTGACAGTAACCATGGCATTGGCATTGATGAATGCATTGAACTTACGAATTTCATACATTCAAACCTTGACCGTGAAAAGGAAGATTATGAACTAGAAGTATCTTCGCCAGGGCTGGGACAAAAATTTAAAGTAATGAAGCAATATTTTAAGAATATTGGGGAGCATGTAGAAGTTACTGACAATGAAGGGAAGAAAATCATTGGTAGATTGAAAAGCGCCAATGAAAAAGGTTTTAATATCGAGGTGGAGAAAAAAGTGAAACGCCCGGGAGAAAAAAAAGCCGTTATGGAAACTGAAGAATTATCATATACATATAGTAACACAAAAAGTGTAAAAAACATTATTGACTTTAAATCGCTGAAATGATATGGAAAATTTGAACCTGATTGACACCTTTGCTGAGTTTAAGGATCTGAAAAATATTGACAGGGCAACTATGATGCGTGTTCTTGAAGATGTTTTCAGAAGCCTTTTAGTTAAAAAATATGGTACTGATACCAATATCGATATAATAATCAACATTGATAAAGGAGATTTTGAAATATATCGGAATCGTAAAGTTGTTGAGGATGATAAAATTACAGATCCAAGCCTTGAGATACCTTTATCCGAAGCAAAAAGAATAGACAATGATTATGAAGAAGGTGAAGAAGTTAGTGAATCTGTTAAATTATCGGATTTCGGCCGAAGGGCAATTTTATCTATCAGGCAGAACCTGCAAAGCCGGATCATGGAGCTTGAAAAAGATAATATTTACATGAAATACAAAGACAGAGTAGGTGAAATTGTCAGCGGTGAAGTATATCAGGTCTGGAAAAAGGAGATCCTTGTGCTGGATGATGAAGGCAACGAACTTGTGATGCCAAAATCGGAGCAAATACCAAGTGATTTTTTCAGAAAAGGCGATTCAATAAGGGCTGTGGTTTATAAAGTGGACATGAAAAACAACACCCCTGTCATCATTTTATCGCGTACAGCACCTGTTTTTTTACAAAGATTGTTTGAGCTTGAAGTACCTGAAATTTTCGATGGATTAATCACTATAAAAAATATAAAAAGGATACCAGGCGAAAGGGCAAAAGTTGCAGTTGAATCATATGATGAACGCATCGATCCGGTGGGAGCATGCGTTGGTATGAAAGGATCGAGAATACATGGTATTGTCAGGGAACTTCGAAATGAAAATATTGATGTAATCAATTATACACCAAATCTTTCACTTTATATTTCAAGAGCCTTGAGCCCTGCCAGAATTACCTCCATTAAAATTGACGATGAAAGAAAAAGAGCTGAAGTATATTTAAAACCCGACCAGGTTTCGCTCGCTATTGGAAAAGGAGGGTCAAACATTAAACTTGCCAGCCAGCTGACCGGTTATGAAATTGACGTTTACCGTGATAGTGGAGTCGATGACGAAGATGTTGATCTGGAAGAATTTGCTGATGAAATTGATAGCTGGATTTTAGATCAGCTCAAAGCCATTGGTTGTGACACTGCAAAAAGTGTCCTGGAGCTTTCGGTGGATGAATTGGTAAAACGAACAGACCTTGAGGAAGAAACCATTAAAGAACTGATGCAGGTATTACGTTCTGAATTTGAATAAATAATTGATATTATAACTGTTTCGAAAATTTTAGTATAGGCCAAGTATGGGAGAAGCAATTAGGTTAAGTAAAGTAGCAAAAGAATTCAATATTGGTGTTTCTACCATTGTTGATTTTTTACATAAAAAAGGGCAGAATATTCCCACCGACCCCAATCAGAAAATTACTGCCGAGCAGTATGAAATGGTTGTGAAAGAATTCAGCCTGGAGAAAAAAGTTAAAAAAGAATCGGAAAAACTTGATTTAAATAAATTAAGGGCATTTAAAGAAACCATTACTGCTGAACATACCACTGAAGAGGAAGCTGAACCTGAGGAAGTGCTTATTAAAGATGTCAGCAGTCATTCAAAACCTGAAAGTAAAAAAGCTGATAAAGCAGAAGTTGTTGTCGATAAAATTGTTACACCTGCCGCTGGCCCGAAAGTGGTAGGTAAAATTGATCTTGAAACCAAAAAGAAACCACCTGTCGAAAAAACTGAGAAAAAAGAAACAAAACCGGAGAAAACTGAAAAAGTCAAAACCAAAGACAAAGATGAGCCATTAAAAAAGACACATAAAGAAAAACCTTCAGAAGAAGAAAAACCAGAAGTTCCTGTTCAGAAAGAAGAGAAAAAGCATGTACCTGAAGATGAAATTATCAGTGAATCAGAATCGAACGAAGAGCCGCAAATTAAAGTAGTTGGAAAGATTGATCTTGCCCAGATAAATCAGAAAACAAGACCTGATAAAAAATCGAAGCAACAGAAACTGGATGAAAAAAATGAACGGACAAAACGTAAAAAAACCAAAACTGCTCCAAAAGATGATGGTCAGGAGCAAACTGAAGAAGATTTACCAGATGTTGATGAAGTAATTGATAGTGAAGCAGACACAATAACAGAAATTGTTCCGGAAGAAATCGTTGATGATGTCATAAGGGCAAAAGCAGATAAACTTACCGGACCGACCATTATTGGTAAAATGGATTTAAGTATTCATGAGAAAAAGCCGGTTGCATCATCTGATGAAGAATACTCAAGAAAAAAGAAAAAAAGACGTAAACGTATCAAGAAAGATAAAGTTGAGTATAACGGTGAACAGTTGCCTGAAGATAAAGAAAAAAAAGCAGCCAGGCAGAAATTCGGAAAAATTAAAAAGCACCCGGTTAAAGTGGAAATAAGTGAAGATGAGGTGCAGAAACAGATTAAAGATACCCTTGCCCGGTTAACGTCGAAAGGAAAATCAAAAGGATCAAAATATCGCCGCGAAAAACGTGAGATTGCTAATATAAGGCAAGCAGAAGAGCTTGAAAGACAGGAACTCGAAAAGAAAATTCTTAAAGTTGCCGAATTTGTATCGGTAAATGAACTTGCTTCGATGATGGATGTTCAGGTAAACCAGGTTATCCAGGTTTGCATGGATTTAGGATTGTTTGTTTCAATAAATCAAAGACTTGATGCTGAAACGATGTCACTGGTGGCTGAAGAATTTGGCTACAAAATGGAATTTGTTACTGCGGATGTATTAAATACTATTAAAGAAGAAGAGGATAAACCGGAAGATTTGGTTCCACGGCCGCCAATTGTTACTGTTATGGGGCATGTTGATCATGGCAAAACATCATTGCTTGACTATATCCGGCATACCAATGTTATTGCAGGTGAAGCAGGTGGTATTACACAGCATATTGGGGCATATAATGTTACACTTGAAGATGGAAGACAAATAACTTTTCTTGATACACCAGGCCATGAGGCTTTTACTGCCATGCGTGCACGTGGAGCAAAAATTACCGATGTTGCCATTATTGTGGTTGCTGCCGATGACGATGTTATGCCCCAAACCATTGAGGCAATTAATCATGCTTCTGCTGCCAATGTACCCATCGTTTTTGCCATCAACAAAATTGATAAACCCGGAGCCAATCCGGAAAAAATAAAAGAAGAGCTTTCAAAACTGAATTACCTGGTAGAAGACTGGGGTGGAAAATATCAGTCAATGGAAATTTCCGCCAAAAAAGGAATAAACATCAAAGAATTGCTTGATAAAGTTTTGCTCGAAGCAGAAATGCTTAATCTTAAGGCTAACCCAAACAAAGGTGCTACCGGAACGGTAATTGAATCATCGCTTGATAAAGGCAGGGGATACACAGCAACAGTGCTTGTTCAGAATGGTACGCTCTCCATTGGGAATATTCTGCTTGCCGGATGCCAGACAGGAAGAGTAAAAGCTATGTTTAACGAAAGAGGTCAGCGTATTAAAGAAGCCGGGCCTGCTACTCCTGCTTTTATTCTGGGTCTCGACGGTGCTCCACAGGCAGGTGATAAATTCAATATCATGGAATCTGAACATGAAGCCAGGGAAATTGCACTTAAACGTTTACAAATTCAACGCGAACAGGGCTTAAGAACCCAGAAACATATTACCCTTGATGAAATAGGACGCCGCATAGCCATTGGCAATTTCCAGGAGTTGAATATCATTGTCAAAGGAGATGTGGATGGTTCGGTTGAAGCTTTATCAGATGCCCTTATCAAATTATCAACCGACGAAATTCAGGTAAATATTATTCATAAAGCCGTTGGCCAGATTTCTGACTCGGATATTTTGCTCGCTGCTGCTTCCAATGCCGTGATTATCGGTTTCCAGGTAAGGCCATCGTTGAGTGCCCGTAAACTGGCTGAAAAAGAAGAAATAGATATTCGTTTATATTCAATTATCTATGATGCTATCAATGAACTGAAAGATGCTATGGAAGGAATGTTGTCGCCAGAGGTGAGGGAAGAAATCAATGCAACACTTGAAATTCAACAGGTATTTAAAATAACCAAAGTTGGTACCATTGCCGGTTGTATTGTGCGTGAAGGGAAAATAAGACGTACTTCCAAAGTCAGGGTTATCCGCGATGGAATTGTAGTATATTCAGGCAATTTAGGTTCACTTAAGCGATTTAAAGACGATGTTAAGGAAGTTGTTGCCGGCCTGGATTGTGGTTTAAATATCGAAAATTTCAATGATATTAAAGTCGGCGATATAATTGAAGCTTATACCGAGACAGAAGTTAAACGGACACTGAAATAAAAGCCTGTTTTTCACCTTGACAGGGTTCCAAATCCTGTCAAGGTGAAAAACAATTAATTGTAAGTCAATATTTTACAGCATCATATCACCATTTATTCTGTTTTTAACCATTTTTGTCTGGCAACGGCTTTACCGTTTTGCGATATGACAACAAAGTACAATCCAGAGGGATATTGACGCATATCAATATAATGGTTTTGGGTGGTGATTTTCGTTTCCAGCACTTTGTTTCCATTGGTTTGATATACTTCAACAAATGTTTCATTCCAAATACTGGCCAGATGCAGGTAAAAACCATGGCTGCCCGGATTAGGGTAAATGCTTGCATTATTGATTTGTGGAATTGCTATATTACTCACAGCATTTCCCCAACGATCGAGTTTGATGATATACATATTGCCATCGAGCGGGGCAGGTTGCAGTTGGTATGATTTAGCCAGTACAATACAACCACCGTCGGAGGTGGCCAGAATGTTCCATTGCTCGTAATACTGGTCGCCGCCAAATTTTTTATCCCAAACAATATTGCAAAGCGTATCAGCTTTTATAATATGAATAATGGATGGTTTGTAATTCTGAGGCCCGTAAATTTCGTAATCTTCAGTATAGCTGACAAAAATATCTCCATTCCGGTAATCAAGGCTGCGTTCCCCCACATAATCAACCACCCCCGGATTGCCAATTACCACTGAATGATAAATATTTCCAATGGTATCAAAAGTTACCAGTTTCAAATCGCGTTGATATACACCACCCGGAAAATGGTCGAATGTGCCAAATGCAGCAATTGTATTGGTGGAAATAAATTCTCCATTTGTGAACATTTTTAAACTTCCTGGTATTGCGCAAATAACAGATTCATTAAACACTGAATCAATTTTTATCCAGGAAAACGATGGACCTAAGCTTGTTTTTATATAATCAATTGAGTATATTTGATTTGTTTTAGCAAATCCAAGCAAATCAAAAGCTAATTCACTATTCCCAGCTATTTTTGATTTGAGGGTATCTCCGTTTAAAGATAGCTGGAAATATAATCTCGACATTTGATCCTGAAAAAGCATAGTGTTAACTATGGTTATCAAGCTATCTTTTAAAACTATATCACCATAAAAAGTTGCATTATGATATAATAACGGGTATCTTTTATCTACCGAAATATTTAATAATGAATCAAACCTTATAATCCACAGGGCGCAATAAGGGCTACCTTGTGTACTGATGCACCCTATTCCAAAATAGTCATTTGCACCAATTTTTTTAAGTTGTTCAATTTTAGCAATATCACAAGAATAAATACCCTGAGGTGGTGTTATGATTAAACTATCGGTAACATTTCCGGCTGTATCTATTTTATAAATAATTGCATATAAAGTTGTTCCATCAAATTTTCCCGAACTTAGATAATATGTGTTTTTGTCTCCCTCAATTATTTTTAAAGGTGTGTTATCATATTGCAAGTCAAAATATTGATTAATAAAAGCATGCTGCGAAAAAGCGCAAAGGTATAATAAGTGAAAATATAAATATAATTGAAATTTTTTCATAGCCTTGATAAAAATAAATTTAGGGTGGCTTATTACCACCCTTTGTAAATATTTTATAATGGTTGTATTCTAGATAATCCAGGTTCTAGCCAGGGCATTTTCCATTTTTTACCATATGAGAAAAAAGCACCATGTCCATGACAAATATATGGGTAGAATACAACACTTTCTCCTTGCAAAAACGCAGAAACCGGGTATTTATTGCCCGGTTTAGGACCACCCTGGGAGGTTGGAGTATTCATTACCTGCCAGGTGCCATTACTATGAAAATTCATTTCTGCGGGAGAAAGGCATCCATGATATCCTGGGTAAATAGTCTCAAAGTCCCAAAAAATTAAATATGTATATAAATGATCATATGGATCACTATCATTATTATTTGGCCAACTGTAACCATATTGTCCTGATGATGAGGTAATATTTGTAAAATAGATATCGTAATGTCCTGCCTGCTCCTCGGCTTCGAGTTCCTGGGCTATGCGGGTATTTATTTTTTGGGCTATCTGTACGGCTGCATCACCGGTACCAACATAGCCATTACATTTTCCAAGATTGTTGGCATATTCCCACCAATCGGTTGATCCAAAAGGATTCCAGTCGTTAATGGTGTTACCAGATTTCAGGTTTTGCTGTATTCCAACCATTGAAATAACTTTAAACAAAACCGAGTTCTGATTGAAACTTTTTGGTTCAACATTTACCAGCATCATATCACCATTTATTCTGTTTTTAACCATTTTTGTCTGGCAACGGCTTTACCGTTTTGCGATATGACAACAAAGTACAATCCAGAGGGATATTGACGCATATCAATATAATGGTTTTGGGTGGTGATTTTCGTTTCCAGCACTTTGTTACCACTGGTTTGATATACTTCAACAAATGTTTCATTCCAGGTACTGGTCAGATGTATGTAAAAACCATGGCTGCCCGGGTTGGGGTGAATAAAAATCTGGTTTTGCTGTTTTGGTATAACAATATTATTGTAATCCCCTGATGAATTAAATTTAATGATATTAATATCCCATAAACCGGTTTCGTTATTATAAACCGATGCTGCCACAATACAACCTCCCTTTTTGGTTGTAGTTAATGAATTAACCCGTCGAATTCCCGACCCGCCAATCTGGCGCTCCCATTCCAGATCAAGATTATCATTCATTTTCGCCACATAAATAAATGATGAGTCTGAAAAATCAAGTGATTCAATTCTATTCATAATTCCTGTATAATAATATCCGTTGTTAATTTTTGAAATACAATTAACGCCACCACCAAAATTATATCTTGGAAATTTTTGAATTTCAAGTGCCTGAATTGTTGCAAACTGAAGATTAGTTTTTAGTATCATAAAATCTTGTACATGAGTCACTTGACCAATTGGAGTATTATCTGCCGAGCCGCCAACAATTATTGTGGTGCTATCGACCCACAGGGCTGTGTAATCAGCCACAAAATTGGATTTTTGAAAATGCTTTCTGGTAATTTGTTGTGTTGCAGGGTTGTATTTTATTATTCCATAATAAGGAGCAAAAAAATACATGGTTTGGTCATTTGCAATAAGAAAGTCAGAAATACCTATAATTGTGCATGATTCATGATACTCAAAACCAGTAAGCGAATCAGGAAAATTATAGTTTGCTTCTAATAAACCTGTTTTAATGACATAATCTGAAAAGTAGTTGTATTTATTATATTTAACATAAAAATATATTTTGTTGTTAATTAGAGTAAAACCACCAGAAGAAAAATAATTACTGTTTATTGAAATACTATCTTTACTCATCATTTGGCAATTACTATTATAAACAATTGAAAATAAAAAATACGAACCTGTAGATTGGTTATCAATGTAATGTTTAAAACCTAATACAATAAAATGTTCATTATCAATTACTTTAATGTCGCAAATATAGTATGGTAAACTGTTTATATTCAAAATATTTCCGTTCTTGTCAATGTGATAAAAGGAATTAACAAGTGTGCAAATAGGTAAAGTACTGCAATTAGATGCATTGACAAGTATTAAAGTTGTTTCATCATAAAGTTCCAAAATTGGCCCTGTTGATAGATTCAGGCTATCTTCAGCCTGAAATACAACATTATATGATTGTCCTGAAAGTTGATGTGCTATTATTAGAAATAGAAAATTAAAGAAGGATTTTTTCATTTTTATAACTTTTTACATTCTTTGCGGATCGGAACGGGGAACTTGATCAACATATTTTTTTGATGCATAAGTAATTTTAACACTTCCAACAATTATTCGATAAGGATTGCCACAATTATGATCATCTGCTATAATAGTACAAAATTCAATGTCAATAGCCTCCTTTCGATTTGGTTTATAATAATCCGCAACATATAGGCACGCATTATAATATTTGTTCATGTGTTTATAATCAACCCATCCAGTAATATTATTACAAAATAGAAAATCTCCTCCTCCATAATATCCTCCCATAAAATTAAAGAAACAACAATCATTTACAATACAGGAGTATTCATCATTTGGTGAGGCAATATCTGGATTTGAAATATAAACTGAACTTAAATTTGGTAAATACGGTTCCCCCATATATCCGGTGTTTTCTACCCAGTAAATAAAAGTATTGCTGTTTTGATAAGGGGCAATCAGTTTTTCATTTAAAGCTAAGGCAACACCATAGCTTGTCACATAATGTATTGAATTATCAAACGATTCTGTCCCTGCCCCTGAATCCCACATTTGACCTGCCTGGCTGTTAAACGGAGTTGCATCAGGCCACGACATCGTGCTATTGTTAATAAATGTACCCTTAATATTAGTTGTGTTTCCTATACAAACCCATATTTTCAGTTTATTGGTATCATTCCGGTTTATCAGTTCAATATCAATATATTTAATATGTTTAGCAGAAAAATTGCACGAAGAATAAATGTCGTATACCGAATTGTTAATAAAAATGTAGAGTGGATTTAATTCATCTGTAGTTATCAGATCACCCGCATTATGATCAAAATCAACAATAACAGAATCGGTAAGTGTTGAGGAATACTGAACACCGGTATATCCGTGAAAGTAATTGAACGATCCTTCTAGCAATACTATTGCCTCATCAACAGTGAATGTTTCGGCTGATTTTTGCTGATTCAGCACTGCTTCCCTGAAATGTGTGATTTTTAAGGCAATGGCTTTGCTGTCATCCATTTCAGGTAACAATCCGGGATTCGGGTTTTCTTTATCGCATCCGGTAAGCATAACTGCAAAAATTGATGCTGCTGCAAAATAAGAAATTTTTTTCATGATAGCTTAGGTTTTAATTGTTATTAAATCCTGCAAATCAGAAAAAAAAAAAAAACGATTTTGCAAAATTTAGGGATATGTTAAATAACATATTTTTTTCAATTAACATTTTTAGCAACAGAAAATTATATGGTTAAAGGGTTCGTTTTTTAAAATATCATTGTATCAATGAACCAATCTGATAAATCACAAACGAAATTATCCAAGCCAGCAATGTGCTGTACAATGAGGTAAACAAAGGCCATTTCCATGAACCGCTTTCTTTTCCGATGGCCGAAAACACAGCAATACATGGAAAATACAATAAAATAAATGCCATAAATGCAAATGCAATTAAAGGAGAGAATACTTTTTGTCCTTTTTTTAATTCATCATTGTAAGTATGATTCTTAAGAAGTTCTGGTAAGGGTTGTGATTTGAGGCTATTATCGTTGTTGTTGTGATATAACACCCCCATTGATGAAACAATGATCTCTTTGGCCGGAAGACCTGCCAACAGACTGACACCCATTTTCCAGTCAAAACCTAAAGGTGCAATAATGGGGCACAGGAACTTTCCGGCATAGCCGATATAGGAATATTCAAGATTTTTGTTTTCGTATTCTATCTTCAGGTTGGCCATTTTATATTGAAATTCAATTTGTAAACTATCTGTCATATTTGAATGTACTGCATAAAGTTCATTATATTCTGATGTGATTTGCGCAGCAGCTTTTGCATAATTATCCCAGATTTGCTTATTGCGGGGATAATAACTCAAAGCCCAGATAAACACCGAAGCAATCAGAATAATTCCCCCCATTTTTTTCAAATATTGCTCACCCTTATCCCATATGTGCAAGGTGAGATTTTTAACAGTCGGAATCCTGTAAGGTGGTAACTCCATTACAAAGGGAGCTTCAATATCTTTAAAAATGGTTTTTCGCATTAATAAAGACATGAGCACGGCTAAAGTAATTCCCAGTAAATAAAGAATAAAAATTACCGTACCTGCATTATCGGGAAAAAATGCCGAAGTAAGCAGGATAAAAACCGGAAACCTTGCACTGCATGACATAAACGGAATAATGATCATGGTTAAAATCCGGTCACTTCGGTTTTCAATTGTCCGGGTTGCCATAACAGCCGGAACATTGCACCCAAACCCCATCAGTAATGGAATGAATGATTTACCGTGAAGTCCCATTTTATGCATCAGCTTGTCCATTATAAATGCTGCCCGTGCCATATAGCCCGTGTCTTCCATCAATGCAATGAAAAAGAAAAGAATAAGAATATTTGGTAAAAAGACGATCACACCACCAACTCCCCCAATGATTCCATTAATTAATAAAGCTTTAAAGGGTCCTTCGGTCAGAATCTGTGAAACCCCGTTACTGATAAATTCCACAGCCAGTTGCAGCCAGGCCATCGGGAATTTTCCCAGGGCAAAGGTAGTTTGAAAGGTTACCCACATAAACAAAATAAAAAATGGAAAACCTATCAACCTGTTTGTAAGAATATTATCAATTTTTTCGGTACTATTACGGTTTTTTATTGTGCTTTCTTTGAGGGTTTCTTTTAATGCCCCGGCAATAAATCCGTATCGGGCATCAGTAAGAATGGTCTCTGTATCGTTGTTGAAAAATTGCGCAAGCCGTGCAATTTCGTATTTTGCTTTATTATTTATTTCATTGTAATTTGGATACCATTTTATTTCACCATTAAAATACCTGTCGCCTTCAAGAATTTTAACAGCCACAAACCTCGGTGAGAGCATTTGGGTCAATCTTAATCCATCAGGCAAAAGAGTCTGGATATTCATGATAGCTTTTTCAATTTCCAGGCCATAATTGATACGACCCCTCCGGTAAACAGGTTCTTTCCCTTCATATAGCTCTATTGCCTTATCTAACAAAAGTTTAATCCCTTTATTTCGCTTTCCGACTGTAGGTACAATAGGAACACCTATCATTTTTGATAATTCAGGATAATCAAAACGTGCACCCGAAGCGTATAATTCGTCATACATATTCAGGGCAATCATCATTTTAATATCCATATCAAGCAACTCGGTGGTGAGATAAAGGTTGCGCCCGAGGTTTGAACCATCAACCACATTGATAATTACATCGGGACTATTTTCCATGATATGTTGTCTGACATATATTTCTTCAGGTGAATAAGATGAAACAGAATATGTTCCCGGAAGATCTGTTAACTGGATCGTGTAATCGTTATAAATGAATTCACTGTATTTTGCATCAACAGTAACACCGGCATAATTGCCTACTTTTTCCCTCAATCCCGATGCATTATTGAATATCGTGGTTTTTCCCGAGTTAGGATTACCGATTAAAGCAATTTTTATTTTTTTCGACGGACTTGCATTAGCATATCCGATTTCACTTTCGATAATTAGTTTGTCAGATGTTTGTAATATTTTTTGATGCGTTTCTTCAAAAGGAATAATGTCAATTAAAAAGGCTTCCTCGCGCCGAAGAGATACTTCATAACCCATAATTGAATATTCAACCGGATCGTTCAATGGTGCATTGCGTATGGCTTTAATTTCTTTTCCTTTAACAAAGCCCATTTCCATTAAACGCTTGCGGAATGCTCCCCTGCCATTAAGTTTTACAATAATAGCTGTTTTACCCTCTTCTAAATCAGACAATTTCATTACTTTGCCTTATTAACAACATAATTTCCGAAGCTTTTTTAATTGGTTAAAAATAATTCTTTTACCACGATCCACTTATCTAAATTGATTCTAAATAATATACTAAATTATTTTAACATGTGTTTTAATACATTTTTTTGCTTTAGGGAAATTTTTAATCATGAATCCAGGTAAGAAGTTTACAAATTTTTTTTAATATGTTTTTAATAAGATAGTTATAATAAAAAACTAATGAATTAGTTATATTTTTAATAAAATAGTTGTATAACTAAAAATATAGTTATATATTTGTAAAATAAATGATGCAAATGAAAAAGTTTAAGGAATTGACACAGGCCGAAGAGCAAATAATGCAGGTACTTTGGCAAAAGAATCAGGCTTTTGTAAAAGATATTCTCGATAGCCTTGAAGAGCCCAAACCGGCATATACTACAGTTTCGACCATCATACGGATACTCGAAAGCAAAGGATTTGCAGGACATGAATCTTACGGAAAGACTTACAGGTATTACCCACTGATTTCAAAAAATGAATATGCACAAAAATGCATGAAAAAATTTATTGGAAATTATTTCAGCCAGTCGTTTCATCATATGGTTTCGTTTTTTACACAATCCGAATCTCTTTCATTACAGGAACTTGAAGAAATAAAACAAATTATGGAACGCGAAATTGAGAAAAAGAAAGAACAGGAGCAATGAATCAGCAATTGATATATTTGTTGGAATCGGCAACTTGTATTATTGCATTTAGCTGGTTTTACTGGCTTTTTCTCATGCCAAAAAATCATTTCAGGTTTAACCGTGCTTTTTTCCTGGTATCATTATGTTTTTCAATGATTGCACCCATCCTGAATTTTTCATATCAAACGATTGTCAGTCAAAAACTTTACTTATATAATGTGCTTGATACCATTATTATCACTGCCAATGGTTTTGAAAATTATATTAACAAACAGCCTGTTGATTTTTTAAATTGGATATGGAATATTTGGATATCCGGATGTATTTTATTTACAATTATTTTTTTATACCGCCTGTTCAGGATATTTCATTTAATTGGAACTTCTAACAGACTAAAATATAAGGATTATACTGTTGTTGAGGTACCTGACAGTATAGCTCCTTCAAGTTTCTTCCACTATATTTTTCTGGGTAAAACCGGATTGCCCGAAAATGACCTGAAGAACATTATTGCCCACGAGCGGATTCATATTCGCCAGAAGCATAGCATTGATAATTTGTTTTTTGAAATTATCTGTATTGTGCAATGGTTTAATCCATTTATCTGGTGGTCGCACACCCGTATCAGGGAGATTCATGAATTTCTTGCCGACAGGGAAGTGGTGAGGCAGGGAAACAACCGGTTACAATATCAGTATTTGCTTGTAAACCAAGCAATAAATCCTGATTTGTTCCTGGTAAGTGCATTTAATAATTCACTATTAAAAAGGAGGTTAATTATGTTATCAAAAATGGAAGCACCAGCCAAAGCCTGGATAAAAGTTGTTTTACTTATACCAGTCATTGTATTACTTATTGTAGCGTTTTCGTGTTCCAATCAACCTAAAAATGAGGTGGTTGAAAAAACTGTTGTCAATGATACTGTTTTTGATGTTGTTGATGTAGCGCCCGAATATAAAGGTGGGATTGCCGCTTTACAGAAAAAACTGGGTGAATTGGTAGCGTACCCCGAAAATGCGAAAGAAATGAAAATTACAGGGAAAATCTATATTTCCTTTGTAATCGGGAAGGATGGAAATTTACAGGATATGAAAGTCGTTAAAGGAATTTCAGAAGATTATAAGCCGGGCAATTTAGCTTCAGAAACGGATAAAGCCAGGTACCAGGCCGCACTGGATATGGAAAAATCCGCTGTAGATGCAGTGAGTTCACTTTCTGGTTGGAGTCCCGGCTTAAAAGAGGGTAAGCCTGTCAGTACCAGGATGACTATTCCTATCAATTTTCAGCTGCAATAGAACACAATATTATGGGGTATACTTGCACGATGCAGGTATACTCCGTAATTTCAGAACCTTTTTATATACCTGTGGCAATAAGGAAATCCACCTTTTTTACTGTAATAATCCTGGTGATACTTTTCGGCTTCATAAAACGGGCCTGCTTTGCTTAAGCGGGTTACAACATTTATATTTTTTTGTTTTAATATAAGAATGAGCTTTTCAGCAATTTCTTTCTGGGATTGATTAAAGTAAAATATTTCGGAGCGGTATTGTTCGCCTATATCAGGGCCTTGCCTGTTCAATTGGGTTGGGTCGTGTATTTCGAAAAAATATTTCACCAGTTGTTCATACGAAATTTTATCGGGATTAAAGTTTATTTCAATCGTTTCAGCATGACCGGTCATGCCTGAGCAAACTTCTTCATAGCTTGGGTTGGGTTTGTTACCACCGCTATAGCCAACTTTCACCGAAGTAACACCATCGAGCCGTTTCAGAAAAAATTCAACACCCCAGAAACAACCACCAGCAAACATGGCTTTTTCTGTTTTTTGTGTATCGGGTATAAAATTCAGTGATATGCTGTTCACACAGTGACGCGTGTTTTTTTCGGTGAAATTTTCACCGTGGAATACATGCCCAAGATGAGCCCCGCATTTACTACACAGAATTTCAGTGCGATTGCCATCAGAATCTGTTTGACGTGTTACGGCACCCGGTATTTCATCATCAAAACTTGGCCATCCGCAACCCGAATCGAACTTAAAATCGCTGTAATAGAGCGGATTATTGCATTGTTTACAGATATATGTACCTTTATCTTTTTGATTTACATATTTTCCGGTAAACGGACGCTCTGTACCTTTGTGTATAATAACAGCAGCTTCTTCAGGAGTCAATGGATTATAATGCATATCATTATTTTTTTGTGAACAACTTATCACGAAATGAAACAGTAAAAACCAGATTACACCCTTTTTCATTCTGATAAAAACTTTTTAAACCTTTCTGATCAAACAAATAGTTAAAAAAAAAGTTCATTTTTCATTGTTTTACCATTAATAAACGGTTTGAATTTGAATGGTGCACCTACAATGCAAACCATATCGGTTATTATTTACTGATCTGCTTTTTTGAAACACTCATTTAATAATTAATTTATTATAAATGACTTAAAACATCAATAAAAAAATATTATATCCTGAAAACCCAAATTGAAGGAATCGTATTTTTGATAGTAAGTCAGGTTATTTGGAGACAAATTATAAAGCTCACGTAACCGTATTACTTATTTTTTTATCTTTAAAACCTGTAGTATTTTTTTTGATTGAATAAATTTTTTAACCATGAGTGAATTTGACAGCAAAGCCCGTACATGGGATCATGACCCGATGAAAGTGGACAGGGCAAATGAAATTGCCAAGGTAATTGTAAATACCATTTCAGTGAATAACCGGATGACAGGTTTTGAATATGGCTGTGGTACAGGATTGCTTGGTCTCAACCTGAGGTATTTTTTTAAAAAGTTGGTTTTAGCAGATAATTCAAACGAAATGCTGGCAGTTTTGAAAGAAAAGATATCCGAACAGGGAATCAAAAATATTGAGCCTGTTTTTATTGATCTGGAAAAAGAGATTCCTCCACCGGTACAATATGATGTAGTTATGGCCCAATTGGCCTTACATCATGTTCAGGACTACAAAACCGTTCTGAGACATTTTTACCAGATGATTCTTCCCGGGGGTTATGTTTGTATTGCCGACCTGGAACCCGAAGATGGTTCTTTTCATGGTGATGGATTTTTGGGGCACAGGGGTTTTGATCCGGTTGATATGCGCAATTTTCTTGAAAATATTGGTTTTATTGACAGTAACTACAAGGTGGTTTATACAATAAAAAAACAAACCAGTAAAGGCGAAAAAGCATTTAAAGTATTTCTGATAACAGCAAAAAAACCCTATTTGTCATGATGAATACAAAATAAATTTTCTGATATTCATTGCTATTTAAATTTCACTGTTTGAGGATAGAGAGCATCTTTGTTTATTTGTCCCGAAACAAACCACGGAAGGAATAAAAATGTACACCTTACCGGAAAGAATTGAATCTTACTCATCAGGTCATCGTTTCCGGAATTCATAAACAAAAACGGAATGATTTTTCAATAAATAGTTTTGAGGCTAAAATATGCAAATAAGTTGCATCACCCTATCTTTTGCATTTCATTTAAAAAGTATTCCAGGATTTTAGCCATTGCTTTTCAAATGATTACCTTATTCATCCAATAAAAAATGCCAATAAACTGATATTGAAATTAAAAGTAATAATAACAACTCAAAATTCAGGAATTTCCTGTTATGCAGGTGGGGAATTTAAGTGGGTTGTACTGGATTCGAACCAGTGACCCCTACCCTGTCAAGGTAATGCTCTAAACCAACTGAGCTAACAACCCTGCTAATAATAGCAACTGCAAAGATAATATTTTTTATAAAAATGTAATACCCATGGCCGATGATGATTTTTTAATCTTAACATTTTCAAAACCACAAATATTTTTAATGCATCAATTTCACAAAGAGTCTTTTTCTCAGGTTAATGAAATGAAAAATTTATAAATTGATTTTTTATTCATTAATTTTGCCGTGTTTATAAAATAACCAGTAATAATCATTAAAATATTGATGTATGAAAATTATTGTTATTAAAGCATTGGCATTTATTTTATTAATTTATACGAATATGGTTTATCCTCAAAAAGAAATTACTGTCACCATTGAAACTTCAATGGGCAATCTGGTCGTTAAACTTTATAACCAGACTCCTCTTCACCGCGATAATTTCATTAAACTGGTCAATGACAAATTTTATGAAGGATTATTGTTTCACAGGGTAATTTCTAATTTTATGATTCAGGGAGGCGATCCTGACTCAAGAAATGCCACACCAGGGACAATGCTTGGAAACGGTGGTCCTGGGTACCAGGTAACAGCTGAATTCAGGCCGGGTTTGTTTCATAAAAAAGGCGCCCTTGCAGCAGCCAGGCAAGGCGATAATGTTAACCCCGAAAAAAAATCATCCGGTTCACAGTTTTATATTGTACAGGGAAGTGTATTTACCAACGATCAGCTTAATATGATGGAAAAGAAGATGAACGATCAGTTAAAGAATCAGTTAATGATGGAATATGTTAACCAATCAGCCCAGAAAGCTTTGAAAAATAAAATTGATTCGTTGGTAAAAATTAATGATCAGACCACTCTAAATCAGGTTGGGCTTGAGATAGAATCGAAAATTGCCCATCAACTTACACCGGATAAACAATTCAGATTTTCTGAAGAGCAGCGTAAAATATACACTACAATTGGTGGTACACCTCATCTTGATGGGGCCTATACCGTTTTTGGCGAGGTAATTTCCGGTATTGAAACAGTTGATAAAATTGCAGCTGTAGCAACCGATAAAAACAATCGCCCGGTGGACGATGTAAAAATTATAAAAATGACTATCAATAAATAAAAAATATCCCTTTTGTATGCTAAAAAGGATTGAAGAAATCAGAAAACAGGCCGAAGAATTTTCAGCCCACCATCTTGAACAGCTTGAACAATTCAGGGTATCCATGCTTGGAAAATCAGGAATTATTACGCAATTGTTTGAGGAATTTAAAAATATACCATCTGCTCAAAAACGTGAAATAGGGCAGCGGTTGAATGAGTTAAAAAACATTATCAATGATAAAATTATTTTTTACCGGGAACAATTTGAGTTAAAAAATACCAGTGAGGTTATCCATGACCTTACATTACCTGGAGGAGGTTTAAAACCCGGGACACGTCACCCGATTTCTATTGTCAGGGACGAAATAGTGTCAATTTTCAATAAAATTGGTTATTCAGTTAGTGAAGGCCCTGAAATTGAAGATGACTGGCATGTATTTTCTGCACTGAATTTTCCACAGAATCATCCTGCCAGGGATATGCAGGATACTTTTTTTATCGAAAGCGATCCGGATATTGTGTTGCGTACACATACCTCATCGGTTCAGGTAAGGGCCATGGAAACCAGTAAGCCCCCAATCAGGATTGTAATGCCTGGCAGGGTTTTCCGCAACGAGGCCATATCGGCCCGGGCACATTGTATTTTTCATCAGGTTGAAGGTCTCTATATCGATCATGAAGTATCGTTTGCCGATCTGAAACAAACCATTTTATTTTTTGCCCGTGAAATGTTTGGTGAAAAGACAGAAATAAGGTTGCGTCCATCTTATTTTCCATTTACCGAACCATCGGCTGAAGTTGATGTATCGTGCCGGATTTGTGGAGGCAAAGGATGTAATGTGTGTAAATATACGGGTTGGCTTGAAATTATGGGTTGTGGCATGGTCGATCCGGCTGTTCTTGATTATTCGGGCATTGACAGTAAGGAATTTACGGGTTTTGCTTTTGGTATGGGTATTGAACGTATTGCAATGCTCAGGTACCAGGTCAGGGATTTAAGAATGTATTTCGAAAATGATGTGCGTTTTTTAAATCAATTCATTTCGGCTGTTTAATTTCCATCAATTATAATAATAAAAAAGGCCGGTATTGCCGGCCTTTTTTAGCACCTATTTTTTATCTAAAAACCCTACAAGGATTGAAACGCAACCACTTTCAATTTTTTCAGGATTGGCACCTTCCGGTACGATAATTTCAATAATTAACTGTTGTGATGAGTTGGATGTAAAATCCCAGGTATCGCTGAAATTATGATCTTTGTTGCTGAAAATAAGATTTCGCTGAACATCGAGCAGGTTAAACTGAATTTTTCCCAGGTTGTTTTGTCCACAAACTGCAATGCGATAATCCTGGTTTGAATAAAACGTGAGCATCAGTTCAGCCACATCGCCTTCATTTAACTGGGCGCTGTTTAATTGGCCATTGTAGATATATGGGTTGAGTTTTGGAATACAAACATCCTTTGTAAAGCTTTTACATTGCGATAACCCATAAAATGGCCGGGCTGCAAGAATCAGGGTAAAAGCAAGTATGATAATGTTTTTCATAGGCCAAGGTTTAATGCTATCCATAATTAATGTTGAAATGTAAAAAATTATTTGATTATTTCATTTCTAAGTTTGCTTACACTTTTTTTCAGACCAAGAATATTGTCAATATTTACATGTATTTCAGAAACATTTCCAATGACAGTGTTTTTTCTTATGCTATCCGTTTTAATTGCTCCGCTTTTGTTGATAATTTCAATCTGGTCAAACTGTTGTTTTATTTCATTCAGGCTGGGCATCAGCTTATCTTTAATTTCTTTATTTTCAGGATACATTTCGAGCAATTTTATCAGGCTTTCGATTGAATATTTTTGCTCAGCAATACGATCCATCAGTTTTTTATCAGGTTTTTCCGGATTAACAATATGTGTTGCTATGTAAATGGCTTCAATCCAACCGCCGACAATAATCAGCACAGCAGTAGCTCCGCGATCGTTTTCTTTGAGATAGAAATCAGCATCGGAATAAATATCGATGATAAGTTTCATTAAAGTATCGCGGTTGTTCAAATTTTGTTCAAGGCGGTTAAGTGCCATTGATCCCTCTTCCTGGGGAATTTTTAATACTTCAGTAATTTTCCGGATCACCGATAAATAATTAACCGATTCCTGTATCTGATCATAAATGCGGCTATAGCTTAAATCGGCGCCATAAACACCCAGGTTCAGGGCAAGACTGCTGGTGGTGTTGTATTTATCAACATTCTGGGTTGAATTCAGTAATTCTTTTGAATACACTATACCGCTTCCTTTGGTAAGATTGGCCATTTCGACCGGGGAGGGGAGGTTGTAGAAAAGTGTACTTACCTGGCTGATATGTTCTTTATTTGCAGTTTCGCTACCTTCATCTATCATTTCTGGTTTTTGTTCCTGGTTGCCCGAACAGGCAATCAAAAGCAGTAAAGCAAAAGGAAGGAATTTTGTTAATTGCTCCATAATTTATATGTATTTGATTTTAAATCGAATCAAATTAATTATACTTATTTCTTCGTAAAAATATGAAAAATATTTCAATAATGTACTGGTTAATAGTTCATAAATTTTAATCCAAAATGAAAAACCCGGGTCATTTTTGAACCCGGGCTTATAAATCGAATTTTTTTAATAATTAAATATTTGTTCTTTAGTAAGATAGGTAATTTTCCCTAATTTATTCAATACTTTATTATCAAGCATTTTCTGGTTTGAAAGGATAAGATAATTGTAATTTTTTCCTTTAATATGCTGGTCGAAAAACATTCTGAATTCGTCAATATTGGTCTGTTGAATTTTCTGATAGGTACTTTTTCTGATATCATAATTTATTCCCCTGTCTTTATTACGAATATATGTCCAGAAAATATTATCCTTTATTATTCGTTCATTTTCTATTGATTTCAGGATAGATATTCGCGCTGATTCGAATTGATCGTCGGCCTGGGGGATGTTATTCAAGAGGTTGGAAATAGCTTCTATGGTTATTTTAAGTTTATCAGTCTGGGTTCCTACGAATGAAGTCAACCGGTGTTTCAGGTCGGGCCGTTCGGGTACAGAAAAACTGGTAAATGCCGTATAGGCCAGCCCACGTGCCTCCCTGATATCCTGGTAAACCAGATTGCTATAAAACTCATTGTACATCATAGCATAAGGGATTAATGTAGAATCGAAACGGGTATCACTGGCAACCAGTAAAATATTTGCCTGTACCATATCATAATCAACGATATAAACCACTGGTTCGGTATATTGGATTTCTTCATAATGCAGCGGTTTAACTACATCTTTTAAATTGGTTTTCACATGGTGCTTATTTTTTATCAATTTAAATGCTTGTTTTTGAGAATTCTGCCCGTAATACAATATCTGGTGTTTGTATCCGAAAAGGTTTTTGATCATTTGATTCAGGCTATCCGGGTTGGCGCTGGTAAGTTCTTCATTTGTAGGCACATTAGTAAATGGATTTTTGGGGCCGTACAAACTGTAATAATGCATGGCCTGCCGGAGAATAAGGTTTTTGTTCAGTTTATTGTTTTCCCTTTCTTTTTGAATTCCTTTGATATATTCGGCAAAAGTAGTACTGTCTGCTTTTGCTTCAGAAATAATGTGCTCAAGCAGGTCAATACCTTTTTCAATATTACTTTCAAGTCCGGAAAGGCTGATATACGAACGGTAATTTCCGGTATAAACATCGAAAGAAATACCCAGCTTAAAAAACTCCTGTTTTAGTTCTGAAGGTGAAAATTTATTGGTACCCATGTAAGGGAGGTAATTCATAGCAACTGGCAGCATTTTATCGGTAAAGCTTCCCATGTCAATAATATATTCGAGATCAAACAATTCGTTCGATGGATTGGTGATATAATGAAAATCGACACCATCGGATAATGTTGTAGATGTAATTTGCTTGTCAAAATCGATAAAAACGGGCTGTATACGTTCAGATTTTATATTTTCAAATTCTTTCTGAAATTCTGACTTGGCATTACGATTTAAGGTAACCGGGGTAATTTTGGGTTTTTCAACTTTTACAACTTTATCATCTTTTCCGGTACGTTTAAAGGCAGCAACAAAATTGTTGGATTTAAAATTTTCGTTGGCAAAAGCCATGACTTCATTTTTCGAAATTTTTTCCAATCGGTTGTAAAAATCAAGATAGTCATTCCATGGTACTTCATTGGTAAATGCATAAACAAATTCGTGTGCCCTGAAATTACTTTCCCTGTTTCTGATGGTATTAAGTTTTAAATCGTTAATAACAGCCGGAATGAGCCAGTCTTCGAATTCACCTTTTTTAATTTTTTCCATTTCGTTCATCAGCAGGTCTTTTACTTCTTCAAGGGTCTGGCCTGTTTTTGGTCTGCCGTAAAGTCCCATCAAACCATATTCTTTATAAAAATGTGTGAAAGCACCTGATTCAAGAACTTTTTGTTCCTGATTCAGGTCAAGGTCAATGAGACCAGCCTTTCCATTACTTAACAAAGCACTGATAAGTGTTGCAACCTGTTTGTCATAGGTATTATCACCTTTAATTCTCCAACCCATCATAAAATCTTCAGCATCGGGGCCAAATACCTCCCTTATTTTTGGTTCTGTAATTGGTTCTTCAACCGGCAGATGTTTTTCAGGAACTGGTTTTGATGCGAGCTGACCAAAGTATTTATCAATGAGTTTTACGGTACTTTCATAATCAAGGTCACCCGAAAGACAAATTGCCATATTATTCGGAACATAATATGTACTCCAGTAATTATGGATATTCACCATCGAAGGGTTTTTGAGATGCTCTGCCTTGCCAATGGTAGTTTGCTGTCCGTACGGATGTTTTGGAAACATGGCGTCGCTGAATGCTTCGTACAGTTTATCATTGTCATCATCCTGTCCCATATTAAATTCTTCGTATACTGTTTCAAGCTCGGTATGAAACAATCTGAGAACAAGCTCACTGAATCTTTCTTTTTCAAGCATCAGCCATTTTTCAAGTTCATTCGAAGGAATATCATTCATGTAAACAGTACGTTCGTTGGTTGTGTAGGCATTGGTATATTTAGCCCCTAAAATCTGGCAAAGGTTGTCGTATTCGTTTGGAACAACGTACTGGGAGGCGATTTGTGAAATACTGTCGATGCGGGCATAAATTTTCTTTTTTTCATCGGTGTTGCTGGTGGCTTTATGAAGTTCGTATAAATCGCTGATTTGCTGTAGCAAAATCTTTTCCTTTTCCCAGTCGAGTGAACCGATGCGGCTTGTACCTTTAAACATCAGATGTTCAAGATAATGTGCAAGACCAGTATTATCGGCTGGATCGTAGGTTGATCCTGCTTTAACGGCAATAAAACTTTGAAATCGTGGCTCGTCTTTATTTACTGAAATGAAAATTTTCAAGCCGTTTTTTAAAGTATAAATGCGTGTTTTCATCGGGTCATTTTTGGCATATTCGTAGGAATATCCATTCGAATCGGTTGATTTTCTGATTTTAAAATTATCAGAACAGGAAATCAACACGATAACAAAAAATGTTACTAAAAGGTGGTTAAAGAATCGGTTCATGGTTTTTGATATTAATTGATTAATAATATTTGAGTTACTCTATTTTCCAGTTAAATTCATAATCCCAGTTGGGTTTGCATTCAATTTCCTGGCTAAAACGTATGACCTGTTCAGGCTGGATATGTCTGATATAATTACCAGTATTCCATATTCCATCATTATTTGAATCGATAAATATACGGGCAAAATATTTTCCCGGTTTTATATTTGAAACATCTATTTCATTGCCGTTAAAAGGTCCGTCGGTGAACAGGATTTTATCCTTATCATCGGTCAGTTCAAGCCAGGTATTCTTAACAGGCTGACTAAGTTTAAATTTTATGCGTGAAAATTCTTCTACACTATTGGTTTTGAATTTAACAATAAGTGTGTCGTTTTCAATCGGATAAATAGCTGAAAGTGCCCCGGGATAAACCGAAACACGGTAATTGCTTCCGGGTTCAAGATGCGTGTTTACATGAACCTTGAGTTTTGATAAAGTATCAATTACCAGGGTAAATGACTGTTTTTTAAATACAGAATCTTCGGAAAAACTTTCAACAGTTACCAGATTATTATTTGTATGTGTTACCGGGAGGGATGATGTGATAACCATTTGGTGTGCAAAACTGATTGTTTTCTGGTTTTGTATGTTGAGTGATATTTTATTTACAGAATCCGGAATATTCGGTTTGTCTTTTATTTGCTGGAATTTAATAAAAACTGTATCAACCTGTGTTTTTATGACTGAATCTTTATTGATCCAGTTGTATGTAAGCATCGCACATATTGTGTCGGTATGGACATATGCTGAATCGGTTATCCAAACCTGGACCGAATCGGATTGCCGGTTGCACGATTTTACGAATGCGTTACATTCAGGCTTTAACGAAATAGCCAGATTTTGGATGCCAGGTTTGTTGAAAATAAATTTTAAAACACCCGGAGTTGGCCTTGCATACGATTTCAGATAGTTTTTTTCATAATCTTCAATAAATGCTTTCAATTCAATTTGAGCTGAAGATTTAAACGATTTGGTTGTTTTTACTGAATCATAAAAAATGGTATCTATTCCTTGTCCTGTTTTTTTAAGATGAAGGGTGTCAAATTTAACTGATTCAATAAATCCCGGGGTGATCAATGAGTCGGAAAATGCTATTTTCTCCTGTGGCAGATCAAAAAGCAGGTTGGTATTTCCATCTTTTATGGCAAGAACCAGATAACTTCCTGGTGAAAGGTTATTGACAGAAAAATTTCCATCTTTGTCAGTACGTGAATAAAAATCGGGTAGTTTTTTGTATGGCACCGAATCATAAGAATTTTTCCACGCCATAACCATCATTCCTTGTTCAGGTTTCAGGGTGCGCGCATCAATTACTTTTCCGGCAATATAGAGCGAATCAATTTGAGAACCGGTTGAGAAGATATACTGATAATTTTTAAGAATATTACCTTCGTGCAGATCGGTTATGGCATTGTAGAAATTAATGTTGTAGGTTGTGTTGGGAATCAGCGTATCAATTAATTCAATAATCAGGTCTTTGCCTTTAAGTTTGATAATGGGTTTGTTTTTCTGGGGTGGCGAAATCATCATTTCCTGGTTGGGATTTTTAAGCACAATAAATTCATCGAAACCGATAATGATTTTTTTTTCTTTAAAGTTGACCGAATTATTTTCAGGAGAAGTTTTCAAGGGTTTTGGAGGTGTCTCATCCTTAGATCCACCGGTAGGTGCAACAATGCGTGCACATGAAAAGCCAATAAAAACAATGACAATAAAATGAAAAATTTTTTTCATGCATTTTTCAGATACCAATGTTGCAAAATAAATATTTATAATTGAAATAGAACGATTTTCGGTTTATATTTATATCAAAATGATTAAAACACCATACTAAAACATCATCCATTATGATTGATTATTAATTCCTGTTTGCAATCACTATCCGTTTAAATATTTGGCTTGCCTGAAAGAGAAAAAAAGTTTAGGTTTGAAAAATTTTTAATTATGGAATTACTATTTGTTAACTGGAATGTTGATCCTGAAATTTTCAGGATTGGCCCTGTAGCAGTTCGTTGGTACGGATTACTTTTTGCTGCAGCTTTTTTTGCCGGATATGTTATTTTGCAACGAATTTTTAAAAATGAAGGTTTATCACAGGAACTGCTTGATAAACTCACCATGTATGTATTTTTAGGCACCGTCATTGGTGCCCGGTTGGGACACTGCCTTTTTTACGAACCGGCATATTACCTTTCTCATCCGCTTGAAATATTGAAAATATGGCAGGGAGGCCTGGCAAGTCATGGAGCTGCCATTGCCATTCTGATGGCCCTTTTCCTGTTTTCGCGTAAAGTTAAAAAGTCGTTTTTATGGACCTTTGACAGGGTGGTTATAGTAGCGGCATTAGGTTGTGCTTTTATTCGTGTTGGTAATTTAATGAACAGTGAAATATACGGATATGTTACCGATGTTAAATGGGGTTTTGTTTTTATCCGCGATCATCAACTGGTACCCAGGCATCCTACCCAGATTTATGAGGCATTATCATACCTGGTAGTTTTTTTTATTTTGTTTTTTTCGTACTGGCGTATTGAAAAAGCAAAAACAGAAGGCTTTTTATCGGGTGTTTTTATGGTATTGATGTTTTCGGCCAGGTTTCTGATTGAATTTTTAAAAGAGGTCCAGGAAGATTTTGAATCTTCGATGGTACTTAATATGGGGCAATGGTTGAGCCTGCCTTTTATTATAGCGGGTTTAGCTATCATTTTTTATATTTTGAGAAATAAAAAGCCTGTGGTTTCATAAAAACGGAGATAAAGAAAAAGATTGATAATAAAATATTTGTTATCAATATATTAACCAATGAAATGGCCTGTAATTTTTGGGAAGTGTTATAGCAATTTTCCTTTGCATGATTATACTCTACGGCAATTGATAAAACTATTCGGATGGAAAATTTCGGAAACATCGTGGGGTAGGGATGAGGCTGTTTTTTCGTGCCGTCAAAGCCTTATTGGATTTAAATACCAGGTAAAAGCAACAATTTCTGAAAAAGATTTGAAGATAACCTTCGATCCTTCAGTTCAGATTCAGGCAGCCATCATGATTTTTTCGGGCATTGTTATTTTGGGGGGATTTTCAAAGGCAGCACTGTTAATGGGTATTTTTATTCCGGTGATATTCCTGGCAGGCGAGTTATTTTATATACATATATCAATCAAAAAAGCCATTGATGCTGTGATTGAAAAACGAAAAACAGAAGACAACATTTTTTTATCCGATTCAAACGATCTTTGTCCGGCATGTGGTTTCAGGCTGAGTGATTTTGTAAAAATCTGCCCTGAATGTGGATTGCATTTTCACGATACACGCAAACCCGGATCTGTTACCGGAAACACAATGGGTTATAAAATCAGGTATGAATATAATCAATGTAATAGCAAGCGTGATGGACTGCAAAGCAATGACTAAACTTTTAAGAAATTTGAAAGTCTAATGTTAAAATCTGACAGAATGAAGAAAATATTTCTTCTTACCAACATTGCCTTAACTTGTGTTTTACCGATTTCAAAAGCTCAAAGCATATATTTCCCTCCACTAAGCAGCACGGCTAGTTGGGACACCATATCTCCTTCTTCATTGGGGTGGTGTTTAAATCAGATAGACACATTATATCATTTTTTGCAGCAACAAGACACCAAAGGTTTTATTGTATTGAAAAATGGGAAAATAGTTTTAGAAAAATACTTCGGCACCTTTACTGAAGATAGCCTTTGGTATTGGGCATCTGCAGGAAAAACAATCACTTCATTTTTAGTTGGTAAAGCCCAGGAAGAAAATATTTTTTCAATAACAGACACTTCATCCACCTATCTGGGAGCTGGTTGGACAAATTGCACAACAATACAAGAGGGAAAAATCAAAATCATCAATCAATTAACAATGACAACTGGTCTTGACGATGGTGTCCCTGATAATCATTGCACCATTGATACTTGTTTGAATTACCTGGCAGATGCCGGAACACGTTGGGCTTATCATAATGCTCCATATACCCTTTTAGAAAATATTTTAACAACAGCCACAGCAACCCCGGTTAACATATATACACAATCTAAGCTAAAGATCAAAACAGGAATGACAGGTAGCTGGATATTTGTCAACTATGACAATGTGTTTTTTAGCAAGGTTAGAAGCATGGCTCGTTTTGGCTTATTAATACAAAATAATTGCATCTGGAATACCGATACTTTGCTTCATGATACCGCTTATATTAATCAAATGACCAGTTCTTCACAAAATCTCAATCTCTCCTATGGTTATTTATGGTGGTTGAATGGCAAGTCCTCCTACATGTTACCAACATCACAGTACGTATTCTCAGGATCCTTTGCACCTGCCGCACCAAATGATATGTTTGCCGGACTTGGTAAAAACGGGCAGATTTTAAGTGTTTCAAGAAGTTTAGGATTAGTGATTGTTAGAATGGGAAATCAAGCAAATAGTGGTGAAGTTCCTACTCAACTTTGCAACAGTATTTGGGAAAAACTGAATGCTGTAATGTATGGTACAACTTCTGCACAAGAAACAAATTTTGATAAAAAAACAATATCTATCTATCCCAATCCGGCAAATACTGAATTAAATATTGTTTCTGTTTCAAATGCCAATTTTCAAATTGAAATTTTAAATTCTATTGGTCAGGTCGTCATTATTGACCAAAACAAAAATAAAATTGATATTTCTTGCCTTACAAATGGTTTATACTTAATCTTATTAAAACAAGGACAACATAGCCATGTTCAAAAACTAATTAAGCATTGACGGCAAGAGACACAATTTCAGTTGGTAATGCGGGTTTTAAGTCAGACAGGTTGACCCTGATCTATCAAGACAAACCATACAAGCCTGAAACTTAGTGCTTATATTTTGATTTGGTGCAGGTTAACAATATCGTGCTACTTAACCCACCCGAACAAAAAACCCAAAAACGATATTGCCGATAAAAATAGTAATTAACGGAATTTTGTATAATCTGTCGAAAGTGTGAGTTGAGGCTAAAAAAGAAATTAGAAAATAATTTTTCCGGCACATTTATACACAAAAAACCCCGGAAAGTTTTTTTCAGTCCGGGGTTCATAAATATACACCTTGATTAAGAAATCCGGAAAGCATTTTTAATTTTATCAACGTGATCAAGTTTTTCCCATGAGAAAAAATCAACGGTTTTTTTCATGGGCGAACCATTCTGATAAACAACAACTTCATCAGAATATGGAGTTCTTCCAAAGTGACCATAAGAGGCTGTAGGCAGGTAAATTGGATTTTTAAGTCCAAACCGTTTTACAATGGCGTTAGGCCTGAGGTCAAAAAGTTCTTTAATTTTAAGTGCAATTTCACCATCGGTCATTTTTTTATTGTCGTTGCTTTTTACACGGCATGTTCCATAGGTATTTACATATATACCAACGGGTTGTGCAACACCAATGGCATAAGCCACCTGTACCAGGCATTCTTTTGCCACTCCGGCAGCAACAAGGTTTTTAGCAATATGTCGTGCTGCATAAGCAGCTGAACGATCAACTTTTGAGCTGTCTTTACCTGAAAAAGCACCACCTCCATGAGCTCCACGACCGCCATAGGTATCGACAATGATTTTCCGGCCTGTTAACCCGGTATCGCCATGAGGTCCTCCGATCACAAATTTTCCGGTTGGATTAACGAGTAGTTTATAATTATTTGTAAACAAACGTTTTAATCTTCTTGGCATCTGTTTTTTGACCATGGGAATTAAAATACGTTCAACATCATTGTAAATGGTTTTCAACATTTTTTCATCGGCTTCTTTCCGGGCTTTCGGACTATTGTTTTCAGGCCTGATAAAATCATCGTGCTGGGTCGAAATTACAATGGTATCGATACGCAGGGGTTTTCCATTATCGGAATATTCAATCGTAATCTGCGATTTTGCATCGGGCCTAAGGTATTTCATCCGGCGGCCTTCGCGTCTTATTTTCGAAAGTTCTTCGAGGAAGATATGTGCCAGTTCAATGGGTAATGGCATATACAGATCGGTTTCGGTAGTGGCATAACCAAACATCATTCCCTGGTCACCTGCTCCCTGTTCTTCTTCTTTTTCACGTACCACGCCCTGGTTGATATCGGGCGATTGTTCATGAATGGAAGAGATAACGCCACAACCTTCGGCTTCGAATTTGAGTTCGGGACGTGTATAGCCTATTTTAGCAATTACTTCACGGGCCACTTGCTGAACATCAATGTAAGCATTGGTTTTAACTTCACCGCTTAAAACAACCAATCCGGTAGTTACCAGAGTTTCACATGCCACTTTTGATTCAGGATCCTGACGCAGAAATTCATCGAGCAAAGCATCACTGATCTGATCGGCTAATTTGTCGGGATGGCCTTCCGACACCGATTCTGATGTAAATAAATACGACATAATTAATTAAATTTTAATAGTTAATAATTTCTTTGGAAAGCAGATGAGTATCGATGTGGAAGCTCATTGCTTTAGCATTTTTTATTGTGGTTGCAATCAATTCAAATCCATCCACGCATGGGCAAAAATATAAAATATTTCTATTCAACCAAATATAACTTTCAATAAATTAAAAACACTTTTAATAATCTTTGTGTTCTGGTTATCATTTCATTTTTTATTTAACCATACTCCCCATCCCAACATTCTTTTCAGGTATAACGAATACCAGTTCTCCATCATGGTTTTCGGCCATCAGTATCATGCCATGCGATTCAATTCCTTTTATTTTTTTGGGTTCAAGGTTAACCAGCATCACTACATTTTTTCCAATGGCCTGTTCGGGAGAATAATAAACAGCAATGCCTGAAACAACAGTCCGTTTATCAATACCAGTATCAATGGTAAGTTTCATCAGTTTATCGGTTTTAGGAACACGTTCGGCCTGAAGAATTTTGCCGGTACGAATATCCATTTTTGAAAATTCTTCATAAGTAATTACGGGTTTCTGGTCAGCAACTTTGATTTTGGTATTTTGTTTTTTTGTATTTTCAAGTTTTTTTAATTGATAATCAATAATATCATCTTCAATTTTTTCAAACAGCAGTCCGGCTTCTCCCAATTCATGGCCACTTTTCAGAATATCCATCGTTCCTGCCAATTCCCAGTTTACTGCTGGTAAGTTGATCATACCACGAAGTTTTTCACAGGTAAATGGTAAAAAAGGTTCAAAAATCACAGACAAACCCGCTGTAATCTGAAGGCTGATATATAAAATTGTTTGCACTCTTTCCGGGTCGGTTTTCCAAATTTTCCACGGTTCGGTATCGGCAAGGTATTTATTTCCAATCCGTGCCAGGTTCATGGCTTCTTTCAGCGCTTCGCGGAAACGGAAATTTTCAAGATTTTCCTCCACTTTAAATTTTACCTGAGCCATGTCGTTTATTACCTGTGCATCATAATCATTCAATGGCGCTGGTGCAGGAACAAGGTTACTGAAATATTTCTGTGTTAAAACTAATGTGCGGTTTACGAAGTTACCAAAAATGGCAACCAGTTCGTTGTTATTGCGTGCCTGAAAATCTTTCCATGTAAAGTCGTTGTCTTTTGTTTCAGGTGCATTGGCTGTTAACACATAACGCAATATATCCTGTTTGCCGGGAAATTCTTCAAGATATTCATGCAACCAAACAGCCCAGTTTCTTGATGTGGAAATTTTATCTCCTTCAAGATTAAGAAATTCATTTGCAGGCACATTATCGGGCAAGATATAGGTACCTTCTGCTTTCAGCATGGCCGGAAACACAATACAATGAAAAACAATATTATCTTTCCCGATAAAATGGATCAATCTGGAATCAGGTGATTTCCAGTATTTTTCCCATTCTGGGGTCAGTTCGCGGGTGGCCGAAATATAACCAATAGGCGCATCGAACCACACGTATAGTACTTTTCCTTCAGCTCCTTCAAGTGGCACTTTTACACCCCAGTCAAGGTCGCGTGTAACAGCTCTTGGCTGCAGTCCAAGATCGAGCCACGATTTACACTGACCGTAAACATTTGTTTTCCATTCTTTATGATCTTCAAGAATCCATTTTTTCAGAAAAGATTCGTAGCGGTCAAGTGGAAGAAACCAGTGTTTGGTATCTTTTAATACCGGTGGGTTACCGCTGATGGTTGACCGGGGATTGATCAGATCGGTGGGGCTGAGGGAAGTTCCGCATTTTTCACACTGATCGCCATAGGCATTTTCGTTGCTGCAATGCGGGCAGATTCCCGTGATATAACGATCGGCTAAAAATGTATTGGCTTCTTCATCGAAATATTGTTTTGAGGTCATTTCAATAAAATGACCATGATCGAAAAGTTTTTTGAAAAAAGCCGATGAGGTCTCATGGTGGATGGGCTTTGATGTTCTGGAGTAAATATCAAAAGAGATTCCGAAATTTTTAAAAGACTCTTCGATGATATGATGATACCTGTCAACAATAACCTGAGGGGTAACATTTTCGCGCCGGGCTTTAATAGTAATAGGCACACCATGTTCGTCGGAACCACCAATAAAAATCACATCGCGTTTTTTAAGCCTTAAATATCTTACATAAATATCGGCCGGAATATAAACACCTGCAAGATGTCCGATATGAACAGGGCCATTGGCATAGGGTAGTGCAGAGGTGACTGTATATCTTTTAAAATTCATAGTATGGTTTTTTTCAATTCGCAAATTTGAAACTATTAGAAATATCATTTTTCAAAAACAATTGAAAATCTGGCATTTTTAATATTTTCAGGAGGCAAATATACTTAAAATGTCTGTTTCTGGTTATGCTGTATTAAAACTTCCGGATGATGGTTTTATAAAATGAAAAGGTTATACATTCGGTTACCTGTTCAATAGTCTGAATCTGTTTGTAAAATAGAAATAAGGAATATATTTCAATTCGGAGAGACTTTTATAAATTAAACAGGATATTACAATGTCATGATATTTATTTTTTTATCAAAAGTATTGAAAGCTAAAAAAATTATCTAATTTTGCGGTTCATTAATTTTTAAACAAGCTTATTGTATGTATCTAACAGCAGAAAAAAAGCAGGAGCTTTTTAAATCGTACGGGAAGTCTAATACAGACACTGGTTCAGCCGAGAGCCAGATTGCCTTATTTTCCTACCGTATCAGCCATCTGACCGAGCATCTGAAATCGAATAAAAAAGATTTTGGTACCCAAAAGGCGCTCATTAATATGGTTGGTAAGCGCAGGAAATTACTCGATTATCTTAAAAGAAAAGATATAGAACGATACAGGGCAATCATTAAAGCTCTCAATTTGAGAAAGTAAACATCAAAAAAAGGCAATTGAAGTAATTGCCTTTTTTGATTTTTTTATCCTTTTTGTACTGTCAGTCAGATACCACAATTCGTTAAACCAAGTCAATTTATAGAAAAATGATTATTCCTTATCAAAAAAAAATTCAGTTACCCGATGGGCGGGTAATAATTATTGAAACCGGCAAACTGGCCAAACAGGCTCATGGTTCGGTTGTAGTAAAAATGGACAAAACCATGTTGCTTGCCACAGTAGTGGCTGCTGACGAAGCAAAAGAAGACGTAGATTTTATGCCTTTATCGGTTGAATATCGTGAAAATTTCGCATCTGCAGGCCGATTTCCGGGTGGTTTCACCAGGCGTGAAGGCAAACCCAGTGACAGTGAAATTCTTATATCACGATTGATTGACAGGGCGTTGCGTCCATTATTTCCAGACGATTTTCATGCTGAAGTTTTTGTAAATGTTTCCTTGATTTCTGCCGATAAAGATATTATGCCCGATGCTATGGCCGGACTGGCTGCTTCGGCTGCACTTTCAATTTCGGATATTCCATTTGGCGGACCTATTTCTGAATGCAGGGTAGGACGTATTGATGGAAAATTTATCATCAATCCAACCTTTTCAGAGCTTCAGAATTCTGATATCGATATTATGGTAGGAGCCACCTATGAAAATATTCTGATGGTTGAAGGTGAAATGGACGAAGTTTCCGAAAAGGATATGCTCGATGCCATAAAATATGCCCACGACGCTATAAAAATGATGTGCCTTGCACAAAAAGAAATGATGACAGACCTTGGTAAGACTGAAAAGCGTCAGTATTGCCATGAAGAAAATAATGAAGAACTTCGTAAAAAAATCTGGGATTCGACCTATAAACAGGTTTATGATGTAGCAAAACAGGGCATAGCAAATAAAAAGTTACGTTCACAGGCTTTTGAAGACATTAAATCTGGTTTTATTACGGCAAATTATCCTGAAGGAACTGAAATTCCTGAAAAACTTGTTGCAAAATATTATCATCAGGTTGAAAAAGAAGCTGTCAGAAATGTTATCTTAAACGAAGGAATAAGACTTGATGGTCGCAAATGCGATGAAATCAGGCCAATATGGTGTGAGGTTGATTATTTACCTGCCGCTCATGGTTCAGCGATTTTTACAAGGGGTGAAACCCAGTCGCTTACAACCGTTACATTAGGTACACGGCTCGATGATAAAATAGTTGATGAAGTTTTAAAACAGGGGCGCGATAAATTTTTACTGCATTATAATTTTCCACCTTTTTCGACAGGCGAAGCCAGGCCATACCGCGGTGTTGGAAGACGTGAAATAGGTCATGGCAACCTTGCACACAGGGCATTGAAAAAAGTTTTTCCAAATGGTGAAGAAAATCCCTACGCAGTACGTATTGTCAGTGATATCCTTGAATCAAACGGTTCCTCTTCAATGGCTACCGTATGTGCCGGAACCCTTGCATTGATGGATGCCGGGATAAAAATCAGGAAACCGGTATCGGGTATTGCCATGGGATTAATTACCGATAGCAAAACAGGGAAATGGGCTGTATTAAGCGATATACTTGGTGATGAAGATCATTTGGGTGATATGGATTTTAAAGTTGCCGGAACCGAAAATGGTATCACCGCTACCCAAATGGATATTAAAGTTGACGGACTTACTTACGACATTCTTGAAAAAGCACTGGCTCAGGCAAATGCGGGCAGAAAACATATTTTATCCAAAATAGTGGAAACCCTAGCTGAACCACGTCCGGAACTGAAACCACACGCTCCGAGAATTCAGAAACTCACCATTCCGAAAGAAATGATAGGTGCTGTAATAGGACCTGGTGGTAAAATTATTCAGGATATACAAAATACAACCGGCGCTACTATTGTAATTGAAGAAGTTGACAATTACGGAATTGTTGATGTGTTTGCCGATAATGCCGAATCAATTAAGGCAGCTGTAAGGCGTATTGAAGCAATAGTGGCTGTTCCGGAAATAGGTAAAATTTATGAAGGGCCGGTGAAATCAATAGTTTCATTCGGGGCGTTTATCGAAATTCTTCCCAATAAAGATGGTTTACTCCACGTTTCTGAAATAGCATGGAGCAGGGTCAATAATGTTGAAGATGTTCTCAAGGTTGGTGAAATAGTACAGGTGAAACTGCTTGATATTGATAAAGGTGGTAAACTCAAGTTATCAAGAAAAGTGCTTCTACCAAAACCAGAAAACACTAATAGTGAACAACCTAAGAAGAAAGAAAAATCAGAATAAACATATCTTGAAAGCCTCCTTAAGCCTGGAGGCTTTTTTATTTTCATATTTTGGAAATCTCAGAATTTGTCTGCAAAAAGATGATTTTTTAATTTTTACATTTTGGTATTATTTAAAAAACATGTAGGTTTGCATTCATGGTAATTAAAATCAAAAACCGGAAAACATGAAATATCTCTATTTATTATCGGTTTTGTTGATTTTATTGGTTTTTTACGGTAACGGGCAACCCGTTTCTGTTACTATTGATACCGTTGAGGTTCATCGGGTAAAATACGCAACATTTTCGCGAATTTTTTCGGCCGAACTTACCGCACCGGGTTTTTCAACAAACGATACCATAGAATACAAATGGTTTTTTGGCGATTCGGTTAAAAAAATGCAGGTCAGGGATACCATTGCATCCATCAGCCACAAATACATGGCTTCAGGCACTTACAATGCATACCTGAAAGTTACAACCCGTAACGGACATGCCGATAGTGTTGCTTTTCAGGTTATTGTCTCAGATTCCTGCAATCAACCTGCAGTTAATGTTTTTACTCCCAATGGGGATGGTATCAACGACCAGTTTATTATCACCACCAATGGATTAAATAAATTCAAATTTATTTTTTTCAACCGTTGGGGAAATATTATTTTCCGCATGGATACACCACAGGAAACCATTGTATGGGATGGCCGCACTGCCGATGGCAGACTTGTATCGCCAGGGATATATTTTTATGTCATTTCACCGGCCGAATCTTATACCCCGCCCGATGCTGAAACAATGAAGGGTTTTGTTTACATATTTTACTAATTCATTGTTTTAACATTTTCAACCTGATATGCAGATTAAGATTTCGGTTGTTATTTGCACCTTCAATGAAGAAAAAAATATTGAAAGATGTATCACCGCTGCTTTACCGGTTGCCGATGAAATAATTGTAGTTGATAGCGGATCGACTGATAAAACCATTGAAATTTCCCAAAAACTCGGAGCCAGGGTTGTAATACATTCTTTTGAAGGTTTCGGACAACAAAAACAATGGGCTGACAACCAGGCAAGTTATAATTATATTTTGTCACTCGATGCCGATGAAGTTTTATCAGATGAACTCAAAAATAATATCCTTGATGTTAAAGACAACTGTCAGGCCGATGGCTATATATTAACCAGGCTGACAAACTATTGTGGTTCATGGATATATCATGGAGGGTGGTATCCCGATAAAAAATTAAGGTTATATGATCGAAACAAAGGAGGCTGGAATTTATCGGAAATTCACGAACAGGTTGAAATGAAGCAGGGGGCTGTAGTCAAGGATCTAAGAGGGGATTTGTTTCATTATTCATATACATCAATAAATCAGCATATTAATAGACTTGAAAAATACACTTTTCTCAAAGCGCAACATAAATTCAAAAATGGGAAAAAAAGTTCCCTGGTACATATTATTTTTAGTCCGGCCGTAAAGTTTTTAAAGCAATATTTCTTTCAGGGTGGTTTTCGTGATGGATATCATGGTTTTATTATTGCAAAAATTTCAGCATTCGGGCAGTTTCTCACCTATGCCAGGCTTTATGATATAGCCCACAGGCAAAGAAACAATAAGTAATAAATCAATCAGTTATCTCGTTTCAGAATAAAAATTGCCTGATCGCCTGTGCATTTTTTAGGCTTAATAGACAAAATTAATGCTCGTAAATAGGTAAACCCCAATAATTGTAT